>NZ_JBHSRI010000006.1:73696-113421 GCF_042658845.1 Paenisporosarcina macmurdoensis
CTTTCGGGAAAGGTCCGCGCTATGGGGGCTTTCATCAATTTTCCAAAGTTCTCTTAACAGTGGGTGGCTAAATGGCCATTCACTTTTTTTGATGAGAAGAATGGAGCTACAACAAAAAAACGAGTGGCGAATGAGCCACTCGCATGATAGGAAAACTATCCAGATAATTTTTTATTGTGTAAATTTTAGGTTCATATGGATTAAAATTTGTTCATGAGTAGCTGTGGTGTATAAGGAACAATATCAACCTATAAAAAGCTAATACTGCAATTGAACTCATAACCACGAGTATTACATTAGCTCCAGCAAACGCGAACACAAAAGCGGCGATGGCACCAATCAAACCAAATAATAAATTGCCTTCTTGAACAAAAAGAATAGCAGGAAATATCAACGCACCTAATACAGCAAAGGGAATATTTCTTATGTTTTACTGTTTTTATTTCAAAGGTAGAGGTCGATTCTTAAAAAAATACAGAAGAATGACCTCCTTGATTTCCGTTTGTTTTTATAATTCGTGAAAATATATTTTGAAATTGTTTGGTTTCTTGCAAACGTTAATCTAATAACAATGGAAACGCATACAAAATTTAGTAATAGTCAAAATAGACTGACAAGTGAGAAAGTGCCGATTGACAGGGAATTTAATAGGCGTTACGATAGCAACAATTTACTTTTACCAAGTTGAGAATTTGAGAAATTTATTGCTTTGAGATTAGAACTAATTAACGACCAAGAACGATTAGTTGTACATTTTCATGGAACTGAGAGAAGAGAATAAAGATTATCATACACTGTCATATATTTAGAATCTCGGCAATAGAATAACGCATCCAGATAAATTTTTGAAAAGTATTTCTGAAATTGATTTACTACAAAACCATATTATGAAAATCAATGACGAGGTTAAAGCAAGTGGAATGTGTATTCCCAGAGAGCCGGTATAGGTGGAAGCCGGTAATACACCCATTTGCGACATCCCCTCTGAGTGGAGTGCTGAAAGGTATATACCGTTTAGGCTCTCCCGGTAATCTGCACCAATAGGTTATCGTTATCAACGGATAAGCACTGCTTGTCCATGAGGCTGCGAATACGCAGTGAAATAGGGTGGTACCATGAAGCTTTTTCATCCCTATACAAAGAACATGTTTCTTTGTGTAGGGATGAAAAAGCTTTTTTATTTTTTTATTCACTAGAACTATTAAAAGGAGGCGGACGGATTGAATGTAAGCATGAAGGTAACAGATGCAACCCAACAGAAACTGGAATTCAGAGGCGCGGATGTCTTGATTCAGTCATTAAAACAGCAAGGTGTCGATTTGATTTTTGGCTACCCAGGAGGAGCAGTGCTACCGATTTATGATGCTATTCATAAAAATCCGATCCGTCATGTGCTTGCGAGACATGAGCAAGGTGCGATACACGCTGCTGAAGGTTATGCGCGAGTCTCAGGAAAAACAGGAGTTGTAATCGCGACATCGGGACCAGGTGCAACAAACCTGGTGACAGGAATTGCTGATGCCATGCTTGATTCACTGCCGTTAGTGGTTATTACAGGACAGGTTGCAACCTCAGTGATTGGAACGGATGCTTTCCAGGAAGCTGACATTGTAGGAATTACGCAGCCCATTACAAAACATAATTATCAAGTAAAGGATATACAAGACTTGCCGCGAATCATCAAGGAGGCATTCTACATTGCTTCCACAGGACGACCAGGACCTGTCGTGGTAGATATACCGAAAGATATTTCAGCTGAGGTGTTCCTAACAAACGCAGTCGAGGATGAGAAAGTGTATTTGCCCGGTTACCAACCAACTCGGACTCCAAACTACCTTCAAATCCAAAAAGCATTACAAGTATTAACTAAATCCAAAAAACCACTCATCCTAGCAGGTGCAGGTATCCTAATTGCCAAAGCCACGGACGAATTGAAAGAATTTGTGGAACGCTATCAGATTCCGGTGACCAACACATTACTTGGGCTAGGAAGTATCGAGGGAAACCACAAACTGTTTCTCGGAATGGCCGGAATGCACGGAACCTATACAGCTAATACAGCAATCTGCGAATGCGATGTGTTAATAAATATAGGAGCTCGTTTCGATGATCGCTTGACTGGCAATCTTGCTCATTTTGCACCAAACGCATTAGTCATTCATATTGACATCGATCCTGCTGAAATCGGCAAGAACGTCCCAACTGCCATCCCGATTGTGGCGGATGCTAAAGAAGCATTGCAGGCGTTATTAAATCAAACTTTTGAAGGGCCAGATACAGGACAATGGCTGGAAACTTTATCAGATAACACAGAGAAATATCCACTTTACTATAAAGCTGATAAGCAACGAGGAATTCTTCCTCAGCAAGCAATTGAATTGATCCACCGATTAACGAATGGAGATGCCATCGTCACGACAGACGTTGGCCAGCATCAAATGTGGGCAGCTCAATACTATTCATTTAATCATCCGCACAATTGGGTAACGTCAGGGGGGCTCGGAACAATGGGCTTTGGCTTCCCAGCTGCAATTGGGGCACAACTTGCGAAGCCAAATTCTAAAGTAATCTCCATCGTAGGGGACGCAGGATTTCAAATGACCTTGCAGGAATTATCGTTGTTGCAGGAATTACGTCTGCCAGTGAAAATTATCATTTTAAACAATCGGTGTCTCGGTATGGTGAGACAGTGGCAGGAGACCTTCTACGAAGAACGATATTCACAATCTCTACTACATGTTCAACCAGACTTTGTGAAACTGGCACAGGCTTATGATATTCAAGGATACAAAGTTGAAACGATGGAAGAAGCAGAAAGAGTGTTTGCAGAAGCCATTAATTCAAATGAACCTGTGCTAATTGATTGTCGAGTGACGCAAATGGAAAACGTCTATCCGATGGTCGCACCAGGGAGAGGGTTGAATGAAATGATTGGAGTGAATGGCGAGTGAAACGGATTATAACAGCTACGGTAATCAATCAAAGTGGCGTAATGAACCGCGTTACAGGACTTTTAATGAAAAGGCAGTTCAATATTGAAAGTATTTCAGTAGGTCACACTGAACAGCCAGGAATGTCCAAAATGACGTTTGTGGTCAATGTTGAAGATGAAGGGAAGCTAGAGCAGCTACTGAAGCAACTGCAGAAACAAATTGATGTCATCAAAGTTAATGACATAACAGATAAAGCGATTGTCATAAGGGAATTGGCACTGATCAAAGTAGTCACTCCACCATCCGTCAGAAATGAAATTTATAGCATTGTTGAACCATTTCGAGCGACAGTCGTGGATATGAGCAAAAATATTACGACATTTCAAGTGATTGGCCATCCAGAAAAGATTGAAGCGTTCATTGATTTAATGAAACCATATGGCATTAAGGAAATAACTAGATCAGGCGTGTCAGCATTTGTCCGGGAGACGCAAAAATCACAGACAGAAAAATTATCAATTTAATAAAACCCAAAAAACCCGAGGAGGAATTAAAATGGCAAAAATGTATTATAACCAAGACGTAAACGAACAGGTATTGAAGGGTCAAACAATCGCAATCATCGGTTATGGATCTCAAGGTCATGCACATGCACAAAATCTAAATGATTCAGGATTTAATGTGGTAGTAGGCGTACGACCTGGAAAATCTTTTGATCAAGCCACAGTAGACGGTTTGCACGTTACATCAGCAGCAGAAGCAGCGAAGGTGGCAGATGTCATCATGATGCTCGTTCCAGATGAACGTCAGACACAAGTTTATAACGAAGATATCAAACCAGGGCTTACTGCTGGGAAATCGCTAGTTTTTGCTCACGGTTTTAACGTTCATTTCAACCAGATTGTGGCTCCTGAAAATGTCGATGTATTTTTAGTAGCACCAAAAGGACCCGGACATCTTGTTCGTCGGACATTTGAAGCTGGAGCCGGAGTTCCTGCTCTAATCGCGATTCACCAAGACGTTTCTGGCCAAGCACAAGATGTAGCACTTGCTTATGCAAAAGGAATTGGCAGTACTCGTGCTGGAGTTTTGGAAACGACGTTTAAAGAAGAAACGGAAACCGATTTATTCGGAGAACAAGCAGTACTGTGCGGTGGGTTAACTTCTCTTGTGAAGGCAGGTTTTGAAACGCTTGTGGAAGCAGGATATCAGCCGGAACTTGCTTACTTTGAATGCATGCACGAATTAAAATTAATTGTAGATTTGATGTATGAAGGTGGAATGTCAGGCATGCGTTCATCCATTTCAGATACTGCACAGTGGGGGGACTTTGTTTCAGGACCACGAGTTGTTGATGAAGGTACTAAAGCACGCATGAAGGATATTCTCAGCGACATTCAAACAGGGAAATTTGCAAAAGGATGGTTGCTTGAAAATCAATTGAATCGTCCCGAATTTAGCGCGATTGAAAAAGCGGAAGAAGCTCACCAAATCGAAGTAGTGGGACGTGAACTTCGCTCGATGATGCCATTTATCAACGAAGGGAAACCTAAAGTAAAAGAGGTGGTCGCAAGTGCGAGAACTTGATATTTTTGATACGACGCTTAGGGATGGAGAACAGTCGGCAGGGATTAACTTAAATACTGCAGAGAAAATTGAAATCGCTCGTCAGCTTGAACGTTTTGGTGCAACGATTATTGAGGCTGGGTTTCCAGCTGCTTCAACCGGTGATTTCGAAGCGGTGCAGCGAATTGCTGGCACTGTAAAAAATTCAATCGTGACAGGACTTGCTCGATCAGTGAAAAGTGATATTGATCGAGCATGGGAAGCGTTAAAAGGAGCGGAGCAGCCTCATATCCATATTTTCTTGGCTACTTCACCTATTCATATGGAACACAAACTGTTGAAAACACCGGAACAAGTGGTAGAAATTGCGGTCGATTCAGTCAAATATGCTCGTCAGTTCTTTCCTCTTGTTCAGTGGTCAGCGGAAGATGCTTCCCGTTCGGATCCAGAATTTTTGGCTTATATTATTCAGAAAGTGATTCAAGCGGGTGCAACAACAATTAATTTACCAGATACGGTGGGCTACGCGACACCAAGTGAGTATGGTGCGATGTTCAGATATATGAAAGAGAATGTACAGGGTATTGAGAAAGTGAAATTGTCTGCTCATTGTCACGATGACCTGGGGATGGCGACTGCTAATACATTGGCAGCCATAGAAAATGGTGCAGATCAAATTGAAGGTACCATAAACGGCATCGGAGAACGTGCAGGAAACGTTGCGTTAGAAGAAATTGTCGTCGCTTTGCATATCCGCAAACAACTATACGGCATTAATACTTCTGTAAATCTTCAAGAGATCAAGCGTACGAGTCAGTTAGTTAGCCAATTGACTGGTAGTTTTATTCAGTCAAACAAAGCGATAGTCGGGAAAAATGCATTCGCTCATGAATCTGGTATTCATCAAGATGGCATGCTGAAGAATCCATTGACTTATGAAATTATCACTCCGGCATTGATAGGAGATGCGAGTACTGAGTTAGTGCTGGGTAAACATTCTGGTAGACATGCTTTCAAAGACCGGGCCATTAAAATGGGCTTTGAGTTGAGTGATGAGAAATTGAATAAAGCATTTGCCGAATTTAAAAAGCTGGCAGATAGCAAAAAAGAAATCGTGCAAGACGATCTATTTATCTTACTGACAGATCAGCAAATTAACGACAACCATACACCTGTCTATGAATTGGCTAGTGTGCAAGTGCAGTACAGTACGCAGAATATTCCTACAGCGACAGTATCTGCGTATCAACCTACTGGTGAATTAATTACTGAAGCCGCCATTGGAGCAGGCTCAGTTGAAGCGATATTCAACACATTGGAACGAATCGTCAAAGGTAAAGTTCATATTTTGGATTATCGAGTATCTTCCGTTGGTAAAGGGCGAGATGCATTAGGTGAAGCGGTTATCAACTTAAGCTATAACGGAGAGTCGGTTACCGGGCGTGATGTCGCACAAGATGTACTAGAAGCTTCGGCAAAAGCCTACTTAAACGCAGTCAATCGCCAACTAGTAAAAGTAGGGCAAAAAGTAGAAGTAGTGGCTGGGTAAAAAATAGGAACAGGAGGAATTTAAAATGGAAAAAACGATAGCGGTATTACCTGGAGACGGGATCGGACCAGAAGTTACTAGAGCGGCGGTTAAGGTGCTACAAACGATTGCCATGCGATATGGTCATACTTTCCATTTAAAGCACGCGGCAATCGGGGGTGAAGCGGTAGATAACTATGGTAATCCGCTTCCTCAAGAAACACTTGAGGTTTGTGACGCGAGTGACGCGATCCTCTTAGGTGCGGTCGGAGGGTCTAAATGGGATCAACAACCTTCTCATTTACGCCCTGAAAAAGGATTGTTGAACATCCGTAAGCACTTTGATTTGTTCGCAAATATTCGTCCAGTAAAAGCAATTCCTTCACTTTTAAGCTCATCGCCTTTAAAAGAAGATGTAGCCAGAGATGTAGATATGGTGATTGTACGGGAATTAACGAGTGGATTGTATTTCGGTGAACCAAAAAGGCGCTCTGATAAGTCGGCAGTTGATACGCTGGTCTATACAAGAGAAGAAATTGAGCGTGTAGTTAATCAAGCGTTTGAAATCGCTCGTACACGAAGAGGGAAAGTAACGTCTATCGACAAAGCCAATGTGCTTGAAACGAGCAAGTTATGGCGTGAAGTTGTGGAAGAACGCAAGCAAGCCTATCCTGATATCGAAGTGGAGCATATGCTTGTTGATTCTGCAGCTATGAAGCTGATTACCAATCCACGTACATTTGACGTAATCGTTACTGAAAATATGTTTGGAGATATTTTGAGCGATGAAGCGTCCGTGATTACAGGATCACTCGGCATGTTGCCTTCTGCCAGCATTCGCTCGGACGGCTTTGGAATGTATGAGCCAGTACATGGTTCTGCACCAGATATCGCTGGACATAACAAAGCGAATCCTTGTGGAGCGATTTTGTCTGCAGCGATGATGTTAAAACATTCTTTTGGTCTACACTCGGAAGCAATGGCAATTGAAGAAGCTGTGTTAAGCGTGTTAAACGATGGATATTGCACAGGTGACTTGTCTGCAGGTGGCAAACGAGTTGTCCCTACTGAAACTTTCGTCACGAAAGTCATTGAAGAACTTGAGAGAGAATTTGTATCTGAACACATTATGTATTCCTATGTTTAGGTGAATGGAGGAGAACTCATGCAAAAAACGATTATTGAAAAGATATGGGAACAACATATAGTTTACGAAGAACAGGGAAAGCCGGATCTCCTATATATTGATCTTCATTTATTGCACGAAGTTACTTCTCCTCAAGCGTTTGAGGGCTTACGTCTCAATAATCGAAAGGTTCGCCGACCAGATTTGTGCTTTGCGACAATGGACCACAACGTGCCAACGAGAAACCGTGAAACCATTAAAGATCCGATTGCCCTTAAACAGATTACTACCCTTCAGGACAATTGCGAAGAGTTCGGTGTACCACTTGCTGGAATCAATCATCCAGATCAAGGAATCGTTCACGTGATTGGACCTGAGCTTGGATTGACCCAACCAGGTAAAACCATTGTCTGTGGGGACAGCCATACGTCCACTCACGGGGCATTTGGCGCATTAGCATTCGGTATCGGGACGAGTGAAGTGGAGCATGTACTATCCACTCAAACCCTTTGGCAATCTAAACCCAAGACGATGGAGATACGCATTGATGGGCAACTTGGTTTCGGTGTAACGGCAAAGGATGTCATTCTGGCGATTATTGCTAAGTTCGGTATTGATATGGGAACAGGTCACATTGTGGAGTACACGGGTGAAGCCATCCGCAACTTAACGATGGAACAACGCATGACGATTTGTAATATGTCTATTGAAGCCGGGGCTCGCGCGGGGCTAATTAGTCCGGATGAAAAAACAGTGGAGTACTTAAGAGGACGAAGACATGTTCCACAAGGTGCTGATTTTGATAAAGAAGCAACGTATTGGTTATCACTTGCAAGCGATTCGGACGCGACATACGATGTATCGTTGAGCATTCATTGTGATGAAATATCCCCATTTGTCACATGGGGTACTAATCCTTCAATGGGTACTGGTATTAGCGGACATGTGCCGTTTGCAGCTGATTTTGAAAGCCTTGCAGATCGTGAAGCATTGCATCAAGCGCTTGCCTATATGAATCTTGAAGAAGGTACGCCGATGTCTTCAATAGCTATTCAACATGTCTTTATTGGCTCATGTACCAATGCTCGGTTAGGAGACTTGCAGGCAGCAAGTAAGGTCGTGGAAGGTAAACAAGTACATTCTACTGTAACAGCTATCGTCGTTCCAGGTTCCGCATCTGTAAAACGAGCAGCGGAAGAGGAAGGCTTGGATAAAATATTTCTTGCGGCTGGATTTGAATGGCGTGAAACGGGTTGCAGTATGTGCCTTGCCATGAATGATGATGCGGTTCCTGCGGGTGAACGCTGCGCTTCCACTTCCAACAGAAACTTTGAAGGACGCCAAGGAGCGGGTTCAATGACACATCTGGTCAGTCCTGTCATGGCGGCAGCTGCGGCTATAGAAGGACATTTCACAGACATTCGGTCGTATATACGTGAAGTAGTGCCATCATCATGAATTAGACGAATGAGGGGGCATACAAATGAAGCCAATTAATAAAATTGTAAGCATCATGACACCACTTGATCGAAAAAATGTAGACACAGATCAAATCATTTCAAAGGAATTTTTGAAGCGTATCGAACGCACTGGTTTTGGTCAGTATTTATTCCATCATTGGCGCTTCCATTCGGACGGAAAACGTGTAGAAGACTTTGTTCTTAATGATTCGAAGTATAAAGGGTCAGAGATTTTAGTGGCTCAGGAAAATTTCGGTTGCGGCTCCTCACGCGAACATGCACCTTGGGCGATTCAAGA
Source organism: Paenisporosarcina macmurdoensis (assembly GCF_042658845.1). Taxonomy (NCBI): domain Bacteria; kingdom Bacillati; phylum Bacillota; class Bacilli; order Caryophanales; family Caryophanaceae; genus Paenisporosarcina; species Paenisporosarcina macmurdoensis. The sequence goes on from NZ_JBHSRI010000006.1 coordinate 82,608, forward strand.
TTACGGATTTAATGTAGTCATTGCACCAAGCTTTGCAGATATTTTTTATAATAATTGTGTGAAGAATGGGATTCTGCCGATTCGACTGCAGGGATTCCAAGTGGATGAACTTATTAGCAAAGGAAAAGTTCAGGACTATAAGTTGGTCGTAAACTTGGAAGAGCAGACCGTTGCAGGACAAGATGGTGCACGCTATGAATTTACAATCGATCCTTACTGGAAAGATATGCTGCTAAATGGTTGGGATGAAATCGCATTAACGTTCAAGTATGATGCGTATATCACGGACTACGAGCAAAAAACACAGCAAATGTAAATAACGTTAAAAGGAGATGGATGTATTGGGGATTACTATGGAACCGAAGGAATATACAACGCTTTTGAAAAACTAACAACGATTGTCCACCGTACGCCATGTAAACAATCAAGCACATTGAACAACATCACGGGCAGTAAAGTATATTTGAAACTTGAAAATCTACAGAAAACAGGTTCTTTCAAAGTCCGTGGAGCGTTCAATAAAATTAGTCAATTATCAGAAGAAGAATGCGCAAAAGGAATCATTGCTGCTTCAGCGGGAAATCACGCGCAAGGCGTGGCACTCGCGTGTAGAGAAAAAGGCATACCAGTAACTATCTTTATGCCTGAAACAACTCCACAAGCAAAAGTGATGGCAACACGCCAGTATGGGGCAGACGTTCGTCTTGTTGGCAATAATTTTGATGAAGCCTATGCAGCTTCAAAAAAACAACAACTAGTAACTGGAGCAACTTTCGTCCATCCTTTTGATGACTTGGCAATTATTGAAGGCCAAGCGACGGTAGCAATGGAAATGTTGCAGCAATGTCCAGACCTCGATACCATCATTGTTCCGACAGGAGGGGGAGGCTTGCTTGCGGGGACGGCACTTGCGGTAAAATTAATCCGGCCTTCTGTGCGGGTCATTGGCGTTCAGGCTCAAGTGACTTCTCCGATTGCATCGATTTTCCGTGACACCAACTATGTATCGAATATGTTCTTATCAACCATGGCAGAAGGCATCAATGTAAGAGTGCCAGGTAAGCTAACGACAAAGATCATACAATCTTATGTGGATGACGTGATTACGGTGACTGAAGAGGAAATCGCCTCATCTATACTCTTTATGTTAGAACGCGAAAAAATGCTAGTTGAAGGTGCAGGAGCTGCTGCGGTGGCAGTTGCTCTTCATCATCACCTCCCAAGCACATCCACTAGTACAGGAATTATTGTTAGTGGAGGCAATTATGACATCAGCAAATTGGATGAGTGCCGTAAAACTGCAACGGGTATAGTTGTGGCAAGTTCATTTTAATAATTAATACCCTTCGCCGGCAAAGCGAAGGGTATTTTTTAGGTTCTGTAAAACGACGCTGTGGTTAATCGTACATTTGCGCTGGCCGCTTGTTCCGTATGAGCCAACAAGTATGAAAACCACATACTTGTGGGTCTCATTCTTCACGCTCATGCGGCACGCTAGGCGCAAATGTTCTCTTTTGTTTTTTTATATAATTTGCGCACTATCAAGGATTCAGTTTGTAGTTATAGTGATACATACTTAAATTAAATTTCACTCAACGTCTGCCACTTATATCTTGAAGATATAAGGAGCAGGATGAGACAGAAGTAGTATCTTCGGTCGAACATCTATGTAAAGAAATCCTCTATTCTTTAGTTAAACGAGACCAAATTACGGTTTGTTTCCAGGTTGTAAGGGAGCGAAGGATGTACACCCGCCGCAGGATAATCTCCCGAAATAAAGGGGCGAGTGACGTAGTCACAAGCCCATCCTTTTTATTCTCTAGATTATTGTGCAGTGGGTTAAGCATCCTAAGCGTACTGCAAACCTGTTCGTGTATCCTTTTATTTCTAGGCTTTCTCTTGTGTAGGGAAGAATTAATGTAAATAGAAGTAGTATAGATTCACGCATAGGAAATCAACTATAAGAAGAAGTACTATACGTTCAGCAGTAGGTACACTTTATATTTTTCAGACTTTTCGTGCTTTAGTCAAACCTATTGACATCGATTTAGTGATTTGTTAATTTAGGTTGTGTACTTTAACGTATTAGCAAACTAAAGGAGATAGATATATATGAACGCGGTAATAATTGCGGTTGTAGTAATGTTGGTACTTAGCTTACTACGTGTTAACGTGGTATTTGCTCTACTGATTGGAGCGATCACGGGTGGGTTAGCTGGCGGGTTGTCAATGTCTGATACCATCACAGCTTTTACAGATGGCTTAGGAGGCGGTGCTTCAATCGCCCTGAGTTATGCTTTACTCGGAGGATTCGCAGTGGCGATTTCAAAAACCGGTATCCCAGAACTTCTAGTGTCAAGCATACTTAAACTGATTAAAAAGGATGGAGACACAGAAAAAACAGGATTGGCAAAAACGCTCATCATCTTATCATTATTACTAATGGCTGTATTTTCTCAAAATCTAATTCCGATTCACATTGCCTTTATTCCATTACTCGTACCACCAATCCTTCATGTGATGAATTTACTTAAGCTGGATCGTCGTCTCATTGCAACTGTATTAACATTTGGTTTGACGGCTCCATATATTTTATTACCTTATGGCTTTGGTTTTATCTTTCAAGAAATTATTGCTACACAAATGGAAGCGGCTGGCCTTGCGATTGATATGGCAGACATTCCTTATGCGATGTTGATTCCAACTGCTGGTCTTGTTATGGGTCTTTTAATTGCTGTCTTCATCTCGTATAGAAAACCAAGAGAGTATACGCGAGATATTATAATAGAAGAAACAACCGTAACCAACGTCAATAAAAAAATCATTTTCTTTACGGTTCTCTCACTTATTGCCGCACTGGTTGCTCAAATTCAAACTGAGTCGATGATTATGGGTGCACTCGCTGGAATCTTAACGTTATATGTTACAGGAGCTCTTAAATGGAAAGAAGCAGATCTCCTATTAACAGAAGGAATGCGTTTGATGGCGTTCATCGGTTTTGTCATGATTACAGCAAATGGTTTTGCTTCCGTGATTCAAGCGACAGGAGATATTGAATCGCTTGTTGGAAGTGCTTCGTCTCTATTAGAAGGAAATAAAGCGTTAGCTGCAATGCTTATGCTTGTGATTGGTTTGTTCATTACAATGGGAATTGGATCATCATTTGCAACGATTCCAATTATCGCTGCGATATTCGTCCCGTTAGCTGTTGAGTTTGAATTTAGTACACTAGCAATTATTGCTTTAATAGGAACTGCAGGTGCACTGGGTGATGCAGGCTCGCCAGCTTCAGACAGTACGTTAGGTCCAACATCAGGATTAAACGTCGACGGACAACACAATCATATCTGGGATACGTGCGTTCCGACGTTCTTACATTTCAATATTCCGTTACTAGTATTCGGTTGGATTGCTATCATGGTGTTATAAAGTAAGAACTTAATGTTCGGACTATTACCCAATCACTTGAAAGAAAATAGGATTCATCATACAATAAGAAAGCATTAAAAAGAATTTCGTGCAACCACTTGCGTTATTCTTTTTATTTATGTATAATATTGAAGTTGGTCTTTATCTGACTGCGATGATGCGAGAGGTTACCGACACACCCGGCCGCTTTGCCATGGCGGGATGTTGGAAAATTTTCGTTGAGAATGTCTAGTAAATAGGCGAAAAGGAGGGAAAATTATGGCAAAACAAAAAATTCGTATCCGTTTGAAAGCGTATGATCATCGAATTCTTGATCAATCTGCTGAAAAAATTGTGGAAACTGCGAAACGTTCAGGTGCAAGTGTATCAGGTCCGATTCCACTTCCAACTGAGAAGTCTGTGTACACAATTCTTCGTGCAGTTCACAAGTACAAAGATTCTCGTGAACAATTCGAAATGCGTACGCATAAACGTCTGATCGATATCGTTAACCCAACACCACAAACTGTTGATGCGTTAATGAAGCTTGACTTACCATCTGGCGTTGACATTGAAATCAAACTTTAATGGTAAACGACAAATAGAAATGAACAAACAATTAATGTAGGAGGTGTGACAAATGACCAAAGGAATCTTAGGTAGAAAAATCGGTATGACGCAAGTATTTGCTGAGAACGGTGACTTAATCCCTGTAACTGTAATTGAAGCTTCTCCAAACATAGTGCTTCAAAAGAAATCAGTTGAAACAGACGGCTACGAATCAATCCAGTTAGGTTTTGAAGATAAGCGTGAAAAGCTTTCTAACAAACCAGCAAAAGGACATGTAGCAAAAGCAAGCACTACTCCTAAGCGCTTCATCCGTGAATTCCGCGGCTTGAACATAGCTGAGTACGAAGTTGGTCAAGAAGTCAAGGTTGAAAGTTTCACAGAAGGCGATATAGTGGATGTTTCAGGCGTAACAAAAGGTAAAGGTTTCCAAGGTGTTATTAAACGCCACAACCAATCTCGTGGACCTATGGCCCACGGATCTCGTTACCACCGTCGTCCTGGTTCAATGGGGCCTGTTGCTCCGAACCGCGTATTCAAACAAAAGAAATTACCTGGTCAAATGGGTGGCACTATGGTGACGATCCAAAACTTAGAAATCGTAAAAGTTGATGCTGATCGTAACTTGCTACTTGTTAAAGGTAATGTTCCTGGTTCTCGTAAAGCATTAGTAGTAGTAAAAACTGCTATCAAAGCTAACTAATAAATAGAGAAAGGAGGAAACAGGAATGCCAAAGGTATCTTTACTTAACCAAACAGGTTCATCTGTTGGTGAAATCGAATTAAACGATGCGGTTTTCGGAATCGCTCCAAACAATAATGTATTATTTGATGCAGTAATCTCTCAACGAGCTTCACTACGTCAAGGTAATCATAAAGTTAAAAACCGTTCTGAAGTTGCTGGTGGTGGTCGTAAGCCATGGAAACAAAAAGGAACAGGTCGTGCTCGTCAAGGTTCGATTCGCTCTCCACAATGGCGTGGTGGTGGTGTTGTTTTCGGTCCAGTTCCACGTAGCTATAGCTACAAACTACCGAAAAAGGTTCGTCGCTTAGCTCTTCGTTCAGCTCTTTCTGCGAAAGTGTTAGAACAGAACTTCATCGTTCTTGAAAGCTTAATCTTCGATACACCAAAAACAAAAGATTTCTTGAAAGTGTTGAAAGACCTTTCAATCGAGAAAAAAGCTTTGTTCGTTATTGCTGAACTTGATGAAAACGTAGCAAAATCTGCTCGTAACATCCCAGGAGTATCAGTAGTATCAGCAACAGGCATTAATGTTCTTGACTTACTTGGACATGACAAAATTGTTGTGACAAAAGCTGCAGTAGAGAAAATCGAGGAGGTGCTAGGATAATGGAAGCACGTGATATTATTAAACGTCCGGTCATTACCGAGCGTTCTTCTGAAGTAATGGAAGAGAAAAAGTACACTTTCTTAGTGGACACTCGCGCCAACAAAACTCAAGTTAAACACGCAATCGAAGAAATCTTTGGAGTAGATGTTGAGAAAGTTAACATCATGAACTACAAAGGGAAATTCAAACGCGTTGGTAAATTTGGTGGATATACTAACAAGCGCCGTAAAGCTATTGTTAAATTAACTGCTGAAAGTAAAGACATCGAATTATTCGAGGTTTAATCCATACAGGATTCAAATTGAACTAATAAGAAGGAGGGAATAAACATGGCGATTAAAAAGTACAAACCTACCTCCAACGGTCGACGTAACATGACATCTTCGGATTTCGCTGAAATCACGACTAACAAGCCTGAGAAATCATTGCTTCAACCTGTCAAACGTAAAGGCGGCCGTAATAACCAAGGTAAGTTAACTGTTCGTCATCAAGGTGGCGGCCATAAGCGTCAATATCGTGTTATCGATTTCAAACGAAATAAAGATGGCATTCCAGGACGCGTTGCTACTATTGAGTACGATCCAAACCGCTCTGCAAACATCGCATTAATCAATTATGTTGATGGTGAAAAACGTTACATCCTAGCAGCAAAAGGATTAGAAGTTGGCGTAATGATTATGTCAGGTCCTGAAGCTGATATCAAACCGGGTAACGCTTTACCATTACAAAACATTCCTATGGGTTCTACAATCCATAACATTGAAATGAAGCCAGGTAAAGGTGGACAATTAGTCCGTTCTGCTGGTACTTCTGCTCAAATACTAGGTAAAGAAGACAAGTATGTAATTATTCGTCTTCAATCTGGTGAGGTTCGTATGATCTTAGGAACTTGCCGTGCTACAATTGGTCAAGTTGGTAATGAACAACACGAATTAATCAACATTGGTAAAGCAGGTCGTAATCGTTGGTTAGGTAAACGCCCAACTGTACGTGGATCTGTAATGAACCCGAACGACCATCCACACGGTGGTGGTGAAGGTAAATCTCCAATCGGACGTAAGTCTCCAATGACTCCGTGGGGTAAACCAACTCTTGGTTACAAAACTCGTAAAAAGAAAAACAAGTCAGACAAATTTATCGTTCGTCGTAGTAGCGCTAAAAAATAAAGTGATTCATCTGCGGTTCGCACGAAGAGCCGTAGCGATATCACTGAGGGAGGTTCCAAAATGGGCCGTAGCTTGAAAAAAGGACCTTTTGTTGATGACCATCTAATGAAGAAGGTTGACGCACAAAAGGATTCTGAGAAAAAACAAGTGATCAAAACCTGGTCTCGCCGTTCAACAATATTCCCGACTTTTATCGGATTAACGATCGCAGTATATGATGGACGTAAACACGTTCCTGTATATGTGACTGAAGATATGGTAGGACATAAATTGGGCGAATTCGCACCTACACGTGCTTATAGAGGCCACGGCAATGACGATAAAAAAACAAAACGCTAATTGAGAGGAGGATATCCTAATGCAAGCTAAAGCTATTCTTAGAACAGTGCGTATTGCCCCTCGTAAAGTACGATTAGTCGTTGATTTAATCCGAGGCAAGCAAATCGGTGAAGCAGTTGCGATTTTGCGCCTTACACCAAAGGCCGCATCACCAGTAGTTGAAAAACTATTGAAATCTGCGGTTGCAAATGCTGAGCACAACTTAGATTTAGATATGAATAAACTAGTTATTTCTGAAGTTTTTGTTGATGAAGGTCCAACATTAAAACGTTTCCGTCCACGTGCTATGGGGCGTGCAAGTGCAATTAACAAGCGCACAAGCCACATTACAATCGTGGTAACTGAGAAGAAGGAGGGATAATTCGTGGGTCAAAAAGTACATCCAATAGGATTGCGTATAGGCATTATTCGTGATTGGGAGTCAAAATGGTATGCAGAAAAAGACTATGCGACATTCCTTCATGAAGATTTAAAAATTCGTGGATATATCGAAACACGTTTGAAAGAAGCATCTGTTTCTAAAGTTGAAATCGAGCGCGCTGCAAACCGTGTTAACGTTACTATTCACACTGCTAAACCAGGTATGGTTATTGGTAAAGGTGGTACGGAAGTGGAAGCACTACGTAAAAACCTCAATGCAACTACTGGCAAGCGTGTCCACATTAACATTGTGGAAATTAAACGTCCGGATCTAGATGCGAAATTAGTTGCTGAGAACATTGCTCGTCAATTAGAAAATCGTGTATCTTTCCGTCGTGCACAAAAACAATCACTACAACGTACAATGCGTTCTGGCGCTAAAGGTATTAAAACTCAAGTATCTGGACGTCTAGGCGGCGCTGATATTGCGCGTGCTGAGCACTACAGTGAAGGAACTGTACCACTTCATACTTTACGTGCTGACATTGATTATGCACATGCTGAAGCTGACACAACTTATGGTAAGCTTGGTGTTAAAGTTTGGATCTATCGTGGTGAAGTCCTTCCAGTTAAGAAGAAATCTGTGGAAGGAGGCAAATAATATGTTAATGCCTAAACGCGTTAAATATCGTCGCGAACACCGTGGAAAAATGCGCGGAGAAGCAAAAGGCGGTAAAGAAGTAACTTTTGGTGAATTCGGCTTACAAGCTGTTGAAGCTAGCTGGATTACTAACCGTCAGATCGAAGCATCTCGTATTGCGATGACACGTTACATGAAACGTGGCGGTAAAGTTTGGATTAAAATTTTCCCACATAAACCTTATACTAAAAAGCCTCTAGAAGTTCGAATGGGTTCTGGTAAAGGTTCTCCTGAGGGATGGGTAGCAGTAGTTAAACCAGGAAAAGTAATGTTCGAAATTGCGGGTGTCACTGAAGAGGTAGCACGTGAAGCACTTCGACTTGCAGCACATAAGCTTCCTGTGAAATGTAAAATCATTAAACGTGAAGAAATTGGTGGTGAATCTAATGAAAGCTAATGAACTCCGTGACCTTACCACTGCAGAAATCGAACAAAAAGTGAAATCACTGAAAGAAGAGCTTTTTAACCTTCGCTTCCAATTAGCGACTGGTCAATTAGAAAACACAGCACGCATTAGCCAAGTACGTAAAGCTATTGCGCGTATGAAAACTGTGATTCGTGAAAGAGAAATCAGTGCAAATAACTGATAAAGGAGGTTTTCGAGCATGACTGAGCGTAACCAACGCAAAGTATACACGGGCCGTGTTGTTTCAGATAAAATGGACAAAACTGTAACTGTTATGATTGAAACATATAAAAAGCATAAACTTTACGGTAAGCGTGTTAAATACTCTAAAAAGTTCAAGGCGCATGATGAGCTAAACGAAGCTAAATTAGGCGACGTAGTTCGTATCATGGAAACTCGTCCGTTGTCTGCTACAAAACGCTTCCGTCTTATGGAAGTTGTAGAAAAAGCGGTAGTAATTTAAATAATATAGTTCGGAACAGACCATATTCCGAGAGGAGGTTACCTAAGTGATCCAACAAGAGAGTCGTATGAAAGTTGCTGACAACTCAGGTGCACGTGAAGTTTTAACAATTAAAGTGCTTGGTGGTTCTGGTCGTAAAACTGCTAACATCGGCGATGTAGTCGTGTGTACAGTTAAGAAAGCAACACCAGGTGGCGTTGTCAAGAAAGGTGACGTCGTTAAAGCCGTTATCGTTCGCACTAAAAGCGGTGTACGCCGTAAAGACGGAACTTATATCAAATTTGATGAAAACGCATGCGTTATTATCAAGGACGATAAAGGCCCGCGCGGAACTCGTATTTTCGGACCTGTTGCACGTGAATTACGTGACAATAGCTTCATGAAAATCGTATCTTTAGCTCCGGAAGTTCTTTAATTAAGGTGAAAGTGCTAAACAAGGAGGTGCGACAGAATGCATGTTAAAAAAGGCGACAAAGTTATGGTGATCTCAGGTAAAGCAAAAGGCAAAACTGGTACAATCATTGCTTCATTCCCAAAAACAGACCGCGTAGTAGTTGAAGGTTTGAATCTGGTGAAAAAGCATATGAAACCAAACCAGGCAAATCCACAAGGTGGAATTGTAAGCCAAGAGGCATCAATTCACGTATCGAACGTTATGTTAATCGACCCTAAATCAGGCGAGCCGACTCGCGTAAGTTACAAAGTGGAAGATGGCAAAAAAGTTCGTGTTGCAAAAAAATCAGGCGAAACAATAGATAAATAAGTAAAAGAAGAAGGGAGGTACACACATGAACCGCCTAAAAGAAAAATTTCTTAAGGAAGTTTCTCCTGCTCTAATGAGCAAGTTTGAATACAAATCAGTTATGCAAGTGCCACAAGTGAACAAAATCGTAATCAACATGGGTGTTGGTGATGCTGTTCAAAACACTAAAGCACTAGATGCAGCTGTTGAAGAATTAACAATCATTACAGGTCAAAAACCTGTTGTAACTAAAGCTAAGAAATCTATAGCAGGCTTCCGTCTTCGTGAAGGTATGCCAATCGGCTGTAAAGTAACATTACGCGGTGAGCGTATGTACGACTTCTTGGACAAATTAATTGCAATCTCTCTTCCACGTGTACGTGATTTCCGCGGTGTTTCTAAAAAAGCATTCGACGGTCGCGGTAACTACACATTAGGTGTGAAAGAACAATTGATCTTCCCTGAAATCGACTACGATAAAGTGTCAAAAGTACGCGGTATGGATATCGTAATTGTAACAACTGCGAACTCTGACGAAGAAGCTCGTGAGTTATTATCACAATTCGGAATGCCGTTCCAAAAGTAAACATAAGGGAGGCGTAAACGTGGCTAAAAAATCAATGATCGCTAAACAAAAGCGCACGCCAAAGCATAATGTACAAGCTTACACACGTTGTGAACGTTGCGGTCGTCCGCATTCGGTCTTACGTAAATTTAAACTTTGCCGTATTTGTTTCCGTGAGCTTGCTTACAAAGGACAAATTCCTGGCGTGAAAAAAGCCAGCTGGTAATCCCCTAAACTGGGAAGGAGGTTAATGTAATGACAATGACAGATCCGATTGCAGATATGCTTACACGTATTCGTAACGCGAACATGGTTCGCCACGAAAAGTTAGAGTTACCTGCATCAAACATGAAAAAAGAGATCGCTGAGATCCTTAAACGTGAAGGTTTTGTTCGTGACGTAGAATACGTTGAAGATAGCAAACAAGGTATCATTCGTATCTTCTTGAAATACGGTCAAAACAACGAACGCGTTATTACTGGTTTGAAACGTATTTCTAAACCTGGTCTTCGTGTGTATGCGAAGACAAATGAAGTACCAAGAGTATTAAATGGCCTTGGAATTGCTTTAGTTTCAACTTCTAACGGTCTATTAACAGATAAAGAAGCACGCGCTAAACAAGTTGGCGGCGAAATCGTAGCTTACGTTTGGTAAAAAGCAACAATCGAATGGAGGTGCAATAAATGTCTCGTGTAGGTAAAAAACCAATTGAGGTTCCTGCTGACGTTACTGTAACTATTGGTAAGAACAACGATGTTACTGTAAAAGGTCCAAAAGGCGAGCTTACTCGTACTTTTAATGCAGATATTAAAATCGAAAAAGAAGAAAACGTTGTTACATTAACACGTCCTTCTGATTCAAAAGATCACCGTACGATTCACGGTACAACTCGTGCTTTGCTTGCAAACATGGTTGAAGGTGTTTCTAAAGGGTTCGAACGTAGTCTTGAATTAGTTGGAGTTGGTTACCGTGCTTCTTTACAAGGAGAAAAACTTGTATTGAACGTAGGTTTCTCACATCCAGTAGAATTCACTCCTGAGAATGGTTTAGTAGTAGAAGTTCCTACAAATACTAAAATCATCATCAAAGGAATTGACAAAGAACGCGTAGGTGCATTAGCATCAAATGTTCGTCAAATTCGTCCACCAGAGCCGTATAAAGGCAAAGGTATTCGTTATGAAGGCGAAGTAGTTCGTCGTAAAGAAGGTAAAACAGGTAAATAATGCTGCCTAAGCATTAGAAAGGAGTGACCTCTGTGATTACGAAACAAGATAAAAATCAAGTTCGTAAAAAACGTCATGCACGTGTACGTTCTAAAATCACGGGTACAGCTGAACGTCCTCGTTTAAATGTATTCCGTTCTAATAAACATTTATATGCGCAATTAATCGACGATACTGCTGGTGTAACACTTGTAAGTGCTTCTACTATGGAAAAAGATTTCGATGGTACTGGTAACTTAGAGTCTGCTACAGTAATTGGCGAAACAATCGCTAAACGCGCTTCTGAAAATAACATTAAAGTTGTTGTTTTCGACCGTGGCGGTTACTTATATCATGGTCGCGTAAAAGCTATAGCTGAAGCTGCTCGCGAAAATGGCCTAGAATTTTAATAAGAAGGAGGGACACATTTCATGCGTCACATTGATCCAAACAAACTTGAACTTGAAGAACGCGTAGTAACAATTAACCGCGTAGCTAAAGTTGTAAAAGGTGGACGTCGTTTCCGCTTCACTGCATTGGTTGTTGTTGGTGACAAGAATGGCCACGTAGGATTCGGTACTGGTAAAGCACAAGAAGTACCAGATGCTATCCGCAAAGCAATTGAAGATGCGAAGAAAAACCTGATCGAAGTGCCTATGGTACGTGGTACAACTCCACATTTAATTATCGGTAACTTTGGCGCTGGTGAAATTTTAATTAAACCTGCTGCTCCTGGTACCGGCGTTATCGCTGGTGGTCCAGTTCGTGCTGTACTTGAGCTAGCTGGTATTACTGATATTCTTTCTAAATCTCTTGGTTCTAACACACCGATCAACATGGTACGTGCTACAATCAACGGTTTAACTGGTCTAAAACGTGCTGAGGATGTTGCTAAATTGCGCGGCAAGTCAGTTAAAGAGTTATTAGGTTAAGGGAGGGAAATGACAATGGCAAAATTACAAGTTACCCTCACTAGAAGTGTAATCGGGACTAAACCTGGTCAACGCAAAACTGTAGAAGCTCTTGGTTTACGTAAAATGCATCAAACTGTTGAGCATGCTGACAACGTAGCTATCCGTGGGATGGTTGAGAAAGTAGCTCATTTAGTTTCTGTAAAGGAACTATAATTAGTATTTTAGATTAAGGAGGTGCCACCCATATGAAATTGCATGAGTTAAAACCAGCAGAAGGATCTCGTTCAAACCGTAAACGTAAAGGTCGCGGGATTGGTTCTGGTAATGGTAAAACTGCAGGTAAAGGTCATAAAGGTCAAAACGCTCGTTCTGGCGGCGGTGTTCGTCCAGGATTTGAAGGCGGTCAAAACCCATTATTCAGACGTTTACCAAAACGTGGCTTTACGAACATTAATCGTAAAGTTTACGCTATTGTTAATCTTGATACACTTAACCGTTTCGAAGAGGGCACGGAGGTAACACCTGCATTGCTTATTGAAACAGGTTATGTGAGCAGCGAAAAAGCTGGAATCAAGATTCTGAGTAACGGAACTCTTGACAAAAAGCTTACTGTGAAAGCTCACAAATTCTCTGCTTCTGCTAAAGAAGCTATTGAAGCTGCGGGCGGACAAACAGAGGTGGTTTAATGTTTCAGACAATCTCCAACTTTATGCGCGTTAGAGATATAAGAAATAAAATCATTTTTACTTTGTTAATGTTGATCGTTTTTCGTATCGGGACATTCATCCCGGTACCAAACGTTGACGCACAAGTGTTGCAAGCTACAGACCAATTTAGTTTGATTGGTTTCTTAAATACATTTGGTGGCGGTGCTCTTGCTAACTTTTCGATTTTAGCAATGGGAATCATGCCGTACATCACGGCATCTATCATTGTACAATTGTTGCAAATGGATGTTGTACCGAAGTTTACGGAGTGGGCAAAACAAGGTGAAGTCGGAAGACGTAAACTTGCTCAGTTCACACGTTACTTCACAATTGTGTTGGCGTTCATCCAAGCGATGGCGATGTCTTACGGGTTTAACCGTATGTATGACGGCTCTTTAATTAAAGCTGATGGCATTTCAACGTATATTGTTATAGCTATTGTGTTAACAGGCGGAACTGCGTTCCTTCTTTGGTTATCTGAGCAGATCACTGCTAAAGGTGTTGGTAATGGGATTTCCATTATCATCTTTGCAGGTATCGTTGCTGCGATTCCAGGGGCTGCTAACCAAATCTATGCACAACAATTAGATGGCGCTGGTGATGATTTATTCATCCGTATTGGTATTATGGTACTTCTAGTTTTAGCGATAATTGCCGTTACTGTGGGAGTTATTTACGTTCAACAAGCGTTGCGTAAAATTCCAATTCAGTACGCAAAACGTGTTGCTGGCCGCGGTGCTACTGGCGGACAACAAACACACTTACCGTTAAAAGTGAATGCTGCGGGAGTAATCCCAGTAATCTTTGCGGTTGCATTTATTATTACGCCTCAAACACTTTCTACTTTCTTTGGACAGAATAATGTAACGGATTTTATTCAGAACACATTTGATTATTCGAAACCGGTGGGCATGCTCATCTATGTTGCGTTAATCATTGCATTTACGTATTTCTATGCGTTCATTCAAGTGAATCCTGAAAACGTTGCAGATAATCTGAAAAAACAAGGTGCTTATATTCCGGGAATTCGTCCAGGGAAAAACACACAAGACTATTTAACAACTGTTTTGTATCGTTTAACTTTCGTGGGTGCGATCTTCCTAGCATTAGTTGCAATCATGCCGATTTTGTTCATTAACTTCGCTGGTCTTCCAGCTTCTGCTCAAATCGGTGGAACAAGCTTACTAATCGTTGTCGGTGTTGCACTGGAAACGATGAAACAGCTAGAAGCACAACTAGTGAAACGTCATTACAAAGGTTTCATGAAATAAAGTTTGGTTTTGAGGGACGTCTTCGTTCCTTTTAACCTGCAAATTATGCAGGGGGCAAAACGTATGAATATCGTTTTAATGGGTTTGCCGGGTGCAGGTAAAGGCACTCAAGCAGATAAAATTGTTGAGAAGTACGCAATCCCTCATATTTCTACAGGCGACATGTTCCGAGCAGCTATAAAAGGCGGCACGGATCTTGGCCTAAAAGCCAAATCGTTTATGGATGAGGGTGCATTAGTACCTGATGAAGTAACGATCGGAATCGTTCGTGAAAGATTAAGCAAATCTGATTGCGATAACGGATTTTTATTAGACGGGTTTCCACGTACAGTTCCTCAAGCGGCGGCACTTGATGCGCTATTGGCTGATCTGAACAAAAACGTAGAACACGTTTTAAATATTCAAGTTGAGCAAGAAGAATTGATTAAGCGCCTAACGGGGCGTCGCATCTGTAAAGTTTGTGGCACTGCGTATCATTTAGTCTTCAACCCACCTCAAGTAGATGGTGTTTGTGACAAAGATGGAGGCGAGCTTTACCAGCGCGCGGATGATAATCCGGAAACGGTCACTAACCGTCTGGAAGTAAATATGAAACAAACACAACCTCTACTCGACTATTATGGCGACAAAGGTGTGTTAACAAATATTAACGGTCAGCAAGACATTCATAAGGTATTTGCTGATTTAAATGCTCTTTTAGAGAGCAAACGCAGCTGAATCTAGCGGCAAGCTTGTAAACGAATTTTTTTTCGAGAGCTGCAAAAGCAAATTATGCCCGCTATACGTAGAACGAAATAGCAAGTGTCGCGTTTAAGAGGATCCCTTTGTCCTTTCGTGCATTTCTACTTCCGACGAGGTATAATGGGTTTCGTGGAAGCATCTGTGTAACGGATATGGTGGAACTCATCCAAGACATTCCGAGCGTTCGTGTTTACATGAGGGAGACAGGTTCACCCCGGTCAGTCTACTCCGTAGGTTGCCAGAAGCGAAGCCTGACGAGTGTCTTTCGAACATCTCTCATGCAAAGCAAACCTATGTTGAAACGAAAAGAGTCCATTGCGGATTTGATTTGCGGAACATGCCGTTTGATTTGCTGATGAGACCTGATTTTTTATACAGAAGGGAGACAGGGTTGATGGCGAAAGACGATGTAATTGAAGTCGAAGGAACAGTTGTTGAGACTTTGCCCAACGCGATGTTTAAGGTAGAATTGGAAAATGGTCACACGATTCTTGCTCATGTTTCGGGCAAAATCCGTATGCATTTTATCCGCATCCTACCTGGAGATAAAGTCACAATTGAACTTTCTCCTTACGATTTAACTCGCGGACGTATCACATACCGTTTTAAATAATCTTTTGCACTCCGGACCACTAAGGAGGTTGGGTTAGATGAAAGTAAGACCATCTGTGAAACCGATCTGCGAAAAATGTAAAGTTATTCGCAGACGCGGTAAAGTAATGGTAATCTGTGAAAATCCTAAACATAAACAAAAACAAGGCTAATTTGAAGGAGGTGCACGACACACATGGCTCGTATTGCTGGTGTTGACATTCCGCGCGATAAACGCGTTGTTATTTCATTAACATATATTTTCGGTATTGGTAAAACTACTGCACAAAAAGCTCTTGCAGTTGCAGGAGTTTCTGAAGAAGCACGCGTTCGTGATCTTACAGAAGACGAATTAAACAAAATTCGTGAAGCAATCGGTGCTTTCAAGGTTGAAGGAGATCTTCGCCGTGAAGTATCATTAAATATCAAACGATTGATGGAAATCGGTTCATTCCGTGGTATCCGTCATCGTAGAGGTTTACCTGTTCGCGGTCAAAATACGAAGAACAATGCGCGTACGCGTAAAGGTCCTCGTAAAACTGTTGCTAACAAGAAAAAATAATACGTAAAGGAGGTTTCTTCCTAACATGGCACGTAAACAACAAACACGTAAGCGTCGTGTGAAAAAGAATATCGAATCTGGTATTGCTCACATCCGCTCTACATTCAATAACACAATTGTAACAATTACAGATATGCAAGGAAATGCAGTATCTTGGTCAAGTGCTGGTTCACTTGGTTTTAAAGGATCTCGTAAATCGACGCCATTTGCTGCGCAATTGGCTGCCGAAGCAGCTGCTAAGTCATCTGTTGAACATGGTTTGAAGACGTTAGAAGTAACGGTTAAAGGTCCTGGTGCAGGTCGTGAAGCTGCAATTCGTGCACTTCAAGCTGCAGGTCTTGATGTTACAGCTATTAAAGATGTAACTCCAGTTCCACATAACGGATGCCGACCACCAAAACGTCGTCGCGTGTAATAGGTGCCTCTCAATCAAATGATTGAGAACATCATTTCTTGTACAAACTGAGTTGTGCAATCACCGATAAGTCTAGTACCTATCGATTTCTGATGGAACGAACCTATACATTCGATGTTTTGAAGGAGGGTATATTTGAATGATCGAAATTGAAAAACCAAAGATTGAAACGGTTGAGATCAGCGAAGGTGCCAAATTTGGCAAGTTTGTTGTAGAACCGCTTGAGCGTGGATATGGAAACACATTAGGTAATTCCCTACGTCGTATACTTTTGTCTTCTTTACCAGGAGCTGCAGTAACTTCTATTCAAATTGATGGCGTTCTTCACGAATTCTCTACTATAGAGGGCGTAGTTGAAGATGTTGCTTCAGTTATTATGAATGTGAAGAAATTAGCTCTAAAAATCTACTCTGATGAAGAAAAAGTCATCGAGATTGATATTAAAGGTGATGGACAGGTTACAGCTGCTGACATTACACATGACAGTGATGTAGAAATTTTAAATCCTGATCTCTATATTGCAACAATCGGTAAAAATGGTCATTTGCGTATGCGTATGTATGCACAACGCGGCCGCGGTTACACTCCTGCTGATCAAAACAAACGTGAGGATCTTCCTATCGGCGTGATCCCAATTGACTCTATTTATACTCCAGTTTCACGCGTCAATTTCCAAGTAGAGAATACTCGTGTTGGTCAAATGACTAATTTCGATAAACTTTCTCTAGATGTGTGGACAGATGGCAGCATCGGTCCCAAAGAGGCGATTTCGCTTGGAGCGAAAATTTTAACTGAGCATCTAAACATTTTTGTTGGGATGACTGATGAGGCACAAACTGCTGAAATCATGGTCGAAAAAGAAGAAGATCAAAAAGAAAAAGTGTTGGAGATGACAATCGAAGAGCTTGATCTTTCTGTTCGTTCTTATAACTGCTTGAAGCGCGCGGGTATCAATACGGTACTTGAGTTAGCTAATAAGTCAGAAGACGATATGATGAAAGTTCGTAACCTTGGACGTAAATCACTAGAAGAAGTTAGAGCGAAGTTAGATGAGCTAGGCTTAGGATTACGCAAAGAAGACTAAGCGACTTTTTTGATAAAGCAAGATTAATATTCAACAAAGGAGGTAAACATCTATGGGTTACAGAAAACTTGGTCGTACAAGTTCTCAACGTAAAGCGATGTTGCGTGACTTAACAACTGACTTGATCATCAACGAACGTATTCAAACGACTGAAGCTCGTGCGAAAGAAGTGCGTTCAGTTTGTGAGAAAATGATTACATTAGGTAAACGTGGAGATTTGCATGCACGTCGTCAAGCTGCAGCATATATTCGTCGTGAACTAGTAACAGCTACTGATGAAGAAGGCAATGAATCAACAATTTATGCTTTGCAAAAATTGTTTGATGATGTAGCACCACGCTACGCTGATCGTCAAGGCGGATATACACGTATTATGAAAATGGGACCTCGTCGTGGAGACGGAGCACCAGTAGTAATAATTGAATTAGTTTAATTCAACAAAATTTGAAGAGGGTTCTAGGTTAGTAGCCGCCCTCTTTTTTTACAAAAGATTTATACGACATAATGAAAAGCAGAGCGTTACAATGAGCGGGCCTTTGGCAGCGACTCGTCTAGCTCTACGCACCTCATTCACGTATACGGTCTGAGCAACCGAATACGATACAGACATAGAAGAGCGCATTTCTCTGAATGAGGTGCGCGCTTTTTTATTTTATTTCACTGATGCAACATAGTAAATATGCGGATCCTATATAAAAAAAGACATCAGTATACACCTTTGTTGGTGTATACTGTGTTTTTGTAATATCGTAAAATAACAAATAGATGAGTTAGAGTTGAGTGGAGATAGAGCTGAGTTAGAGGAGGTAAATGTTTTATGAACGAAATCTTATCATTACGTGATGTTACCTATAGTTATACACCGGAAGAACCGGAGACGCGTAAAGCACTAGACCAAATCTCTTTTTCTGTTAACGATGGCGAGTGGATTGCAATCGTTGGTCATAATGGTTCGGGTAAATCCACAATGGCGAAACTCATGAATGGTCTTTTATTTCCTCAAGGTGGGGAAGTGCGAGTTCTTGGTGAAACGCTTAATGAAGAAAATTTATGGGACATTCGTTCACAAATGGGCATGGTTTTTCAAAATCCAGACAATCAATTTGTCGGAGCAACCGTCCAAGATGATGTCGCTTTTGCTTTGGAAAATAACGGGATTCCGTTTGAAGATATGGTAGTACGTGTCCATGAGTCACTTAGCCAAGTGAAAATGGAGAAGTTTTTAAATAGTGAACCACATCATTTATCTGGTGGTCAAAAGCAACGTGTAGCTATTGCTGGGGCGCTTGCATTAAAGCCAAGAATATTAATATTGGATGAGGCAACCTCGATGCTTGATCCGCAGGGACGAGAAGAAGTATTATCAACGGTTCATCGATTACGTGAAGAAACACATTTAACGGTGTTGTCTATTACACATGATTTAGAAGAGGCATTGCTTGCTGATCGAATTCTTGTCATGAATGCTGGCCGTAAATATGCGGAAGGCACACCTGCCGAGATCTTTTCGCGTGGAGAAGAGTTAGTTGCACTCGGTTTAGATTTACCGTTCGCTTTAAAGATGAGCAACCTGTTGTTAACTAATGGAGTGAGCTTAAAAGATACGCATATGTCAGAGCAAGAGTTGGTGAAAGATATATGGACATCAAACTTCAACAAGTAGGATATGCCTATGCGAAAGATACACCTTTTGAAAAACGTGCACTAGTCGATGTGAACTTACATATTCCGTCAGGTTCATACCACGCAATTATTGGTCATACTGGTTCGGGTAAATCCACTTTGCTGCAACACTTAAATGCACTGTTAAAACCTTCTGAGGGCACGGTCATTATTGGGGATTTGGCGATTCAGGCTGGTAAGAAAGTGAAAAACTTAAAGCCGGTACGTCAAAAAATCGGTATTGTCTTCCAATTCCCTGAACATCAATTATTTGATGAGACGGTATTAAAAGATATTATGTTTGGCCCTTTAAACTTTGGTGTCTCTAAAGAAGAGGCTGAGAAACGTGCGCGCGTTTTAGTTGAACAATTAGGTTTACCTGAAGACGTGCTGCATAAATCACCGTTTGACTTGTCAGGTGGTCAAATGCGTAGAGTGGCCATTGCAGGCGTTTTGGCTATGGAACCAAGCGTACTAGTACTAGATGAACCTACGGCCGGTCTAGACCCTCGTGGACGTCTAGAAATCATGGATTTATTTCATAAGCTACATGTGGATAAAGGATTGACGACAATTTTAGTCACTCATTCCATGGAAGATGCCGCGCGTTACGCGGATCGTGTCGCCATTATGCATGAAGGACAATGCGTATTAAGCGGAGATCCCATCGATATTTTTGGAAATGAAGAGAGACTTGCAGAATTTCGACTAGCTGCACCTCGTGTCGTACGTTTTCAACGTGAATTTGAAGCTTTGCTTGGCTATCCATTACCAAAGCTATGCGTAACCGAGGAACAGTTGGCTGAAGAAATAGCTCGCGTTGTTCAAGGGGAGCGTGAGTCTATATGATGGAGAAAATGATTTTTGGTCGTTATATTCCAGGGGATTCATTCATTCATAAATTAGACCCTCGCTCAAAACTAACATTTGTGTTCTTATTTATTGCAGTGGTCTTTTTAGCAAATAATGCGCTGACATATGCTTTGTTATTAGCGTTCACATTTGTAACGGTGTTATTTTCACGTATTCGTTTGTATTTCTTGGTTAATGGATTAAAGCCTATTTTGTTTTTACTGGTGTTTACTTTCTTATTACACATCTTCTTTACTAAAGAAGGAGATCTATTGTTTAAATGGCAATTTATCGAAGTGTACGAGGAAGGGTTAAAACTAGGTATTTTCATAGCTATACGCTTTTTAGTGTTGGTCTTTATCACATCTATATTAACGTTAACGACTTCACCGATATCTATTACAGATGGCTTGGAGGTATTATTAAATCCCTTTAAACGATTTAAATTACCTGTCCATGAACTTGCATTAATGATGTCAATTTCGTTGCGCTTTATTCCAACATTAATGGATGAAACAGATAAAATTATGAAAGCTCAAATGGCACGTGGATCAGATATTAGTACAGGGTCCATAAAAGAACGAATTAAAGCGGTCGTTCCCTTGTTAATCCCATTGTTTGTCAGTGCCTTTAAACGTGCTGAAGATTTAGCTGTGGCGATGGAAGTACGTGGCTATCGTGGCGGAGAAGGTCGAACGCGTTATCGTCAATTGAAATGGGATTGGCGAGATTCTACGGTCCTACTATTGTTAGGAGCTGTGACAGTGGTTCTTTGGTTGTTGCGATCGTAAAACTGGAGGGAACGTTAGTGAAACGTTTAAAAGTAACAATCATGTATGATGGATTTGGTTTTGCCGGCTACCAAGTACAGCCGAATGAACGAACTGTTCAACTTGAGTTAGAGAAAGTACTAACTAATATGCACAAAGGAACAATTGTGAAAGTCGTTGCGAGCGGTCGAACGGATGCTGGAGTCCACGCAACTGGACAAGTTATTCATTTTGATACGGACCTTCAATTTCCGCTTAACCGTTGGCAAAAAGCACTCAATGCACAGTTGCCTGGAGATATTCGTGTGGTCTCTGTTGAAGAAGTTTCGAGTGAGTTTCACGCGAGATATGGGACAACTGGTAAAGTGTATCGATACAAATGGGGATTAGAAGACGTTGAGAGCCCTTTTAAGCGTCATTACGTCGTATATATACCAGGAGTTAAACCTAACGTTAATCTCATGAGAGAAGCAGCACAAGCGTTTTTAGGCGTACATGATTTTACAAGTTTTTGTTCAGCACGAACTGAAGTAGTTGATCGAGTTCGACATATAAAGCGTCTAGAATTGCTGGAAAATGAACAAGGAGAACTTCATATGGTCATTGAAGGTGACGGTTTTTTATACAATATGGTCCGAATTATTGCGGGGAATTTATGGGAAGTAGGCATCGGCAAGCGAGAAGCGTCTGACATGGCACACATCCTCTCAGCTATGGACCGAAAAAGAGCCGGAAAAACGGCTCCAGCGCAAGGTTTATACTTAGAATCGGTGTATTATGCTGAATGAAGCAACACGTCCTGGTGTTTTGAAATAATTCCTTGACTTTTTATCCGTGGCGTTATATGATGACACATGGTATTTCATTAACCCCACAATAAGCCCCGAAACTTGTTGTTGATGATGATATAGAAGAATTTTAACTAATATTAGAACGAATTAGGAGGACAAAATACATGCGTACAACATTCATGGCTAAAGGTCACGAAGTAGAGCGTAAATGGTTAGTAGTAGACGCGGAAGGCCAAACACTTGGTCGTTTAGCATCTGAAGTAGCTGCAATCTTACGTGGTAAAAACAAACCAACATTCACACCACACGTTGACACAGGTGATCACGTGATCATCATCAATGCTGAGAAAATTCATTTGACTGGTAAAAAATTGACAGACAAAATTTACTACCGTCATACAATGTTCCCAGGTGGATTGAAAAAACGTACAGCATTAGAAATGCGTACAAACTACCCTACAAGAATGCTTGAATTAGCAATCAAAGGGATGCTTCCTAAAAACTCTTTAGGTCGTCAAACATTCACAAAACTTAATGTATACGCTGGATCAGAACATCCACATGCAGCACAATTACCAGAAGTTTATGAACTTCGCGGATAAATATTAAAGTTAAAGAGGAGGATACACCCTTGGCACAAGTTCAATATATCGGCACAGGTCGTCGTAAAAGTTCAACTGCACGCGTACGTTTAGTACCGGGCGAAGGTAATATCATTATCAACAAACGTGACGTAGAAGATTATGTTCCATTTGAAACTTTACGCTCAATCATCAAACAACCATTAGTAGCTACTGAAACTTTAGGCAGCTATGATATCCATGTAAACGTAAATGGTGGTGGATACACAGGTCAAGCAGGCGCAATCCGTCATGGTATTGCTCGTGCACTACTTCATGTAGATCCTGATTTCCGTCCAGCATTGAAATCTGCAGGATTGTTAACTCGTGATTCACGCATGAAAGAACGTAAAAAACCAGGTCTTAAAGGTGCTCGTCGTGCACCTCAGTTCTCAAAACGTTAATCTATATACATTTCAAGGCCCTCAACCATTTTGGTTGGGGGCTTTTTTAGTAGATAAGAAATATAATTTTAGTTCCATAAATCCAGTGGTTCAGGGACAAAAGATTGATTCATTAATATTGTTGATTTCCGTTTCAAGCGGACGCTTTCCGCGGGGCGGGCAGTGAGCCTCCTCGGTCGCTTCGCGATCTGCGGGGTCTCACCTGTCCCGCTGATCCCGCCGGAGTCGCCGCCTTCCACTACAATCCACGAAGTGAGTAGTAACCAACAACAATTTCAAATGCTTCTTGCGAAGACACGAATAAATGATTCTAAGTTAAGCTAGAGTTAGAACCAACCTATAATCGTAGTTGCCATCTATAGTTGATTGATGCCGTGCCCGCGAAAAGCGTCCACCGTAGCTTAAATCACCAGGCTACTATGGTTACTCTTCTCTTATGTAAATTTACTATTTTTGGTCAGCACCTACCCTATGAATGAGCCAAAAAACAAGACGATTCATCTTCTTATGAAGGTGAATCGTCTTGTTTTTTGCTTTGGTTATTTTGGGTGGAGATAATCACGAGAATCGACGAAGTTTCGCTCGCTGGGAAATTCATGTGTAAACTGACTTTTGTCGAGCCTTGTTATCTGCGGATGGTCACAGCTCCAGTTCTAAGTGTGTTCATTTGTGAACGACTGCGTCAATCGAATCGATACCCTCGTAAAGACATAGTTGAATGGCAAGAATCAAATGGACATAGGATGTAGTAAGAAAAAATGATTCAGGAGGAAGGTAAATCGGCTACTACATAACTGTTGAACAAGATGTGCAGATATTTGTTGAGGACATAGATCCGGGAAACGGTAAGCCAGTATTGTTTTTGCATGGATGGCCAGCCAATCACAAGATGTTTGAATATCAGTTCAATCAACTTCCACAAATGGGGTTTCGTTGTATTGGAATGGATTTCCGAGGCTTTGGGGATTCAGATCGTCCATGGAATGGCTATAGCTACGACCGGATGGCTGATGATATTCTTGCTGTTATTGATGCATTAGGGTTGGAAGATGTGATATTAGCAGGTCACTCAATGGGTGGAGCCATTGCCATTAGGTATATGTCTCGACATGCAGGACATAAAATTTCAAAACTTGCTCTTTTTGGAGCAGCGGCACCTGTATTTACTCAAAGTCCAGATTATCCGTATGGAAAAACGAAAGAAGAAGTAAATAAATTGATTCAAGATACATACACGAATCGTCCACAGATGGTTGCTGATTTTGGGGATATCTTTTTTACTCGATATCTAAGGGAAAGTTTTGTGGATTGGTTTCAAAGTTTAGGTTTAGCTGCTTCAGGTCATGCGACAGCCATGTGTCTCGCTTCACTTAGAGATGAAGATTTGCGCCAAGATTTAGCTAATATTCATGTGCCAACTGCCATTTTTCATGGAAAGCAAGACAAAGTTTGTCCATTTGTATTCGCCGAATTGTTGCATGCAGAAATAAAAGAATCGGAATTGATTCCTTTTTATTATAGTGGGCACGGCTTGTTCTACTGTGAGATGAAAAAATTTAATAGGGAACTGACACGCTTCATGACTTAGACGTTGGGCTATGAAAGACAGCAAAGGGGATATTTAAAATATTCTTTAATGACCAGCATATACATTTAGTAATGTGATTATAAAGAGGTGGAATACGATTGCCATTTATACATAAATCAATATCGATTATTGTGGGAAGTCTTTTAATGGCAACTGGTGTAAATGTTTTTTTAATTAATCATGAGCTGTTAGATGGTGGAACTTTTGGAATGGGTTTAATCCTACACTATTTAACAGGGTTCCAAGTGGGCTTAATGGTCTTGATGTTGAGTATTCCGGTGTTAATTCTTGCTTGGTTTTATAATCGATCTTTCTTATACAACAGTATTCATGGCATGATTTTTTCTTCCTTCATAGTGGATTTGACTTACCACCCATTGCGGGCGCTCGGATTTATTTTGGATCAAAATCCAATGACCAGTGCAATATTGGGTGGTTTATTTGTAGGGGCTGGAATTGGACTGATGCTACGCTTTGATATAAGCATTGGGGGGACTGATTTGCTTGGCCAAATTATCGCCAGTTATGCAAAGATAAATCCTGGAATGGTTATTTTTTTGATTGATGTCTTGATCGTTTTCTCGGGTACTTTTATTATTACGGATAGTTCGTTTTTATTGTCTTTTATCACGGTGATTTGTGTTGGGACAATGACGAGCTTATTAACCATAAACAGTAACAAGGCACACTCTCCAATTATTACGTTTGGAACTTTATAATAGATGTAAAATAGCCCTCTTCCTCTTTTGGAGGAGAGGGCTATTTCTTTGTTGTTCATAAAAAGGTGGTAGTAATTAACGGTTCATCAGGGAGTTTTGTAGAACCAAAGAGGAGTAGGGAGATGAAAATGACGAGTAAGAGACCATTAACAAATTCCACACCATCAAACTTAAATTTCTTTTGATTATAACTATTACTCAAATGGTTCACGTCCTTTTTTTATTCATTCGTTTACTTAGAGCTTCAAACACCTCATCAAGTGTCATATCGCCATTTTCATCTAAGAAATTAGCCATATTCTCCGATTTGTCGTCTTTTACACTTTGATATTGTCCGATTAAGGTAACGCTAATTGTGGGGGAATCACGAAATAACTGAACTGATTCTACTCTCAACTTTCCCAGAAGTAGAAGGGAGGCAGCAATGATGTCAAGATCCTTCCCTTTTAATAAGTCATGTAGGGTATATTTTGAATTCTTATGCTGATGGAAATGATGATCACTCAAATGAAATGCCCCCCTACCTCTATGGTATGTAACTTCAGTGGAATTGTTTGGATTTCATTAATCGGAACCCTCTTTTACAAGTAGGACAATCCTTTTAACTTGAATAAGTGCTTGTGATTTAGGAAATAATGAAGTCCTATGAAGTCGAAAAGAGGGGACTATCAAATATGAACTTAGAAGATTATAGTTTCTGGGAAATGATTGTGCGAACGACTGTCACTTTTTCAGTGTTACTTTTGTTAGCGCGAATATTAGGGAAGGAACAATTGAGTCAACTTACATTTTTTAATTACATCACTGGCATTACGATTGGCTCGATAGCTGGAGAGATTGCTGCACATGATGATACACATTACTTAAACGCCATTACTTCTTTAATCTGGTGGTCAATTCTTACGCTTCTCGTTAGTTATATATCATTAAAATCAAGTAGAGCAAAAGCAATGCTTGATGATAAACCGATGATCATCATTAAGAATGGCAAAATCTTAGAGGGGAATCTCAAGAAAAGTCGTCTTCCTATTGGGGATTTAAATATGTTATTAAGAATACAGGGGATTTTCTCAGTGAAAGATGTGCACTTTGCTGTGTTAGAAACAAACGGAGAGCTCAGTGTCTTTAAAAAAGTGGCTCAACAATCAGCCACAAAACAAGATGTGAAAGCACAAATCATTGTACCAAAATATATGCCCACCACAATAATTGCAGATGGTAAAATCATTGAAAAGAATTTGCCAGACCAAGGCTTAACGGAAGAATGGGTAATCAAGCAATTGAAAAGTCATGGAGTGAATTCAGTGCAACAAGTTTTTTATGCAGAAATCGAGTCGGATGGTACGATCTACATGGATTTGAGAGAAGATAACTCTTAATGACTGGAGAAGGTTTTAATTTAATTGCATCATTATTTTTCCTCATAGTTCGTATCGGACAAACGTATAGTGAGTGTAAAAGGTGGTGTCGTTCGCGTTGAAACGCTGGATAGCAATTGGACTTTTAATGTTAGTCTCTGTAACAGTTGTGGTTTATGAAACGCAAGCATCAGATCGCGCATTCTTTTTACCTGCGCCTCTTGGTGGAATGAAAATCGTGGTAGACCCTGGTCATGGTGGTATGGATGGAGGCGCTTCTATTGGAGAAGTCGTCGAGAAAGACATTACACTTGCACTTGGGAAAGCGCTTGAAAAGGAATTAAAACGTTTGGGTGCCGAAGTCGTAATGACTAGGTCGAATGAGGAAGATGCGGTAGCTGAACATAATCCGCAAGCAACTTTCCCGACCATTCGTGCAAGGAAAGTTGCCGATTTACAATTGCGTGAAGAAATGATTGCCAACACAGAAGCAGATTTATTTATCAGTGTTCATGTAAACTCTATACCTGATGCCAGATGGCGCGGAGCACAAGTGTTTTATCATAAGGATGGTCATGTAGGCGGAGCGGCAGTGGCAAAAGCAATACAAGGGGCCATCCGAGAGCATATTGGAAATACGGAACGTGAAGCACTTGCCATTAAGCAAGTATACTTATTGAAAAAGGCGACAGTCCCAGCAGTGTTAGTGGAAACAGGATTCTTAAGCAACCCAGATGAATTAAAATTATTGACGTCTAAAGATTATCAAGAGCAAATGGCTGAAGCGATTGCAGATGGGATTGAAGAGTACGTCGATAGTCAAATGCAGTAAAGTGGAGTCAAAAGAAGAGTTTAAAGAGAGTATCGTTTTATCAATGCTCCTATCCTTAACAGAAGTCCTATAATACCACCTAGCTATATTCGATATGATATACTATAGGACGAAATGCACATTAAAGGAGTGTCTCTAAATTGATGAATGAACAACAGGTTCGCGAACTGCTCGGGCAATTACAGGACCCTTTTTTACATAAAACGTTACTCGAAACAAACGGTATAAAAGAAGTATCAATTAAAGAAGAAAAAAATCATGTTAGCGTAAAGCTTGCGATTGCTAAAATAAACACTGCTGAACAAATGCAATTGCAAATGAAGGTAGTTGATGCGTTGAAGGGAGCGGGTGTTGGTACTGTCGGCATTCGCTTTGAAGAATTGCCTGCAGAAGTATTAGCGCAATTCCGTGGAACGGCAACTGCATCTGAAGCGCAAGATTTATTGTCACCATTAAATAAAGTCGAATTTATCTCCATTGCTTCTGGTAAGGGAGGCGTAGGGAAATCGACAGTTTCCGTTAACTTAGCAGTGGCGTTAGCTCGCTTAGGCAAAAAAGTTGGATTAATCGATGCAGATATATATGGCTTCAGCGTACCTGATATGATGGGTATTCAACAAAGTCCAAAAATTGAAGGTACACGCATAATTCCAGTTGAACGCTTTGGGGTTAAAGTCATTTCGATGGGCTTTTTCGTAGAAGATAACGCACCAGTTGTATGGCGTGGTCCAATGCTTGGTAAAGTCTTAGATCAATTCTTCAAAGATGTTGAGTGGGGCGAATTAGATTATTTATTGCTTGATTTACCACCAGGAACAGGGGACGTGGCACTTGATATTCATCAAATGATCCCTTCATCAAAAGAAATCGTAGTAACCACTCCACATCCAACCGCGGCTTTTGTTGCTGCGCGTGCAGGTGCTATGGCGCTTCAAACAGATCATGAAGTACTAGGTGTAATAGAAAATATGGCGTGGTTCCAATCGAAAACATCGAATGAGAAAGAGTATGTTTTTGGTAAGGGAGGCGGTCCTAAGCTTGCAGATGAGCTTCGCACAGAACTTCTTGGACAAATCCCACTAGGTCAACCTGATTGGAATGAAGAAGATTTTGCTCCTTCAGTGTATTCAGAAACACATTCAACGGGTAAATTATATGAAGAAATTGCGTTAAAAGTTATAAATAAACTAAAGAAATAAGTGTAAACCCCCGCTTGCATATGCAGGCGGGGGTTTGTATTTTTATGGTTTTTTCTCTTCTTCTTTTTTCTGACCACCACCAGATTCACCGGATTTCTCTTCTTCAGCGGCACCAGCAGCTTTAATCAATTCTTGCCATTTGGTTTTCAGAAGCGGGCTATCAACCGTTTCTTGCACAATTTCTTCGATTTCTTTGCGCATTGTAGATGATTGCAAGATGGTTTCCAATTGTTTCTGCATGTCAGGTTGTCCAAAGAATGTTTCTAATTCTTTTTGAAATGAAGCATCTTTCATTAATTCAGTCATGATGTCTTGTTGTTGCTCTTTCATGCTTTTTGCAAAGGTTTCAGAGAAAGTTGGATCTTTAAACGTATCTTTCCAAAATTTTTCCGCATCCTTTGATAGTAGAGTATTCTCAATCGAGTTTTTCACATCTTCTTGTTCCAAAATTAAAAGCTCTTTAAATTCAGGATCTGACAGCATTTGACGCATTACTTTTTTTCCTTCTTCAGTTTGCATGGTATCCGTAATCATTTTTTTTGTTTCTTCATATGAAGGAGTGCTGCTTTGTTGTGCTCCACCACAACCAGCTAATACGACGACTCCTATAAGAATTATCCATTTTCGCATACTTAACCTCTTTTCTTCCACTGACCTTTTCATTTATTGTTCACAAATTTCTTGAGAATATGTAGATATCGAATAGTAAATTAGATTTTTTACTTATTCGTTGATACAATCAAATGAAGAACTTGAGAAAAACGGAGGATTTTTTGTTGTGACGATACGAAATTGGTTTATATTTTTCTTCAAGGCACTTGTAATTGGCGGGCTCGTCACCGGTGTGCTTGGATTACTTATTCGATGGGAAGATGTATTTGCACCTTTTGTTGCCAGTGGAGAGTACGCTGAATTTGCTGTAAGTTTTTTATGGTTTGTATTCTTAGGTATGACGATGAGTGTTCTGAGTCAAATGGGATTCTTCGCATATTTAACCATTCATCAATTTGGCGTTAATATTTTCAAATCCCTAACATTGTGGAACTGGGTGCAACTATTAATTATTGCATTAGTTATTTTTGATTTAATTAAATTTCGTTTTATGCCGATTGCTAATTCGCAATCACAATTGTGGTTATATTTAGGACTTCTGGCTATTCTTTTAACGACGGGATTAGTCGTAGCTTATTTCAAAGCCAAATGGACGAAGAAACATGCTTTCATATCTGCGCTATTTTTTATGATTGTTATTACAACTTTGGAATGGTTACCCGTATTGATGGTAGATGAAAAAGATGTAGATCGTTATGTCACCATCTTATTGTTCCCATTATTAGCGGTAAATGCCTATCAATTATTAAAATTGCCAAAATACAATGCAAAGTCTGATGTAGATCGATTAAAGTTGGAAGAACGTCGAAAAGCACGTGCTCAAGCTACTAATGTAAAAGCATAAAAAAAGCATCCAGTTGGATGCTTTTTTTATGGGAAAGTTTTCGTTTGTGTTTTATAGCCAAACAATGTTTCTTCTATAGAAACAAATGGATGAGCTTTTTGGAAAGCAGTTAGCTCTTTAAGCACTACCCGAGTTTTCTGGTGTAATGCAACTGAAACGATATCTCCGTTTTGGATAGTAGGAGGATTACCTGTTGTCCAGTTAACGGAAGAGCTCACCATATTGATTTTGGAATCCCATAGTTGTTTCTTAAGTGGTTTTGGAAACGTGTGATCTTTTGTTCGATACCAAAGTGGAACTACACCAAATTCAGACTGGAAACGTTCAATTTCCTTTTTCAACAAATTCGGAGCTTCTTCGTATTGCTTGCCTTCTTGACCGAGCAATCCAACTGGAATGTTTTTTTCTTTGATTTTTTTAATGATCAAAGGAGAACGTTCAATCCAGTCTGCATCTAAAAAGAGAAGAGGATAAGGTTTCTCTAATTTAGATATCCATTCATCCACGTCTTCTCGACCAAAAGATAAATCAACAGTTAATGTCACGCCGTGATTGCCTTTCATCAAGACGTCAGGTTGATCAGTTACAAGGAATACGGATGTCCATTGCTCCTTTTGTTGAATAAATAGTAAGAAAATGAACAGACTTATAAAGGTGATTAACATGCGTTTTTTCATTGGATCACAACCCTTCATTACCTAGTTTATTTTTGTTCTTTTAAATTTATGATATTGTATTGACATTCTTGTTTGAAGGATGGTAAGATACATAAGTCGCTAAAGCAAGTGACAAACAAATATGTTAAGTCAAAACTTTTTGTTGACATGACAATTAGGTTTTGGTAAGATATAAGAGTTGCTGTTGAAACAGTGACGCAAACACATGAACCTTGAAAACTGAACAGCAAAACGTCAACTAACAAGCGGAACGCACTTCGGTGCCGGAAGCACAAACGTTTTCTTACGCCGACACCTGTTGGTATCGAAAACAAACTTGAACTTAACCGTT
>NZ_JBHSRI010000007.1:0-202898 GCF_042658845.1 Paenisporosarcina macmurdoensis
GGAAGCACGGCGACGTGTGCAGCTGACGAATACTAATCGATCGAGGACTTAACCAAAATTTTGAATGGCTTTCAATGGCCCGTTTATCCAGTTTTGAGTGAACAAGAAATAGTTTTTTTAAATAATGAAAAACACTTGTAATTCTCGTTTTACTTGGTATAATAAATCTTGTCGTTAAAAAAGAATACCCAGTCCAGTGATAATGGCAAAGAGGTCACACCCGTTCCCATACCGAACACGGAAGTTAAGCTCTTTAGCGCCGATGGTAGTTGGGGGTCTCCCCCTGCAAGAGTAGGACGTCGCTGGGCGATTTATTTCGGAGGATTAGCTCAGCTGGGAGAGCATCTGCCTTACAAGCAGAGGGTCGGCGGTTCGAGCCCGTCATCCTCCACCATATTTTTTTACAGTGTGCCGGTGTAGCTCAGCTGGTAGAGCAACTGACTTGTAATCAGTAGGTCGAGGGTTCGACTCCTTTCGCCGGCACCATTAATTTTCGAGAGCCATTAGCTCAGTTGGTAGAGCATCTGACTTTTAATCAGAGGGTCGTAGGTTCGAATCCTACATGGCTCACCATTTTTAAATATTAAGTCGCGGGTATGGCGGAACTGGCAGACGCACTAGACTTAGGATCTAGCGCCGCAAGGCGTGGGGGTTCGACTCCCTTTACCCGCACCATTTTTATAACAACATACGAGCGGAAGTAGTTCAGTGGTAGAACATCACCTTGCCAAGGTGGGGGTCGCGAGTTCGAACCTCGTCTTCCGCTCCAAAACTTCTTAAGTGCCGGGGTGGCGGAACTGGCAGACGCACAGGACTTAAAATCCTGCGGTAGGTGACTACCGTACCGGTTCGATTCCGGTCCTCGGCACCATCTTTTTAAAACAGCATATTTAGCGCCCGTAGCTCAATTGGATAGAGTACTTGACTACGAATCAAGCGGTTAGAGGTTCGAGTCCTCTCGGGCGCGCCATTATTATTAACTTCGGGAAGTAGCTCAGCTTGGTAGAGCACTTGGTTTGGGACCAAGGGGTCGCAGGTTCGAATCCTGTCTTCCCGACCAGTATTTTATCCCTTTTTAGGGGCCTTAGCTCAGCTGGGAGAGCGCCTGCCTTGCACGCAGGAGGTCAGCGGTTCGATCCCGCTAGGCTCCACCAACATTTATAAAGATCCTGGCGGCCTAGCTCAGCTGGCTAGAGCGTACGGTTCATACCCGTGAGGTCGGGGGTTCGATCCCCTCGGCCGCCATTATTTAGGACCTTTAGCTCAGTTGGTTAGAGCAGACGGCTCATAACCGTCCGGTCGCAGGTTCGAGTCCTGCAAGGTCCACCACTTATATATCTCGGAGGTATACCCAAGTTTGGCTGAAGGGATCGGTCTTGAAAACCGACAGGGGAGTAAAATCCCGCGGGGGTTCGAATCCCTCTACCTCCTCCATTTTACTAAGTGTGTGGTATAAATAAATCATCAAACATTACATACATATCTCGCTCTAAAGAAATCGCGAGGGTGGAGAAAATCGTCAAACAAAGATGACGATGGCCACTACGCATAAAGCGTTAAAGCAATTGTGTTTGTAACAATAATATTATCGCGGGGTGGAGCAGCACGGTAGCTCGTTGGGCTCATAACCCAAAGGTCGCAGGTTCAAATCCTGCCCCCGCAACCAAATGGTTCCGTGGTGTAGCGGTTAACATGCCTGCCTGTCACGCAGGAGATCGCGGGTTCGATTCCCGTCGGGACCGCCATTTTTTTAAAGTAATTCTTTAGGAATTTGGCAGAAGCAAAGAAGATCGAGGAAGCAAAATGAGTAAGTGAAGGAGCGTACTAACATACGTGACTAACCGAAAGAAGCTGACAAAGAGATTCAATGCTAGTACAAATTCAACTAATGTGGCTCAGTAGCTCAGTCGGTAGAGCAAAGGACTGAAAATCCTTGTGTCGGCGGTTCGATTCCGTCCTGAGCCACCATATTGCGGGTGTAGTTTAGTGGTAAAACCTCAGCCTTCCAAGCTGATGATGAGAGTTCGATTCTCTTCACCCGCTCCAATTTTTTTGTGGGCCTATAGCTCAGCTGGTTAGAGCGCACGCCTGATAAGCGTGAGGTCGATGGTTCGAGTCCATTTAGGCCCACCATTCCGAAGTAGCTCAGTGGTAGAGCAATCGACTGTTAATCGATTGGTCGTAGGTTCGAGTCCTACCTTCGGAGCCAATTATTTCTGGGGAAGTACTCAAGTGGCTGAAGAGGCGCCCCTGCTAAGGGTGTAGGTCGGTCAAACGGCGCGAGGGTTCAAATCCCTCCTTCTCCGCCAGATGTAAGGCCCCTTGGTCAAGCGGTTAAGACACCGCCCTTTCACGGCGGTAACACGGGTTCGAATCCCGTAGGGGTCATATAGAAAGATGCGCTATCTTCGGGATAGCGTGTTTTTTTATGTCCAAATGTCGAATTATAGGGAATCGTGACATATCGCTCGTGAACCATTCATTATTCTGTTCTTAGTCCTTTCATAAACCACCATACTAAAAACCCGCAAGTGCTTAATAGCGCACTTGCGGGTTTTTTACATATTAAATCAAATAACCAATTAATAAGCCAATACTAAGCAGGAAACCGAATATGGTATTCGTTAATGCAGTATCTTTCATAGCCGGAGCTACTTCAATTGTATGTACTTTTGTTTTAAAAATACGGATTGCATGTATAGGTTTTTTTATACTTACGAATATAAGAAGTGCCCAAGGTGTTAGTACACCCCAAATAACTAAAGCTACGATCCATACATAGGAAACTACGAACAGTGCAAGCAATACATTAATTGCTTGTTTACGACCGATTAATATAGCCATTGTTTTACGGCCACTTTCTTTATCGCCCACTAAATCACGAATATTGTTTGATAGCATAATTGCAGCGACAAGTAGCATACTTGGAACAGACAGTAATAGAGCGATTGTTGTGATGTCACCTGTTTGAATAAAGAATGCTATTAAGACGATTAACATGCCCATAAAAACACCTGAAAATAATTCACCAAAAGGTGTATATGCAATTGGATATGGACCACCAGTATATAAATATCCAATTGCCATTGCTACAGCTCCAACAACAGCTAATAGCCAAGTGGTTTGGATGCAAATATAGATACCTAATAAGATCGAGATAGCATAAAGCAGTAATGCAAGTATCATGACTGTTTTTGGTTTAACGCCATTTCGTACAATGGCACCACCAATTCCGACCGATTTTTCAGTATCTAACCCTCTTGCAAAATCATAGTACTCATTAAACATATTTGTAGCTGCTTGGATGAGCATGCTTGCAAATAACATGGCGAAAAATAATGGCCAATGTATATTTGTATAAGAAATTGCAATCATTGTTCCTAGAAATACCGGGACGAATGATGCTGTTAACGTATGAGGTCTTGTTAATTGCCACCATATACGCCAGCCAGTATCGGCTTTTAAATCGTGTGACATATAGTCTCCGCTCCTTCTTCTTTTTTCACCTCCCTTATTGTACTTCAACAACTTAATTATGGGTAGATTGTTTGCTTATCGGATGCCGAATCGGGATAAAAGAGGTATGATAGAAGGTATGATATTGAGGGAACTTTACTTTTTTGTAAAGTCCTATTTACGGAGGGAAGCTGGATGAATCGTAAGACATTTACATCCACAGAATACGCAGTTGAAGAGCTATCATCAGCTGTACATTTTTATACTGAAACGATTGAAGTTAATGGATTATCCTCAATTGCTTTTTTTGAAGCAGGCGAGTCATATAAAGGGAAAAGATTTTATTGGCAAAACCGTGAAAAAACCTTTACCTTAGTTGGCATTGGACATGCACATGTTATTACAAGCTCATCTGAGGACAGCCGGTTTGAAGAAGTAGATAAACAATGGAATGAACTCTGCTCTAAAATTGTCAATGAAGAACAGGATTTACAGCCTATACTATTTGGTGGGTTTTCGTTTGACCCTGCAAATCATTTGTCTTCCGAGTGGGATATATTCCCCTCGGCATACTTTGCTGTGCCATCATTTCAACTTGTCATTCGTGATGACAGAGTTTTTATTAGTATTCATTTAGTTACAAGTGAATTAGACTCACAACATCTATTTGATCATCTACGTTCAGAGCGTGACGATTTGATTCATGCAGCACAAGTAAAGGAATTAAAACCATATGCAAAACCACTGTTAACGAATTTAGAAGAACGTTTTAAGGAACTGTATTTAGATGCAGTTTCTCATGTTACAAAGTTAATTCATGCTGGGGAAGCACAGAAAGTCGTGATTGCCCGTTCGTTATCCTTAACATTTGCAGAAGATGTCAATTCACCCTCTGCTATGTATCATGTATCAAAGGAGCAACCAGAAAGTTTTCTTTTTGGTTTGGAACTTGGAGATAATTTGTTTTTTGGAGCGACACCTGAACGATTAGTAAAGGTTGAAAATCGCAGAGCACTTTCTACTTGTTTGGCTGGCTCTATTAACCGGGGACAAACTGCAACAAAAGATCAACAACTAGGCAATGACTTACTGCAAGATTCAAAAAACCGTGAAGAACATCAATATGTAGTCGATATGATTACAAGTGTATTTAAACAGTATTGTGATGATGTTAAAGTGCCGAAGTTTCCTAAGTTAATGAAAATTCGTGACATTCAACATTTATTTACACCTGTAGAAGGTCATTTACAAAAAGGACAAGGCTTGCTTCAACTAGTAAAAGACTTGCATCCCACTCCGGCATTAGGTGGCGAACCGCGTGCAGATGCCATGGCCATTATTCGAATGGTGGAGCAAATGAATCGTGGATATTATGCAGCTCCTGTTGGCTGGATTGATGCTGAAGGAAATGGAGAATTTGCAGTGGCCATTCGTTCTGCCTTATTAAATAAACAAAAGGCATATCTTTATGCTGGTGGAGGCATTGTAGCAGATTCGGATCCAACATCGGAATACGCAGAGACGTTAGTGAAATTTAGACCGATGTTACGAACTCTTGGAGGCAAGTTAAATGGATAATCGTGCAAACTTAACCGAGTACGTTCATACGATCGTGCAAACTTTTCTTCAAGCTGGTGTTCAGGATGTTGTGATCAGTCCAGGTTCTCGCTCTACTCCTCTTGCTTATGCCTTTAGTCAAACACAAGCATTTAACACATATATGCAAATTGACGAGCGTTCAGCTGGATTCTTTGCTTTAGGGTTGGCAAAAGCTAAACAAAATCCAGTGTTGCTGCTTTGTACTTCTGGAACTGCAGCAGCTAACTATTTCCCGTCAATTGTGGAAGCAAACTATGCACGAATTCCACTCATTGTGTTAACGGCAGACAGACCTCACGAGTTGCGAGAAGTTGGCGCACCGCAAGCTATAAATCAAGTTCAATTATATGGGAATCACGTTAAATGGAGTGTGGATTTTCCTTTAGCGGACGGCTATAAAGAAACGATCCCTTTTGTCGAGAGACATACTGGACGAGCAGTTACTTTTGCAAAGGCAGCACCGATGGGTCCCATACACATAAATATCCCGTTTCGCGAGCCGTTACTACTCGATTTTGAGTACGAAGTACAACCATCAACGTACCAACAATCGATTACCGGATCAATTGTTGCTTCTCAATCATCCATTAAATTGGTTGAAGAGATGATGGTGAATACCAAGAGGGGATTCATAATTGTTGGTGAACTATCTGGTGATTTCTCAAAACAAGATTTTTGGGCTTTCGCTAAATCACTTCAGTGGCCAATAATAGCTGATGCACTTTCCCAACTTCGTACGGAAGTTCCTGAAGAATGCCGACATTTATTGATAGATCAATACGATGCTCTGTTGAAAAGTGGGAATTTTAAAAAGGCAATAAACCCAGATTTAGTCTTGCGATTTGGTGCACAACCTGTGTCAAAACCACTTTCTCTTTTCTTGAAAGAATATAGACCTGCTGTCTATATCGTCATTGATGAAGATCCTTTATTCCGTGATTCTTTAGGTGTAGTGACTCATCATATACAGTCAATTCCGCAAGTATTTTGGAATGACGTCAATCAAGTACAAACTAATGAAACACTGAACATCTGGACACAAGCGAATTCGGTTGCAACGGAACATATTGAACGTTACATTGACGACCAACAAGATGAAGGTGCATTTGCTGGAAAATTATTTAATTTATTAGCTGATGGTAGTGATTTAATCTCGGGAAGCAGCATGCCAATTCGTGATGTCGATACTTTCTTTAATCAAACAACCAAAGATATCGCTATCTATGCTAATCGTGGAACAAATGGCATTGACGGGGTGGTATCAACTGCTCTCGGCATACAACAAGCTAGAAAGCGTCCCACAACCCTTTTAATTGGTGATATCTCCTTTTTACACGATAGTAATGGCTTATTGGTCACTCGTTTTCACGACACTGATCTTACCATCGTTGTGATGAATAATGACGGAGGGGGCATTTTCTCATATCTACCGCAGTCCAAGGAAGAAACATATTTTGAGAAGTTGTTCGGAACGCCAACAGGTTTAACATTTGATTCTATCGCAACTATGTATCAAGCAGAATATTTTGCTGTCGATTCAATGGAAGCATTTGAAGATGCTTTAACTACCCTTAAACACAAGGATTTACGCATCATTGAAGTGAAGACGAATCGTCAAGAAAATGTGATAGCTCATCGTCATTTATGGAGCGACATCACCGAGGAGTTAGATCAACTGTGGAGCAATTAATCAAAAGTGTTCGAGGAGTAAAGATTGGTTATTCCATCATGAATAAAGAGGCATCTGAGACGATGGTTTTTTTGCATGGTTTTACAGGAAGCACGAAAACTTGGGAACCCATCATAGAATGCTTACCTCCAAAAGTCAGATGTATTACAGTGGATTTATTGGGACATGGTAAGACGGATGCTCCTCAAGAAACACGACGCTATGAAATGAAAGAGCAACTTCTGGATTTACAGACGCTGTTTGTTTCGCTTCAAGTAACTGATTTTACGCTCGTTGGTTATTCGATGGGGGGACGTATTGCCCTTGCTTATGCCATTACTTATCCAAAATTTGTTAGACGCTTAGTATTGGAAAGCGCGTCTCCAGGACTGCAATTAGTAACTGAACAACAAGCAAGAATAAAGGCAGATGAATCGTTAGCGAAAAAAATAGAAGTTGAAGGTTTGCCAGCATTTATTGACTTCTGGCAAGACATACCGCTATTCCAATCACAGAAGAAACTTTCTGATTTAGAGCGACAAGCCATCCGTCAAGAACGCCTTCAGCAATCTTCTTTAGGATTAGCGAGTAGTTTGAAAGGGATGGGAACAGGAAGCCAACCGTCTTATTGGTCACAATTAAATGAATTAAAAATACCGGTAACACTTATTACTGGAGAGCTCGATGAAAAATTCAAGTTAATAGCACAACAAATGAAAAATCGCATAGAAAACAGCCAACATCTTGAAGTTTTAGCTGTTGGACATGCGATTCATGTGGAAAATCCCGTTCAGTTTGCTACAATAATAATGGAGCAAGTGAAATGATTATTTTAGGAGGAAGAGTATGACACGTCAATGGGTATCAGAACGTACATATGAAGATATTAAATATGAAACATATAACGGAATCGCAAAAATCACGATTAACCGTCCGGAAGTTCGCAACGCGTTCCGTCCGAAAACAGTTAAAGAATTACTAGAAGCATTTACACATGCAAGAGACGATTCTAAAGTTGGAGTCATCGTTTTAACTGGTGAGGGTGAAAAAGCTTTTTGTTCAGGTGGAGACCAATCAGTACGTGGCCACGGTGGATATGTTGGGGAAGATGAAATTCCTCGCTTAAACGTTCTTGACTTGCAACGTTTAATTCGTGTAATTCCGAAGCCAGTTGTTGCCATGGTAGCTGGTTATGCAATTGGTGGCGGACACGTCCTTCACGTTGTATGTGATTTAACCATTGCTGCTGACAATGCAATCTTTGGACAAACTGGTCCTAAAGTTGGTTCATTTGATGCGGGTTATGGTTCAGGATATCTTGCTCGTATTATCGGTCATAAAAAAGCACGTGAAATTTGGTACTTATGCCGTCAATATGATGCACAAGCGGCACTTGATATGGGCTTAGTTAATACGGTTGTCCCTTACGCACAATTAGAAGATGAGACCGTACAATGGTGTGAAGAAATGCTTTCCATGTCTCCGACAGCGCTACGTTTCTTAAAAGCAGCGATGAATGCAGATACCGATGGTTTAGCAGGTCTTCAACAATTAGCGGGAGATGCTACTCTTCTTTACTATACAACTGATGAAGCGAAAGAAGGCCGCGATGCCTTTAAGGAAAAACGTAAACCTGACTTCGGTCAATTCCCTCGTTTCCCTTGATAACAACATTTCTCAAGCTGTCCTTTTAAGAAGGGCAGCTTTTTCTAAAGGTGGGTTAAACATGTATCCAAACTGGTTAGCACAACGTGTCCAAATGACACCCAATCGATTAGCTTTAACATTTGAGGGCAAATCATGGACTTTTAAACAGTTATTTGATGAAGTCATGAATACAGCAGGTACAATAAAAACTGCTGGTATTGAACAGGGTGCTCGAATTGCCATACTTGCTCCTTCTCACCCCCAATTAATTATTACAATTCATGCTTGCTGGCAATTGGGTTGTGAGGTCGTTTTATTAAATGAGCGATTGTCTGATGAGGAATTGGCTTATCAAATTGAAGATGCACAGCCTACTCTTGTCCTTGTGAAAGAAAATTATCAGGAAAGAATTGGTATGTACAAAAAAATCACTCTAGAAGACTTGTCTGAGAAGAATTCAAGCACAATTCGTATAGAAGAAGAGTGGCCACTTAACCGCACGATGTCTATTATGTATACGTCTGGTACAACAGGACGTCCAAAAGGTGTTAGACAAACCGTCTTGAATCATACGACGAACGCGACTTCTTCCGCTTTTAATATGGGCATTCAAACCAATGACGTGTGGTTATGTACCATGCCAATCTTTCATATAAGCGGGCTATCCATTTTAATACGTTCGGTTTTATATGGAATGGAAGTTAATCTTTATTCGAAATTTGATGTAGTTCGCGTAGTAGATGATTTAGTAAATGGCAACGTCACTCGAATGTCTGTCGTGTCTGTTATGTTAGAACGTATATTGAGAGAGCTAGAAGAGCGCGAAGAGAATGTCTCATCTCGCTTGCTGACCATGCTTGTTGGTGGTGGCCCTGTTCCAAGTCATTATTTAGAAAGAGCGATTGCCAGGGGCATTCCTATATTGCAAACCTACGGAATGACAGAAACAGCATCCCAAACAGCCACACTAGCTCCTGAAGATGCTGTTAGAAAATTAGGATCTTCCGGAAAACCTTTATATTTAAGTTTTATTCGGATCGATCATGCAAAGAAACCT
Source organism: Paenisporosarcina macmurdoensis (assembly GCF_042658845.1). Classification (NCBI taxonomy): domain Bacteria; kingdom Bacillati; phylum Bacillota; class Bacilli; order Caryophanales; family Caryophanaceae; genus Paenisporosarcina; species Paenisporosarcina macmurdoensis. The sequence continues at coordinate 9,429 of NZ_JBHSRI010000007.1, forward strand.
TTTGAAGAAGGGGAGATTTGCATTCGAGGTGGGCATGTAACACCTGGCTATATTGGTCAATATGAACAAACACCTTCTCAAGAAAAGGGATGGCTTTATACTGGCGATATTGGTTATCTGGATGATGAAGGCTATTTATTTGTAGTTGATCGCCGTTCAGATTTAATCATTTCAGGTGGAGAAAATATTTATCCAGCAGAAGTGGAGAATGCGATTTTGCAACATCCGATGATTCGAGAAGCGGGTGTTTGTGGCGTGGATGATGAACAGTGGGGACAAGTTCCTATTGCCTTTATCGTTAGTGATGCAGAAATATCGTTGGAGTCTTTACGAGAGTTTTTGCAAACAAAATTAGCCCCATATAAAATGCCGAGAAAGTTACATCATATAAAGGAAATGCCTAGAAATGCTTCTAATAAATTATTAAGAAGAGAGCTGAGAGAGTGGGTAACATCCAAATCCAACGAGTAACGCTATATCAAGTTCGCGTGCCTCTTAGAAAACCCTTCACAACACATTTGCAAGAAGTTTTAGAACGTGAAAGTATTCTGATTGAATTGATAGATGACCAAGGCAATATCGGTGTCGGTGAATGTGTGGCTTTTTCGTCTCCTTGGTATACGGAAGAAACTGTGGAGACAGCGTGGCTTGCTTTAGAAAATTGGATGATACCTGCCATTCTAAATAATCCATTATCTCATCCAGATGATGTGGATAGTTGTTTAACCTTTATCAAAGGCAATCACATGGCGAAATCTGCTGTCAATCATGCAATATGGGACATTTATGCTCAAAAACAACAAAAGCCTCTGTGGCAAGTCATAGGTGGAACTTCTCAAGCGATAGAAGCAGGAATTGTAGTAGCCGCAGCTAATGATGAAGAAATGTATGCTGAAATCGAAGATGCTGTGTTGAAAGGCTATAAACGGATCAAACTAAAAATTTCGCAATCGTCCAATCCTAAAAAGCTGCAAGAAATGATTGCACTTTATCCACAAACATTATTCTTCGCTGATGCAAATGGTGCATTTACTGAAGAGACACTTCATTTGTTACAAACCTTTGATGAATGTGGTTTCACATTGATTGAACAACCTTTTTCAGAACAACAAAATAAATTGTCCGGAATTGCTCAAAGATCAATGAAAACGCCATTTGCCTTAGATGAAAGCATAGCGAGTTTTCAAGATGTTGAAGACATGGTTGACCACCAATCAGGGAAAATTATTGTCATGAAACAAGGAAGAGTGGGTGGATTATCAAATGCTCTTCGCATACATGATTACTGTGAAAAAGCGGGTATACCTATCTGGGTGGGCGGGATGATTGAATTTGGGGTATCAAAAGCGTTTAACCTCGCATTTGCTTCTTTATCAGGTGTTAAATTCCCAGGAGATTTTAGTTCTTCTAGTCATTTTTGGGACCATGATTTAGCTGAACCTACTATTGATGTTCAGCAAGGAGAGATTCAACTTCCAAGTACGCCTGGTGTGGGTGTATCGTTGAATCATAAGATAATCGAGCAATATGAAGTGAAAAGAAAACTATTTTATGCATAAAAAAACCACGGAGGCTGTAATCTTTCCGTGGTTTTTCGTTTATTTTGAAGAATTTAAGGCTTTCGTTAAAGTCTCTAAATTTTGTTCCATTAACGTGAAATAATCCTCATTATTATCGACGTCTTGTGGTGTTAAAACGCCTAAATTATGCATGGTTAATGCATCAGCACCGATTTCGTTTTGGATCACTTTAGTTAACTTAGAAGAGACGTTTTGTTCAAATAGAATCGTTTTGATATTCATTGATTTTGCTAATTTAACTAATTCAGTTAGTTCTTTTTGAGATGGTTCATCTTGAGAGTTTAATCCTGCAACTGCCACTTGTTCTAGACCATATGTTCCAGCTAAGTAACCAAATGCTGCGTGCGACACAAAGAATGTTTTATTGCTCGATGCATCTGCCATTTCTTTAAAATCGGCATCCAGTTGTGTTAAATCATTTACTAGCACATCAAAGTTTTTTGTATAAGTTTCTTTATTGCTTGGATCTTTTTTAATTAATGAATCTTTTATCGAAGTAGCAAGATTCACACTGATTTGTGGTGATATCCAAAGATGAGGATCTAATTCTCCATGTTCATGATCATCATGACTTTCTTCCTCATTAGCATGTTCATCTTCCTCTGTACTTTCCTCATCGTCTGAGTGTGTATCCTCAGAATTTTCTTCTTCATCAGCATGGTCTTCTTCACTAACTTCGCTTACTGCCAATTCTTCATCAGATAGAGCATCCGCAGTCGCAATCATTGATACATCTTCATTTGCTAATGTCTTCTTTGCATTATCGACGAATCCTTCAAGTCCTAGGCCAATATAGAAAAACAAGTCAGCGTCCGCTAAAGCCATCATATCTTTTTGTGTAGGATCGAAGGTATGTTCATTCGAACCAGCAGGATAGATGGATTTTACAGCTACTTTGTCTCCACCGATACGTTCCGTAAAATAAGTGAGAGGATAAACGGTTGTGTAAACGGTTAAGGCATCTAGGTTTTCAGATTCATTAGATGTTGTATTGTTATTACCACAAGCAGCTGTAAATACAGCTAAAATTGCAATTAAACTTAATAAGAAAATTTTCTTCATTGTAAACTCCTTTTAAATAGTAATGATTACGATTTGAATTAAGAACTTTATTATCATACAAGAAATAAAAATAAAACACAAGCAAAACACACAAAAAAAAATGACTCTTTTTCAAGAAGTCATTTTCTTTCATTCCATTCTTCGGGAACAGGGTCATAGCCACCTTCATTAAAAGGGTGACAACGAAGTATTCGTTTGACCGCTAAGTATGTCCCTTTTAGAGCGCCATGTTTTTCAACCGCTTCAACCCCGTAGTGTGAACAAGTGGGATAAAAACGACAACTAGGTGGAGTCAAAGGAGATATGATTTTTTGATATAGTTTTATAATGGAAATGACTACATACTTCATTGTTTATCCTTCTCATCATTTGCTTGTTTTGGCAAAGGATCAATCTTATGTTCAAGTGAATATGCTTTTTTTGTGGACACGATAAACATAAACGTTATTCCGAACATGACAATAATAGCCACGATTATTAATAACCATAACGACATTTTTTTCACTCCACTCTGCTCATTATGTTTAGTTTAAGGAACTTAGTGGTAAATTGAAAGTATTAAAGCTTTTAAAAAAATTCAGGAGTGTGATGATTTTATGTCAGCAGCATTAAATAAGGAACTTAACAAGCAAGTAGCAACATGGTCTGTCATGTATACAAAGTTACATAATTTCCATTGGTATGTAAAAGGACCGCAATTTTTTACGTTACACGCGAAATTTGAAGAACTTTATAATGAAGCAACGCTCCATATGGATGAAATTGCAGAGCGATTGCTAACATTAGGTGGACAACCAGTAGCAACTTTAAAAGAACATTTGGAACTATCCGAAGTGACAGAAGCAACTGGCAAAGAATCTACTGAACAAATGGTTGGAACTGTAGTAAAAGATTTTGATAAAATTATGAAATCCTTGAAAAAAGGCATGGACGAAGCCGCAAAAGATGAAGATGATATGACAGAAGATTTATTAAATGCTGTTTATCAATCAATTGAAAAACACCAATGGATGTTAAATGCTTATCTAGGTGACACAAACAAATAATCTTTTTAAGCAAATTCCCTTTCAGGAGTTTGCTTTTTTCAACTCGCCTTTTTTTGATGCATGAATTTTGTCGTTAATGCCATGCTAAAAAAAAGGGGTTGAAAAAATGGCGAAAATATATGTGTCGATTTCTCATCATCGTTATTATTACCATCCAGACGATTCACCATGGGAATATGAGATTGAGGCTGAACCAGGCGTGTTGAATGTGCTCGATCAATTATTTGAACAAAAAGAAGATATTGAACAAAAAGGATTTTGGCGAGCTCATACTCCATATGTACCTTATCATTTAGATCCTGAAAATGATGGCAGCGATTTACGATTGAAAAAATTGTGTGCGGTTATTCATGAATACACGAATGAGGAATCTAAACAACATATTGAAACCTTACCTTTTTATAGTTGATTGCTTTGCATGCCTTCGCTACACTGATTTAAAGGAGTGTAGCGGGCATGTTTTCTTTTTTAGATTTGAACGAAGTTGAAGTCACATTATCATTTCATAAAAACACCTTTTCTATTCCTGCCACACATGTTCTGGTGCTAGCAAATAGGGACAAGCAATGGTTACTGACAAAGCACCCGCTAAGAGGACTTGAATTCCCTGGTGGGAAGGTAGAAGTAAACGAGACGTTAGAACAAGCTGCAATACGGGAAACATTTGAAGAGACAGGTGCTAGGCTTGAGAATTTAGAATGGTTTGCAGAATACATGGTGAATGATGTAAAACCATTTTGTAAAGTGGTTTTCCGCTCAACTGTAGTGTCTTTAGAGACAAATGTTGAGCAATTTGAAACAGAAGGGCCGGTTTGGGTGACATTACAAGAATTTATTCATTCACCTAATCTCAGTTTTCATATGAAAGATAAAGGCATGAAAAAAATGCTGGAACAGGTGATGTTAGATGAAAGCAAATGGAACGATTGAACTTAAAAGGGCATACCCTAGTCCCAATCCACATGTTCGTTTAACTGAAATTGTTTATTGGTCATGCGGATATCGAGTAAAAGGTCTGCTTGCGGAACCTCTAAAAAAGGGTAGTCATGAAGGATTACTGTACTTACGAGGTGGAATTCAAAACATAGGCATGGTTCGACCTGCTCGCATTGCTCAATTTGCAGCACAAGGATTTGTTGTGTTTGCTCCATATTACCGTGGTAATAGAGGTGGAGAAGGCCGCGATGAATTTGCTGGCGAAGATCGCTATGATGCCGTATATGGAGTAGATGTCTTAAAACAGTTTCTTTCAGTCAATCGTATTCACTTGTTTGCCTTTTCACGTGGTGGAATTATGGCTTTATGGACAGCGATTTTGCGTGATGATATTACGTCAATGGTAACCTGGTCAGGAGTTTCAGATATAGTGCTTACTTATGAAGAACGCAGTGATATGCGGAGGATGATGAAGCGAGTAATTGGTGGAAATCCAAAGAATGCACTTGCAGCATATGATGAACGTCAACCTATTCCACATATTAAACAAATGTCATGCCCACTTTTGATTATCCATGGAATGAAGGATCGTAATGTAGGTTTTGAGCATGCAAGTCGATTAGAAAAAGCATTAGTAAAAGAAGATAAGGTTTTTGAAACGTGGTATTTTAAGGAGCACAATCATTTTTTCCCAATGAACATCAACAAACAAATTATAAGGGACTTAACAAAATGGATGAAACATCAAGGAGGGTAAGTGTAATGAAACATGTTCGAATTCATTTGGAAACGACTCATACAGAGAAAAAATCGTCTGTACCAGTAGATACAAGCTATTGGGAAACGCTTTGGGATACATATACAAGTGATTTTGCCTCAGTCGAAATTCACTGTTGGCAAGAAGAAACTGAGCTACTAGAAGAACTTGCAAAGATATCGGCGAATTCGATTGATCAAGGTCTGGTAAAGTCAGTCACTATTACTTTAAATGAAGATAATTGTAACTATTTACGTAATCACTCAATTGATTCAAACGGTGGAATAAAATGGTTCACTCTATTCTTCTATAAAGAAGATATTCAAATGATGGAAATTGCACAGTATGGCTCTGAAATTGTGCTGTATGGGGTAGATAAAAATGAAGCTGCAGAATTTCAAAAACTCTTCCCTGAAAATGCAGACGCAGAATATTTTAAAGAACACTTAATGTAAGTTGAGGAGGTTTACTTATGGGAAATTTACATATAAAAAATGATACCTTCTCACATGGAAATGAAACACTAAAGCGTTTAAAGAATGTGGACTTCTGGATTCCATTAATGACGGAGTTATTGCCAATTTTTACGGCAATAGAAGTACGGTGTTGGAAAAATGAAACAGAATTGATACAAACCATTAAACCTTATGCACGTACCATTAGAATTGAGACTGATTTAGTCATTTTTACTATGCCACTTAACCACAAGTTAAAAGATTTAATTTTACAATCTGTTAGTAGTGAAACAAATAGTATTCTGTGGTATTCATTACATTTTAAAAAGAATGGGTATCATATTTGTTCTGTAGATGATTATGGTGCTGAACTACATTTCAATCAAATTACGAAAGCAGAAGCTATACATATTCAATCTTTTTTCCAAAACGATACGAACTTTCATTACAAGGAATAAAAAATGGCCTGCACACGAAGTGCAAGCCATTTTTATATTAAATAATCGGTCCGCCTTTTGAGACGATTTCTTCAGCAACTGAGCCGAATTTATTGAAGTTTTCACGGAATTGATCTGCCAATTCTTTTGCTTTTGCGTCATATGCAGAAACATCTGCCCATGCATCGCGTGGATTTAGTACGTTTTCTGGAACACCAGGTACAGCTTTTGGAATCGCTAGCCCGAATACAGAACCTTTGTCTGTTTCTACATTGTCTAATTTACCATCCAACGCCGCGCGCACCATTGCACGTGTATAAGAAAGTTTCATACGTTTACCAACGCCGTATACGCCGCCAGTCCAACCCGTATTTACTAAGAATACTTGTGCATTATGTTCGTCAATTTTCTTTCCTAACATTTCTGCATACACGGTTGCAGGCAATGGAAGGAATGGAGAACCGAAACAAGTTGAGAACGTAGCTTGTGGAGTCGTGATTCCACGCTCAGTTCCTGCAAGTTTCGATGTGAAACCGCTTAAGAAGTGGTACATTGCTTGTTCTTTTGTTAATTTACTGATTGGAGGCAATACGCCAAATGCATCAGCTGTTAAGAAAATGATTGTATTTGGATGACCGGCTACAGAAGGGTCAACAATATTATCAATTGCTTGTAATGGGTAAGCAGCACGTGTGTTTTCAGTTAATGAGATATCCTCGTAATTAGCAATACGTGTATCCGGATCCACTACTACGTTTTCTAATACTGATCCAAAACGGATCGCATCGAAAATTTGTGGTTCATTTTCACGTTTTAAGTTGACTGCTTTTGCATAACAGCCTCCTTCAATATTGAATACACCATTATCTGACCAGCCATGCTCATCATCACCGATTAACTTGCGATCAGCATCAGCTGATAACGTCGTTTTTCCAGTTCCAGATAAACCAAAGAATAAGGCAACATCACCTTTTTCGCCAACGTTTGATGAACAATGCATAGATAAAATGCCTTGTTCAGGAAGTAAATAGTTCATAATAGAGAAAATTGATTTTTTCATTTCTCCAGCATATTCTGTTCCACCAATTAAAATGATGCGTTGTTCCATTGAAACAATGATGAATGCTTCAGAAGCAGTACCATCGATTGCTGGATCAGCTTTAAACGTAGGTGCATAAACAATAGTAAATTGTGATTCATGAACTGCCAATTCTTCTTCCGTAGGACGAATAAATAATTGGTGTGCAAATAGGTTATGCCATGCATATTCATTAATTACTTTGATAGAAAGGCGAGATTCTTTGTCTGCTCCTGCAAAGCCATTAAAAACAAATAGTTCTTCTTTCGATTTTAAATATGTAACAACCTTCTTATATAAAGAGGAAAAAATTTCGGATGAAATCGGTTGATTTACTGTACCCCAATCAATCTTGTCTTTTGAGATATCTTCTTCAACAACATATTTGTCTTTAGGAGAACGTCCTGTATATTTCCCTGTCTCTACTTTTACAGCTCCAGTTGATGTTAAGACAGCTTCTCCGCGTAATGTTGCTTTCTCCACTAATTGTGGTACTGAAAGTTGTACATGCACGTTTTTGCCATTTAACAAGTCGTTCAGTTCGTTGATAGTGTTCACTGAATTCATGTATATGTACCTTCCTTTTTCTTATATTCCCAATCCATTGGGGTGTTTTTTTATTCGTTGATTAGTATAACACATTCCGCTCATTAAACTACACTAATAGCCTAATTAAATTCCTCTTAAATTTCTCTTTAATGAAGAATAATAAATAATATTTGACATAGAGGGATTAGTTTATTATGATGTAAAACTGAACGGATACTCTTATCCCGAGCTGGTTGAGGGGTCAGGCCCTATGAAACCCGGCAACCTGCAGTTATGAAGTAAGTAGTAATTAGCAAAGGTGCTGAACCTGAAGCAAGGTGTATTCCTTGGATGATAAGAGTGAAAGATGCCTATTAATGTATACTTTCCTCATGTGATTTACGTGAGAGAGGGTTTTTTTTATGACATCTCCCTTTATCCTCGTGTGCAGAAGCCCGATAAGGCGGAAGGTTTTAATCGACTGAATAAGCTGAACATGGGAAATGAGTACCGTTTGAATTTTCCGAGAGAAATCTCGAAGGATATAGGAGGAAATACCAATGACAAATCGTCGTCTATTTACATCAGAATCAGTAACAGAAGGGCATCCAGATAAGATTTGTGATCAAATCTCAGATGCAATTTTAGATGCAATTTTAACTGAAGATCCTAACGCACGTGTTGCATGTGAAACGACAGTAACAACAGGTTTAGTACTGGTTGCTGGAGAAATCACAACAACAGCTTATGTGGATATTCAAAAAGTTGTACGTGAAACAGTCCGCGAAATCGGCTATACACGTGCAAAATATGGTTTTGACTCAGAGACTTCTGCAGTATTAACTGCAATCGATGAGCAATCTCCTGACATCGCTATGGGTGTTGATAGAGCATTAGAGGCGCGTGAAGGCTCTATGACTGATTCAGACATCGATGCAATCGGAGCAGGTGACCAAGGTTTAATGTTCGGTTTTGCTTGTAATGAAACACCGGAATTAATGCCACTTCCAATTAGTATGGCTCATAAGTTAGCTCGTCGTTTAGCGGAAGTTCGTAAAGAAGAAGTATTATCATATTTACGTCCCGATGGTAAAACACAAGTCACGGTTGAGTATGATGAAAACAATAAACCGTTGCGCATTGATACAATTGTTATTTCAACTCAACATCACCCTGAAGTAACGCTTGAGCAAATTCAACGTAACATTAAAGAACATGTCATTAAACCTGTTGTACCAGCAGAATTAATTGACGAAAATACAAAATACTTTATTAATCCAACTGGTCGTTTCGTAATTGGTGGACCTCAAGGTGATGCTGGCTTAACAGGACGTAAAATTATCGTAGATACTTACGGTGGTTATGCACGTCACGGTGGCGGAGCATTCTCTGGTAAGGATCCTACAAAAGTGGATCGTTCAGCAGCATACGCAGCACGATACGTAGCAAAAAACCTTGTAGCAGCAGGACTAGCTGACCGTTGTGAAGTTCAACTTGCTTATGCAATTGGAGTAGCACAACCGGTATCGATCGCTATCGACACATTCGGTACTGGCACAGTTAGTGAATCTAAACTTGTTGAATTAGTTCGCGAGTTATTCGACCTACGACCTGCAGGTATCATCAAAATGTTAGATCTTCGTCGTCCGATTTACAAACAAACTGCTGCTTACGGGCACTTTGGTCGTACAGACTTAGATGTACCTTGGGAAAAAACAGACAAAGCTGCTCTTTTGAAAGAAAAAGCTGGCGAATAAAACAAAACTGTTCCGGATTAATCCGGAACAGTTTTTTTCTGTAGAAAAATGGGTGAATGGTAAGAATTGAGCGGGAACAAATCAATCTTGAGTGGGAAAATATTTTTATAATAGGATTGATTCCACAACCGCAGCGAAGCGAAAGTCAAACTAATTATCACACGGACATTATGGACAAAAATGGGTGAAGGGAATAAATATAGTGCGAAGGGGAATAAACCAATTTGAAAGGGAATAAACATCGAGTGAAAGGTAATAAATCAATTTGAAAGGGAATAAACACCGAGCGAAGGGGAATAAACCAATTTGAACGACAATATACCAAACAGTTGGTACATATCAAATTAAAAGAGCAGGCACTTAAACGCCTGCTCATTCTATTTAGTACTTGTATTTTGTTGCATCGCTTTATAAATTTGCCCTTTTTCAGCGTATTCTTTTACAATTCGCTTCATATCTAGTCGGTCTTCATCATTTAATTCACGTACGACTTTCGCAGGTCGACCTAATGCAAGCATGCCTGCCGGGATAATCTTTCCTGGAGGAACTAAGCTTCCAGCTCCAATGAATGCACCTTCCCCAATTTCAGCTCCATCTAAAATAATTGAACCCATTCCCACTAAAGCGCCTTGACGAATTGTACAGCTATGTAAGGTAACTTGATGTCCAATGGTTACTTCATCTTCTAAAATTAAGGGTGCAGCGGGGCTTTGATGTAAGCAACATAAGTCTTGTATGTTTACTTTGCGACCAATCCTTGTTGAGTTAACGTCTCCACGAATCACGGTATTAAACCATATTGTGGACTCTGGACCGATTGTCACATCCCCACTGATTGTGACATAATCAGCAATATAAACAGTTGGATCGATCAAGGGTGTTTTATTATTAAAAGAGTAAATCATGTTATTTCCTCATTTCTTATTGCGGTATGGTTTCATTATACAAAAAAAGAGGAACATACATAAGTCGACTTGTTTATGTAGATGAGTTTACAGAACATTAGTAGATAAAGAAGAATGAGAGTTATGTCATTTGTGACGAAAGCAATGTTCATTTCAGGTCCTTCTTAGTGGCAATTACTTATTGTTTACAAGATCAAGTGGTAAAATTACATCAAGTAATGTCGAGAATTAGAAATAGTAAAGGGGCGCTGTTCATGTGGAAATGGGAAGCTGATGGTCAAGCAAAAGCGGTTATCGCAATTGTACATAGCGCGTATGAACATCATCGTAGATATGCATGGTTAATAGAGAAATTTAGAAGTTCAGGTTTCCATGTAGTAATGGGAGACTTGCCAGGGCATGGAGAAGCATCTAGAAAAAAAGCAGCACATGAAGAAGATTTTAATTCATATGGGACATATATAGACCAATTAGTAGAAGCATCGATGACATATAACTTGCCAGTATTTGTGATGGGTCATGGTTTAGGGGCAACTCTTGTTATGCACTCACTTCAATTAAAATCGATTGAATGTGCGGCTTTAATACTTACGTCGCCTTGGTTGCATTTGAAAATCCATCCATCAAAACTTTCAAGTGCTTTGTCGAGCATGGGCAAGTTAGCTGAAAATGTAAAAAGTACACATGATGTGACAATTAAACAGCTGACGAGGAATTATGATGTATATACGCAAGATAAAGACGACCCGCTCTATAATACGACCATTACATTGAAATGGTATCATGAGCTGCAACAATTACTTAAAGCAACTTCATCTAGACAGGAAAGTATTCAAAATCTGCCTATTTTAATGATGACAGCAGAGAGAGACAAAGTTACTGATCAATCGTATGCTAAGCATTGGTTGCAAAAGCAACAACTTTCAGAAATTCAATATAAAGAGTGGGGAAGTTGTTTTCATGATTTATTTCATGAACCAGAGCAAGAGGATGTATTTTTATATACAGAATCATTTATGAATAATGTATTAAGATCAATCGGTTATATTGTCTAGACACTCTTTATTGGGTGTCTTTTTTTGATTTCAAAGATATGCCATACATTTTTTTCAGCTGTTGATTATGAAGGTGTACTGTTTCATAAAATATATGGCTGGGGTTAAATGTTAGGAGGATACTTAATAGAACTATTTATTTTACGGCTTAACGAGTACTTATGGGGACCATGGATGATTACCTTTTGTTTTGCTATTGGACTGTTATTTTCAGTTCTTACAAAGTTCCTTCAAATTCGCTTGTTAAAAGATATGATTATCCTTTTGTTTAAAGGTGAAAAATCGGATGCAGGTGTCTCTTCATTTCAAGCCTTTTCAATGGCTTTGTCGGGCAGAATTGGGACTGGGAATATTGCTGGAACCGCTACAGCGATCGCATTTGGAGGGCCAGGTGCGATTTTTTGGATGTGTGCTATAGCATTGATTGGAGCTTCTAGTGCATTTATTGAATCGACATTAGCTCAGATCTACAAAGTGAAGCAAAATGGACAGTATCGTGGAGGACCAGCCTTTTACATCGAAAAAGGAATCGGATGGAGATGGTATGGAAGCGTGTTTGCTATTGCTACAATTACAGCTACTGCGTTTTTATTACCTGGAATTCAATCGAATTCGATTGCATTAGGCATGGATAATGCCTTTCGATTACAACCATGGGTGACGGGTACAGCTATTACAGTCATTCTTGGATTTATTATAATTGGTGGGGTTAAGCGGATTGCACATGTCGCACAAATAGTTGTGCCTTTCATTGGAATCATCTACATGGTTTGTTCACTTGGAATTATTATCTTCCACATTGCAGAATTACCAGATGTATTACTGCTGATTTTTCGAAGTGCTTTTAATTTAGACGCAACATATGGTGGAATGATGGGGTCAGCAATTGTTTGGGGAGTTAAACGAAGCATTTACTCTAATGAGGCGGGTCAAGGAACTGGAGCACACGCTGCCGCGGCTGCTGAGGTGTCTCATCCGGTAAAGCAAGGACTTGTTCAAGCATTCTCTGTATACATAGATACACTCTTTATATGTACCGCTACAGCGATCATGATTTTACTAACAGGAATGTACAATGTTCAACCAGATGGCAGCGGCACTTTGTTTATTGTTGAAAATTTACCAGGTGTTGATGCAGGACCTGGATACACCCAAGAATCAATTGATTCTGTAGTGCCTGGAAAAGGGGCAGGATTCGTTGCGATTGCACTTTTCTTTTTTGGGTTTCCTGCAATTATGGCCTACTATTACATTGCTGAAGTCAATGTAGCGTATTTAGTCAAAGGAATACCTTATAAAATTGCCGTTCTTTTATTAAAAGTTATTTTATTGTCGTCTGCATTTTATGGAGCGATTCGAAGTGCAGATCTGGCATGGGCGCTTGGTGATGTTGGGTTAGGCATCATGGTCCTGCTAAATTCTGTTGCCCTGTTACTCTTAGCTAAGCCAGCACTAACTGCGTTAAAAGATTATGAAGATCAAAAAAGAAAAGGAAAAGACCCAATTTTCAATCCTGTAAAACTCGGAATTAAAAATGCAGATTTCTGGATGAGAAGATAGAAATAAAATAAAAGGAAAACTTGTATTTTCTGTTAAAATGCACTAATTAATTTGAAAAATACTTACTTTACCTACACAAAAGAGTGTGAAAAATCAAGAAGTTTATTTCTATTACTTGGCTTGTACACATGGACTTTATGTAATATAGTGAATTGTGTGACAAAATAGTGAACTATAATAAGGGGGAAATAGTATGGAAGAGTTTATTGGACATCTTAACGACTTTTTATGGGGTCCTTGGATGATTTATGGGTGTTTAGCAGTTGGACTATTATTCTCTATTCTTACGCGTTTTGTACAAGTTAGATTATTTAAGGATATGGTTGGACAAATATTTAAAGGTAAAAAATCGGATGCTGGCGTATCTTCATTCCAAGCGTTAGCAATTGCATTATCTGGTCGAGTAGGAACAGGTAATATTGCAGGTACTGCAACAGCGATTGCATTCGGTGGACCTGGTGCTGTTTTCTGGATGTGGATGATTGCTTTCATCGGTGCATCTTCTGCATTTATTGAATCTACATTAGCACAGATTTATAAAGTAAAAGACAGAGGCCAATATCGTGGGGGGCCAGCTTATTACATAGAAAAAGGAATTGGCTTGAAATGGTATGGTATCGTATTTGCTATTGCAGCTCTTGTAGCAATGTCATTATTAATGCCAGGAATTCAATCGAATTCAATCGCAATCGGTATGGAAAATGCCTTTGGTCTTGAACGTTGGATTACTGGTGCAGCTATCGTTATCATTTTAGGGATTATCATTCTTGGTGGTGTTAAACGTATCGCAACTGTTGCCCAATACGTAGTACCATTTATGGCAATTGCCTACATGATCATGGCGGTTATCATTATCGGAATGAACATTACTGAATTACCAGGCGTAATTAAATTAATATTCTCTAGTGCATTTGGTTTTGATTCAACATTTGGTGGGATGATTGGTGCTGCCATTGCTTGGGGTGTAAAACGTGGAATTTATTCTAATGAAGCTGGTCAAGGTACTGGTCCTCACGCAGCAGCTGCTGCAGAAGTATCTCACCCAGTTAAACAAGGTTTAGTGCAAGCGTTCTCTGTTTATATTGATACACTTCTAGTGTGTTCAGCAACTGCGTTTATGATTCTGTTTACGGGGATGTACAATGTGCAATTAGACTCTGGAGACGGAGAATTTGTAGTTGAAAATCTTCCAGGAGTTGAAGCTGGACCTGGTTATACACAAGCGGCAATTGATTTGGCAATGCCAGGTGTAGGTATCGGAGCAGGATTTGTAGCGATTGCGTTATTCTTCTTCGCTTTCACAACAATTATGGCTTACTACTACATGGCTGAAACAAATGTAGCGTACTTACTAAAAGGTAATGCTGAAAAAGTCGGTATTATGGTATTAAAAATTGTCATCTTAGTTACAGCGTTCTTAGGAACAATACGTGAAGCGGGTCTTGCTTGGGCATTAGGAGATGTTGGTTTAGGATTGATGGTATGGCTAAACTTAATAGCGATTCTGATCATTGCAAAACCAGCTCTAATTGCACTTAAAGATTACGAAGCACAAAGAAAAGCAGGCATCGATCCTGTATTTGATCCAACGAAGCTTGGAATTAAAAATGCTGATTTCTGGGTTGAATATAACGAAAACTTGAAGAAAAAATAATAATTAACAATCGCCCAGCTTCGGTTGGGCGATGTTTTTTTCTGATATAGTAAAAGAGGAAAAGGAGGGATATAAGTGGAGAACACTTTATCTATTCTCATCATACTTGCGGGTATTGGTGTATTCATTATTATGAAGAAATTTTCTCATACAGGCAAAACGTATCTAGTTAATTTCTCCATTGCTCTACTCATGGCATTATTGTTCATACGTACAATGATGCTTGAGCCACTCGATTGGATAGGCTATGTAGCCATCGTTTTTTGTGGCTTAGCTTTCATCGCGCAAATGATTCTTGGATTTAAAAACTTAAAAACAACATAAAAAAATCGATGATTGTAGATTTCTACAATCATCGATTTTTGTTTATCTTAAGAATTTCTTCACTATTTTCCTATCTTTTCCTTCATAAATGTTCGTTACACTAAGAATACTTGAGGGGAGAGAAAAGTAATGATTCATATTAAAGATCTTTACCATACGTTTTCAATTGGGAAAAGAGGAAAAGAAAAGCGGGTACCTGTATTAAAAAATGTGTCACTTGATATTAAAAAAGGTCAAATCGTTTCTATTGTAGGTAAAAGTGGCTCTGGAAAGTCTACGTTACTCCATGTATTAGCTGGATTTATGAGACCCGAATCGGGCTCGATTATAGTGGCCAATCAAGAAACTTCACGTCTATCTGAGAGTGAACATGCAGCTTTCCGTTTAAATAATTTCGGATTCATCTTTCAAAACTTTCAGTTGATGCCAGGTTTAACGGCATTCGAAAATATTGAACTTCCTTTGAAATTAAAAGGGATACCCAAAAAAGAACGTCACCCCAATGTAGAAGCATTAGTAAAAAAAGTAGGTTTAACTCAAGTCGCAGATCACTATCCAAATGAATTATCTGGAGGTCAGCAACAACGAGTGAGCATTGCAAGGGCACTCGTTACAAATTCGCCTATTATTTTAGCTGATGAGCCCACAGGTAGCTTAGATTCTGAGACAGAGCAAGAAATTTTACTGTTAATTCAATCACTCAATGAGTCTCTTGGATTAACATTTGTCATTATTACACATGACGATGAAGTAGCGAATATCGCACATGAAAAGTATCGCCTCCACGATGGTGTATTAGTTAATGGAGGTGTGTTGCATGTCGTTTAAAGACCAAATTGATTTTATTTGTCAACATATGAAAAAGAATAAATTGCGCGTATTTATGACTGTTCTTGCAGCAACAATGGGATGTGCATTTTTAATCGTTCTAGCATCTGTCGGGTTTGGACTTCATAAAACAATGACGGACGAAATGATGTCTAATCAAATACTTACAGAAGTACAGATTTATGGGAGAGAAGATGGCGATAACATCGTTACTACAGCTGATCAACAAAAGATAAGAGAAATTGAAAACGTCAACGCTGTGGTTAGTCGAACATATGTCGATGGAGTAACCAATATATCAATGAATGACAGGACTGGCCAAGGGGACGTCCAATTAACAAATCTAAAAGAAGAAGAAAAAGCAAATTTGGCTTTATCTGAAGGAAAGATGCCGACTAAATCAAATGAAATTGTCATTGGTTTTCACTTTGCTCAAAGATTATTGACAGAAGCTGAACTAGCTTCACAGTCTGAAGAAGAAATTCCAGATGGTTACACAGAAAGTATGATTGGTAAGACAATTTCACTTGAACTTACTCCGCTGACAGAAGAAAAAAGTGAGCCTAAAACATGGGATTTTGTAGTAACTGGAATTTCAAAAGAACCAACGAAAGATTGGATGGTGGATCTTCGTGTATTAATCGATGAATCATACCGGACAGAATTTCATGAGTTCACACAACCAGAAGTGCCTATGGAAGAAGTATATTTCGAAATATTCGTTTACGCAGACGATATTCAATATGTAGGTGCAATTACGGATACATTAAAAAATGATGGCTACAATGTGTATTCAATAACAGAAGAAATGGAAACATTGGACTTATTCTTTACAGCGCTTAAGGCAGGATTATTATTTGTCGGAACCATTGCAGTTCTTATCTCTTCAATAGGTATTTTTAACACGATGACGATGGCCGTTACTGAAAGAACAAGGGAAATTGGTGTAATGAAGGCAATTGGAGCAAATCCTAAACTGATTCAGCGATTATTTTTGATAGAAAGCACATGGATAGGTGTATTAGGCACAATCATTGCGGTCACTTTGTCTTATGGCATAAGTTATTTAGCAAACTGGATCATCCCAGAAATCGTCATGAACATAGTAGCCGAAGAAGGGATGGAAGATATTGGTGTAACGATTTCATTAATTCCTTGGCAACTAGTAGCGATTGCATCCTTTATAAGCATAGGAGTGGCCATGGTTTCAGGATGGAGACCAGCAAGGAAAGCTACGAAAATTGATGTTATTCAAGCGTTGAGACAGGAATTATAATGTTTTTGATAGATAGAGCCTATATCACGTTTGTGATATAGGCTCTTTTTTAGTATATCTACTTAGTCAGCTTCTAAAATGGCAAGAAATTTTTTATTATATGTGGTCCGACAGAATATAAGATGCACTTTATGACAACGCAGTAACATGTAATGTACAGATTAGAGAATCTTTTAAGGACAACCTCACTCATTCAGCCGCTGAAATAAGCGGAGAGTGGAGACAGTCTAAAAAGGTTCTTTTTTTGATCAAATCATATCAGTTATATATACTTGAAAATTTGGAAACAATGGATATAGATGCAAGAGAGGCGTGATGAATTATGAAAAAAATTCTAGGTATAATTATTTTATCTTTTATCATTTTTAGTGCGGGAGCTATTTCTGGAACGGGTGGTTTAGATACTAAATCCACAAAACGAAATGTTGATTCATTTCAAAAGAAAACGATTGAATTAGGATATACATCAGTAATTGATATATGGACAGCCTTCAAGCAGGTTGAGATTTTTATGTTGGCTTCACAAGAAAACATTGATGCAACATTCAATCGATTTCGTGAAGATCAAGTAAAAATTGCAGTCGCTGGATTCGTTAACTTTAAAAATGCTAATAAAAGTCAACCAAAAATCTATTCATCAGGTAACCAATCATTACTAGTAGATGAAAAAACAATACCAGCTGAAGCTCAACAGATTGAATTTTTACCAAATCGATATGGAATTCTCAAACCAACACCGATAACTGATTCAACAAAAAATAGCTCAACTGATCTATTAGTTGATAGTCCTTAAATAAATCACAATAAAGATATAGAAGACGAATAAGTTCCCAAATTCTTTAGACCTATCTTTCCATCAAGTAGTAGCTAGAATAGTTAAATTAGCAGCAAAATCATGAAATTAATCTGAAACCGTCATCATTCCATTGTGAATGAGACGGTTTTTGTTTTATGATGAGTAAACAACATGGGGGTGTCTACATGACAAAAGTTTGTTTTCATCATGCAACATTTTATACGATGAAAAATATCCAAGATACGGTGGAAGCTGTATTAGTGGAAAATGGAAAGATTAGTGCAGTTGGTATATTTGAAGATTTAAAAAAGCTTGCTGATCAATGTATCGATTTACAAGGGGCATTTGTATATCCCGGTTTTGTCGATAGCCACATCCATCTAATTGGACACGGAGATAAATTACGTCAAATCGATCTTTCTACATTTATGTCTGCAGAAAAAATGACTGCAGACTTACAAATACTTTTAAACGACCATCCAACTGGAGAATGGTTTGTTGCGGAAGGCTGGAATGAAAATAATTTTGCGGATCAAAAAATCCTTTCTCGCTATGAATTAGACAAGTTGTCTGCTAGTCCTATTGCATTGAAACGAGTATGTCGACATGCCATGATTGTCAATTCAGCGGCACTTAAAATAGCGGGAATAACAAAAGAAACTCCTGACCCAGAAGATGGAGTCATCGTAAGAGACGACCAGGGCGAGCCAACGGGTTACTTATTAGATGGGGCAAAAGCCATTATTGAAAAGTACATTCCTGAAGTGTCTATCAATCAATTAGTAATTTCCTTAGAAACCGCAGTAAACGATTTAGTATCGCGCGGATTTACAGGTGTTCATACGGAAGATATGAGTTATTACGGGGAATATACAAAGCCACTTCAAGCCTTTAAAGAAGTTATTGGAGAACAAAACAAGTTCCGTGTGAATTTATTGCGTCATCACACAGTTTTTGACGACATGAAAGCTGAAGCTACATACGATGAACCTTGGATTGAACCAGGTGCAATGAAAATATTTATCGATGGCGCTCTTGGGGGACGTACAGCCTTGCTTAGTGAGCCATATGCAGACGATCCAACTACACAAGGTGTATCCATTCACTCACAAGAAGATTTAAATGCATTAGTAGCAAAAGCACGTTCTTATGGAGAAGCGGTTGCTGTCCATGCGATTGGTGATTTAGGCATGGAAATGATTATATCTGCGATAGAAAAACACCCTGTTCCTGTTGGAAAACGAGATCGTTTAATACATGCAAATGTGTTGAGAGAAGAATTAGTAACTAGGATTGAAAAACTAGATGTGGTACTAGATATTCAACCTAGCTTTGTAACTTCTGACTTCCCGTGGGTAAAAGAGCGATTAGGAAATGCTCGACTGGGTTGGGCATATGCATGGAAAAAGCTAACGAATAGGGGCATATTGTTAAGTGGTGGTTCTGACTCTCCAATTGAAGAAGTAGACCCGCGTATTGGTTTATATGCTGCAGTTGCAAGGAGAAAACCTAGTGAAACACATGGTGGCTACCAACCTGAAGAGAAACTAACTCGCTTTGAAGCAATTGCTTTGTATACGATTGGCAGTGCACAAGCTATTTGTAGGGAACATGAACGAGGCTACATTGATGTCGGTTTTGATGCTGACTTAACTGTGTTTGATCGCGATTTGTTTGAAGGTCCTGACGAACAACTACTTGAAGCACAAGTGGTGAAAACAATTATTGCGGGAGATATTGTTTTTGAAAAATAATTTTAAAAAACGAGTAGCGGGAAGAATGCTACTCGTTTTTCTATGTCAAAATAGGTACCATATAATTCGGTTTTTCATTTTCAACTATCATTTTAGCTTCTGACCATTCTAATAGTCTTTTCGACCAACTTTCAAAGTTTTCCGACCAACTTCTATTTGTATCCGACCACTATCTAAAGGTTTCCGACCATTCTCCTCAAGAAAGACACTAATCTTCCCTAAAAAGACAACAACTTGAGTCAACCAAACGAAGCCACTCAAAAAATTTCTTTATAGTCAGTCACTTCGCGTAACGCAGCTTCTTCTTTCGGAATGCGCACACTTAAAATAATGATATTTAATAAGGTAAAGATGACTGCAGTATAATACGCTCCGAACATTAAGGGAATGACAATAATTTCGCATGTCACGACCACATAATTAGGATGTCGTATGAAATGAAAAGGTCCTTTTTTCACGACATTGGCACCAGGTAAAACGAGTATTTTCGTATTCCAATATCGACCGAGGGAAGAAATGACCCAAACCCTCATCAGTTGTAAACTAATAAATAGTACAAATAACGGCAACCAAAAGCGGGAAACACCTTCCTTAAAAGCAATAAATTCAATGATTAAACTAATGAAAAATCCAATATGGATAGCTACCATATATGGATAATGCTTCGCGCCTACTTCATATCCACCTTGAGATCGAATCCATTTTTCGTTATTTCGAGCAATTAGTAATTCAATAATTCGCTGAAAGATGACAAAGCCAACTACATAAATAAAAAGATTCATGTCTATTGCCATTCAAGCAAAACGAGTTCACCACTAAATCCAGGACCGAGAGCTGTTAATAGCCCTTTTTCTCCAGGCGAACAATCCAACTTCATGAATGCTTCTAAAACATAAAGAACCGTTGGGGAAGACATATTGCCGTGTTTTCTTAGGATATCTCTAGAAATATCTGTTTTGGAAGTATCAAATCCAAGTGATTTTTCGTATGCAGTTAATACTTTTTTACCACCTGGATGGGCAATGAAGTGATCGAGTTGACTAGCAGTTAGTTGATGTTCCGATAAAAATTCTGTAACGAATGGCTCTAGCCACTTTTCAATAATGGACGGGATGCTTTTAGAAAAGACCACATGAAGTCCATCATTTTTCATATCCCAACCCATGACATTTTCCGAATTCGCCATTATTTTTGAAGAAGTGGCAATAAATGTCGGACTTGGTTTTTTTGAAGCGATATTGACTTCATCGCCACAAACTAAAGCGCACGCAACTCCGTCAGCAAATAAGGAAGCACCGATTAAATTGCTTTTGGAAAAGTCATTAGGTTGGAAAGTTAAACTGCATAATTCCACACACAACACGAGCACTTTTGCTTTTGGATAGGCTAAACAATAATCAAAAGCCCTACTTAAACCAGATGCTCCGCCAGCACAACCTAATCCCCATATAGGGATCCGTTTAACATAATCTGAAAAAGGAAGTTGATTTAAGATCCGCGCATCTATACTGGGGGTTGAAAAACCTGTACTAGAGATGAATAGTATCCCATCAATTTCAGAAGGATGAACAGATTCATTCAAAAATTCTTGATTTTGCAAGCAAGCATTTATTGCTAATGCACCGTACGACGTAGCCAACTCGATATATAATCGATTGCGTTCTTCTAAATCATGGGGATGTTCAAACCATTCCATTGGAACGCAGAACTGACGAGATTCGATGTCTCCATTTTCAAATACTTTTAGCATTCGCTCGAGATCGTCATAATGGTCTGTAAATAAGTTCTTTAATAAAATCGAGGCTTGATCTTGAGAGTAAGAATATGGTGGTAGAAAAGAACTTATGGATTGGATTTTTGGCATAGTGTTCTCCTTTAAAAAAATGATAGCCCTAGTTTTTCCAATTCACATTAAAATATGCAATAAAACCCAAGGCAAGCTAAATAAATAGCTTTCCTTGGGTCATCCTTGAGATAGTAGAAAATATAAGTTTTCGAGCTACACCTTTGAACTTGGGATAGCCATGTCTAGCTCAAGCGCGAACTAGCGGGCACCTTTATGGGGTCACAAAGACGATTCGCCTTTCATCCTTACAGTGCGGGTGTCGAGTTAGACTGCGCTTTACTTAATGTTTCATTTTTTCAATGACTAATACGAACGGTGGATGATTTTGCTGATTTACAAATTCATATTTTAATACGTGTACGAAGGATTGAGGGAGGTTGCTCACATAGTTTAGTAAATCCTCTCTCTCCTTGTCACCACCCTCGTGACCATGGTAGACAACCAAGACGATGAGCCCATTTACTTTTAATAAATGGAGACAACTTTCGATCGCTTCAATCGTCGTGTGAGGTTGAGTGATAATCGAATGATCTTTACCAGGTAAATAACCAAGATTAAAAACAGCTGCTGAAATTTCCTTTGTTACATAGCTAGATATTGTTTCATGACCTGCGTGAATAACCGTAACATTGTCTTGCCAATCAGCTACTCGCAAGAGAGTAGCTTCAATAGCAGCTTGTTGAACATCAAAGGCATACACATGTCCAGTTGAACCAACAAGCTCAGCCAGGAAGAGCGTATCATGACCGTTCCCTGCAGTACCGTCTATGACGATATCCCCTGGAGAAACGGTACTCTTTAATAGGGTTTTCGCATAGGGTAATACGCGTTCAAGTTTCATGTACCTATCACCGAACCTTCGAAATACTTTCCTTGCCAACTTCCACGGCGTTCAAGTTCTGCATCAACCCCATTTAGTACATCCCACTTGTTGACACTCCACATTGGACCAATCATTAAATTGATAGGACCGTCACCGGTAATTCGATGAATGACCATTTCAGGAGGTAATAGTTCAAGTTGATCAACGACTAACTGAATGTATTGGTCTTTATCCATGAACTCAACCAAGCCTTTTTCATATTGTTTAATCATGGGCGTTCCTTTTAGTAAATGAAGCAAGTGGATTTTAATGCCTTGGACATCTAGCTTGGCTACTTCACGAACAGTTTCAAGCATCATTTCATTATTTTCTAGTGGTAATCCGTTTATGATGTGCGTGCAAACTCGAATGCCATGATTACGCAACTTTTGAACTCCTTCTAAGTAACAAGAAAAATCATGGGCACGATTAATTAAATTCGCTGTACGTTCATGTACGGTTTGAAGACCAAGTTCTACCCATAAATACGTCCGTTCGTTTAGTTCTGCTAAGTACTCCACTACATCATCTGGGAGGCAATCCGGCCTTGTTGCTATGGATAGTCCTACGACCCCGTCTATAGCGAGTGCAGCTTCAAATTTCTCTTTAATGACGGAAAGCGGGGCATGAGTATTCGTATACGCTTGAAAATAAGCCATATATTTTGCGTCTTTCCATTTTTGATGCATTTTATTTTTTCTTTCTTCAAATTGATCAACAATAGAATCTACTCGATCACCAGCAAAGTCGCCTGAACCTGCGACACTACAAAATGTGCAACCGCCAAATGCAACTGTACCATCACGATTAGGGCAATCAAAACCAGCATCTAATGCTACTTTAAATATCTTCATTCCAAACTCATCGCGCAAGTGACGATTCCACGTGTAATAACGTTTCCCATCAGTTGGAAAAGGAAAATTCATTTTAAGACCACTCCTCTAATGGATAATTTTATCATGATTATCAAAGAAATCCTAAAGTTGATATCGCATCATTCAAGACAACTTTAGTATACGATGTACCAGTTAGAAAACGTAGAGTACAGAATCTCCTCTCCATTTTTTGCATATTCATTGATAGTTTGGGAAAATAGAAAAGAACGTATCGTAAAGTTAGGGTGAGCAAAATGAAGTCAGTATTTCAACATTTACCAGAAACCGTCCTTACACAAATACTTGAAAACGCATTTCAGTGGTTTGTGGTGGTCGATAAAGATTGCCGTATTCTTTATATTAATGAGGACTATTGTCGATTTCTAGAAGTGCCTCGTGACCAAGCTATTGGTCAGCCAGTAGAAAAAGTCATCGAAAATACGAAAATGCACGAAGTCATTAAATCAGGAATAGCCGACGTGGCATCTCCTCATTACATTAAAGGGACATATATGCTTGCGAATCGCGTACCATTACTTGTAGATGGAGAAATTGTTGGTGCATTCGGCTCTGTGGTTTTTCGGGATATGACGGATTGGAAAAAGCTAAGTTCTCATGTAAGGACGACGATGGAAAAAATCCAGCTGACTTCAACTGATTCTCATCAGAATTTTTATCGGTTAGAAGATATAAAAGGTAGTTCCCAAGCGATCCGTTCAATAAAAGAAACAATCCAGATGATTGCCCCTAGTGATTTATCCGTCTTAATTGAAGGAGAAAGTGGGACAGGAAAAGAACTCTTTGCACAAAGTATCCATGGACTATCGGATCGAGAAACCTTGCCTTTTGTGAAAATTAATTGTGCAGCTATACCAGCCGAATTGTTAGAAGCAGAGATTTTTGGTACGTACCTCGAATCCAAGGATTATGTCAAAAAAGGTCGCTTTGAATTGGCCGATAAAGGCACGCTGTTTATTGACGAAATTGGTGCTATGCCACTCACCGTTCAAGCGAAACTGCTCCGAGCAATTCAAGAAGGTGAGATTGAACCAATTGGCTCACACAAATCTAAACAAGTAAATGTTCGAATACTGGCAGCCACTAATCGACCAATTGAACACTTAATTGAACAAGGCAAATTCCGTGAAGATTTGTACTATCGTATTCAAGCCATTACGCTTCGTATCCCCCCGTTGCGAGAGCGAATGGAAGACTTTACAGAATTAGCGAATACATTTTTACAGCAATACATACTAAAATCTGGTAAACGAAGACTGATTCTTGCAAGTCAAACAAGAGAATATCTTCAAAACTATCATTGGCCAGGGAATGTAAGAGAGTTGCAAAATGTTATACAAGCTGCTGTCTATTTAGCTGAACATGAAATCATTGAACCAACTGCTTTACCTGATCAAATAAAACAAGTTCGTAGAAAAAAAAGTAAACAATTCGTTAATTTACAAGATGCAATTGAAGATTTAGAACGCACGATGATTCAAGATCTGTTGCACGAAGAATCGGATAAAAGAGAAATAGCCCAACAATTAGGTCTGAGTCGTTCGACACTTTATGAAAAAATTAAAAAACACAACTTATGACCTATTTCCGATATTACGGACTAAATTCCGAAATATCGGACGATGCATTCTTCGAATTATAAGATAATTTCATAGAGTGTATGAATTAATCCGGAAATTCGGACGGATAATCTATTTTTATCGACAATAAGTTGTCACAACTACTATTGCATGAAAATAGTAGTTCTGTTTTAATAGCTAATGAAAGCGCTTTTATACAAAAATTCAAACGATTTCTTGTAAGGAGGAAACGCAATGAAGCCAATTTATACTTCTGCAGAAGAGGCTGTACAACAAATTCAAGATGGAGCGACTTTAATGGTCGGAGGTTTTGGATTGGTTGGCATTCCCGAAAAATTGATTCTAGCACTTGTTGATAAAGGTGTGACAGATTTAACGGTCATCTCGAATAATTGTGGGATAGATGATTGGGGTTTAGGACTTTTACTTAAAAATAAACAAATAAAAAAGATGATTGGTTCATATGTTGGTGAAAACAAAGAATTTGAACGCCAGGTATTATCTGGCGAAATCGAAGTGGAGTTGACGCCACAAGGTACTTTGGCTGAAAAAATACGTGCAGGTGGCGCTGGTATTCCAGCATTCTTTACACCAGCAGGCGTAGGGACAACTGTTGCTGATGGTAAAGAAATCCGAGTGTTTGATGGTAAAGAATACGTTTTGGAAGAAGCTTTACGTGCTGACTTTGCTCTTGTTCGTGCAGCGAAAGCTGATAAGTTTGGTAATCTTGTCTATAACAAAACAGCGCAGAACTTTAATCCGATGATGGCAGCTGCAGGTAAATTCACCATTGCAGAAGTAGAAGAAATCGTTGAAACGGGTGACTTAGATCCGAACACGATTCATACACCGAGTATCTATGTACAAGGGTTACTGCAAGCATCACAAGAAAAACGGATTGAACGTTTAACGACTCGTTCATAGAACAGGAGGAGACAAACATTATGGGAACAATAAATGTTAGAGAACGCATTGCAATTCGAGCAGAACAAGAAATCGAAGACGGTAACTACGTAAACCTAGGGATTGGGATGCCGACATTAGTGGCTAACTATATCTCTCCTAACAAAACAGTAGTATTACAGTCTGAAAATGGCTTACTTGGAATTGGACCTTACCCTACAGTAGACGATGTTGATCCGGATTTAATCAATGCAGGTAAAGAAACAGTTACGACAATTCCGGGTTCTGCCTTTTTCACAAGTGCCGAGTCTTTTGCGATGATTCGTGGTGGACATGTTGACGTGGCAATTTTAGGTGGCATGGAAGTATCTGAGACTGGTGATCTTGCTAACTGGATGATTCCAGGGAAAATGATAAAAGGTATGGGTGGGGCTATGGATTTAGTTCACGGTGCCAAGAAAATCATCGTCATAATGGATCATGTAGCAAAAGATGGTTCAGCCAAAATTAAAAAACAATGCGATTTGCCTTTAACAGGTAAAGGCGTTGTGAACAAAATTATCACTGAGCGTGCATTAATCGAAGTAACACCAACTGGATTAGTTTTAAAAGAAGTGTTTGAAGGTTTCTCTGTTCAAGACGTCATTGACTCAACCGATGCTTCTTTAAATACCGATAACGTAATAGAAAACGTCCAGTTTAATAACTAAAACGTCTAATAACATTTCGGGGGAAATTTGTTCATGGATACTAGTATTGTGTTAGGTATGATTGGCCTTATTGGGGGACTAGCTTTACTTATTACCTTAACGTTGAAAGGTGTTAACATTCTCATCGGTGGTCCAGTTGCTGCTTTGTTTGTGGCTCTGATGAGTGGTTTGCCATTATTTCCTCAATTGGTTGCAGAAGGTGCACCAAACTTCGTTACTAGTTATATGACAGGGTTTACATCCTTCATTTTAGCTTGGTATCTTATGTTCTTACTTGGTGCTGTTTTCGGGAAAGTTATGGAAGACAGTGGAGCTGCTGATGCAGTTGCCAAATGGTTTGTTGAGAAATTAGGCATGAAATTTGCAGTCCTTGCAATCGTTATTGCATGTGCCATTCTTACATATGGCGGTGTAAGTCTGTTCGTAGTAGCATTCTCTGTCTATCCAATGGCTATTTCATTATTTAAACAAGCAGATTTACCACGTCGCTTTATTCCAGCGACTTTAGCGCTTGGTTCAGTAACATTCACGATGACTTCTGCAGGTTCTCCGGAAATTCAAAACTGGATTCCAATTCCATTTTTAGGTACTACTCCTTATGCAGGATGGGAAGTTAGTATACTCGTTGCTGTATTTATGGCTTTATTCGGTTATTGGTGGTTGAAGAAACTTATTACAGGTGCAGTGAAAAAAGGCGAGAAATTTGAAGATCGTAAAACGGACCCTACATTCGATGTAACGCGTCCGCTACCAAATCCATTTTTAGCAATGATTCCATTAGTGGTTGTTTTAGCCATTTCATTCATTTTCCATGATTCATTAAAACAATCCGCACTAATTGTTGCCTTACTTGGTGGGATTGTTGCAACATTTATTGTCAGTTGGAGATACTTTAAAGCTCCTTGGGAAGCCGTCTCTGCAGGTACTGTTGGTGCGATAATCGCGATTGGTAATACTGCAGCGGTTGTAGGTTTCGGTGGTGTGGCAAAAGCGGTTCCAGCATTCGGAGTTGCGGTTGATGCAATGGCTAGCATTCCAGGATCTCCATTAATTGGAGCGGCTGTAGCAGTATCCGTCATAGCAGGTATGACTGGTTCAGCATCTGGCGGTCAAGTCATTGCTTTACCTTTACTAGCTCCAGGCTATATGGATGCTGGTGTAAATGCAGAAGCGTTGCACCGAGTTGTAGCGATATCTTCAGGAGCACTAGACTCACTTCCGCACAATGGGTATGTTGTTACGACCATTCAATCCATTTGTAATGAAAAATATAGCGCAGCTTACTGGGCTGTTGCAGCGACAACAGTAGTCACGCCAGTTATCGGTGTTATTATAGCGATTGTATTATTCTCATTTGGTTTTGGAATTTAATTAAAATGATTCAGCCGCCACGTGCGGCTGATTTTTTTGGAGGGACATATAATGGTAAAAGACAAAGTATTATTTATTACAGGTGCTGCTCAAGGAATTGGTTTTGAAATTGCTCGTGAGTTCTCACTTGCAGGAGCAAAAGTAGTGTTGACCGATTTGAATGAAGACAAAGTAAAAGAAGCAGCTGCTTCACTTGGATCAAATGCAATTGGCTTGAAATGTGATGTAACAATTGAAGCGGATATTGAAAAAACAATTGATCAGACAATTGCTCATTTTGGTCAACTAGATATTTTAATAAATAATGCTGGTATGCAACATGTTGCAATGTTGGAAGATTTTCCAACGGCACGTTTTGAACTGTTAGTAAAAATCATGCTAACTGCTCCATTTATCGCCACGAAAAATGTATTGCCACATATGCGAAAACAAGGATTTGGCCGTATTATTAATATGGCGTCTATTAACGGATTAGTTGGATTCGCAGGAAAAGCAGCGTATAACTCAGCTAAGCATGGTGTTATTGGTTTAACAAAAGTAGCAGCACTTGAGACAGCGGCTGATGGTATTACCGTAAATGCGATTTGCCCAGGATATGTTGATACTCCATTAGTGCGTAATCAACTGCAAGATTTAGCCATTACGCGTAATGTACCACTAGAATCTGTGCTAGAAGATGTGATTTATCCATTGGTTCCTCAAAAGCGTTTACTAGATGTTAAAGAGATTGCTGATTTAGCAATGTTCCTTTCTAGTGAATCGGCAAAAGGGATGACGGGTCAGGCCGTTGTTCTAGATGGCGGTTATACCGTTCAATAATTCTTGTGCTTTTTGAAAACTTCGATTACAATGAAAAATAATAGTGTAAGACTGTGAAAAGGATTAGTACATAATCTTGTGTTTCAAGAGAGCCGACGGATGGTGCAAGTCGGTAACACAACTTATCGAACTCGCCTTGGAGTCTGCAATGGTGAAGTAGTAGTAACCGGTGCCGTTTTCCGCGTTAAGGAAGCAAGTTGAGCAATTTATTTTGCTAATTTGGGTGGTACCGCGGGAGCAAATAGTTAACTCTCGTCCCTTAGTCTTTTGACTAATGGACGAGAGTTTTTTTTATTGCTCTAATCAGGAATACATTTGTAGAAAATCAGTAACACCAACTTACACCACTGAGATTTAGTTATCGTCTTTTTATCAAAAGGAGGAAAAAATTATGAATTTTAATCATCAACAAATTGAGAAAAAATGGCAAAAGAGTTGGGAACAAAACAAAACATTTAAAACAGGGGAAGATTCGTCTAAACCGAACTTCTATGCACTTGACATGTTTCCATTCCCATCTGGGGCAGGACTGCATGTAGGACATCCTGAAGGTTACACTGCTACCGATATTTTAAGCCGTTTTAAACGGATGCAAGGATACAATGTATTACATCCTATGGGTTGGGACGCATTCGGATTACCAGCAGAACAATACGCACTTGACACGGGGAACGATCCAGCAGAATTTACTGCTAAAAACATTGCGACATTTAAACGTCAAATCCAAGACCTTGGATTTTCATATGATTGGGAACGTGAAATCAATACAACGGATCCTTCTTATTACAAATGGACACAATGGATTTTCATACAGCTTCATAAAAGAGGCTTAGCCTATGTTGATGAAGTGGCTGTCAACTGGTGTCCTGCACTTGGAACAGTTCTTGCAAACGAAGAAGTCATAGACGGTAAGTCTGAACGTGGCGGACATCCTGTTGAAAGACGTCCAATGAAGCAATGGATGCTAAGAATTACAGCGTATGCAGACCGTTTAATAGCAGATTTGGATGATTTGGATTGGCCAGAAAGCATTAAAGATATGCAACGTAACTGGGTAGGTCGCTCAGAAGGTGCCGAACTTACATTTAAGGTGGAAGGCACTGAACACTCATTCAAAGCATTCACAACACGTCCAGATACAATCTTTGGTGCTACGTATGCAGTACTTGCACCTGAACATTCTTTAGTAAAAGAACTTACATCTGAAGATAAGCGTAAAGATGTTGCGAGCTATATCGAATCAGTGAAGTTGAAAAGTGACTTGGAACGTACAGATTTAGCTAAATCTAAAACAGGTGTTTTTACAGGAGCCTACGCAATAAATCCAGTAAGTGGCGAGAAAATGCCAATTTGGATTGCAGACTATGTCTTGGCTACATATGGTACTGGAGCAATTATGGCAGTTCCTGCTCATGATGACCGTGACTATGAATTTGCGAAACAATTCGATCTTCCAATTGTTGAAGTAGTTGAAGGCGGAAATATTGAAAAAGAAGCTTACACTGGTGAAGGCAACCATATAAACTCAGATTTCTTAAATGGACTAGATAAAATTCAAGCGATTGAAAAAGCGATTAGTTGGTTTGAAGAAAATGGTACGGGTGAAAAGAAAGTAACGTATCGTCTTCGTGACTGGTTATTTAGCCGTCAACGTTATTGGGGAGAACCAATTCCAATTATTCACTGGGAAGATGGCACGATTACGGCAATTGATGAAGCTGAACTTCCATTAATATTGCCGACAGCTACAGACATCAAACCAAGTGGAACGGGAGAATCACCATTAGCGAAAATTGAAGAATGGGTTAGTGTAGTTGATCCGCAAACAGGTATGAAAGGTCGTCGCGAAACCAATACCATGCCAAACTGGGCAGGTAGTTGTTGGTATTATCTTCGTTACATCGATCCGAATAACGATCAAGCGATTGCAGATCCTGAGTTAATCAAGCGTTGGTTACCGGTTGATATTTATATTGGGGGAGCAGAACACGCGGTATTGCACTTGCTGTATGCTCGTTTCTGGCACAAAGTATTGTATGACATTGGAGTTGTTCCAACAAAAGAGCCATTCCAAAAATTATTTAACCAAGGGATGATCTTGGGGGAGAACAACGAAAAAATGTCTAAATCAAAAGGCAATGTTGTCAATCCTGACGACATCGTGGCAAGCCATGGAGCTGATACTCTTCGTTTATATGAAATGTTTATGGGACCACTTGACGCTTCAATCGCATGGTCAGAAAATGGTCTAGATGGTGCACGTCGATTCTTGGATCGCATTTGGCGCTTGTTCATGAATGAAGACGGTTCGGTCAGCAGCAAAATTGTGGCTGCAAACGATGGCAAACTTGAAAAAGTGTATCATCAAACAGTGAAAAAAGTGACAGAAGACTATGAAGGAATTCGTTTTAATACGGCGATTTCACAAATGATGGTCTTTATCAATGAAGCCTATAAAGCACCACAATTACCTGTTGAATATGCTAAAGGATTTGTTCAAATCCTAGCTCCACTAGCTCCTCATTTGGCAGAAGAACTGTGGGAAAAACTCGGCGCAACAGAAACCATTTCTTATGTGGCATGGCCAACATTTGATGAATCTAAATTAGTTGAAAATGAAATTGAAATGGCGATTCAGTTCAATGGAAAAGTTCGAACTAAAATTATTGTAAGTAAAGATTTTTCAAAAGATGAATTAGAAAAAGCTGTACTTGCAGATTCTCGTGTTATCGAAATACTTGAAGGTAAAGACATTAAAAAAGTAATTGCCATCCCAGGTAAATTAGTAAATATCGTGGTCGGCTAATGGAACCCATATATATAGTTGTCTTATTGATCTTAGTCGCGTTTTCTTGGAAACTATTTACGATTTTACGTCACCCAGAAATATCAAGACCCAATAAACGAATGGCTATAAGTGTATTTGTCATTTCAGTCATTTCATTCGCCATTGCCTTATATTTTGCGGGATAACGTATGTCATTATTACTTTGGCTTTCGAGTCATTAATAGACAGATAAGTGAGCAAGCAGGTTTTTGTTTTGTTTACTTGCAGATATACCTTGGTGCAACTTAACCTAAAGAACTAAATAAGCGAGAGGAGGCCAGTGCCTTCTCTCGCTTATTTGTATTCAGGCAAGCCTGTAACGTAGGTAAATTATATAACGTCTGCAAATGATATTTTCAACAATAAAAAATTATAGTTTGAGAGTATTTATGATTATAAAAATAAGGAAAATAAGGTATAGTTAAAATATTAAAAATGAGGCAAAAGAACTAATGAAAACAAGAGTTTTAGTAAGTGTGGTTTTTTGGTAAGTAGAAGTTCCTGGTTTAAGCATTTTCACGATTAAAAGCCATGTAGCAAGGGTTTCTAAAAGAAGTTACTTCAGAGGAGTCCATTAATAATGAGTTTGAAAATGTGGAGAAGACAAAATATGGAGGGTAGAGCTATATGTCAAAAGAATTTCACTTACAAACCGAAAAGATTACAGATATTAAAGCAGATGCTATTGCAAATAAAAAGATGTACCTACATAACGATGTGGAAGAGAAACAGGCTGAAGAGCTAATCAATGTTAATAAGGAGCTCGTTTTTCAAACCACAGAAAAAGATAAACGTGAAGCTGAGTTAATCATTGCAAATAAAGAGCTAGTCTTTCAAACAGCAGAGAAAGCTGACCGTGCCGCAGAGCTAGTCAATGCGAATAAAGAACTTGTCTTTCAAAACAAAGAGAAAGATAAACGTGCGGCGGAGTTAGTCATTGCGAATAAAGAACTTGTCTTCCAATCAGAAGAAAAAGCAGACCGTGCCGCAGAGTTAGTCATTGCGAATAAAGAGCTTGTCTTTCAATCGGAAGAAAAGGCAGACCGTGCCGCAGAATTAGTCATAGCGAATAAAGAACTTGTCTTTCAATCCGAAGAAAAAGCAAACCGTGCTGCAGAGCTAGTTATCGCAAATAAAGAGCTTGTCTTTCAAAATGAAGAGAAAGATAAACGTGCCGCAGAATTAGTCATAGCGAATAAAGAGCTTGCCTTTCAAACTGGAGAAAAAGCAGACCGCGCTGCAGAGTTAGTCATTGCAAATAAAGAGCTTGCCTTTCAAAACGAAGAGAAAGATAAGCTTGCCGCTGAATTAGTCCTTGCGAATAAAGAACTTCTCTTTCAAAACAAAGAGAAAGATAAACGTGCTGCAGAGTTAGACATTGCCAATAAAGAGC
Organism: Paenisporosarcina macmurdoensis; assembly: GCF_042658845.1. Taxonomy (NCBI): domain Bacteria; kingdom Bacillati; phylum Bacillota; class Bacilli; order Caryophanales; family Caryophanaceae; genus Paenisporosarcina; species Paenisporosarcina macmurdoensis. Next base: position 42,421 of record NZ_JBHSRI010000007.1, read on the forward strand.
TTATCTTTCAAAATGAAGAGAAGGCAAATCGTGCCGCAGAGTTAGTCTTAGCGAATAAAGAGCTGGTCTTTCAAACTGGAGAGAAAGCAGACCGTGCCGCAGAGTTAGTTATTGCGAATAAAGAACTGGTCTTTCAAAATGAAGAGAAAGATAAACGTGCCGCAGAGTTAAATATAGCGAATGAAGAGCTTGCCTTTCAAAATGAAGAAGTTTTATATCTTAGCTACCATGATCAATTAACAGGGTTATATAATAGAAGATTTTACGAAATCGAGTTAAAGAGGCTTGAATCTACAAAAGACCTCCCTTTGACTATGATAATGGGAGATGTAAATGGGTTAAAGCTAATCAATGATTCTTTTGGACATGCCATGGGTGATGAATTGCTGAAAAAAGTGGCAGATGTCATTAAAAAAAGCTGCAGGGCTGATGATATCATTTTCAGGAGCGGTGGAGATGAGTTTGTTATTCTATTACCTAAAACGGATGCTTTTGAAGCAGAGATAATTACCAAACGTATTAGTGAACTTGCATTACTAGAAAAAGTGGGCTCAATTGATATCTCAATTTCATTTGGTTATGAAACTAAGAATAATGAGGAAGATAATATTCAAGACGTGTTCAAAAAAGCAGAAGAAAATATGTATAAAAATAAGCTTTTTGAAAGTCTGAGTATGAGGAAAAAGACAGTTGATTTGATTATTAAGACGCTTCATGAAAAAAACAAAAGGTTGGAAGAACACTCTCAAAGAGTTTCCAAACTATGCGGAAGAATGGGGCAAGTTCTTGGATTGTTTGAATATCAAATTAAGGAACTCAAAACAGCAGGATTACTTCACGATATAGGTAAAATAGCTATAAATGAAAATATACTCAATAAGCCAGGTAAACTTACTGATAATGAATGGAAAGAAATTAAGCGCCATTCAGAAATAGGCTATAGAATTCTCATTACAGATTCGGATATGTCTAAAATGGCAGAGTATGTATTAGCTCATCATGAAAGATGGGATGGGAAAGGTTATCCTAGGGGCTTAAAAGAGAAAGAAATTCCTTATGAGTCAAGAATTATAGCAATCGCAGATGCCTATGATGCGATGATCAGTGAAAGGACATATTGTGATGCTCTGTCACAGGAAGATGCAATATTAGAACTGCAAAAAAATGCAGGCATTCAATTTGATCCGGAATTAGTAAGCTTATTTATTGCAGAGGCTTTGGGGACTAACAGAAAAATAGTTGAATAGCGTTTAAAAGATAAAAAGTGGTTTATTTACTACCATCTAATAAACGTAATGACCTGTCTTAACCTAGAAAAGGAGCGAAGTGACAAAAAGTCACTTCGCTCCTTTCCTCAATCTCTAGTTTATGGTGTAGCAGGTAATAGTCCTAACTTGACCAAAAACCGACATGCTGCTTAAATCAATACTCCACCGGTTCATAAGGGATAGTTTTTGCATGCAGTGCAGCGCTCATACCAGCGATTTTACCTGTTACGAGTGCAGAAGTAATATTGTACCCACCCGTATAGCCATGAATATCTAGGATTTCGCCACAGAAATACAAGCCTGGTTTTTTCTTAGAAGCCATTGTTTTAGGTTCGATTTCTTTTACTGAAACACCACCACCGGTTACAAAGGCTTTTTCAATGGGTTGTGTGCCATTTACTTTCATTGTAAAGGAAACTAATAATCCCGCTAATACACGAACTTTTTCATTTGATAAATTAGCGCCAATTTCATTTGGTTCGATGCCAGCTCGGTTTAGTAGAAATAGTAACCAGCGCTCGGGAGCTATACCTTTCCAAACATTTTTTACTGATTTTTTTGCATCGTCTTTCATTAGCTTAACTAACATTTGAAAAGCAGATTCGGCGTTGTCATTTGGTAAGGCGTTAATCACCATATCTACTGGCTTAGAGCCGTTTTTCATACGTTCTTTGACTACATACTGACTGCAGCGTAAAATCGCAGGACCACTCAGCCCGAAATGGGTAAATAGCATGTCCATTTGATGAGTGATGAGGACTTTTCCTTTTTTGTTTAAAACAGAGACCGCTACATCACGTAGAGCCAAACCTTGAAGTTCTGTCGATCGAATAAATTGTTCATCTGATAATAAAGGAACTTCAGTTGGATACAAAGTCGTGACCGTGTGACCTGCTCGCTCAGCCCACGGGTATCCGTCACCTGTTGAGCCAGTTTGAGGTACCGCTTTCCCACCAACCGCTAGAACAACTGACTTACTCAGTAACTCTTCACCATTTTTTAGCTTCACACCTAGAATTTTTTCATCATTCATCAGAAGTTTCGCAACTGGACGTTCAAAGAGAACATCTACATGTAACTTATCCAATTGACGAATCAATGTATCCACGACATCTTGTGCACGATTTGAGACAGGGAACATACGACCATGGTCTTCTTCTTTTAATTCAACACCAAGTCCTTCAAAGAAGGTAATAATATCTTCGTTATTAAAAACGGAGAAGGGACTATATAAAAATCGACCATTTCCGGGAATGTGTTTGACGATTTCTTCTTGAGTTAAGCGATTCGTTACATTACATCTTCCGCCACCCGAAATGGCTAATTTCTTCCCAAGTTTTTTTCCTTTTTCTAAAAGTAATACTTTCTTGCCAATTTCTCCAGCAGCAATAGCTGCCATTAATCCAGAGGGACCGCCTCCGACAATAATCACATCATACATGTATATACACACTTTCTCTTTTTTCTTTATTATAAACTATTTGTGGTTTTGATGTTCGAGAGGTAAAATATCCTGTAGGCTAAAATTTTAGAAGTCAGGAAGTTAAACATGTCAAATACGTTATTTAAAGGAACGGCCATTCTAACACTTGGCTTATTTCTATCAAAAATACTTGGTGTCATCTATGTCATCCCCTTTTATGCAATGGTGGGTGAAGATAATATTGGTCTATACCAATATGCATATATTCCATATAACTTGATGTTAGCTGTTGCCATTTCAGGAGCTCCATTAGCTTTCTCGAAATATGTTTCTAAATACAATTCATTAGGCGATTATGAAACCGGTAGAAGACTTTTGAAATCGGGTCTTGGAGCCATGATTGTTACTGGATTCGTATCATTTCTATTCTTATATTTGTTTGCGGATGTTTTAGCTAACATCACAATAAGAGACGACGACAAGTTTCATTCTGTCGAAGATGTAGCATCTGTAATTAGATGGGTCAGTTTCGCACTAATTGTGGTACCTTTCATGAGCTTACTCCGAGGATTTTTCCAGGGATATAGTTTTATGATGCCTACTGCAATATCACAGTTAATCGAACAAATTGTTCGTATTTTGTTCTTATTAGTTGGGGCATACTTAGTATTAAATGTCTTTGATGGAACAACTAAAGATGCAATTGAGGTAGCGGTGTTATCCGCTTTTGTTGGTGCACTAGGCGGTTTAATTGTGCTGTTTTATTATTGGCGCAAAAAGAAACCTGAATATAACCTTTTATTAGAAGGATCAACGACATATCACAATGTTAAATTGTCAGATATGTATAAAGAGATTCTTGTATATGCTGTACCTGTAGTGTTTTTAGGTGTTGCGAACCCTTTATTTCAATTTGTTGATATGTTAACTTTTAATCGGGCAATGAGCGGCTCAGAAAATGCAGCTGTTTCTGGTACTTACTTAGGGATGTTGAATTTTCAAACGCATAAGTTGGTCATGATACCTGTTATGTTAGCAACGGGATTCTCGATGGCGTTAATACCTTTAGTTACAAAATACTTTACGCTAAATGAACATACACAATTATCTAATACACTCGATAAAACGTTCCAAGTGCTCTATTTTTTAACACTTCCTGCTGTAGTAGGAATGACTGTGTTGGCAAATGAGCTCTATCATTTATTCTATAGTCCAAGTGTAGTAGGTTCAGATATTCTAGCTCATTATCTTCCGGTTGCGATTTTGTTCAGTCTATTTCCTGTTACTGCTGCTATCTTGCAAGGTATTAACCAACAGAAATGGATCATTCTAAACTTACTTGTTGGGCTATTAATTAAGCTGGCTTTAAATATTCCTTTAATTGCACTTTGGGAAACAAATGGTGCCATAGCAGCAACTGTCATTGGATATAGTGTTGCCATATTTATGAACCTAGCGGTATTAGTTAGAACTCAAGATTACCGTTCAAAACTATTAGTACGCAGAATTATTTTAATTACAGTAATGAATGTTGTGATGTTGATAGTGGCGGCAATCGCACGCTTGGTCGTCATTCAAATCATGCCAGCTGAGTCGAAATTCGGAGCCATGTTCATCATTTTAATTGTTGGAAGTATCGGTGGTCTAGCTTATGGGGCATTAGCGCTTCGTTTAGGAATTGCTCAAAAGTTATTTGGTGAACGTTTAACGAAATATACGAAAAAATTTGGTTTGTAGAGGCGGTTGTTTTGTGAGATTAGATAAACTACTTTCTAATATGGGTTTTGGTTCAAGGAAAGAAGTAAAAATTTTGGTGAAATCAAAAGCAGTAGAAGTGAATGGATTGGTCGCGAAAGAGGTATCCATGCATGTTGACACAGATGCTGATGAAGTTTTAGTTTTGGGTGAAAAAGTGGTGTATGCAGAATTTATTTACTTAATGATGAATAAACCGCCTGGTGTCATTTCAGCAACGGAAGATAAACACGATAAAACCGTGATTGATATACTGGATCCTTTAGCTCAACATTTTAAGCCGTTTCCAGTGGGACGATTAGACAAAGACACGGAAGGCTTGTTAATTTTAACGAATGATGGGCACTTAACACATCAATTATTATCACCAAAAAAACATGTACCCAAATTATATTTCGCTGTTATTGAAGGCATCGTAACTGAAGATGATGTGATGAAATTTAAAGAAGGAGTCACACTCGAAGACGGTTATTTCACTAAACCTGGGGAACTGACAATCCTATCAAGTGGAGAAATTTCTGAAATTGAATTATCCATTATGGAAGGGAAGTTCCACCAAGTGAAGCGAATGTTTGCATCTGTAGGGAAAAAAGTGACCTATTTAAAACGCTTGCGTATGGGTGCACTTCAATTAGATGAAACATTGGAGCTTGGTGATTACCGACATTTAACAGCAGAAGAATTAGAGGCATTACAGCAAAAAGAATGACCGAGAGTTTTCGGTCATTCTTTTTTGTCTTATGAAAAAATTTCTAAGATGTCATTCTTACGCGCTTGCTCGTCGTTGTCCAACTGCCTCGACTTGGACTGCTGACCAAATCATTAAAGGCTAACACGTTCAAATCTCTTTGAACGGTGCGAGGAGTGATGCCAAATTCATCGACTAAATCTTGTGTCGTGACTATCCCGTGATCTCGGATGTACATATAGACATCTTTAATACGATTAAGCATCCGATCAGTAGTTGGTTTCATGTGTGGAACCACTCCTTCATCTTATAATCTCTTGGCAAAGACTAGCGGACGACAATGAGTCAATACTGACTCTTATGTGTGAATAGAGTGCCGTAGACAGCCCCTTTTCTAATTGTTCATCAGACTACTGTTGTCTGACAATTCAATTATAAAATAAGTTGGGCTATTTTTCTAGCATAATATCTTAATTTTACAGAGACTTTACAATTAGCCGGGATAAAAACGAACGAAGAAAGGATAATTATATATATTGTTCGTTTACTGAAAAAATGCATTTGACCCCTATGATTTTTGGGTGAAAGGTGTAGAATAGCTTTAAGAAAGTGGCAGGAGGAATTTAAGCGTGATTAATTGGATGGAACAAGCGAAAAAAAAGCAAAATGAACTGATAACAGAATTGCAACAACTTATTCAAATTCCAAGCGTACTGGATGAGGAACAATCGTCAAGTGCGCAGCCGTTTGGACCCGAGCCACTTAAAGCGTTAGAGTGGATGCTTCAAAAAGGGCAGGAAGCTGGAATGACGGTTAAAAATGTAGATCAAATGGCCGGCCATATTGAAATGGGAGAAGGAGAAGAACTTCTTGGTATTTTAGGTCATGTTGATGTGGTGCCTGCTGGAAAAGGATGGACATTCCCACCTTTTGAAGGACAAATTAATAATGATCGCTTATATGGCAGAGGTGCTATAGACGATAAAGGACCAACAATGGCAGCTTGGATGGCCATGAAACTAGTAAAAGAAGCGGGAATTCCTTTAAACAAACGAGTGCGATTAATTATTGGGACAGATGAAGAGAGCGGTTTTCGTTGTGTGGATCGCTATTTTGAAAAAGAAGAAATGCCTCATATCGGTTTTGCTCCAGATGCTGATTTCCCGATTATTAATGCAGAAAAAGGCATTGCAACCTTACAATTTACGACCTCTAAACTGGATACAGATGAACAACTTCACTCATTCCAAGCAGGCACCCGTACCAATATGGTTCCTGATTTAGCAACAGCTGTTATTCGTGTGAAACATGAGACAATTGAAAAGGAATTTGATCTATTTAAGAAACAGCACGATTTGCAAGGCTCATTGGAAATCGAAGAAAATCGCATTGTACTAACAGTAGAAGGAAAGTCCGCTCATGCGATGGAACCAAATGATGGTGTGAATGCAGGAGTTTATTTAGCTGAATTCTTAAAAGATATTGTAACAACATCAGGTTCAAAAACATTTGTTGATTTTATTTCTACTTCTTTCCTAAACGACTCAAGAGGACACGCATTTGCTCTAAATTATCAGGATGAAATGTCCGGTGATACTACGTTGAACGCAGGTATTCTTGCATTTGATCCATCACTTGGTGGAACAGTAGATGTAAGCTTACGGTACTCGGTATCATATGATTTTGATCGTAACTTAACAAAGTGTCAGGCGCTATTAAAAGAAAAGGCTATTGCTGTCGATGTGGTATCAAATTCAAAACCACATTACATTGAAGAATCTGATGAGCTAATCCAAAGTTTGTCTCGTGTGTATGAGCGTCAAACAGGCGAAAAGGCAACTCTGCTGTCAATTGGTGGCGGAACATATGCACGTGTGCTTAATAAAGGAGTAGCATTCGGAATGTTGTTTCCAGGGGAAAAAGATGTGGCCCATCAAGTAGATGAATTTGTTGATATTCCAAATTTAATCAAAGCAGTGGCGATATACGCAGATGCGATTTGCGAACTTGCTTCAAATCAATCATAGAAAGAGGGATTATCAATGACATGGGTTTTGTGGAATGATCGACTAGTAAAAGATGAAGATATTCATTTGTCAAAAGAAGACCGTGGGTATCAATTTGGAGACGGTATTTATGAAGTCATTCGTATTTACGATGGCAGCATGTTTACTGCCACAGAACATATTAATCGATTTTACAACAGTGCAGATCAAATTAAGTTAATCGTACCTTTTACAAAAGATGTTTTTCATAAAATGTTGTACGATCTTATTGAAGCGAATGAAGTAGTTTCTGGTCAAGTGTATGTGCAAATTACTCGCGGAGCTTCTCCACGTCAACATCAGTTCCCCACAAATATGGTAGAGCCTGTTCTAACGGCATACACAAAAGAAGTAGAACGTCCTGTTTCGCAGATGGCAAATGGTGTATCAGCTAAAACTGTTGAGGATATCCGTTGGTTGCGCTGTGATATTAAGAGTTTGAACTTGCTTGGTAATGTAATGGCAAAACAAGAAGCGCATGAAGCAGGTTGCTTCGAAGCTCTGTTACATAGAGGAGATTCAATTACAGAAGGTTCTTCTTCAAATATGTATGGGATTAAAGACGGTGTGCTCTACACGCATCCGGTTACAAATTTAATATTAAATGGCATTACGCGAAGTGTTATTTTAGATTGTTGCAAAGAAATTGGCTTACCAGTAGTGGAAGAGCCCATGTCACTGAAAACCATATTTGCAAATGATGAATTCTTCATGTCTTCCACAACAGCAGAAATTATGCCAATCGTTATGATTGATGGGAAAAAAGTTGCCGAAGGTTTACCTGGTGACTGGACAAAAAAATTACAAACAGCATTAGAAGCAAAAATTCTTCAAGCAGTACATGTATAATTCCGAGCCTCTCTACCCTGGTAGAGGGGTATTTTTTTACCATTACTTGTTGTAAACTGAACGATATAAGTAAGGGGTGTAAGGGGTGCAACATTATTTTATTGGTGTGAAATTACCAGGAGATTTGGCATGCCATCTGGTGGATGTGCGAAAAGAATGGCAATTAGAACAATCACATAAAAGACTGCCAGCTGCTGTGGATTTACATATTACGCTTCTGTATTTAGGGGCAGTTGAAGCTGAGGTATTAAGTGAATTGAAAAGTCAGCTAGATGAACTTTCCGTTGCTGTTCCCGAAATGGATATCACCTTAACGGGGGTGTCAACATTTGGGAACCCATTAACACCTAGAGTGATTTACGCGTCAATTGAAGATCAAGCAAATTTGCACAAATTACAAAGCTCCATTTTAGAAAAATGCCAAAAACTTTTATTGCAAGTAGATCTAAAACCGTTTGTTCCACATATTACACTTGCAAAAAAATGGAGTGGACACCAAGCTGTTTTTTCAAAAGAAATGCATATCGAGAGAACATCATTCACGATGAGGGATTTTTCTATTTACTCAATTAACCCTGGGGAAGTGCCATCATATAAAGCAATTCATACTATTTATTTGAAGGACCTAACTACATGAAAACGACAATCATTGTAAATCCCACAGCTGGAAACGGAAAATCACTAAAGCGTTGGGAGAAATTCAAGGGAAAATTAGATTTCACATACGACCTGCACATGACATCAAGCCCAAAACATGCGACAGCTCTTGCAAGTGAATGCGTGCAAGATGGAGAGTCTCAGTTGCTAATTGCGTTTGGAGGGGACGGTACAGCTCATGAAGTAATTGAAGGTGTCCTCGATTGTCCAAATTGCATCGTGGGTGTTATTGGTGCTGGTTCAGCCAACGACTTTGGTCGAGGGTTTCCATCTTTTCAACATCCAGAAGAAGTAAATAAATATGTCCATTCTCTCGGGAACTCCAATGAAATGGATATAGGCTATGTCGTGACTCAACATCAACACTTTACCTTTGTGAATAATGCCGGGATTGGTTTTGATGCCTATGTCGCATATCAAGTAAACAAATCTAAAGTCAAAAAGATGTTGAACAAATTCAGTTTAGGCAAATTAGCTTATACATATTTTGTAATGAAAACGCTGGTAACGTTTAAGCATTTTACGTTAACGGTAGAATGTCCTACACATAGTCAAACTTTCGAAAAAGTATGGTTCGCGACCATAAGCAATCAGCCTTATTTTGGAGGCGGAATGAAAATTTCTCCACAGTCTAATCCGGCCGATGGGGAAATTGAAATTACATTGGTTCATCATTTATCACGAATTAAACTATTGTTGCTTTTCGCATCGGTGTTCTTTGGCAAACATACTTCATTTAAAGAAGTGCATCAAATGTCATCTACTACGTTTAAATTAACTACGAATGAATCCGTCTATCGTCACACTGATGGGGAGTATGCAAATCAAACATCTCCACATATAGCGGATGAATTCACAGTTCAATCGAAGAAGTGGAAGATTGCAAGTATAATAGCACCTTGACGATATCTAGTAATTCCTTGATAATATAAAGTCGAAAGCATGTATGAAAGTAGGAATAAAAGAATGAGATTACGTAATAAACCATGGGCAGAAGATTTTATTAATGCACACCCACATATCGTCATTCCAAATCCAGAAGATTTTAAAGGAAATTGGAATGCAGTATTTAATAATGACAATCCTCTTCACATTGAAGTGGGAACGGGTCGAGGTCAATTTATAACAGGAATGGCAAAAGCTAATCCTAAGATCAACTATATTGGAATCGAGTTGTATGATAGTGTCATCGTTTCAGCTCTAGAAAATGCGATTGAAGCTGGTACTTTGCCCAACTTAAAACTCATTAAAATAAACGGTGAACATTCAGCGAGATTCTTCCAAAAGAATGATGTAAGTCGAGTTTATCTAAATTTTTCGGATCCATGGCCTAAAGATCGACACGCAAAAAGACGGTTATCACATGAAAACTTCTTAAAACTATATGAAGCATTTTTAATTGATAATGGCGAAGTTCATTTTAAGACAGATAACCGCGAACTTTTCGAATTTTCTTTAGTAAGCATGTCTCAATATGGTATGTTGTTGAAATATGTCTCACTTGATTTGCATGTGAATATGCCTGAAGATAACATCATGACGGAATATGAAGAGAAATTTTCTTCAAAAGGACATCCTATTTATCGTTTAGAGTCACAATTCTTAACCAAATAATCTGCTAATATTACGGAAATGTAATTCAATGCAGACACAGTAATTTTTCAGTGCAAGTCAATAAAATAGCAATGCGCCACTCAATCAAGAGATTGTCGTGGCGTTTTTTGTTACACTAAAAATACGATAAAGGGGGAGGGTTCATTATGGATCAATATAAATTTCACGAAATGACTATAACTTGGTTAAACGGTGGTTTCACTAAATTAGATGGTGGTTCAATGTTTGGTGTTGTACCAAAAGGATTGTGGTCAAAAAGATACCCAGTGAATGAATTAAATCAAATCGACTTAAGTACTGACCCGATGTTAATTCAATTTCAAGGAAAAACTCTTTTAATCGATTCAGGTGTGGGAAATAAAATGGACCAAAGACAGCTGAGAAATAACGGAGTAAGTGCACAATCTCAACTCGAGGATTCTTTAGCTTCTTTAGGGTTACTTGCAGAAGATATAGACTACGTTCTTATGACACATATGCACGCGGATCATGCGAGTGGTTTGACGAAGTTGGAGAATGAACAATATGTTTCGACGTTCCCAAATGCTAAAATTCATCTCTCTTCTACCGAATGGAATGAATTGCGTCAACCAAATATTCGTTCACGAAATACATATTGGAAAGAAAATTGGGAAGCGATTCAATCACAAGTGGAAATATTTGAAAATGAACTTGAAGTGACGCCAGGTATTCGAATGATTCACACAGGAGGACATAGTGATGGTCACAGTATTATTAAGCTAGAACAGAATGGTGATACAATCATTCATATGGCTGATATAATGCCGACTCATGCACATCAAAACCCACTTTGGGTATTAGCTTACGACGACTACCCAATGACTTCTGTTTTTGCTAAAGAAAAAATAATGGCTGAAGCATTAGCGAACGGTTATTCATTTATTTTCTACCATGACGCTTATTTCCGTTTAATAAAATGGAATGAAACAGGGAAAGAAATCGTAGAGCAACTTAAACGTACGAGCAATGAATGACTTTGCAATGGTTTAAGTTGTCGAGCTAGTGAGAAGACTTTATCTAATAACCTAAAGTTAGCAACAAAAAAGCGATCCCTTTATCTGGGATCGCTTTCACTTTATAGTTTTATTAAATCAACAACTGTACCTGTTCGTGAATCTGCAAAAAATTCGAATTGTTCAAACTCACCTTCACGTACTCGAGAAATACCACCACGGTAAACATCTGTAGAAACCGCTTGACGATTAAAAGGTTCTGTTTTCATATATATCCAAGACCCATCAATCGGTCCTTCTTCTTTAAACGATTGTTTAATGCCATGTAAAACAAGTTCAGCTGGTTTTGTTGGTTCGATTCTATGAGCGACTTCGCGAATTAAAAATCCTGCCGCAACACCCGTAGAAAAACCAATGAGTAAATCTCTCTTCTTCATGAACATACCTCCTAATGCATCAGTTTTTTTCAGTTTATCATAATTTGTACCCATAAACAGAGTTTAGCTTGCACATTAATAATTCGGTTCACGAAACAAAAGGTGGAAATGTTCTGAAAAATCAACTACAATATTAGATAATGTAAGTACATAGGGGGATTAGACTTTGAACTCAGAAACACTACAATTATTTAAAACACTAACTGAACTGCCTGGAGCTCCTGGTAATGAACATGCTATGCGTAAGTTTATGAGAAGTGAACTAGAAAAATACTCTGATGAAATCGTTCAAGACCATTTAGGTGGGATTTTTGGATTAAAAAAAGGGGACGAACAGGGTCCTCGCATCATGGTAGCTGGTCATATGGATGAAGTAGGTTTTATGGTGACACAAATCACTGAAAACGGAATGATCCGATTCCAACCTTTAGGTGGATGGTGGAGCCAAGTATTACTTGCCCAACGTGTGGAAATCATTACGAACAATGGTCCGGTTATTGGAGTTATAGGTTCGATCCCACCACATTTACTGAGCGATGAAGTACGCAATAAACCAATGGACATTAAAAATATGTTAATCGATATCGGTGCAGATGATTTAGAAGATGCTATTAAAATCGGCATTCAACCTGGCCAACAAATTGTGCCAATCTGCCCTTTTACACCCATGGCAAATAACAAAAAAATCTTAGCAAAAGCATGGGATAATCGTTATGGATGTGGCCTTGCCATCGAGTTACTAAAAGAACTAAAAGATGAAAAATTGCCGAACACTTTGTATTCAGGTGCCAATGTAATGGAAGAAGTAGGCTTAAGAGGCGCACAAACAGCGGCAACATTAATAAAGCCTGATTTGTTCTTCGCTTTGGATGCGAGCCCTGCAAATGATATGTCTGGTTCCAAGACAGAGTTTGGTCAGCTTGGAAAAGGCACATTACTACGCATTTTCGATCGTTCCATGATTACACATCGTGGTATGCGTGAATTTGTTTTAGATACAGCTGAAACTCATAATATTCCGTATCAATATTTCATTTCACAAGGTGGAACGGACGCTGGTCGAGTTCACATGTCAAATGAAGGCGTACCAAGTGCGGTTGTCGGAATTTGTTCTCGATACATTCACACAGCTGGCTCAATCATCCATACAGATGACTATGCGGCAGCGAAAGAATTAATTATTAAATTAGTGCGTTCTGCTGATAAAACAACTCTTGAAACCATTCGTCAAAACGTTTAAAAAAGGTGCCTGAAAAGGCGCTTTTTTTGTGAGAAGCGATAGTGGAGATTGGTTTCGACCACTTATTGCAGGTTTGCATTCATTCGCGTGGAGGAGTACAAGATTGCTCTGGAGAAAGAAAGAGCATTCCGAATTTAAGGGTCTGTTCCGCATCAAAGCATAAGGGGTTGTAAATATGAAAATAGCCATCGGAACAAAAAATCAAGCGAAAAATAAAGCAGTGCAAAGTATATGTTTACAACTTTTGAAAGATCCTGTCTTCATCTCCCTTGATGTACAATCTAATGTATCTGAACAACCTTTTGGTGATGAAGAAACTTTGCAAGGTGCACTAAATAGGGCTAAGCAAGCTTGCAAAGAGGAACAAGTTCATATGGCATTCGGACTCGAGGGTGGAGTTAAAGAATTAAATGGCCAGCTTTTCATTTGCAACTGGGGGGTTCTTCAAACAGAAGCAGGTGAGCAATATTTAGCTGGCGGTGCTCAACTTCCTTTACCACGAGAAGTGGCCCTTGCAGTTCGAAGTGGTGAAGAACTTGGACCCGTAATGGAACGCTATACAAATCAAACAGGTATTAGACATAATGAAGGGGCAGTCGGAGTTTTTACAAGTAATATCGTCAAGCGAGCAGACATGTTTGAACACATTGTTAAACTTTTACTAGGTCAATACTTTAAAGACCATCCAAACTGTTAAATGACTTAAGTTGCAACGATGTGGGAACCATATTAAAATAGAATATAGAGCATTTATTGAATGGAGGAAAAAACATGCGACGAAACTGGATGCGAATTGTAATCGCACCCTTATTAGTAGTTACGTTAGCTGCTTGTTCACCTTCTGCGGAAGACCAAACAGGAGAAGGAATTAAAGCTGCAAAGGAAATTTTCCAAGACGAATCAACTAAACCAAATGAGCAAGTAGAAGATGTAAACTTATTTGTTCCAGGCGGTTTTTCTATACAAGAAGATTCCGATGACACAAACATCGTGTTGACGAAGAACAGTGATGCGTATGTTTTATTTATTAATCCAAATGAACAACAAAATAGTCACTTGTTTTATGATTTATTACAGGCTGAGAAAAAAGAGGACAACTATTCATTAGAAACTTTTGAGCAAAATGGTCGCTTTGGATTCATTGCTGTTTTACCATCAGGTGAGGAGCAATTTGAAATCATAGCTAGTATTGGTGGCGTAAAACTAACGACGATTTCTGATGAAGCTAATATTCTAACGAATATAGAACAAATGATGAAGATTGTTCGATCTGTAAAAATAGAGAGTTAAAGGGGAAATTTGTTTGAGAGACATACAATCTGTTGAAGAATTTCAAGCTTTAAAAGTAACAGAAGACGTAGTGTTTTTGTTTACGGCTGCCTGGTGCCCGGATTGTCATTTTATTAATCCATTTATGCCTGAAATTGAACAGAAATTCGAAGCTTTCACTTTCGTATCTGTTAATCGCGATCAATTTATTGACGTATGTGCAGAACATGAAATTTATGGTATACCAAGTTTTCTTGTTTACAAAAACGGTATTGAAGCTGGACGATTTGTCAGCAAAGACCGTAAAACTAAAGAGGAAATCGAAACTTTCTTATCAGAACTTTTATAATAATGATTTTAAAATAAAAATAGAGCGGTTCCGCCTAATTGGTGAGAACCGTTTTCTTTTGTAAAGGACGTGACATGTTGAAACCAAAACAATTGGTGGAACGATTAAAACTAGAATTACCGAATCCCTTTTTTACTTGGCAACATGATCAAAAAACAGATCGTGTGAGACTACATCATACCGAACTAAATAAAGGAATGGAGATCTCACTTCCTGAAATTTTAGCGAAATATGAAGTGACTAAAGATAAAGCCATTCATGCAGTAGTGTATACAATTAGCCAAACGTTTGAGGCGATGGAACAAGAATCCTTAGGTTTAGAGAAATCGACGTCACATATTTTCCCTGTTATCCGTTCTACTTCGTTTCCAATTAAATCAAATGAGGGTCATGATTTTATAGTAACGGACCATACAGCTGAAACACGTATATTCTATGCCTTAGACTTAGGTAATACGTATCGATTATTGGATGTAGACATGTTAGAACAATTGAATATTACAGACTTAGAAGTAAAAGAAGCAGCTAGATTCCAAGTGAAAAAACTTTCAACCGAATTAAAAGAGGATCATGTAGCGGGCAATATCTTCTATTTTCTTAATGCAAACGACGGTTATGATGCAAGTCGTATCTTAAATGAACAATTTTTAAAAGAGATGCGAGTGAAGATTGAAGGGGATATGACATTATCTGTTCCTCATCAAGATGTGTTAATTATTGGAGACATTCGGAATGAAGCGGGATATGATGTTCTTGCGCAATTAACGATGCACTTCTTTACGGTGGGTAAAGTCCCAATTACATCATTATCGTTTATTTATGAAGATGGAGAACTTGAACCTATATTTATTATGGCCAAAAATCGTGTACAAAAGGAGAACAAAGAAAAATGAATATTTTTTACAATGAAAAAGGTGTAGGGGACGTACTTTTAGTCCAACTTACAACAACTAAATTTGAAGAAATTCAAACTGAGTCTAAAGCTGATATTACACTTATCAAAGATGCTAAAACGGGTGAAGTCGGAGCATTTAATGTCTTCAATGCTAGTAAACATTTGGAATTAAAAGAATCAGGTTCTATTGAAGTGACTAAAGAAATCGTGTCATCATTACAAGATTTACTGTCTCAAAACGATTTTGCAGTGAAATTAGAAGTAGACTTTACACCTAAATTTGTTATTGGTTATGTTAGTTCAAAAGAAAAGCATCCAAATGCTGATAAGCTAAACGTTTGCCAAGTTGAAGTTGGCGAAGAAACGCTTCAAATAGTTTGTGGAGCTCCTAACGTAGAAGCGGGTCAAAAAGTAGTAGTAGCTAAGGTTGGAGCAGTTATGCCATCTGGTTTAGTGATTCGACCTGCGGAACTTCGTGGGGTTGCATCAAGTGGAATGATTTGTTCGGCTAAAGAGCTAGCTATACCAAACGCACCAGAGGAAAAAGGGATATTAGTAGTAGAAGAGCATAATGAAATAGGTTCAGCTTTTCAACTTTAATCTAGGTAAAACTCTGCGTATTCATTAATTTGAATACGCAGAGTTTTTTTATAGTATCAAATAGACTAGCAAACCTGTTAAAATAGAAACATTGACACGAAAAGAGGGTTTGCAATTGAATTGGTTTACCAAAGCATTTAAAAAAGTTTTTACTGATGAAGAGCAAGAAATTGAAGAGTACATTGATGAAAATGAATCACCTACATATAAGCAATCTAAAACACCTTTTCGATTTCCATTGATTAGCGATGATGAAAAAGATCGTCTCGGAGAAGAAGATTATTTAAATAATCCCCCAGAAGAAGAATATCGACCATTGTATATGCATAAACAATGGCAAGAACAGCGTCAAAATACAGTTGTACATCAAGCTGCTAAACTGAGTAGTGAATACTCAACTAGGACGAGTGTTAAACCAAGTAGTGAATATTCAACTAGGACGAGTACTAAACCGAGTAGTGAATACTCAACTAGGACAAATGCTAAACCGAGTAGTGAATATTCAACTGGGACAAGCGTTGAACAATTATCAAAGCCATTTAAACGAGATAGTTACCAAGAAGTGAAACCAAGAATAACAAAAATACCTATCCAAAATAAAGTCTTCAAACCAACTGAAGTTCCTTCACCAATTCATGGTTTTAATCGACCAAAGGTAAAGCCGATTGATGAATTATTAGCCAAAAAGAATGCTGAAGAAACCGTGGCTGAAACTGCAGTTACGACCTTAAAACCAATTGAACGTGTACCTTTTAAGGCGACTGAACCAGTCATTATTGCTCCGAGTGAACCAGTAATAATAGAGCAACATACCATAGTAGAAACAAAGGCGATTCAAGAGACACCTGTAAGAGTTGAAGTGCCAATTGAGAAGAACCATATCGTTGAAGAGGTTGAGCCTGTTTCTTTTGTTGAAGTTGAAAAACCAACAACTGAAAAGGGTAAGAAATCACTTCCGTTTAATGTCCTGATGTTAAATTCAGATAAAGAAAAATATCAACAAAAGAAAGTTCAAACGATTACAGCCCCGTCGTTCAAACAAGAACTTCCTGTGAAACCAGTCGTTCAACCAACAGTAGTTACAGAAAAAGAGCAGTCGACTGTTGTGGAGCCCGTGAAAATGGATACTGTAACAGAAGAGCAAGAAAATGCAGCTGGCTATATCTTTCCTAAAGATGATTATTTAGTGCCACCTGAGCAAAAGACTCAAGATTACGAGTGGATGCAAATGCAAGCAGATCGTTTAATTGAAGCTCTCTCTTATTTCCAAGTGAAAGCCGATATTATACAAATGGTTCAAGGCCCTGCTGTGACCCAATTTGAAATGACCGTTGGACAAGGTACGAAAGTTAGTAAAATCCGTAATTTAGCAGACGATTTAAAATTGGCACTTGCAGCAAAAGACATTCGAATTCAAGCACCGATTCCAGGTAAGAGTTCGATAGGCATTGAGATCCCGAATCAAACGTCAAGACCAGTTCGATTATCAGAGGTTGTAGGAAGCGCTAACTTTAAAGACTCTGATTCTCCTCTTGAAGCAGCACTTGGCTTGGATTTAACTGGAAAACCAGTAACCATTGATTTACGCAAAATGCCACATGGCTTAATTGCAGGAGCAACTGGGTCTGGTAAATCTGTATGTATTAATTCAATTCTCATCAGTTTATTGTATAAAGCAACACCGAAAGAATTAAACTTATTATTGATTGACCCTAAAATGGTCGAATTAGCTCCATTTAATCATATTCCTCACCTTGTTAGCCCAGTAATCACTGACGTTAAAGCGGCTACTGCTGCACTTAAATGGGCAGTTGAGGAGATGGAACGTAGGTATCAGCTTTTTGCTCACACGGGTGTGCGTGATATTACTCGATACAATGCAATGGCAGAAGAGAAGAGACAATTTGCTCAGAAGTTGCCATACTTGTTAATTGTCATCGATGAGTTGGCTGACTTAATGATGATGGCACCAACAGAAGTAGAAGAATCTATTTGTAGAATTGCTCAAAAAGCACGTGCATGTGGAATACATTTAGTTGTTGCCACACAGCGACCTTCAGTAGATGTCATAACGGGCCTAATCAAAGCCAATATACCAACACGTATCGCATTTTCTGTATCATCACAAATCGATTCTCGTACCATTCTTGACGTTCAAGGCGCAGAACGATTACTTGGCCGCGGAGATATGTTGTATCAAGGTAACGGCATGTCAGCGCCCATTCGTTTACAAGGAACCTACGTTACTGATGAAGAGATGGATAAAATTATCGAACATGCACGTAGTCAAGGCGAACCTTCTTATTTATTTGAACAAGAAGAACTAGTTCGTCGTTTAGAGGTTGCTGAAGATCAAGATGAGATGTTTGAAGAAGCTTGTCGTTTTATTTTAGAACAAGGCTCAGCTTCGACCTCATTATTACAACGTAAATTCCATATGGGCTATAATCGAGCAGCAAGGTTAGTCGATTTAATGGAACAACATGGCTATGTTTCAGAGTCAAGAGGAAGTAAAGCCAGAGAAGTTTTTATAACGGAAGATGACTTACAACAACTATTTAATGATTAACGGATTTGACTAACAAGTAATTGTGGGAAAAATCGTTCATTTCGATGCAAGATTAAATGATGATATAATAGGGTAAGTAAGTATTGTATATAAAGTATGGGCACCTTTCCCAGGAGGTTTAATCAAATGACAGTGTTTCATTTTACAGGAATAAAAGGGTCTGGCATGAGTTCACTTGCACAGATTTTGCACGACGCAGGAAACCAAGTTCAAGGCTCTGATATAGACAAACATTTCTTTACAGAAGATCCTCTACGCAAACGTGGCATCACAATCTTGCCATTTAGTGCTGACAATATTAAAGAGGGCATGACGGTAATTGCAGGTAATGCGTATAAAGATGATCATGAAGAGTTGATACATGCCAATGAAATAGGCGTTGAAGTAATTCGCTATCACAAGTTTTTAGGCAATTTAATGGGTCAATACACTTCTGTAGGAATTACAGGGTCGCACGGTAAAACATCAACTACTGGATTAATGGCACATGTTTTAGGTGGCCATGCACCAACATCTTATTTAATTGGGGATGGTACTGGTCATGGAGAATCTCAAGCGGAGTATTTTGCTTTTGAAGCATGTGAATATCGACGTCACTTTTTAGCTTACCATCCTGATTACATGATTATGACCAATATCGATTTTGATCATCCAGATTACTTCTCAGGAATTGACGATGTGGTTAGTGCATTCCAATCTATGGCTTTACAAGTGAATAAAGCGATAATTGCATGTGGTGATGACGAACATCTTCAAAAAATTCAAGCGAATGTACCGGTAGTGTTTTACGGATTTGGCTCTAATAATGACTTTGAAGCTCGCAATGTAACGAAAACGACGTTAGGTTCAACTTTTGATGTATTTGTTCGCAATGAATTTTATAGTACGTTTGAAATACCGTTTTTCGGTGATCATGCCGTTTTAAATGCACTTGCTGTAATCTCATTATGTAATTACGAAGGCATCCCAGCGGATTTGATTCAACAGCAACTACATTCTTTTGGTGGTGTTAAGCGACGTTTTTCTGAAACTAGAAAAGGTGATCGGATATTAATTGACGACTATGCTCATCATCCAACAGAAATAAAAGCAACAATCCAATCGACTCGCCAAAAATATCCGGATCGTGAGATAATTGCAATTTTCCAACCGCATACTTTTTCACGCACAAGAACTTTTTTAAATGAATTTGCTGAGAGTTTGGAACCTGCCGATTTCGTTTACCTTTGTGATATTTTTGGTTCAGCACGTGAAAATGCTGGAGATTTAACGATTAAGGATTTGTGTGATTTGATAAAAAATTGTGTCATACTTAAGACAGAAGAAATTGATGTATTACTTAAACATGAAAATGCTGTGTATTTATTCATGGGTGCAGGAGATGTACAAAAGTTCCAAGCTGCATTTGAAGCGAAAATTTAAGATGAACTTCACCCTAGTTAAATATTTAACTAGGGTTTTTGTTTTTTTATGCAGGAAATAAAATGTTTTTGTAGAATAAAATTAAGTAGAGACGTTTATTTACCGGTGTGAGTGGGAACATAGGTAGTATGAACACTTTAAAGGAGGAGATTGTTGAGTGGAAATAATATTATACATAGCAGCGTTAGTTGCGGCTATCGGATTTCTCGTTCTTTGCGTAAGTCTTGCAATGACCTTAACTTCGTTGAAGAAAACGCTAAATGAAGTTTCTGGAACAATGTCTGGATTAGAAGGTCAATTACAAGGTGTAACACGAGAAACAACGGAATTATTGCATAAAACAAATGGCTTGGCTTCAGATATTCAAGATAAATCTGAAAAACTTAATACGGTGGTAGATGCTGTTAAAAATGTAGGAGAGTCAGTAAATGGCTTAAATACTTCAGTTCGTCGCATTACTTCTTCAATTTCAACAGAAGTTGAAAGAAATGAAGATAAAATTGCACAAGTAGTGCAATGGAGCAATGTTGCATTTGGCATTCGTGACAAATGGAAAGAACGAAAAGCGATTGAAGAAGCACGTGAAGGCTACACAGTTTATCAAAGCGAACCAAGTAACTCATACAAAGAACCGCAAAAATAAGGAGGAAATAAAAATGACACAATACAAACCTAATTATAACGAAGCGAAATATAACCGTGAGTTCTATACGAACAAATCGAATCAAACAGAAGCTTACCTTCCAACACAGGTTGAATATGCAAATGGTCAACAACAAGATCCAATTTATAACTCACACGATGAAGTGAATTCAAAAGACTTCTTAATCGGAGCATTAGTAGGAGGAATCATTGGAGCAGCTACTGCTTTATTCCTAGCACCAAAATCAGGAGCTGAGCTACGTGATGATGTTACTACTCAAGCAACTCATTTAAAAGAAAAAACTGTAGACTTATCATCTACTGCGAAAGAAAAAACGTCTCAACTTTCTTCTCAACTAAAAGAAAAATCAGCACCATTAGTTGATAAAGTAAAATCTATTAAAGCTAAAACACCTACATTAATGGATGATGGTACAGCTTCTTCTGAAGGTGAAGAACCACTTGATTTTATGGAGACAGTTACTAACACAATTGATGAAGTAGTCAATGAAGATAACAAAAAAACAACTTCAACTGCAGAAGCATTAAGAGAAGCTGTAGAAGATAAAAAAACTTTATAAGTTAAATCAGACGTCCACATACTCACTATGTGGACGTTTTTTTGTATAGTTTTCTGATATAAAAGTTGAATAAAAGCCACTAAAATACTTTAGTGCGTTGAAGCGTTAAAGATATTACGTGACTTTCTAGTTTTCTCGTACTATAATAAGTCTTATATCAAAAAACACATCATACTGTTTACGTTAACTCTTTGTAAATACGATATGAATATGAGGGGAGATCGAAGGTATGAGCCATCCAGAATTAGATAGCTTGCGCAAAAATGTAGATGAATTAAACTTAGAAATTCTTCGTTTAATCAATGAGCGTGCAACAGTTGTACAAGAAATTGGTAAAGTAAAAGAAAAACAAGGTGTCAACCGATATGATCCACTTCGTGAACGTCATATGTTGAACTTAATTAAAGAAAATAATGCTGGTCCTATGCCACAATCAACGGCTGATCACATTTTTAAAGAAATCTTTAAAACTGCTTTAGAGCTTCAAGAAAATGATCACCGCAAAGCATTACTTGTTTCTCGTAAAAAGAAAGCAGAAGATACAGTCGTAGTAGTTAATGGGGAACGTATTGGTGAAGGTAAACCATCATTTGTTTTCGGTCCCTGTGCTGTAGAATCATTTGATCAAGTTGCAGCTGTTGCGGAAGCCATTCAAGCTAAAGGATTGAAAATGATTCGAGGAGGAGCTTATAAACCTCGCACATCACCTTATGATTTCCAAGGTCTTGGTCTTGAAGGATTGAAAATTCTTAAACAAGTATCTCAACAATACAATCTTGCTGTTGTTTCTGAAATTGTGACACCACACCATCTTGAAGATGCATTAGATTACATTGATGTAGTCCAAATTGGTGCCCGTAACATGCAAAATTTTGAGTTGTTGAAAGCAGCAGGACAAATTAATAAGCCTATATTATTAAAACGTGGGATGTCTGCAACAATTGAAGAATTTATTCATGCAGCTGAGTACATCATCTCTCAAGGGAATGACCAAATCATTTTATGTGAACGCGGAATTCGAACTTATGAAAAAGCGACACGTAACACTCTTGATATTTCAGCAGTGCCAATATTAAAACAAGAAACACATTTACCAGTATTTGTTGACGTAACACATTCTACTGGACGTCGTGATTTATTGCTTCCAGCTGCTAAAGCTGCAATTGCAATTGGTGCAGATGGCGTTATGGCTGAAGTACATCCAGACCCAGCAGTTGCCTTATCTGATGCTGCACAACAAATGAACTTACAACAATTTGATGAGTTTTATGACTCACTTCAAAAATTCATGAAATCTTATGAAGTTCATGCATAATCTTCATGCCGGTTCAATTACTGAACCGGTATTTTTCTTTTGTTTAAGGTAACATTGGAAAAGGACATAAAACTGTTATATGATGGAATGAGATAAGGATCGAGCAGGGAGTGTATACATATGACAATTACAATTTATGACGTAGCACGTGAAGCGAATGTCTCAATGGCAACAGTATCTCGTGTCGTCAACGGCAATCCAAATGTAAAGCCAGCGACTCGCAAAAAAGTGTTGGATGTAATCGAACGATTAGAATATCGTCCAAACGCAGTTGCTAGAGGATTAGCAAGTAAAAAAACGACCACTGTTGGGGTTATTATCCCTGATATCTCTAATATTTTTTATGCAGAATTAGTACGTGGAATAGAAGATATCGCGACGATGTATCGCTATAATATTATTTTATCGAATTCCGATCAACGTGAAGATAAAGAATTACAGCTTCTTGAAACAATGCTTGGTAAACAAGTTGATGGAATAGTATTCATGAGTGAACATGTGTCAGTGGAATTATTAAATATGATGGAACGTTCACCTGTACCAATCGTTTTAGCTGGTACAATTGATGCGTCAGGGCATATGCCTTCTGTCAATATTGATTATTATCAAGCGGCTTATGAAGCTGTCAATCGATTACTTCAAAATAATCACAAGCGTATTGCCTATGTTTCAGGCTCATTATCATCAACGATCAATCGAGCTTATAAGTTTACTGGGTACGAAAAAGCTTTAGGGGATGCAGGACTTACTCTTGATGAAGAATTAGTTGTCAAGAGTGAAGCAACGTATGATGATGGATATTCAGCCTTTAATCAATTAAAGAGTTTGAATGACGCGCCTACAGCTTTCTTTGCTGGAAATGATGAATTAGCAATAGGCTTAATTCACGGTGCTCAAGACGCCGGTTTACATGTTCCAAATGATATCGAAGTAATCAGTTTCGAAAATTCAAAGTTAGCACGTATGGTACGTCCAGAATTAACAAGTATAGTATTGCCTTTATATGATATTGGAGCAGTCTCCATGCGTTTACTAACAAAATTTATGAACAAAGAACAGATCGAAGAAAAAACGGTTATTTTGCCTCATCGTATTGAAGAAAGAGATTCAGTGAAATAAATAAAAGAAGGCTGTCCCAAAAGTCATTTAAAATGACTTTTAAGGGCAGCCCTCTTTTTATATTAAAAGGTATGGCTCTGTTAATACAACTCTGTAGATTTCCGTTACAAGCGGACGCTTTCCGCGGGCGGTCCGTGAGCCTCCTCGTCGCAAGCTCCTGTGGGGTCTCACCTGGACACGCTTTTCCCGCTGGAGTCGCCGCCTTCCACTACAATCATTAACAGTGATTTTTTGAAGTAATGAAAGCAAAGGCAAAAGCAGCCCTTGAATGTGAAACGAAATCACGCATCTACGTGCAACGTAAAATTGACGTAGAAAGTGTTTTTGGTCACATCGATGTCAATCGGTCGTACCGAAGATTTTAAGTGCTGGGCCTGGAAAAGGTCTACACAGAGTTTGAGAAAAAAGTGAAAACATAAAAACAGGAGATTATTAGTCAGCCCCCATTTTTAATGAGAACGTATAGAATAAAGTGCTTTATCTAGTACTTGTTTATTTTTTTCCGTAATCTCTTCTTTACGTGGAATGGGTTCGTATAAGTTATCTGGATCTAACCACGTAGGAATTAACTGCACTGGTGATTCTGGTTGCCATTGATCTAGCCATTCTTTGGGCAGGTCACCTTGTGGCAGCGGAATATCATTCATTTCCATCCACAACAACGACCAGGCTCTTGGAACCACTCTCCAAATGTCATATCCACCACCACCAACGGCAATCCATTTCCCATCACAAAATTCATGAGCTAGTTGGTGCGCTAGCTTTGGAATCTCATGATAAATCTTCATCGTTCCATAAAGATGGGTGAGGGGGTCGAGGTAATGAGCATCTGCACCATTTTGACTAATAATTACGTCAGGTTTAAAATGTTCAGCAATCTCTCGAAAAGCTGTCATGTATAAATCTAAAAAAGATTCATCTTCTGTAAATGCATCAATAGGTAAGTTGAAGGATGTACCGTATCCTTGACCAGAGCCTCTCTCAGTGACGTTACCAGTACCAGGGAACAAATAGCGACCTGTTTCATGAATCGAGATTGTACATACCTCAGGGTCTTCATAGAAACTCCACTGTACACCATCGCCATGATGAGCATCAGTATCTATATAGAGAACGCGCGCTTTATATTTTTGTTGTATGTATTTGATGGCTACTGAACTATCATTGTACACACAAAAACCAGATGCCCTCCCATGAAAGCCATGGTGAAGTCCACCGCCTAGATTAAGAGCATGGGAAGCTTTATTCTCCATTACATAATCTACCGCTGTTAACGTTCCACCTACTAATCGTGCACTCGCTTCATGCATATTTGGGAAAATGGGCGTATCATCTGTTCCAATACCAAAACTTTCGGTTTGAGAGGAAGTAACAAGTCCTTGTCCAGCTTTTCTAACGATATCAATATACCTTGCATCATGTGCAAGTGCCAACTCCTCATCTGTGGCGATACGAGGTGACACAACATCTTCATTTGTAAGCGCATTCATTTTTCTTAATAGGTCAGTTGTCAATACGAGTCGCTTTTGGTTGAACGGGTGATTTTCAGAAAACTTGTAACCTAATTGATCCTCTGAATAAATATAAACGGCATGTTTCTTTAATTGGTCATTCCCGGCATGTTTGGCCATAGCACATCGAAACCTTCTTTACGTATATCTTCAATAATCCCGAGAGGGTTCATCGTCTTCACACGGAATACTAAGATTTTGTTTTCGTCATTTTGTAAATCGGGATAGACAAGCACACTCAAGACGTTTGAATGATGATCATGGAATACCTTTGACACTTCAAATAATATTCCAGGTCTATTCGGTACACGTACTTCAATCTGTGAACCAGGTTGGTGTGCACCCGTTAATTCAATATATTTATATAATAAATCAGTTTCGGTTACGATACCAACTAATTTGCCACTACTAACAATAGGCAAACACCCAATTTTTTGATCGTAAAAAATTGTAGCTACTTCTTCTACGAAGTCTAGTGGGTGACCGATAAGTGGATTTTTGGTCATGATATCTTCGATTGGTGTAGCGTAAATATCATTCTGTTGGTTTTCTATTAAATTAGATGGAGTGGCATCTTTTATATCTCGATCTGATAAAACACCTACAACCAGACCTTCTTCACTTGTAATAGGCAAATGGCGTATTTTATTTTCCCGCAATAAATCGATAGCGTCCTTAATCGAATGAGTCGGTTGAAGAGTTAAAACATTTGTATTCATCATTTGTTCAACAAGCATGGAAAGGAACCCCTTTTCGAATTAATACATAAAACGATTCATAAAACGAAGTTGATCGAAGCGTTGGATGGATTCGTTATCGATACGTGAACCAATCTTCGCCATTAAACAGTTAGCAGGATGGGAACTAATCTCTGGATCATCCGTTGCGAAATATTCTAAGCCACCAGCGTTCATCATTTTTTCCATAATTTTTCGATATTCCCAAACGTTCAAACCTGTTCCTTTTAAATCCCAGTGCCAATAATATTCTGTTGTTATGGTAATGTAGTCTTCCATTGCATCATCCATCATCGAAACACGAAGCAAACTTTTGCCTACACCTGATCCTCGATATTTCGGAATTACTTCAATCGCACCTAACTCGATTAAATTCATCATTTGTCCCTTTGACCAACGCTCAAGTGGGTCCGGGTACAAGTAGGTGACATAGCCAACAATTGTCATATTATCCCGAGCGATTAATATACGACCTTCTGGTAACTTAGCAATACCAACGATTGCTTTATGTTGTTGTGCAGGTGGACGAAATGCCACCAGATCTTCATGAAAATCAAAGCGGGCAATATCTTCTGACGAAATAGGTCCTTCAATGATTAAATTGCCATGTTTCGTTTTTAATTCCATGGCATTATAGATTTTCTTATATTCCATGAGTTCACCACCTGAATTTATTACATTTACCCCTATTATACATGAAATGTGCTGAAGAAATCTGTTTTCAAATTTTTTCATTCTTTATTGTCTAAAAAGTGAAATTATTCGCCATTTACTTTTAATTTAAGGTAAACTAGTATTTGTATCGTAACTGAGAGGGTGGTAGAAATGAAACTTGAAGTACTTCCAGTCGTTCAAGGAGATTACTTACTCCAAAACTACGACGAAACTGCAGCTGATTTTGATTGGAAAGATGCAGAAAAAGCGTTTAGTTGGCATGAAACCGGTCGTATGAATATGGCACATGAAGCTGTAGATCGTCATGCAAATTCGGATAGAAAAAACAAAATCGCTCTTTACTATAGAGACGCGAATCGTAATGAATCTTATACATTTCATGAAATGAAAAAATGGTCAAACAAAGCAGCAAATGTATTGAAAGCGCATACAAATCTTGAAAAAGGAGACCGTTTGTTTATCTTTATGCCTCGTTCTCCGGAATTATATTTTGCACTAATTGGCGCTCTTAAAATGGGTGTAATTGTTGGACCGCTTTTTGAAGCGTTCATGGAAGGTGCAGTTTATGATCGTTTAGTTGATAGTGAAGCAAGAGCTATTGTAACAACTCCAGAACTGTTAAGTCGTATTCCTGTCGACAAATTACCCCACTTAGAAACGATTCTATTAGTCGGAGACAATGTTGAGGAAGATAATAAAACAGTCGACTTCATGAAACATATGAATACCGCTTCTCCTTATTTCAAAGTTGAATGGCTTGATAAGGAAGATGGTTTAGTTCTTCATTATACGTCGGGCTCAACTGGCAAACCTAAAGGTGTATTACACGTTCAAGAAGCAATGCTTCAACATTATCAAACGGCAAAATGGGTATTAGATTTAAATGAGCAAGATATTTATTGGTGTACAGCCGATCCAGGGTGGGTTACTGGTACATCTTACGGGATTTTCGGTCCATGGTTAACGGGAACAACAATGGTTGTTTTAGGTGGACGTTTTTCACCAGGAGCTTGGTACCAAGCGATTGAAGACTTTGGAGTAACTGTATGGTACAGTGCACCAACCGCTTTCCGTATGTTGATGGGGGCTGGAGATGCCTTGGTCAAAGACTATGATCTTTCCTCATTACGTCACGTTTTATCGGTAGGGGAACCATTAAATCCAGAAGTTATTCGTTGGGGTGCTGAAGTATTCCATCATCGAATTCACGATACATGGTGGATGACTGAAACGGGTGCTCAAATGATTTGTAACTATGCATGCTTACCAATTCGTCCTGGCTCCATGGGTAAACCAATTCCGGGAGTGACGGCGGCAATCGTAGACGATAACGGAGAAGTGTTACCTCCGAATCAAATGGGGAACTTGGCATTGAAAAAGGGATGGCCATCAATGATGCGCCAAATTTGGAACAACCCTGAAAAGTACCAATCTTATTTCTTGAAAAATGAATGGTATGTATCAGGAGATTCAGGTTACATGGATGAAGATGGCTACTTCTGGTTCCAAGGAAGAGTTGATGATGTCATCATGACTTCTGGAGAACGTGTGGGTCCATTTGAAGTAGAAAGTAAATTACTCGAACATCCAGCGATTTTAGAAGCAGGCGTAATCGGAAAACCTGATCCAGTCCGAGGAGAAATTATTAAAGCATTCGTTTCTTTAAGAGAAGGCGTTGAACCTTCAGAAGAACTAATTGCCGAGATTAAGCAGTTTGTGAAAAAAGGATTAGCTGCACATGCAGCACCTCGTGAAATTGAATTTAAAGACAAACTTCCAAAAACACGTAGCGGTAAAATCATGCGACGCGTCTTAAAAGCTTGGGAGTTAGATTTACCAACAGGCGATTTATCAACAATGGATGATTAATAGAAAAGCGTAAAGCGCCACTCTAGCTCAACTCCGGTGCTGGAAGAAACTCAAACGAAAACTTGTTTTCGTTTGAGTTTGGGAAGCCTGGGTGTGAGTTGGCGCTTGAAGCTAGACATGAAAAGATGTGCTTAATAGATTGAAAAAAGCTGTGAACCTTATCTATTTAGATAAGGTTCACAGCTTTTTAATTTACTTATTCTTCATCCTCAGGTGGTGTTACAACAGGAGGGGGTGTTATAACCGGTGGAGGTTCCGGTTTTGGCTCAGGCTTAGGTTCAGGTTTAGGTTCCGGTTTAGGTTCTGGCTTAGGTTCCGGTTTTGGTTCTGGCTTAGGTTCTGGCTTAGGTTCCGGAATAGGCTCAGGCTTAGGCTTAGGTTCAGGCGTTGGTTCCGGAATAGGCTCAGGTTTAGGTGCTTCAATCATGGCCGTGTTGGAAGCAGGGGATTGTTTCCCTGTAATATCAACAGCAACTACGAAATATTCACCAGGCCCACTTATTTGATAAGAATTGCTACCAGCTTCTTTGACTGAAGACAGAAGTCGATTTCCACCACTAGAACGACTGTACACGCGGTATCCAACAACATCACTCGAAGAAGAGTTCGACCATGACAGTGTACGTCCTGACAATGTGGCAGACACTGCCCCTGGAGAAGCTCCATCTGCGTCAAAAGTATCTTCAGAAACGACACGGTTTGCAAAACTAGAGTTTTGAGGGAATAGTTTACTTCCATCTCCACCTAGATTATCTAACATGCGATCAATAAAGTCTTTATTTACGCCGACACCTCCACTAACAACAAACTCTCTTGGAGTTGAAGGGAGTGCGCGGTAACGTTTATTATTAATCATTACGTAAGATGAAGAAACGAAACTATCATCTGCTTTACTTGGAACAAAGGTGTCGGCATTGAATAAATCAGACGTCACCAATCCTGCACGAGTACACTCATTAGATGGTGCTAATCCTGAAATGGCACAGAATGAACGTGACACTACCCCTTTTGGAGCTTTAAATTCAATAGCTGAATCAATTAATTTAGGGTTCACGTCATAAGATGCATTCATTAAGCTCGCCCAAAACATATTCGCACGAGTTCCAGGTTGTAGGTAGCGACCATTTTTTGATGTTTGCAAGTTAAATTCTTTGTCATATCCCATCCATACACTTAATGTAATAGACGGATTGTAGCCCATGAACCAAGCATCATTCGCAAAGCTAGTTGTACCCGTTTTTGCAGCGAAATCGGACTGGAATTTCAGCAAACTTTGTGCACGTGTACCTGTTCCTTCAGATAATACATCTCTAAGCATGTCGGTCACGATATAAGCCGTTTGCGGAGAATATACAGGAACTGACTGTGATTTATGTTGGAAAATGATATCTCCGTCCGCATCTTCTATTTTTTCAATCATATAAGATGGAACATATTGTCCACTGTTTGCCATCGTGGCATAAGCGTTTGTATTTTGTTGAATCGTTACACCATTTGTCATCCCACCTAAAGCAAGAGCTGAAGCACCATAATCAAATTTGTGAAGTTCAGTGAAATTCATCTTTTCTAAAAAACTAATTGGATTTTTATCCTTAATTTTCATGTAAAGTCTTGAAGCTGCTAAGTTTTGTGAACTTGCTAGTGCTTGACGAGCAGGAATAATGCCAAGTTCTTGATCTGGATTAAAGTTTCGAACTGGCCAAGGCTTACCTGTGCTTACATCCATGACATCTGGAATAACATCCACCACTGGACTACCCGCACCTATATATCCTAATTCGATTGCAGGTCCATAAACAAGTAATGGTTTCATAGTAGACCCATTTTGTCGCACTGCTTGAGTTGCATGATTTGTTTCCTCGATATTATGATCTCTACCACCAATGAAACTGATAATTCTTCCGGTACTGTTTTCCATTAACATACTGCCGATTTGCACAGGTAATTCTTTCATTTCATTTTCACCAGTTTCGGAGTTATATACTTCCAAACTCCTTGTAGGACCAAACTCTTTAAAATTATCTTTTACTTTTTGATGAGCATCATACATGTCTTTATCTATAGTAGAGTGAATTCGATACCCATTTTCTCGCATGGCCCGATCTGCTAAGATTAGATATTTTTCATTTAACTTTGCTTCTTCTTCTAAGCGAGTAGAATCAATATTATCCTTTTCAGCTAACATTTCAGCAATGATTTGTTTTGCTTGATTTTCTAACTCGTCGGTCAAAAAAGGATATCTAACTCTTATTGATTGTTCAGGAGCTCTAAAATCTTTTTTTATGTCATACGCAATTGCCGCATTATACTCATCTTCCGTAATGTAATTAGTTTCTTTCATGCGGTAAAGAACGGTTAACATTCGGTTAATTCCAGGTTCTAATCCTTCATCAGGTTTTAATTCACCTAGATTTGTAAATGGTGTGTGCGCAAAAGGTGCCTGTGGAATTCCAGCGATAAAAGCTGCTTGTGGAAGCGTTAAATCTTTGGCTTTCACATTAAATATTCCTTCAGCAGCAGTTTCTATACCAGCAATATTAGTACCAGCTGCATTACGGCCATAAGGAATAATATTTAAATAGGCTTCTAAAATTTCTTCCTTATTCATGAATTTTTCGATACGCAATGCTAAGAGAATTTCTTTCGCTTTACGTTCATATGAAACTTCATTCGTAAGAATTTGATTTTTAATTAATTGCTGAGTTAAGGTAGATCCACCTGTTTGACTATCTGAGTTTGTGACATCTTGAAAAAGTCCACGGAAAATGGCTTTGGGAACGATACCATCATGAACCTCAAAGTATTCATCTTCTGTTGCGTATACTGCATCTAATACGTATGGTGAGACTTCGTTTAATTTCGTTTCTTGACGCTGTAAATCTGTTCTTATTTTCCCTAAATAAACATTGTTAGCAAAATAAACTTCAGAGGTTTCTTCATAACTCAATATCGAATTACGCATTGCGTCTTCTTCACGAAGAGGTTCTTGATCGACTAATGAAGCAAAATAACCAGCTCCAACTGAACCTACAAATGCTCCACCAACAAGCAACACTATTAAAAGTAATAATGCAAGATTCCAAATGACTCCAGACGTAATACGAATGCCTTTTATTAGACTTCCATTTGTCCATCTATTCCATGACTCATTAACTTGTTTCATCCAATTTTTCACTTGATCATTCAACCGAATCGACCTCCTAAAATCTTGTCCTATTATACCATATAAAGGGGGAACGCTAATATATTTATTGACATCGAAAAATTTAGGCGTACAATGAAAAAATATATAGTGCTTTAAGTGATGAAAAGTCCGAAGTAATGAATGCAAGTGCTGTTTAGAGAGCCAACGGGTGGTGAAAGTTGGTCAGTGTGCATACATGAATTACAGGCTGGGAGCTTAAACGTCTACACAACGATACTGTGTCTAAAGAGCGGAAGGGCAAGTTCCTTCAAGCTGGGTGGTACCGCGCAAATTATATTTAGCGTCCCTGCATGATTTTAATTAATCGTGCAGGGACTTTTTTATTGTCTAGCTCAGAAAATGAGAAGGACACTTTATGGTTTTTCAATCAAAGGAGGAGTAAGAAATGACAAATGTATTGATAGAAGACTTAAAATGGAGAGGTCTAGCCTACCAGTTAACAGACGAAGCAGGGATGGTAGATCTTTTAAATAATGATTCAATTTCTTTATATTGTGGAGTTGATCCAACAGCAGATAGTATGCATATTGGACATATCGTTCCTTTATTAACATTACGTCGTTTCCAACTTCATGGACATCAACCCATTTTACTAATTGGTGGAGCAACAGGAATGATTGGGGATCCCTCAGGTAGAAGTGAAGAGCGCCAATTACAAACAACAGAACAAATTGATGAAAATGTTAAAGGACTAAAAGCTCAAATGGAGCGTATTTTTGATTTCAACTCTAAAAATGGAGCTGTTTTGGTTAATAATCGTGACTGGATTGGCTCAATGAATGTTATTGAATTTTTACGTGACTACGGGAAATATATTGGTGTCAATTACATGTTGGCTAAAGATACGGTTGCTTCTCGTTTAGAAGGAGGAATCTCGTTCACCGAGTTCTCTTACATGTTGATCCAAGCAATTGATTACAATCATTTGTACGATTCACATAATTGCCGTATTCAAGTCGGTGGATCAGATCAGTGGGGTAATATTACAACTGGCCTAGAAATGATTCGTAAAACCCATAGTGATGAGTCAAAAGCATTCGGCATGACCATTCCACTTGTGACAAAAGCTGATGGGACGAAATTTGGAAAATCTGCATCAGGCGCCGTATGGTTAGACGCTGAAAAAACAACACCTTATGAGTTTTACCAATTCTGGGTGAATACAGCCGATGCTGATGTCATTAAATACATGAAAATCTTTACTTTCTTAACGCGTGAAGAAATCGAGGCTTTTGAAGTGACAGTTACTGAAGAGCCTCATTTACGCAAAGCACAAAAAGCACTTGCTGAAGATATGACGCGCATGATTCATGGTCAAGATGCATTGGACAATGCCATTCGTGTGACCCACGCATTATTTAGCGGAGATTTAAAAGCTCTTTCTGCACGTGAGATGAAGGAAGCTTTTAAAGATGTTCCTTCTATTGAAATGGCGAAAGAAGACAAAAACATCGTCGACTTATTAGTAGAAGCTGGTATCTCACCTTCAAAAAGACAAGCGCGAGAAGATGTAACGAATGGTGCAATATCAATTAATGGCGAGAAATTAACAGCGGTCGATCATGTCGTAAGTGCGGAAAATCGTTTAGATGATTCATTCTCAATCGTTCGTCGAGGGAAGAAGAAAT
Source organism: Paenisporosarcina macmurdoensis (assembly GCF_042658845.1). Classification (NCBI taxonomy): domain Bacteria; kingdom Bacillati; phylum Bacillota; class Bacilli; order Caryophanales; family Caryophanaceae; genus Paenisporosarcina; species Paenisporosarcina macmurdoensis. Next base: position 75,757 of record NZ_JBHSRI010000007.1, read on the forward strand.
ACCATATGGTGAAATTCGTATAAAAATGAAAAGCTGCACGGCGATTTTTTAAAAATCGTCATGTAGCTTTTTTTATTCCACTAATTATGCTTAATCCAAGATGGCAACTCTAAATCTCCATAAATATCCGGATGTAATATGTTAGCTAGTTTCAGTGCGCCTTCAAGTAAACGAGGGGATGGACGACAATACAATTCTTCTTCCATTATATATAGATGACTTTTCTGTTCATCTGTTAGCCCATCGAAACCTGGTCGTTTTTCAACCACCTTGGTGGTCACTTTGTCTAATCTAACACCTACCCATGCCAAGAAGATGTAATCTGGATTGCGACGCAATACTTCTTCCCAATCTGTTTGAATACTCGCTAATTCCACATCTCGAAAAATATTGCGACCACCTGAAATTTCACTGACTTCTGTTAACCAATTAATTTTCCCAGGAGTAAATATCGGTTTTGGCCACCACTCCCAGTAAAGTTCAGGTGTATTATCAACAGTTAAGGCTCGTTGTTTCATGTCATCTACAAATGATTTATATGCAGTCGCGACAACTTCTGCATGTGAAGCTATTCCACAAGCATGGCCAACGGTTAATAAATCCTCTGCAATATCGTTTAAACTTTGTGGATCCAAAACGAGATGTGGGATACCACGAGCTACTAATTCATTCACATTTTTCTCCATGCCAGGAACACTAAGTGAAGCTAGAACTAAATCAGGATTTAATGCTTCAAGTGCATCAATATCTATGGATAAATCCGGTCCGAGTTTTGGTAAATGCTGAACAGATAAAGGCCAGTCTGAAAAGTCATCCAGACCGACAAGTTGATCAGTCAGACTTAGATAAGCTAGTAATTCTGTATTGCTAGGGCAAATCGAAATGAGTCTCATAGAAGAACTCCTCATATGGTTTTTCAATAGTGTATCATAAACCAAAAAACAACCCCAAAAGGGACACTCGGTATTATACCGACTGAATAATATGTGAAAGATATTGCAGATTTACAAGTAGAATTTTAGTTAATGGATGCAGCGGGCACGGAAGCCCAATCTAGGTGAGATATCAAAACCATACTGTAGCAATATTTCATAGAACGTTCTAAATGATCAACCATTTCCATATGATTTTAAACGTTAGTATAGAGTGGTTTCTCAATAATGTAATACATTAATTACTAGAATTTATTTCCTAATAAAGCAGGAATTACGATTATCTTTGGTTAAATTAAGACTATGATGGCTGATGAAGATGAAGATGAAGATGAAGATGAAGATGAATAGGGGAAAGTTAATTTATTGTATCCTAAAAGAACTTCAAATTGGACAAGAACCAATTAAAAATGATCGGTCACGTTCAAGAAACTTGTCAAAATTCATCGAAAAGAAAATATTTCCATATAATACTTATTTAAGTATAATTGAAGATAGATTGATAGAAATGAGGAATGTTTATGAAGGCTGCGTTAAAGAGAATTGCATCTGTAGGGTTGGGAATTTCATTAGTGGCATCACCTTTACAACCTGCTTTGAATGTCCTTGCAAAAAGTCCAGAAAATTCAATGGTACAATACAATTCATCGCAGTTAGATGAATCAAAGACTCTACCTCTAAGTGAAGACAGCCTTGTAATTAAGTACGAAAAGCCTCTCTCTGCACTCGATCATCAACGAGCAGGTACATTTGTAATTGAAAAAGTAGATAAGTTGAAATATATAGTCGTTAGAGTGAAGAATAAAAAAGACTTACAAAAAGCAATCAATAGTTACCAAAAAAATATGAAGGTTCTATCTGTTAATCAGAGTGTTACTTACAAAACAAACTCTGTCGATGAAGATCCAAAAACAAAGGACCAGTATCACCTTTCCTTACTAAAAATCAATGAAGCTCAAAAATTGTCTGGAAAAAATAAAGTAACCGTTGCGATAATCGATACAGGTATTGACCAAAAGCACCCAGAATTAAAAGGATTATTCTTACCAAGCTACAATGTCATTAACCCAATGAACCAGACAGCTCCAGATGTTCATGGAACTCACGTGACCGGAATCCTTGCTGGGAAAAAAGGAAACGGAATAGGTGGATACGGAATCAATCCAAATGTGAGGATTTTACCAATAGACGTATTTGATCGTGATTTTGTGACAAATGATTATACTATTGCCCAAGCCATACTCTACGCGGCCGATCATGGAGCAAAAGTGATTAATATGAGCCTTGGTTCTTCATTCCCATCTCCAGTGGTAGAAGAAGCTGTTGAAATTGCCATCGACAAGGGTGTAACTATTGTGGCTGCACAAGGAAATGGAGGGGATGATGTTCCTAACTATCCAGCAAGTTATGAAGGCGTCATCGGTGTGGGTTCAATTAATAAAGACAAGAAGTTAAGTTCTTTCTCTACCTACGGTGCTTCGACAGATATTGTCGCACCTGGAGAAGACATTTATGCTCCTATTTTTGATTATGAAAAAAAATCAAGTTTTTCAACTTTAAGTGGTACATCAATGGCAACACCAGTCGTTGCAGGGGTTGCTTCCCTTCTTTTATCCAAATATCCTAATCTAAAACCTGCACAAGTTGAGTACATCTTAGAGCATACAGCTACAGATCTTGGAGAAAAAGGACACGATTTAGAATTTGGGAACGGACTAGTCAATCCTACAGCGGTCCTTAAATTTGATATAAAAAAATTACCTGCTTTTGTAAAAGACAATTGGGCGAAAAAAGAGATTTTAATGAAGGCAGAAAAAATCTCTTTTCACGATTCGATTGAAAAACAAGAAGCGGTTACGACTCCATTTGAACAACATTGGGTTCAATTCCCTGTGAAAAAAGGGGAATCGGTTCAAACCTTGCTTAAAGGGATGCCTTCTTACGACTATAAAATGATGATTCATTTCTATTCGTCAGGTAAGGAGCAAATCGAGGAAGTAAATGATGTTGGAGCTGGAAAAATAGAAGGAAAATTGATACAAGCTCCATTCGATGGAACAATGGCAATTGGAGTCAAGGATGTAAATGGTAGCTACGATGACTCGGGCAAAAAAGTTTCTAACTATCGACTGTCCATTAAACGTCAAGCTCAATTGCCTGAAGATGATTCAACTCTAGATATGTCGATATCAGCAGCAAGTTTACCATTTCAATCTGAACCATTGCAGTTAATTGGTGCTGATGGAGATGATGATTTCTTCTTATTTAATACCAAGGACGAACAAATATCAAAAATTTCAATCCCAGGAATTCCTGGATTAGATATTGGAATTGAAGTTTATGCTATGGCGAATTTGATCCCACCAAGCGGAGGGGAACCAACTGAACCGGTCGAAATAGGTGATACAGAGGAACCAGTGTCTGTTGAACTTCCGCCATTAGATGATATTTTTGCAGACTTTCAAGCAAATGAAAAAGGCCGTGGTGAAGGAGAAGCTTTAACTTTCCCAACGACTCCTCAATCAGAATACCTAGTAAAAGTGACGAGTAAGCCAATAAATTATATGGGTTATGAATACTTTTTTGGGTTCTCGGGACAACTGGGAGGAAATGAAAAGGAAGGGCAATCCTCATTGCTTCCTTATACGGTAAAAATTGAAGGGAAGATTTTACCTCCAGACGAAGATGGTATTCCCAATAGAGAAGAGGGTAGCGGAACAGGAGAAGAAGAAGGAGGAGAAGGAGAGGCATCTTCTGAGGCAATCACTAAAATGAATCAGAAACTTTTCCAAATTGCTAGTGATGACACAGGAGCAACTCCAGATCCATACGGAGATCCAGAGGCTTATTTTAAATACATTTCGGATGCTGCACTTCCTTACGAGATTGGACTAACAAAAAACGGATATATCCAATCACAGGGAGACGAAGACTGGTTTAAATTAACTGCTACACAAACTGGTATTTTCCAATTTAAAACTTCGAACTCAAAAACAGATATTCCATTTGTGGAAATTCTAAAGGTTGAGAATGTAAAAGACGAAGAAGGCATGCCTGTTACCATATTGAATACAATTGGTCAAAATGTTAAATTTGGTTGGAATGGCATGGAAATGAATCAAAATATTTATACAGGGTTGAAAAAAGGAGAAACATACTTTGTCCATTATATGCCTTCATTTGGAACGGGATTAATGATGGAAGGGTATTCGTTAAGTTCTAAACTTTTGGTAGCAAACCCAGATGATCAATATGAAAAGAATGACAATGATCAAAAAGTGCAAAATCTTCCTTCTACCACAATTAAAGCCAATTTTGCGATGCCATTTGATAATGATACTTATTATTTAGAAGGTAAACAGTCAAGTATATACAGCGTTCTTTTTGAAAGAGGAAAAGCGAGTGAAAAAGCGTTGAAAAGCTTACCAATTGAACTGTTTTCTCCATTGTATGGAGTGGTTCTCATTTATGAAGACGTAAATAAAAATAGAAAGTTGGACGAAGCGGATATCGAAAAATCAAGTGTGATTTCAAAGGGACTTTTTCAAGAACCAGGTAGTGTTTACGGATCCTTTAAAGTAGAAAAAGGGAAGAATTACATTATTAATACATTTGCACTTTCAGCTACTGAACAATCATTTTCTCTTGTCCCTTATGAGTTAACAGTTGCTCAAACTTCTATGAAAGATGAAGATTCAGGCTCTGTGGTGAAAAACAATATGCCTTCAAAACCTCTTTCATTGAAAAAAATAAACGCTAATATTTGGACTGCCAAAGGTCATCTAAATACTGGAGTCCCATACGGGGATGAAGATTGGTACTCGTTTGAAGTAAAAGATTCCTCTCTTCAAGGCTATCTTTCTTTAGAAGGAGGTAGAGAAATTGATGGAGTGCTATCTATTTATCAAAATGGTAAGCTCGTCACCACTTCAGACTACTACCCTTCGGGACAAAAAGAAGTACTTCCAATCAATTTGAAAAAGGGGAAATACTCGATTAAGGTACGAGATTACTATGGGAATTCAACAATTCTTCCTTATACACTAAAAGTAGAAAAAAAATAAAAAAACCATGAATTTTGTATTAAGAAAGCACAATCGAAATCTTTTCTTCCTGTGATTTTTTACAAGGAAAGGAATTTCGATTGTGTTTTACTGTTTATTCCATTAATTTAAATATTTGAAATATTAAACTAATGAAAGTGGGAGTCAAGGTAGTCTATGGAGGACTTGAGGTTTACAATAGTAAAGAAGTTAGATCGATACATAGAAATAATCAATTTTGTTGAACAGCTAGAATTGGAAGTTCTAGAAAATGGGTCAGTTGAAAACTGATGATGCAGATCGGAGAACGCGAAATAATAGTTATTGAGGCAAAAACTGAATAAACCAGACTCTACCTAAAATAATTTAGAGCAATCTAGTTGCAGTTTCCGAAATATTGATTAAACTATTGAACACTTTTAAAACGTATTAATTTTTGGACACAGGTGTACTTACTTGAAAAACCGAAGAGCGTGGGTGAAAGTTACTATCATATAAGAGATGTTCTTAAACGAATAGAAATGAGGCAATAAGAAATGAAGGAAATTCCAGTAGCTGTACAAATGTATACATTGCGAGAGGAAAGCGAGAAAGATTTTTCCGGTACCTTGAAAAAGATTGCAGAGCTTGGCTTCGATGGAGTGGAATTTGCAGGATATGGTGGAATGACTGCGAAAGAAGTAAAAGTGCTATTAGATGAACTAGGCCTTCAGGCAGCGTCCAGTCATGTGCCTTTAGAAGAATTGGAAAACAATTTGCTCGGAGTTATTGAAGACCAGAAAACATTAGGAAGTAATTATGTAGTTTTTCCTTATTTATTGCCTGAACGCCGTTCAGAAGAACAGTATCATAATCTTATTTCAATATTGGAAAAAGCAGGAGAAAAGTGCCGTCTTGAAGGCATTACACTACTTTATCATCACCATGATTTTGAACTAGAGTTGCTATCAGATGGCAGAATGGCACTTGAATCCATTTTAGAGGATACAAACGAAGACAATGTGAAAGCAGAGTTTGATGTGTATTGGCTGAAAAAGGCAGGAGAAAATCCTGTTGAGTGGATTAATAAATATAAAAATAGAACACCGATTATCCATTTGAAGGACATGACGACTGATGAGGAACAATTTTTCGCGGAGCTCGGAACAGGCGGAGTTGATATTGACGCGATATTGAATATCGGAGAAGAAGCTGGCGTTCATTGGTGGGTCGTTGAGCAAGACTTTACTCGCCGGACCCCATTTGAGAGTATTGAAATGAGCATGAATTTTTTAAAAGCGAAACTTCCATATTTGGCGAAGAAATAAAAGGAGAATTAGACTTAATCGGTTGAATCTATTTCAATTGCCTTATTGATTAGAAGCGAAGAAGATCGTTGTGGCAAAATAGAAATTTGATAAGCTGCTCTAAAATAGTGGCACTTAATCCATATGAATAATAGGTTACATATATTAAAGGAGACGAACATTGTTGAAGAATTTATTTATTAAAACGGAAAAACAAAAAAAGTGGCTAGGTAAATTGCAACAATTTGAAGAAACATTTAAAAGTAGGTCTGCGGAAATTGATGAGCTTGCCGTTTTTCCAATAGAGAATATGAAGGATTTAGTTGGTCTAGGATATGCAAGTCTAACATTACCAAGTGAACTGGGTGGAGAAGGATTTTCTGTTTATGACATGGTCCTAATACAAGAAACGCTTGCCAGCTATGATGCTAATACGGCATTATCCATCGGCTGGAGTTTAGGTGTGGTTGGTGAGGTATTCGAAAATAAGCTTTGGACAGATGAAAAACTAGACTTTTTCGCAAATGAAGTTCTAAATGGCGCGCTAGTAAACCGTTCTGTTAGTGAAGCACAAACAGGAAGTCCCACGCGCGGGGGCCGTCCAGGTACAACCGCTATAAAAAAAGGAGATACGTGGGTAATAAATGGTCGGAAGATTTTCACAACTGCTTCTCCAATACTCTCGTATTTTCTAACCTCAGCTTGGATTGAAGAAAAAGAAAAAGTAGGGTTCTTCTTGATCAACAGAGATGTAGATGGGGTATCAATCGAAGAAACGTGGGATGTCGTATCCATGCGCGGAACGAGTAGCAACGATTTAATATTAACTAATGTAGGTGTCCAAGAATCTGATTTAGTCGAACTTCCGGAGTTTGTAAGCGGCGGGAAAATAAATGGTTGGTTACTCCATATTCCAGCTACTTATCTTGGTGTAGCACAAGCTGCACGCGATTACGCAGTTCAATTTGCCAATACGCATTCTCCAAACAGTTTAAATGGACCAATTGCACAATTACCAAATGTTCAACAATTAATTGGAGAAATAGATTTAGAGCTTACGAAAGCACGATTCGTTATCTATGGAGCCGCCTCTTGTTATGATAACAAAGCTACAAAACAGTTACTGACAAATGAAGTAAGTGTTGCAAAACATATTGTAACGAACTCTGCTATAACAATTGTTGATAAAGCGATGCGATTAGTAGGAGCCAAAAGTCTACAAAGAACCAATCCATTACAACGTTATTATCGTGACGTTCGAGCAGGACTGCATAACCCTCCAATGGATGATATGACGATAAAAAAACTGGCATTAACTGCGTTGGAAGAAGATAAAAACAAAATCAATAAAGATCAATAAGGGGAAATCCTTTTTAAATGAAAGGTAGCAATCAACTAGTGTGAAATATTACTTTGAAGCACGCTCAATGGAGTGTGCTTTTTGTAATGGCATGAAAAGATAAGAAACTATATTTTATTTATAAATAGCTATACGTTTGTCTCTACCATTATTAGGAAAATTTCGTATCTTACAATATGGGAAAGAACTTTGCGTTAGCAAGAGTTTGTTTTTTTTTTTGATTATGAAATATTGATTTACCTTAATTATCTAATGAAGTTGAAAGGAGGTTTGAATTGTCACGTTTTACTATCAAGATATACAGAATTCAGTCAAACTGGCAAACAACATACGATTAGGTAACTTCATACACCGTAATTCTTTTAGTGACAAACGCACCAGCAGGAAACGCCGGCTTTCCTGTAACCAACGCCGTACGCAAAAAAGTTGCAGCAGGTGCATATCGATTAGAATCGATGCTGTTGAACTTCGCGGAATCATCTATGTCACTTTTCAAAATTGGCATTACTTATTATTTAAAAAGACTTCGGGGCGATTTTTCGCTATCTGAAGAGTGTCACCCTATGGAGTTGAAAAGTGGTACATTCATTGGGTTTAATAAAGTTAACTAGGAAGAATTTGTTAACTTTAGATACTGACATCCTCAATCGTTCTTTAAAGAACATTAAGAAAAGATAACCACGTCTTTCACTTAAATTCGCCCATAATAACCAAAATAAAGGAGAGAATTTTGTTGTATTTCACTAATGAAGAAATTCCAACAATCGCAATAACAGGTAGTAATGGAAAGACATCAACTCGTGAGTTCATTGCTTCTGTATTAGAAACTCAATGGAATGTATTAAAAACAGTTGGGAACAAGAATTTACCTATTAGCACCCAACAAATGATGGCGCAATTTGATCCATCTAAACACGAAGCCATCCTTTTAGAATTAGGGATGGGAAAACAAGGTGCAGGAGAACAACACTGCAATCATTTTCAGCCTAATATAGCTGTGATTACTAATATAGGCACAGCTCATTACGGTAATTTAGGAAATAGCTTTGAAACTACAGCTCAATATAAATCAGTATTGATCAAAAACATGAAAGCAGATGGACTATTGCTTTTAAATAAAGATGATATAAACTCACAACTTTTGGATACATCAACTTTTAAAGGAACACTCGTAACAATTGGAATAAATTCAAACGCTAATTATAACGCATCCAATGTCGAGTATCTTAGTAACGGTATGAGGTTTTATGTTGAAATGAAAGGACATAATGAAGAATTCTTTATTCCTACGTTTGGAGAACACAATATATTTAACGCGTTATTTGCTATTTCACTTGCGGACAAATTAGGTTTTCCGATTGAGATAATAAGAGAAGGATTAAAAAATTATCAAGTTCCTATTAAGCGATTAAATGTTTACAACTTAAGGGGTGAATCAATTCTTATTGATGATACTGTAAATGCTAATCCTCAGTCCGTTAAGGCCGCCATTGATGTGCTAATGAACATAGGCAAGGATAGAAAGAAAATCCTAGTTCTGGGAAGCATGTTAGAATTGGGCGATTATACAAGTGAAGGTCATCGCGAGATCGGAAAGTATGCTGCTGAGAAAAAGATTGATGTAATTTACACTTTTGGGGACTTATCGATTGATATACACAAAGGAGCTAGTGAACATGGTTTTCCGATAGAAAAGATTAAACACTGTAAAGATCGTAATGAATTGCATCATGAATTAAATAGCTCAATGGAGGACAATAGCATTTTTTTAGTCAAAGGGTCTAGTTTAATGCATATGAATAAAACGGCGGAGTACTTGCGGAATAATTTTCTTTACACCATGATATTTAACGAAAATCTCAAAGATGAGGTCTTACTTAACTCTGCTACATTGGCTCTGATGAAAATCGAACAATCCACGATGATCCTGCAATATGGTTCTTTTTCCAAGACGCTTAATATTATACTTGATGACAAAGTGAATGATGGAGAAATTCAACTACCCAGACATTTATCAAATGAGCTATCTATTATTGATTTACCATATGAATATATAGTGACAGATAATCATATCCAATTAGGACCAGTTATTGGTTTTCTTGTTTACACTCGTTATATTGAGGATTCAAAGCAACAATTATTACGTTTAAAAGATTATGACATGATTAAAGGTCTCATTTTTATGTTCAGACCTACCGAAATCGCTAGCGAGAACAACACTCTAACTGGATTCTATTATGATCCTGCTTCAAATGACTTTAAACAAGGTACATTTCCTTATCCTTCAGTTGTTTTCAACAGAATTCCTCTTCGAGAAAAAAGATATAAACAGCTGAAAAAGCGTGTAGGAGACAATATATTTAATTATCCATATCGAAACATCGATAAATTATCTTTTTGGGATAAAATGAAATTGGTACCTAAACTAAAAAAGTACCTTCCATATACAAAGGAATTCACTGGAGTAAAAAGTCTGTTAACTATATTTAAAAAGTATGATTCCGTTTATTTAAAGCCAGTATCAATGGCAGGTGGTAATGGCATTATCCAAGCGAAAAAACTGGATGGTGGCTTCTTGATAACCGATTATCATGGTGAATGTTTTCATTTAAAGTCAGTAAAAGAATTAGAAACTGCACTTAAAAAGCATTTATTAAACAGAACATATATTATTCAACAAGAGATAGAATCTTTTACAAGTACAGGAGAAAAAATAGATTTCAGAATTTATATACAAAAAGATTACAGCATGAAATGGAAACTTTCAGGAATTGAAACCAAGATTGCAAAATCAGGCAGTGTTGTCTCAAACTCAAAATATAGGGCAAGAATTGAACCAGGAGAATTAGCAATTAGTAAATATTATAATCTCAGTAAAGAGGAAACAGAAAATAAAATTAATGAAATTACAAATGTATGCATACAAGTCTTAAAGAGAATGGAGAAAAAAGGATACCTCCTTGGAGATGCAGCAGTGGATTTTATATTGGATAAATCAGCAAATTTGTATTTACTTGAAGTGCAGTTAGATTATGCTGCAGAGATTAAGGCTTTTAGAGAAGATGATGAACAAAGAGTTCTTCCCTTTATACTAACGACACCTTTTGCATACGCAAAAGCACTTGCTGGCTTTTAACAAATTTAGGTGAATTTAAAAGAAAATTAAATAGAAATATCGAAGAACGCCTACCCGGGTGTTCTTTTTGTTTCTTGAAATTCGATTCAGACAAGTGGACTGTGTGTGAATAAACGAGAGGCGAGTATGGTTGATACAGTTGACTAGAATGATGGTTACCTAATTAAGAAGAGGCAGACAAACTGCTTGGATAGAGAGATTAAGGAATGTTGAATCGAATGACCAAATAAACACCAAGCTAAAGAATAACCAGGCGCAAAATGACTTCTTTTAGGACAAGTAAATCATGGAATTTAATTAACATTCGTAATTAAAGTAAAGATAAGGATCAGTAAATTCTCACGAAATAGCCGTCACAAATCAAGAAATTAAGAAATCGGAATCTAAAAATGTGTGGGTGTTCGGTAGTGAATTTACGGTGGTTTTTCATTAATCCTAATTAATCCCAATAACCTGCTTTTTTATGCTTTATTTGCATTATCAAACAACAAAAAAAGCCCTAGAATCTTGATTTAACAAGAATTCTAGGACTTCTAATAAAGTATTGCTATTAACGTGAGTAGTACTCAACGATTAATGATTCATTGATTTCAGCAGATAATTCGTTACGTTCTGGAAGGCGAACGAATGTACCAACTTTTTTGTCTGCATCGAAAGATAAGTATTCAGGAACAAAGTTGCTTACTTCCATAGACTCATTAACGATATCAAGGTTTTGAGATTTTTCACGAAGAGAAATTTCTTGACCTGCTTTTAGACGGTATGAAGGGATGTCAACGCGTTTTCCATCGACCATAACGTGACCGTGGTTTACTAATTGACGAGCTCCACGACGAGTGCGTGAAAGACCTAAACGGTAAACGATGTTGTCTAAGCGAGTATCAAGAAGAATCATGAAGTTCTCACCAGATTTACCAGGCATTTTAGCCGCTTTATCGAAAAGTGTACGGAATTGACGTTCATTTACACCATACATATGACGAAGCTTTTGCTTCTCTTGTAATTGTAAACCATATTCCGAGATTTTTTTACGTTGGTTAGGACCGTGTTGTCCTGGTGCGTAAGGGCGTTTTTCTAATTCTTTACCTGTACCGCTTAGTGATAGACCAAGACGACGAGATAATTTCCAAGCTGGACCTGTATAACGAGCCATGAAAGACTCCTCCTTTTAGTGGTTTTATTTTGTTGTAAAATAAGACCAGATGTATCAATCAAACTGCCATTTTATTTTCATGTACCTTCGCCCTCGCAGCCAAGGGTTACGAGATACCCCTTCCAATTACCATGGAGGAATAAAATGAAACGAATAAGACCATACAACTGCTGCTTTTATTTTACACATCCTCTATTGTATCTATTAAAAAGCATAGTGTCAAGATGATACCTTGACATTTTAATAAATCGTCTAGGGAAGTTGACCTTTTCAAAAAACAAGAAATCGAGTAAGATGGAAAAGATAGGGATGAAAGCGTTTACATGAATTAAGGGGTGCTTATTATGAACAATGAATTTATTAAAAAAGAAACGGCTGTTATTCACAAAGGATATTTGTCACATCAACATCACGACAGTTTATCTGTACCTTTGTATCAAACGTCCACTTTTACATTTTCATCAGCTGAACAAGGAGAACGCCGTTTTTCTGGTGAGGAATCTGGAAATATATATTCGCGTTTAGGGAATCCGACCGTTCGAATTTTAGAAGAAAGAATAGCAGAACTTGAAAATGGGCAAAGTGCATTAGCATTTGGGTCGGGGATGGCCGCAGTTAGTGCAATACTTATTCATGTTACAAAAACAGGTGATCATGTTCTTTGTTCGCGAGGGATTTACGGTTGCACATTTGGCTTACTCGAAATGATGGATGAAAAATATAATATTTCACATAGTTTTAGTGCTTTGTCGACTGAACAAGAAATCGAAGCATCCATACGCCCGGAAACAGTCTGTATATATGTGGAAACACCAATAAATCCAACCATGGAACTCGTGGATTTAGCACTAGTTCACAAAGTTGCACAAAAACATGGATTAAAAGTGATTGTAGATAATACATTTTCATCACCATATTTACAAAATCCACTCGATTTCGGTGCAGATTATGTGTTGCACAGTGCCACAAAATATATTAATGGGCATGGGGATGTCATCGCTGGCTTGTTAATCGGTAACGATATGGAAGATATGATGAATCTTCGAATGACCGTACAAAAAGACGTTGGTGGTATTATCTCACCATTTGATGCTTGGCTCATACTTAGGGGATTAAAAACACTCCATATTAGAATGGACCGCCATTCTGAAAATGCACTTAAACTTGTGTCATTTTTACAATCAACACCCGTCGTAACTGACATTCTGTATCCTTTTCATCCATCACATCCGCAATTTGAAATTGCTAAAAAACAAATGACAGCAGGAGGCGGGCTAATTTCATTTAATATAAAAGGCGGGAAAGAGGCTGCACAATATTTTATGAATGCACTGCAACTAATTAAAATTGCGGTTAGTTTAGGGGATGCGGAAACACTAATTCAACACCCGGCTACCATGACACATTCAGTCATTCCGGAAGTAGACCGAGAAAAAATGGGGATTACCCATTCCTTACTTCGCTTGTCAGTCGGCCTTGAGCACGTGGATGATATAATGGCGGATTTGGAACAAGCATTTGCAAAAGTTGAAACACACTTTGCCATGGCAAAATAAAAAAGGATGAAGTGGTTAATAAACCACTTCATCCTTTTAAATATGTTTCATTAATATAGACACTAAATGTTCAAGACCTTGTTGATCTTCTTTTTGGAAACGATTTTTTTCTGGGCTGTCAATATCAAGCACGCCGATAACCTCGCCATTCTTTAGTAACGGCACCACGATTTCTGATTGAGAAGCTGCATCACACGCGATATGTCCTGGGAAAGCATGGACGTCGGCAACAATTATCGTTTCCTTTTTTGCAACAGAAGTTCCACAAACTCCTCTACCTACAGGAATTCTAATACAAGCTGGTAATCCTTGAAATGGACCGAGTACCAGTTCATTTTCATCCATCATATAAAAACCTACCCAATTAATGCGGTCGAAAAATTGATTTAATAATGCAGAAGCATTACTTAAATTAGCCATTACGTTTTTCTCGCCAGTTAGTAATGCATCTAATTGTTTAGCTAACATTTCATATTGTTGTTGAGTATCTCCAGCATAAGTTGATTTTGCAAACATGACATCACCTCTTCATTATTGTTTTCGGAAATTGGTGCATTCCGATAAGTATTTCTAGCTAGGAGCTAAAGTGAAGCTTTTCTCATTGCTTGAGTATATACGTCCTCATAAAATTGATGCAAGTCTTCTGCCCTGTGTGCGTCTGACCCAAATACGAGAGGAATCCCCATTTCTTTTGCTAACAAAATGTAACGAGTTGGGGGATAGGGTTCCAAACAAAACTGTTTGGCTAAGCCTGCACTATTTACATCCAGTTCATATTGATAGTGTTTCATTAAATCTAATGTCTTTAAAATCATTTCATAATCATCTACAATCACGCTGTGAGCATGTTGAAATTTATGAATTAATGTGGGATGGCCAATTCGTTTTGGTTTATATGGACCAAGGTCAGCTGAAATTGAATCTTGTACGGTTTTATAATAGAGGGAATAAACATCTTCTATTGATGCGAATTGCTGTGAAAAATGTATAAATGATGGTGGTGAAAAATCAATACAAGAATATTTTTGTTCATTAAGCAGGAAATGAACAGATAAAATCGAATCATCTAAGGTAGGACCTATTTCATTTAATAATTGAGTGGTCTCTTTTTCAAATCCTTCAATAAAATCTACTTCTAACCCTATTTTAATCGAGATGTCGTTAGCATATTGTTTTTTGAGTTGTTGTAGTTCTAAGATATATGGTTCGAGCATGTTTGGTTGAAGAAAACTATCTTGATCGGGAACAGTGTCCATAAACCCTTGAGGTGCAGGGGCATGTTCTGTAAATGAAATATCAGTAAAGCCATTGTTAATAGCTTTTTCTATGTATAATTTAAACGAGTCCTTCGTTCCATGGGGACAAAATGGACTGTGAATATGAGCATCTCGCTTCATATAAATAAACACCTCCAATGGATAAATGTAACTTTTTACATTAATTCGGCAAAATACTTGTATTTTCGTCAACATATTCGTTTATTTCATGGTAAGATTATATGTATAAACTGGCATAGACCGTGATTTTTGGAACAGGGGGCTTACGATGAATTATATCATCATTGCAATCATCGTACTAATTGCAGTACTCATACTCTTATTTATGATGCGTCGCAAACATAATAACGAGATTGTTAGACTAGAACATGAAAAACATCAAATTCAAAATAAGCCTATATTAGAAGAAATGACTAAAGTCAAACAACTGAATATGAATGGACAAACTGAAGAAATGTTTGAAAGCTGGCGTAATAGTTGGACACAAGTTATGGATATTCACATGCCAAAAATTGATTCATTACTTTTCGATGCTGAAGAAAGTATTGATAGATTCAACTTTAAACGTGCCACTGCATTGGAGAAAGAAATTGATGAGCGAATTCAACAAAGTGACGAACAAATGTCGTTAATCTTGAAAGAGCTTGAACAATTGATTGGTAGCGAAGAAAAAAACCGCGTTGAAATGGATCAATTAAAAGAACAATACCGTGCAGCTCGCAAGACATTGCTCGCTCATCAGCACTCGTTTGGTGCAGCAGCTGTGCCACTTGAGAAAAAGCTTGAACAATTCGGACCTCAATTTGACGAATATGACCGTTTAACAGAAAGTGGTAATTATTTGTTAGCACGCGAAATCGTGATTGGCTTAGATGAAGAAGCTCAATTTGTCTTTAATTTATTACATGATATTCCTTCGTTGTTATCAGACGTGCAAAATAAGATTCCCGCTAGTATTCACGATCTTCGAAATGGACAACGTGAAATGGAAGCGCAATCGTATTATTTAGAACATCTTGAAATGACTGAACAACTAAATAAGTTAGATGATGAATTAGTAACTATGAAAGAATCAATTATTCAACTTGAAATAAAGAACGTATTAACAAGAGTTGAGCAAATGAAAGATGAAATTGAAGCTTGCTATGACATGCTCGAAAAAGAAGTTATGGCTAAACGCTATGTTGATAAACATCGCCATCCTACTGAACAGAGATTGGCAGAGGTTACCACGATTACTCGTCAAACAAGTGATGAAGCGGCTTATGTACAACAAAGCTATCGTTTACCAGAAAATCAAGCAGAAATTCCATTGGTTTGTTTGAAACAAATTGAAACGTTGCAAAAACGTTATGATTTAGTGGCACAACGAGCAAGTGAAGACCAATTAGCTTATTCAAGCTTACAAGATGAACTTACACTTATTTCGGCTGATTTGGAGAACTTATACGAAGAGCAAGATCGTTTTTCGAATAGTTTAAAGAGTTTACGTATCGATGAGAATCGAGCGCGTACGAATTTAGATGAACTGAAGAGATTACTGCATGAAACAGATCGCATGGTACATAAAGCGAATATGCCAGGAATTCCTGAAGAGATGGACGTTCGCTTAGAAGAAGCAGAAGAACACATTTACTTAGTTATGCAAAGTCTTCAAGAAGTACCGCTTAACATGAAATTAGTGGATACTTATTTAGCTAAGGCAGATAAATGTATTCATGAAGTGCATACTAAAGCGAAAGAAATGCTTGAGAACGTCTTGTTGATCGAACGGATTATCCAATACGGAAACCGTTATCGTGCAAGTCATCCACGCATGAACCAGCGCTTGATCGAAGCTGAAGCAGCATTCCGTCAACTTCGATACACGAAAGCTCTTGAAGAAGCAGCAACAGCTGTTGAAGAAGTAGAACCTGGTGCCATGAAACGAATCGAAGTACTTGTCAAAGAGGACGCATGGCGTTCATAATAAAGTCAGTTTAAACCACCGCACACAACACGTGCTGGTGGTTTTCTATTGAAAAGGAGTTCAGCCGTGTATTATTTTGATCATAGTGCCACGACAAAACCACATAAAGAAGTATTGGAAACATTCGTTAAAGTGAATGAAGCGTTTTATGCTAATCCTGCCTCAATCCATGAACTTGGTGTTGAAGCAAACGCCCTTTTATCACGGGCAAGAAAACAAATTGCCGACATGCTTGGAACAGATGAAACAAGAGTTATTTTCACTTCAGGTGGAACAGAATCTAATCACTTTGCTATTCATGGGTTAGCCAAAAACTTGCAAGCTCGAGGCAAACATATTATTACCTCAAGCATTGAACATCCATCCGTTTTAGAATCGATGAAACAATTGGAGCTTCAAGGTTTTGAAATTGAGGTTTTACCTGTTAATGAAAAAGGATTAATTTCACTTGAAGATGTCAAATCATCTTTACGAAAAGATACGATTATGGTTAGTATCATGCATATAAATAATGAACTAGGCAGCATACAACCGATCAAAGATTTAGCAAATATCATTCATCAAAATAGCCGTGCTGTATTTCATGTAGATGCCATTCAAAGTTTCGGGAAATACCCTGTATCATTTTCCAGTCTTGGTGCTGATGTTTTGACATTATCAGCACATAAATTCAATGGTTTAAAAGGATCTGGGATTGTTGCATGGAAAAATTATGTCTCTTTCGAACCTGTAATTGTTGGCGGTGGCCAAGAATTTGGATTACGAAGTGGAACGGTGCCAGTTGCACAAGCTGTGTCGTTTGCCAAAGCCATGAGACTTGCTTTTGAAAATCAATCGTTAATGCTTTCGAAATATGTGCAATGGAACGAAAAAATTAGAAGCTTTTTACAGGGCTATCGAAATGTTCGTATATTGTCTTCGAATCAAGCAGCAGCTCACATTTTAACGATTAGTGTGCGTAATTTAAAAGGTGAAATACTAGTTAACGCTTTGCAAACACGAGGAATCATTGTGTCAACTTCGAGTGCTTGTTCTTCAAAGCAAACAAAAACTAGTCATGTTATAAAATCAATCGGATTATCAGATGACTATATTCGAGGAGTCATTCGTATAAGTTTTGGTACAAGTAATACGGATCAACAAATTGAACATTTTATCGAAAATTTTTCAGCAATTATGAAGCAAGTTAAAGGAGAATAATTAAAAATGGAATGGAAAGAACTATTAATACGTTATGGTGAATTATCTACAAAAGGAAGAAATCGTAGTTCCTTTACAGGTCGATTACGGGATAATATCCGATATGCATTTGCGGATTTACCAAAATTTCAAATTATAACGGAACGGGATCGTATGTTTATTCGACCGAATGAACAAGAAACGATGGACCAATTAATTGAGCGATTACCAAAAATTTTCGGTATTCAGTCGTTCAGTCCTGTTGCGTCATGTAGTTTAGATTTAGAAGATATTAAACAAACTGCAGTTAAAGTTGTAGAATCACTCGACCGGACTGATAAAACTTTTAAAGTTACGGTAAAACGATCATACAAACCATTTGAAATGGAAACGAATGAATTACAACAATATGTTGGCTCTCATGTGTTGCGTAACTTCCCAGAAATTCGTGTTCAGATGAAAAAACCGGATATTGATTTAGTTGTAGAAGTAAGAAGAGATGCTGTTTATATGATGGCTCAAGTTATTCCTGGTGCTGGAGGTTTACCGATTGGATCAAATGGTAAATCTATACTTATGCTATCAGGTGGAATTGATAGTCCTGTTGCAGGATATCAAATGTTAAAGCGTGGTGTTCGTTTGGATGCCATTCATTTTTATAGTCCCCCATATACGAGTGAACTATCGAAAGAAAAAGTGATGGATTTAGCGGAGAAATTAAGTCGCTTTGGTGCGTCTGTTAAACTTCACATCATCCCTTTTACAGCAATTCAACAAGAAATTCAAAAACAAATTCCAAGTAATGTATCAATGACGACTACACGGAGAATGATGTTAAGAATTACTGATTTAGTTCGGGAAGAAACAGGAGCTCTTGCTATTATTACGGGTGAAAGTCTTGGACAAGTCGCTAGTCAAACATTAGAAAGCTTAACAGCGATTAATGCAGTAACGCCGACTCCGGTATTACGTCCACTAATTGCATTTGATAAGCTTGATATTATTAAAATTGCTCAAGAAATTGACACGTACGAGGTTTCAATCCGTCCGTATGAAGATTGCTGCACTATATTTACACCGGCAAGTCCAAAAACAAAACCAAAGCTTGAAAAAGTGGAGTTTTATGAGAGCTTTAAATCTTTTGAGGACCTGATTGCAGAAGCAGTGAGTGAAAGAGAAATTATGATGTTCCCTAAAAAGAAACAAGATAAATTCTCCGGTTTACTATAATAAAAAATTACCATGAATTACTACTTCTTGTGAATGCATGAATCTGTCGATACGGCACATTCTATATTCACAAGGAGGTGACACAGACATGGCAAATCAAAATTCAAATCAACTAGTCGTTCCCGGCGTAAAACAAGCTTTAGATCAAATGAAGTACGAAATCGCATCAGAGTTTGGTGTACAGCTTGGACCAGATGCTACAGCGCGTGCTAACGGATCCGTTGGCGGAGAAATTACTAAGCGTTTAGTGCAAATGGCAGAGCAACAATTAAACGGCGGTTACCAAAAATAATAAATTTGTAATAAACCGGTAGCGAGAGCTGCCGGTTTTATTATGTGTTCTAAAAACAGCGGTTCTCTTTTTATTATTATCTGAAAAGAATGTTCTTTTTGAAAAATCAGTATTATATACGTATAATGAAGGAGGAGATAAAACATCAAGGGGGAACCAGAATGAATCATGAACATTTAATCGCACCATTATTGTATAACTTGGTCGAAGAGTTCGAAAAATATGCAGGGGAAGATAATCGCCTAGCGTTAATTTGGAAAAGTGAAAATGGTGACTCAAAAAAGATTACATATAAGGAGTTAATGCAATTAGCAAATCAAGCAGCTAATGTCTTTACTCAAAGTGGATTAAAACAAGGAGATGTTGTTTTAATCATGGTGCCCCGCTTAATAGAAGCTTATGTGACTTATATTGGAGCACTTAAAGCAGGTCTTGTAGTAATTCCAAGTTCAGAGATGCTGAGAGCAAAAGATATTGATTACCGATTAGTACATAGTGAAGCAAAGGCGATTGTCGCGTATGAGCCTTACATTAGTCAATTCGAAGATGTAGAAAATATGACTGGTCTAAATCAATTTGTCATTGGTCAAGGAAGTGATGCATGGGTTTCTCTTACTTCTGAAATGGTAAAGGCATCAACAGATTTCGATGCGGTTAAGACAAAAAACTCTGACATGGCATTTTTATCGTACACAAGTGGAACGACAGGAAATCCAAAAGGGGTAGTCCATACTCATGGTTGGGCTTATGCACATTTAAGAACGTCAGCTGAACATTGGCTTGGTATTCATGAAGGAGACGTCGTTTGGGCAACAGCAAGCCCAGGGTGGCAAAAGTGGATTTGGAGTCCTTTCCTTGCAACACTTGGCAGTGGTGCTACCGGTTTTGTCTATCATGGTAAGTTCGATCCAAAAGTCTATTTAAACCTACTCAATCAGTACCAAGTAAATGTATTATGTTGTACGCCTACTGAGTATCGAATCATGGCAAAAGTAGACGGATTATCAGAATATAATTTATCATCCCTTCATAGTGCAGTGTCTGCTGGGGAACCTTTAAATCGTGAAGTTATTGATACTTTTAGAAGAGAATTCGAATTAGAAGTTCGAGGTGGCTATGGTCAAACGGAAAATACCTTATTAGTTGGAACGATGAAAGGTATGGAAGCTCGTCCGGGATCTATGGGTAAACCTACACCTGGAAACCAAGTGGACATCATCAATGAATTCGGTGAGGTTTGTTCAACTGGAGAAGTAGGCGACATTGCGGTGCATATTGATACGCCAGCATTGTTTAAATCTTATTTAAAAGATCCAGAACGTACAAATATGCAATTTAGAGGGAAGTATTACATTACAGGTGATAAAGCTTCTAGAGATGAAGATGGCTACTTCTGGTTTGAAGGCCGTGGAGACGATATTATCATCAGTTCAGGTTACACAATTGGACCGTTCGAAGTGGAAGATGCATTAGTTAAGCATCCTTCAGTTAAAGAATGTGCAGTTGTAGGAAGTCCAGACGAAATTCGCGGAAGTATCGTAAAAGCATATATCGTATTAATCGATTCAGCCAAACCTTCAGATGAACTTGTAAAAGAACTTCAAGACCATGTTAAACAGTTAACAGCACCTTACAAGTATCCACGTGAAGTAACGTTTATTGAAGAATTGCCAAAAACCGCTTCCGGTAAAATACGACGTATTGAGCTGCGTAAACTAGAACAAACGAAATAATGTCAATTAAACTATTCTTAAAACCTATTAAAAGGTTTTTAAGAATAGTTTTTTGTCGTTTACATTCCCTCTTGAGGGCTCTATAATGAGATATATTTCGAGAGTCAAACTAATGAGGTGAAAGTGTGTTAGAAAACGAACGTCAAGGCGTTATTTGGGCGCTTGGAGCGTATTTGGTGTGGGGAGTTCTACCAATCTACTGGAAGTGGTTAGGACATGTGCCAAGTGGTGAAATATTAACGAGTCGTGTCATTTGGGCATTTGTGTTTACCTTACTTTTTGTGGTGCTAATGAGAAGTAGTAAACTATTAATAGTAGATATTCGAGCCTTGTGGAAAAATCAAAAAGCATTTTGGGGTCTGTTTTTTGCTTCTGCATTAATATCAGCCAACTGGTTTTTATACATTTGGGCAGTGAATAACAATCATTTAGTGGAAACTAGTTTAGGGTATTATATTAACCCATTGATTTCCGTCTTGTTGGGTATCATCTTTTTAAAAGAGCGTTTGACGACAGCTCAAAAGCTGGCCGTTGTGATTGCGTTTATTGGAGTTATCGTTTTAACAATTTCATATGGTCGCTTCCCATGGCTAGCGATTGTGCTTGCGATTAGTTTTGCGATTTATGGGCTAATGAAAAAAACAATTCCGTTAGATGCAGTTCGTGGTTTAACAATTGAAACATTATTTATTGTGCCATTTGCATTGATTTATTACCTCTATTTATTTGTAACTGGCAAGGCTATCATGTTTCACAATGATATCCAGACAGATATATTATTAGTATTAACCGGTGCAGCAACAGCAATCCCGCTAGTCCTATTTGCAAAAGGGGCACAGAGAATGCCTTTATACATGATTGGGTTCTTACAATATATTGCCCCAACCTGTATGTTGTTTTTAGGTGTAATTATTTATGGAGAAACATTTAATGCAATTGATTTACTATCATTCTCTTTAATTTGGCTAGCACTCATCCTATTTACAGTATCAAAAGTGATGGAAGCTAGAACAAGAACAAAAAAACTCAAATTAGCGAAACTATAAAAAGCAGACGAGAGGAGAATCTCGTCTGCTTTTCTTGTTTTATTTATTGAAGTGAATAAGCCTGCTGTTAAAGGTATGTTCGTTTTACTTTTTCCCAAAATGAATTATTTTTTAATTTCACCGTTTTTACAACGCGGTCGCTTAACTCAATATTGACGGAATCTACATGATGAATGCTTAACGATTCATTGTCCATGCCCATTGTAGGGAAGTCATTGCCGTCTTGTAAGCGTAATGTTAATTGGCGTTGATTGCTTAGTATAAATGAAGAGCCAAGCGTCCGGTATTTATTGCTGTTGACAGATGCGAGTTCAGACACTTGGAAACAAGGTAACAATGGATCGACTACTGCACCATTCACCGACTTATTATAGGCCGTGCTTCCAGTCGGAGTAGCAATGATCATGCCATCGCCTCTAAACGTTTCAAATGGCAATCCATCAATTATTACATCTAGGACGAAGGTTTTAATTATGTTAGAGCGTATACTAAATTCATTCAAACAATAAAAAGGTGGATTGTCATCTACTATAACTTGTAAAATAGGATAACGACGTACTTCAATTTCCGATTGTTGAACTGCATGAATCATCGTCTCCATCTCATGAAAATGGAAATCACAATACATACTGAGTGTTCCTGTTGTAGAAATGCCTGCGTATAAACAGTCTTGCCGGAAACCCGTTTTGCGGACTGCTTGAAGAAATGCACCGTCTCCACCTAAGCTAACAATTATATTTGCATTTTTCGCATCATCCACTGCAGTGAATCCATAGTTCGAGATCATTTCTGAAAGGACCGATTTTTTCTGCAAAGAGTTTTCATCATGTTTGGAATAAATAAATATTTGTGTGCGTTTGGACAATACTGTCACGACCTTTCATAAGATGGTTGTGGTTATTTTATCATGTTCTGAAACATTTTTGGATTGTTTTCGTATTACGTTAAGAGAAGATAAGGGGGAACATGTAAATGAATGCAAAACGTTGGATAGCTTTAGGTGCTGCTGTAGTATTATTTGGATTGTCTATTATTATAAATATTGCATCTTTTGCGTTTAGTAATGATTGGACATCAAGTTTTGAAAATATGTTAGCTGTACCAGAGAGTGACTATAGCGAAACCGTATTAGAACCAGGAGATCTTTCAGAAAGAATAGCCGTGTTAACAGTTGACGGCGTCATTCAAGACACGGGTGGTGCTACATCTCTTTTTGGAGCTGTAGGATACGACCATCAATTTTTTATGGATCAATTAGAAATGATTAAAGAAGACGATACGATTAAGGCAGTAGTATTACAAGTGAATTCACCAGGTGGGGGAGTAGTAGAATCCGCACAAATGTACGATAAAATTAAAGAAGTTCAGGAAGAAGCTGGCGTTCCTTTTTATGTATCAATGGGTAGTATGGCTGCTTCAGGTGGATATTATATTGCAGCTCCCGCAAATAAGATTTTCTTAAACAAAGAAACGCTAACAGGTTCAATTGGCGTAATAATGGAGAGCGTAAACTACGGCAAGCTTGCTGAAAAGTATGGTGTGGATTTCGTGACCATTAAAACCGGTCCGTATAAAGATATAATGAGTCCAACGCGTGATATGACAAAAGATGAACGAGCGATGTTGCAAGACATGATCAATGAATCGTATGAGTCTTTCGTTGACATAATCGAAGAAGGACGAGGTATGACAGAAGCTGAAGTAAAAGCTGTAGCTGATGGACGTATTATGAATGGACGTCAAGCAATCGAAGCAGGACTTGCAGATGAATATGGTTACTTGGATGATGTCATTGCCGCAGTTCGTAAAGACTTTGATTTAAAAGATGCAGAAGTGATGGAATATGGGCACGCTCAAGGATTGACTAGCCTGTTTTCGATGAAAACACAGTCATTATTTGGCGGGGATGTTGAAACACAATTGATTGGCCGTTTACTTTCTGACTATAATGCACCCCGTATGATGTACTTATACGGTGAGAAGTGAGGAGGAGCCTTAGATGACTGATCGACATGATCTAACTGAACAAGAAGCGACTGTAGAAACAGAAATCCAAAGCGTTCCTCAGAAGCCTACGTACACAATTGAAAAAAGGGAACGATATCCTCATAAACCGGCTGGATTTTGGGTCCGTTTTTGGGCATATTTAATTGATTTGCTTGTCATTTCATCCATTTCTTCAATCGTTATTTATCCGCTATTTCGCATCTTCGGTTGGGATGTTCAAGGAACAACATGGTATGCACCAATCGGCTTTTTGACAGGCTTCATTTTTTATGTATATTTCGTTTTAATGACTAAGTTCTTTAAACAAACCGTGGGTAAAATGATTTTTGGTTTACGGGTGGTATCATTAAAAGATGAATCGCTATCTTTTATAACGATTTTATTCCGAGAATGGATTGGCCGCTTTTTCTCAGCAACAATATTGCCCTTGTACTGGGTAATCGGCTTTACCCCTAAGAAACAAGGCTTACATGATTTTATTGCGGATACGATGGTCATCCATGAGAACGTCTATGAAAAGAAGGTTGACACAACCTATGACCAATCGAGTGAGATGACACAGCCGAAAGCATTTTAGTGAGATAACATAATAGGACGCTAGCTTAAATGCTAGTAAAAAAAAGTATACTTGTTGTCTTCGCTATTCTTGGAGGCTTCCTAGTGAAAGTAATTTGAGATAGACAGAGCCTTATCATTCGATAGTTATTCCTAGTAAATGGTATACTTTTATTTAAGAAAAGGGAGGCGTTATAATGGCACAAATTACATTTAAACAAAATCCGATGACATTAATTGGTAATGAAGTAAAAGTAGGTGACACGGCGCCAGATTTCACAGTATTAGCAAACGATCTTAGCCCGGTAACATTACAAGATTCAAAAGGAAAAACAAGATTAATTAGTGTAGTACCTTCTTTAGATACTGGCACTTGTGACGCTCAAACTCGTAAGTTTAACGAAAGTGCAGCTGAACTTGGGGACGATGTTGTCATCTTAACAGTTTCAAATGATTTACCATTCGCACAAAAACGTTGGTGTGCAGCTGCTGGAATTGATTCAGTACAAACACTTTCGGATCACCGTGATTTATCGTTTGGTGAAGCATATGGAGTAGCAATTGAAGAATTACGATTACTTACTCGTTCAATTTTTGTTGTAGATAACAATGACAAAGTTACATATGTTGAATATGTGTCGGAAGCAACAGAACACCCAAATTACGAAAAAGCAATTGAAGCTGTAAAAGCTGCAAAAAATTAAGTAATAAAAACCCACTCGATATTTGAGTGGGTTTGCCATTTTTATAGGTGTTTAAAAAATGTATAAACAGAGGCTACAGTCATTTTGTAGTCTTTTTGTACGCCACTTAAAGGAGATCTTTATGAACAGTTCAATGGAACAATTATTCGTATTTATAGATGAACATGCCAAAAAAATGCAAGCAGCAGAAGAATTAACTTATATCGAAGGTGTATTGGAAACAACTGAGATGTGGTTGGATGGAGACATCGAACCAAACATTCAAAACGTACAAAAAGAAGATATTCGAAAAGCCATACAACTAGCCATACTTAAAGGTATGAAAGAACATGTTCAAGCACACCATCAAATGACACCTGATTCACTGGGACTGCTAGTCGGTTATTTCGTTGAGCAATTAACGAAAGACAAAGAACATGTGTCGATTTTAGACCCCGCAGTCGGAACAGGCAACTTGTTATTTACGGTATTAAACTTTTTACAAGGGAAAGCTACTTCCTCAGCAGTTGAAATTGACGATATGCTGATTAGACTTGCCGCTTCTACGGGTGATTTAATACAACAACCTGTTACTCTATATCGACAGGACGCACTACAACCATTATTAATTGATCCTGTAGATGTTGTGATCAGTGACTTACCTGTTGGCTTTTATCCGGATGAAAAAACAGCTTCTGACTTTGAAATGAAAGCGAAGGAAGGCATGTCGTTTGCTCACCATTTAATGATTGAGCAATCGATACGACACACAGTCGACGGTGGATTCTTAGTCTTCTTAGTACCGCAAGGAATATTTGAGTCTTCACAAGCAAAAGATTTACATGCATACTTTGCAAATCATGCTTGGATTCATGCAGTCGTTCAGTTACCTGTTAACTTGTTTAAAAATGAAGCACATGCAAAGAGTTTATTAGTCCTTCAAAAGAAATCAAGTGAACTCAAACAACCTAAAGAAGTCCTACTTGCAAAAGTTCCAAATATGTCGAACAAAGAAGCCATGACGTTATTTTTTGAAAAAGTCAAAATGTGGCGACAAGAAAATACTAACTGATAGTTGTTCGTCCCTTTTTTCCACTGTACAATAACTGTATAAGTGGGAAAGGGGCGTTTTTTTATGGTCAATATATTGGCAGTCAATGCAGGTAGTTCTTCGTTAAAATTTCAATTGCTACAAATGCCCGAAGAACATGTTGTCGCAAAAGGAATCATTGAGCGTATTGGGTTAAAAGAACCCGTCTTTTCTATGAAGACAAATGGAAAAAAAGTAGAATTTATAGAAAAAATCACGAATCATTCAGAGGCAGTTCAACTTTTACTTCACCATCTCATAGAACAACAGGCAGTGACTTCTCTTCATGACATTGATGGCATCGGTCACCGAGTAGTTCATGGTGGCGAAGAATATAGTGATTCCGTGTTAATCGATGAGGAAGCAATTATGGCATTTGAACGACTATCTGATTTAGCGCCATTACATAACCCTGCAAACATTACTGGAATCAAAGAATTTCAAAAAGCATTACCCAATGTCCCTGCAGTGGCAATCTTTGATACGGCATTTCATCAGACCATGCCAGAAAGTTCATTTTTATATTCCATTCCTTATGATTACTACAAAAAATATGGTATTCGAAAATATGGTTTTCATGGAACCTCGCATAAGTATGTAACGGGAAGAGCAGCCGCTTTACTAAATCGTCCAGTTGAAAAGATACGACTAATCTCGTGTCACCTTGGCAATGGTGCTAGCATAGCAGCTATTGACGGCGGGCGATCGATTGACACTTCTATGGGGTTTACTCCCTTAGCCGGCGTAACGATGGGTACACGCTCCGGTAACTTAGATCCTGCACTGATTCCATTCCTTATGGAAAAGACCGATAAAAGTGCGGAAGAAGTACTGGATATCTTGAATAAAAAATCAGGGATGTTAGGTGTTTCCGGATTTTCAAGTGATTTACGTGATATAGAAGTAGAAGCTTTGAAAGGAAATTCACGTGCTCAACTAGCGCTTGATGTTTTTGCTAGTCGAATTCACAAATATATTGGATCCTATGCAGCTCGCATGAATGGAGTCGATGCCATTATTTTCACTGCAGGCATAGGGGAGAACAGCGACGTGATTCGTTCGAAAGTGTTAGCGGGTCTTCAGTTTATGGGGGTCTATATGGATCCTGACTTAAATAAAATTCGAGGGAAAGAAGCGTTTATTAGCTTTCCACATTCACCGGTAAAAGTGATGGTCATTCCAACGAATGAAGAAGTCATGATTGCGAGAGATACGGTGAGATTAGCGAATATTGCTCATTCTTAAATACAAATTAGTAAATCTATAATAAAAAAATCCCGAGGTCTCTTTATGAGCCTCGGGATTTACTCGTTTATTCGTGATCTTCAGTTCTGACAACAAGCACGTCACATTTTGCAGCACGTACAATATGGCCAGATACACTACCAATGAGGAATCGTTCAACAGTACTTAAACCAGTCGCTCCACAAATGATTAAATCTGCTTCTACTTTCTTAGCAACTTCTCTAGCAATCATTGTTTTAGGTGAACCATAATCAACGATAATATTCACTTTAGTAATTCCAGCCGCTTCAGCTTCTTTTTTATAATCACCAAGTAATTCTTCAGCGAATGTTTGTGCACGGTCTGCGATTGATCGATCATAAGCCTCGATAGCAGCAAATGAACGTGTATCAATGACGTTTACTAAATTCAATGTCGCGTCATTACGTTTTGCTACACCAATCGATTTTTTAAAAGCCCATGCTGCTTCTTTAGAACCATCAACTGCTACTAAAATATGATTGTATGAAAGTGTCATATAAATTCCTCCTTGTTACTATTTATCTCTACATATATACATTTCTATATAGACGCTGTAAATCCTGCATTTTTTAAATGTTTTCAGACAATTAACGTCTAATTTGTGACTACATACTTATGAAGCAAAAGATAAACAATCGAACTACTAACAAAGATCAACATTCCAGGTGCTAACTCTTTAGGGATAATTAAGTATGCAATACTCATGATAGTAAAAGTAATAATAGCTGCTAGATTTAATTTATATGAGCCACTGACCACATTTATGAGTTGATCTTCTGATATCGTCCGTTTTTTAATCCATAAATAATCTACGACTATAATTGCGGATAATGGAACTATACCCGCTCCTAAAATAGAGATAATAGAGGCTGCTTCAGTAGAAAGTCTTGGAAAACAACTGAGTATGATGCCGACTACACCAAATAATAAAGCACTTCTAATTCGTCCAAGAGCTGGCCACGTATTAAGTAAACTAAATCCACCCGTATAAGCATTGCCAATATTGATGGAAATCATGGCAAGCAACCCGCTAATCGTAATGAAAAGGCCGACAAATGGACTATTTGTCACTTCGCTAAGCACTACAAATGGATTTGTGGATTGGAAATAAGCTGCCACTAAAGTTCCGATAAACGCAGTCATGAAATAACCTGCTGTATTTCCAAGGAACATACCAGAGAAACCCTGACGTGCCGACTTAGCATAACGAGTCATATCGCTTGAAGCACTAACTCCAGAAACAAATTGGACGAATGCTAAACTCATATAAAAGAAAAATACTCCCCAGTTCATGGTTGCATCAGGAGATGAATTCTCAATAGACACTGGGACTTCAGTGAAAATAACAAAGAGCATAAGACCTTGTCCGAGAATTAATATAGGCAAAAATAAGCGAGTCACTTTTTTGACAGCATCATACCCAACAAGAGCCAAGTAAGCCATCAGACTAGCAGTCAATATAGCTAGATACGTAAAAGGAATATGGAAATTGAAAAATTGAAAAATGACAGACTGCAGAATATAAGTCCCACCTATTGTTTGCACACTAAACCAATATAATGAAGTTAGCACACGGATGGGTGACGCTATTTTTGTAGCGAGCCATGATCCTACAAAAGCACGCAAAATATATTGACCAGGAAGACCATAGAGAGCACCTGGAATTGAAAGCGCGGATACACATAAAAACGCTAAAATTGCTCCAATCCAAACCGCGGCAAAAGCAACTAACCAAGGCAGGTTTCCTTGCGTAACCGCTAATGCTGGAACTAAGAAGTTTCCAGCATTGACAGAGAATGCAAAAGCAATAATGGCATACTCTTTCCAAGTGGATTGTTTGAGAGTAGAAGGGACTGCTTCCAGTCCAAATTGTTCGAAATTTCGTTTATTCAACCTTGCCATTTTTAATTCACACCATCTTTCAAAAAACTAAGTTATCTATTATTATTGTATGGAAACATTTTTAAAGCCAATTCCTATTATATCTGATAGAATGGATTTGCTTTCATCAATTTATTACTATCATTTTTAAATAACTTTTTTACATAACACACAGGAGGTTTTTTTAATGAAAATTGGCGTACCTAAAGAAATTAAAAACAATGAAAATCGCGTAGCTATGACACCAGCAGGAGTTGTAAACTTATCGGTTTTCGGACATAAAGTACTTATTGAAACTGGAGCGGGTCTAGGTTCAGGTTTCACAGACGAAGCATACAAAACAGCAGGTGCTAAAATTGTTTCGACTAAAGAAGCATGGGCTTCTGATATGGTCATGAAAGTAAAAGAGCCGGTTGCTTCTGAATATGATTACTTCCATGAAGGATTAATCTTGTTCACATACCTACATTTAGCGCCAGAACCAGAATTAACGAAAGCGTTAGTGGATAACAAAGTAGTTGGAATTGCATATGAAACTGTACAACTTCCAAACAACTCATTACCATTATTAACACCAATGAGTGAAGTAGCGGGTCGTATGTCTACTCAAATTGGTGCACAATTCTTAGAAAAAATTCACGGTGGAATGGGTATCTTATTAGGTGGAGTACCAGGAGTTTCTCGTGGTAAAGTTACAATTATTGGTGGCGGTATTGCTGGAACAAACGCAGCTCGTGTTGCAGTTGGAATGGGAGCAGAAGTTACAATCATCGATTTAAGTCCTGATCGTCTTCGTCAATTAGAAGAATTATTCGGCCGCGATGTACAAACATTAATTTCAAATCCATTTAACATTGCAGAATCTGTGAAAGATTCGGATCTTGTTATTGGCGCTGTATTAATTCCTGGAGCGAAAGCACCAAAACTTGTAACTGAAGAAATGATCAAGTCAATGAAACCTGGATCTGTAGTAGTTGATATTGCTATTGACCAAGGTGGGATTTTCGAAAGTTCTGATCGTATTACGACTCACGATAACCCAACATATGTAAAACATGGCGTAGTGCATTACGCAGTAGCAAATATGCCTGGAGCTGTACCACGTACATCAACTATGGCTTTAACAAACGTTACTGTTCCATATGCAGTGCAAATTGCAAACAAAGGATATGCACGAGCTTGTTTAGATAACGGTGCATTACTAAAAGGACTTAACACATTAGACGGACATGTAACGTATCAAGCAGTAGCAGATGCACAAGGACTTCCATACATTTCACCAGAAGAACTTTTAGCATAATTCAAAAACCCTTTTCGCCAAATGGTGAAAAGGGTTTTTTTGATTTGCATACGACGCAATAGGATGTGTGGTGTTCGTCGCAACTATCCAATTTTCTCCTAATTTAAAGAAAGACCTGATTCGCATTTTTCGCGGATCAGGTCTTTCACTTCTATAAAATTATGCGCTTGGAATGATAACCAATTCTTTTGGATACTTCGTTAATACTTCAACGCCATCTTTTGTTACGACAACATCGTCTTCGATGCGAACGCCAGTAATACTTGGATCATAAATCCCAGGTTCAATCGTGAAGACCATGCCTTCGATTAACGCCATTTCATTATTACCTGTCACCGAAGGAAATTCATGTACTGAAATACCAAGACCATGACCTAAACGATGCGTGAAGAATTCACCATATCCAGCTTGTGTAATCACATCACGTGCGATTTTATCTAAATCCATTGCACGGACACCAGGTTTGACGGCATCCACTGCAGCTTGTTCTGCTTTTTTTACAGTTTCATATACATCTTTTTGAGCATCAGAAGGTTCCCCGAATGAAACAGTACGCGTAATATCAGAACAATATCCTTCGTAAATGACACCTAAATCAAATAACACGAAGTCGCCTTTTTGAATTTTGCGATCACCTGGTTTGCCGTGAGGGGAAGCCGTTTTTGGTCCACTCAAAACCATCGTATCAAATGACATATGTGCAATTCCTTTTTTCTTTAGAGCAAGTTCGATAGCAGTCAGAATTTCTAGTTCGGTCTTGCCTTCAGCAATTTCACTAACGCCGACTTCAATCGCATAATCTGCAAACTCAGCAGCTTTACGAAGAATATCTAGTTCACGTTCATCCTTAATTACTCGCATTGAATTTAATTGATCATCTAATCGAGCAAATGAAGCTTGTGGGAATAATTCTTGAAGAGCCTCTAAACGTTCGACAGTCATATGTGATTTTTCTATTGCAAGTTGATTAATCGTAATCCCCTTCGCAACAATTGCTTCTTTTAATAATTGCCAAGGTTGATCTGTATCTTGGTGACCTACAACGTCGAAAGCCCATCCAGCTTCTTTAGCATCCGGCACTTCCATTTTTGGACAAATCATAAGAGGTTCTGCATCTTTAAATATAACAACACCTAGTAAGCGTTCATGAGGGTTACTTCGGAATCCTGAAACGTAAAAAACATTATCCGGAGTTGTAATGAATGCAGCATCTAGATTGTTTTCGCTTAAATATGTTGATAATTGATTAATTTTAGTCATAATAGCTCTCCTTTTTAACTTTCTTCCATTAGCATATCAAAAAACAGGAGATTCGACATTCATAGCGAATAAATATTAGTATGAAGTAAAGGAGGTTGAACTATATGTATGTATCTTTTCATGGACATTCTGTTGTTAAAATCAAAACAGGTGAGTATACAATATTAATCGACCCTTTCATTACAGGGAACGACTTAACCGATTTAGTTGCTGACAATGAGAAGCCAGACGTGATTTTATTAACACATGGTCATAATGATCATGTAGGTGATACAGTTGCTATCGCCAAAGCTAATGATGCACTCGTTGTAGCCCCATTTGAACTCGCTGAATACCTATCTTGGCAAGGAGTAAGAACGCATGCGTTACATATTGGTGGAGCAAGAGAATTCGAATTTGGCAAAGTAAAATTAACACAAGCATTTCATGGATCAGCGTATATAACCGAAGAAAAGGAAATAATCTATACGGGTATGCCAGCAGGAATTTTGTTTACGGCAGAAGGTAAAACCGTCTACCACGCTGGGGATACTTCCTTATTCGGTGATATGAAATTAATTGGAGAAAGAAATCAAATTGATTTAGCTTTCTTGCCAATCGGAGATAATTTCACAATGGGAATTGAGGATGCAGCATATGCAGTGGAATTATTAAATCCTCAAGCAGTTGTACCTGTTCATTACAATACGTTCCCTCCAATTAAACAAAACCCACAGGACTTTAAAGATTTAGTCAAAGATGCGACAGTACACCTACTTAGCCCTGGCGATGGAATCCAATTATAAAAGTTGAATGCATGGAAAGTTACAAGCTTTCCGTGCATTTTTGTGTAATGAAAAATGGCTTGTTTGTGATACACTAACAATAGAACGATTGTTTGGGGAATAGGTGATTAAATGGTTACAAAACACGAACAAATATTGCAATATATTGAGTCTTTGCCTGTTGGAGATAAAATCTCTGTCAGACGAATCGCAAAAGAGCTCCACGTAAGTGAAGGGACAGCATACCGAGCAATTAAAGAGGCTGAAACTCAACGCTATGTGAGCACAATTGAACGAGTGGGGACCATTCGAATTGAAAAGAAAAAGAAAGAAAATATCGAACGTTTAACGTTTGCTGAAGTTGTAAATATTGTGGATGGTCAGGTGTTAGGTGGGAAAAGTGGTTTACATAAAACGTTAACCAAGTTTGTCATCGGAGCTATGCAATTAGAAGATATGATGCGTTATACAGATGCAGGCAGTCTACTCATTGTAGGAAATCGGGCAAAAGCCCATTTTACAGCTCTTAAAGCAGGGGCTGCAGTATTGATTACTGGTGGATTTGAAGCTTCAGAATCTTTGAAAAAAGTGGCAGATGATTTAGAACTACCTATTATTTCAACAAGTTATGACACATTTACAGTTGCGACAATGATTAATCGTGCGATTTACGACCAGCTTATTAAAAAAGAAATCTTATTCATCGAAGATATTTATGTACCTTACCAAGAGACCGATTTTTTGCGTGCCAACGATTTTGTATCAGCGTATCATGAAAAAAATGCACAAACCTTGCATGCAGGCTTTCCTGTAATTGATGCAAACCACAAAGTTGCAGGTATCGTAACAGCAAGAGATGTGATTGGAAAAGAACATAGCGAGTCGATTGAAAAAGTGATGACGAAAAATCCGATAACAGTGACCATGAAAACGAGTGTCGCTACTGCAGGACACCGAATGATTTGGGAAGGCATCGATTTAATGCCGGTTGTGAATGATCACGGTATTTTAGAAGGTGTCATAAGTCGTCAAGACGTTTTAAAAGCTCTACAATTAGCACAACGACAACCACAGCAAGGTGAAACAATTGATGATATCGTCAAAAATCAGATGAAAGTTTTACAAGAAGACGAACTCACAATAGAATTTACGGTTACCCCACAAATGACCAATCAGTTTGGTGCTATTTCGTATGGAGCATTTACCACACTTTTAGCTGAAGTCGGTAATTATGCCCTAAAAAACAAAAAGCGTGGGGATAGTGTAGCTGAAAACATGACCATCTACTTTATAAAGCCTGTACAGATGGATAGTGTTTTGACAGTGCGACCAAATATTCTAGATATGAGTCGGAAGTTTGTGAAAATGGAATTTGATGTGTTTAACGGCAATGTGTTGGTCGGAAAAGCTATGATGATGTTCCAATTATTAGAGAGATAAGAAATGCACTATCTAGCTCACAACCGTCGCTTCTTGCTAAACATATCTAGACATAGCTATTCTAATTTCAAAGTGTATCTCGAAAAACGTAACCTTTCTTATATCGTAAGATAAAAAAAGTGATGCTAAGTAGCATCACTTTTGATTTAAATGAAATTCTTCTTCTACAAATTGGCCATAATGTTTTGCGACTTTGTAATAATAAACCATTGTCAACAATCCTATAACAATTAATACACCTGAAATGACATAAGTTAAAGTTGATGGGAATAAAGTTAATTGGTTAATACCAAAGAAAAATAACAAACTTCCAAGTGCAATTAAAGCACGATTTGCATACCATTTTTTAGCGATAGGCAATTCATTTCGAAATTGTTTCGTTTTAAAGTAAAAATATAAAACAAATGACAAAACTATTAAAACAACAAATAGTGAATTAAACATTGTAAACCTCCTGTAATAAAATGAAACTGTCATTATTGTATCGACATTTGCACTGAATTGCGAATCGTAATTATGAAAGGTGGAAGTAATATTCATGAAGCGTCAAATCATAGACACAATATCTGCATACAAAACAATTATCATTCATCGACATGTTCGACCAGATCCGGACGCATATGGATCTTCAATGGGGTTAAAAGGAATTTTACAAGCGAGCTATCCTGACAAACAAATTTATGTAACAGGTGAGCATGAGGAAACGCTAAGTTTTCTTGACCATCCTGATCAAGTGACGGATGAGCAGTTCGAAGGAGCACTAGTTATTGTTACAGACACAGCTAATACGGAGCGCATAGATGACCAACGGTATAAATCGGGTGCATTCATCATTAAGATTGATCATCATCCAAATGACGATGCATACGGTGACTTGTTATGGGTAAACACGCAGGCAAGTTCAGCGAGCGAAATGATCTATGAATTATTTGAAGAAGGTAAAGCCAACGCCAATTGGAAAATGTCTGATGGGGCAGCTCGAATTCTGTTTGCTGGAATCGTAGGCGATACAGGACGCTTTATGTTTCAAAGTACAAGCAAAAAAACATTTGAAACGGTAGCCGATTTAATTACATATGACTTCGATCGTACAGAACTTTTTAATGGCATGTATGAAGTAGATAGAAATTTATTGCACTTACAAGGGCATATTTATCAACATTTCATTATGGATGAAAATGGAGCAGCTTTTATCAAATTGCCACTCAAAACACTAGAAGAGTTCGGTGTGACGGCAAGTGAAACTTCTCTATTAGTTGGCTCTCTTGGTAATGTCAAAGGAATTAAAGCTTGGATTATGTTCATTGAAGAAGAGGACCAAATTCGTGTTCGACTTCGTTCTAAAGGTCCAATCATTAATGAATTGGCTAAAGAATACAACGGTGGAGGTCATCCTCTTGCATCCGGAGCATCCGTATACTCGTGGGATACTGCAGATGAAGTAATTGCTAAGTTAAAGAAATTATGTCAGTAAGTTGAAAGGAGGGGAAGGAACAATGAATCCAGTTTATCCACAAGTAGGGACATCAGCCGATTTACTGAATAGTACGATTCGCTTGGAAGCATTAATTCCTTTCCTTCAAGAACAACAAGCGACTACGGTAGCCATTACAAATAAACGATTGTATGGTGTTTTGCCATTTTACCAAGCTGTCAAAAAAGCCGGTCTTCATCCAGTGATTGGCTTAACCTGCCAAATTGAAATCAGTGAAGAAAACAATGTTGAAGTACAAATTTATGCAAAATCAAATAGTGGTTATCAAAACTTATTGAAAATTAGTAGTGCACTAGAAGTAAAAGCACTTTCTGCACTGCCGCTCAAGTGGCTGCAAGCCTATAAACAAGATTGTTTAGTAGTGGTTACCACGTCAAATCAAACTTCACTAGAAGCGATGGGACCTATATTGGATGCATTAAAAAATTGCCTCGATTCACATCTTTTAGGTGGTATTGAAAGACCTGACGGAATGGTTGATCGTCATGAGAATGAATTTATTGATTTGTGTAAGAAAAGACAAATTCAATTAATGGCTACTCATCAAGCAAAATATGTATCTGCTAAAGATGCGTTTGCTTATGAAGTGGCACAAGCGATTGCGAATGGTGTGAAATTAAACGATTCACATCGACAGAAGCCTCTTCATGAACATCATTATTTACCTACGCGTGAACAATGGATTGAATGGTTCGCAGATCATCCTGAATGGCTGCAACAGGCAGAGCAAAGTCTCCAAAGTTGTCGTGTTGAACTCGTTACGAACCACCTACATATGCCGAAATTCCCTGTGCCGGAAAATGTCCTTACGAAAGACCTATTACGCGAAAAATGTATCAATGGTCTAGAAACACGTTTAGTAGAATTTAATGAACTGTATAAAGAACGTCTTGAAATGGAGCTCAATGTCATCAATCAAATGGGTTATGCAGATTACTTTTTGATTGTGGCAGACTTTATGGAGTATGCAAAAAACAACCAGATTTTAACGGGTCCTGGTCGTGGATCTTCTGCAAGTTCACTTGTTGCATATTCCTTATTCATTACACATGTAGACCCACTTGAATACGGATTATTGTTTGAGCGTTTCTTAAACCCTGAACGAATTTCTATGCCCGATATTGATATCGATTTTGCAGATCATCGTCGACATGAAGTTATTCAATACGTAGCAAAGAAATACGGCAATTCTCATGTGGCGCAAATCGTAACGTTTGGTACATTATCTGCAAAAGCAGCAGCAAGAGATGTGGCTCGCGTATTCGGATTTGATAGCTCTGTTCTTGACATGATATCAAAACAACTGCCAAATAAACCTGGCATTTCCTTCGAAGAAGCAGTTAATAGCTCTCACAACTTAAAAAAATGGATTGAACTTGATTCAATGCATCAAAAATGGTTTGACATTGTGAAAGAGCTTGAAGGATTACCTAGGAATGCCTCAACACATGCTGCAGGAGTTGTCTTATCTCCAGTTCCATTAGTGGACCTGTTACCGATTGAAGAAGGACAAGACGGTATTTATTTAACCCAGTGGCCGATGAAAGAAGTTGAGCAAAGCGGTTTACTGAAGATGGACTTTCTAGGATTACGAAATTTAACAATTCTTGAGAGAATCCGCACGATGATTTGGTTTGATCAAAATAAGTGGCTAGATTTTGAGAAAATCCCTCTTCACGATAAAGAAACATTTAAACTTCTTCAACAAGGTGACACAACAGGGGTATTTCAATTAGAATCAGACGGAATGAGACAAGCGTTACGTGATATTAAACCAACTCATTTTCTTGATATCGTGGCAGTTAATGCCTTGTATCGACCTGGTCCGATGGATAATATTCCAACCTATAAACGTCGAAAGCATCATGAAGAAAAAACAGTATATGTACATCCCATGCTCGAACCCATCTTAAAAGAAACGTACGGCGTTATTGTATACCAAGAACAAATCATGCAAATTTCTTCGAAAATGGCTGGTTTTTCTTTCGGGGAATCTGATATTTTAAGACGTGCCGTAAGTAAGAAGAATCGACAAGTTCTAGACGAGCAACGCCAACACTTCGTTGAACGTGCACAACGCAATGAATTTACGAAAGAAGAAGCAAATGAAGTATATGATTTAATCGTTCGTTTTGCTGATTATGGCTTTCCCAAAAGTCATGCAGTTGCATACAGTTTAATTTCCTATCAAATGGCGTATTTAAAAGTCCAGTATCCTGCCTATTTTTATGCATCTTTATTAACTGCTGCAATGGGTAATCAAGAAAAAATCATGCGTTTAATACAAGAAGTAAAAAACCATAATATTTCCCTCTTGCCTCCTTCCATACACAAAAGCAGTTTAACATTTCGTGTAGAAAACGGAGCCATCCGCTTTGGGTTATCTGCAGTGAAAGGGGTTTCCAATGTCTTTTTAAGAGCGTTAATGGAAAACCGCAAACATCAAAAGCCAGTATGGCAAGATGTTTTTGAGTTAGCAGCGAGTTTATCTGCGGAACAATTCTCTCGAAAACAAGTTGAACCGTTAATAAAGGCAGGAGCACTCGATGGTTTTGGGCAGGATCGAGCAACTTTATTGGCTACTCTTGATGCAGCCGTTCAATATGCAGAATTAGTACGACCGAATGTGGAGCACGATTTATTTGATGGAGATGTTCTTTCTTTTGGTAAGCCGAAGTATGTGAAAAATACGGAGATGCCAGAAATGATAAAACTTCAATTCGAACGAGAAATTTTAGGGTTGTATATGTCTAATCACCCTGTGGAACGATGGAAAAAGGAATTACAGATTCAGACAACCTCAATTCAAGACATTAAAAATAAGAGTAATGGGCAAGCCGTTGTCATTATTGGCATGATTGAAGAGATTCGTAGGATTCGTACTAAAAAAGGAGAGTCGATGGCATTTGTTACCGTACAGGATGAAACTTCGGATGTTTCATGTACATTATTTCCTAAGGACTATGCGCATCACAATCTACTCATTAAAGAGCAAAATGTCATCTCAATTGATGGTATTGTCGAATGGAGACAAGGAAGACCACAAATCATTGTCAAAAATATGAAAGCCTTGTCGAAGTAACAACCCAACAAATATTTTGTTGGGTTGTTTTTAATTTTTCATTGCATGATAAGCGATTTTTTTGTATGATAGGTGATATTGAGTGGTCAGACCACTTTGAAAAAAATGGAAGTTCGAGGGATGTAAATGACCAATCAAACGACTAAAATGTATTTACAGATCGTTCGTGAACTTCGTCTTCTTATTCAAAAGGAAAATATTCGGCCAGGTGGTAAACTTCCATCTGAACGTGAATTAGCGGAGAGACTCCAAGTAGGTAGATCCTCCGTTCGAGAAGCACTGCGCAGCTTAGAGCTATTAGGCTTAATTGAAACTAGACGTGGCGAGGGTACGTTCTTAACGGATTTTCGTAAACATAAATTAGTGGAAGTATTATCTACTTTTATTTTGCAGGACACAAAAACGGTGGAAGATGTTCATATAACACGCGAGATACACGAAAAAGAAGCCATCCGTATTGTTGTGGGATCCACAAAATTAAATCAACTACCTGTTTGGGGTAGTTTACTTTTGCAATTACAAGAAGAAGGAACCATTGTTAGAGAAGATTTAATTCGTGAAATTCTGATTTCAAGCAATAATCGATTGGCATTAAAAATGTGGTTTTTACTAAAGCAATATGGAGATGAACCTTTTCAAGGTAATTCGGAAATTGAAGAAAACCATCATATACAACAGCTCTTAATGGCTATAATCGATGGAGAAATTGAACAAGCTATTCGCTCATATACTGGCTGGATAGCTTGGTTATCACAAGGGAGAGATATTACATGATTCGAGATATATTTTCAAGAAACCGTAAAAGTAAATATACGACGATTCCTAACAATGCGTCGAAAACAGATGTTCCTGAAGGCATCATGACAAAATGTCCAGAATGTAAACATATTGGCTTAACTAAAGACTTAATGAAAAATAAAAAAGTTTGTCCAGGTTGCGAGCATCATTACAAAATGACGGCAAATGAACGAGTGGCCATCTTCCTTGATGAAGATTCTTTTGCTTCAATGGATGATCATTTACAAACCGTCAATCCGCTTAACTTCCCAGGCTATACAGATAAAATTAAATTGGATAGTGCAAAAACCGGATTAAATGAAGCGGTATTGACTGGTACAGGATTACTGGATGGACGTAAGGTCGTCGTGGCTATTATGGACGCTCACTTCCGTATGGGGTCAATGGGGTCCGTAGTGGGTGAGAAAATCACACGTGGTGTGGAAGAAGCAACAAAGCAAGGTGTACCATTCATTATCTACACAGCTAGTGGTGGGGCTCGAATGCAAGAAGGTGTTCTGTCGTTAATGCAAATGGCTAAAACGAGTGTTGCGCTTAAACGACACAGTGAAAAAGGTCATCTGTTTATTTCTATTTTGACGCATCCGACAACGGGTGGTGTATCTGCAAGTTTTGCTTCTATTGGAGAT
This sequence comes from Paenisporosarcina macmurdoensis, assembly GCF_042658845.1. Taxonomy (NCBI): domain Bacteria; kingdom Bacillati; phylum Bacillota; class Bacilli; order Caryophanales; family Caryophanaceae; genus Paenisporosarcina; species Paenisporosarcina macmurdoensis. The sequence goes on from NZ_JBHSRI010000007.1 coordinate 116,199, forward strand.
ATCAATTTAGCAGAACCCAAAGCATTGATTGGTTTTGCAGGTCGACGTGTTATTGAACAAACAGTTAGAGAAAAACTTCCAGAAGATTTTCAAACAGCTGAGTTTTTATTAGCACATGGTCAACTTGATGCAGTCGTTCATCGTTGTAAAATGAAAGAAACGGTTTCGACACTTGTCAAACTTCATTCGAAAGGAGATCAAACAAATGGTTAAAACACTTCCTTTTGAAGAACCAGTCGTTCAACTACGCGATAAAATTAGTGAACTAAAAGACTTTACTTCAAACGCAGAGGTCGATTTATCGACTGAAATTCAACATTTAGAAGATCGACTTGAAAAACTAGAGAATGATATATATATCAATATGCAACCGTGGGACCGCGTTCAAGTCGCGAGACATCCAGAACGCCCGACAACACTAGATTACATTAGCGCCATTTTCACTGACTTCATCGAACTTCACGGAGATCGATCTTATGGAGACGACGCTGCCATAGTTGGGGGCATCGCGGCATTAAACGGATTACCGATTACGATTATCGGTCATCAACGTGGAAAAGACACGAAAGAAAATATCCGACGTAATTTCGGTATGCCACATCCAGAAGGCTATCGAAAAGCACTACGATTGATGAAACAAGCTGAAAAATTTGGCCGTCCAATTATTTGTTTTATCGATACGAAGGGTGCTTACCCAGGGAAAGCAGCTGAAGAACGAGGACAAAGTGAAGCAATTGCACGTAATCTTTTTGAAATGGCCGGTTTAAAAGTACCTGTTATTAGTGTGGTTATTGGAGAAGGTGGAAGTGGTGGGGCGTTAGCATTAGGAGTTGCCAACCACATTCATATGCTAGAAAACTCAACTTACTCTGTCATTTCGCCTGAAGGGGCTGCATCAATATTATGGAAAGATCCAGCACTTGCCAAACAAGCTGCTGAAGCAATGAAAATCACAGCGCCAGATTTAAAACAAATGGGCATTGTGGATGAAATAATACAAGAAACTACTGGTGGAGCTCACCGAGACGCAAAACAACAAGCAATCTTCTTAAAAGAAGCATTGGAACGCTCACTAAATTCACTAAGCAAACTAAGTGAAGATGAATTGGTTGATGATCGTTATAATAAATTTAAAGCAATCGGTGAATTCACAGAATGAGGATGCGATAGTCGCATCCTTTTTTTTTTTACTAACAATGAGTATTCAAAAGTGGTAATGTGTTTATATGATTAGGTTAAGGAGGGACACTCAAATGAAAAGAATCGGTGTTTTAACAAGTGGTGGAGATGCGCCGGGTATGAATGCAGCTGTGCGTGCAGTAGTCAGAAAAGCAATCTATCACGACCTAGAAGTAATGGGTATTTATAATGGCTATCAAGGCTTGATAGATGGAAAAATTGAACAACTTGATTTAGGCTCAGTTGGAGATATCATTCAACGGGGTGGTACTAAGTTATATTCAGCAAGATGTCTTGAATTTAAGACGGAAGAAGGGCAATTAAAAGCCATTGAACAAATGAAAAAACATGGTATTGAAGGCTTAGTAGTGATTGGTGGAGATGGATCTTACCGTGGAGCAATGGCTTTAACTGCTAAAGGTTTTCCATGCATCGGTGTACCAGGCACAATTGACAATGATATTCCGGGCACTGATTATACGATTGGTTTTGATACAGCACTAAATACGGTGATTGATGCAATTGATAAAATCAGAGACACCGCTACTTCTCATGAACGCACATTTATCATCGAAGTAATGGGACGCGATGCGGGTGATTTGGCTTTATGGGCAGGTTTAGCTGGTGGAGCAGAAACGATTGTCATTCCTGAGGAACCGTTCGATTTACCCGATATATTAGCTCGACTTCGCAGTGGTCATGAACGTGGGAAAAAACATAGCATTATTATTGTCTCTGAAGGCGTAATGAATGCCAATGAGTTCTCGAAATTATTAAAAGATCATGCCAATATTGAAACGAAGGTTTCCGTCCTAGGACATATTCAACGCGGGGGTTCGCCAACCGGTCGTGACCGTGTTTTAGCTAGTCTTTTTGGAGCTCGAGCAGTTGAGATGTTGATGGAAGGTCAAGGAGGACTTGCCATTGGCATGCGCAATCATCAAGTGGTAGACTATTCTATGACAGAAGCTTTCGATGGAAAGCATATTGCGGATTTATCTATGTATAAACTATCAAAAGAATTAGCCATTTAGCGTTAGAGAGGATATAAAAATGAGAAAAACAAAAATCGTATGTACAATTGGTCCAGCAAGTGAATCTCCAGAAATGTTAGAACAATTAATTGAAGCAGGAATGAATGTTGCGCGCTTAAACTTTTCCCACGGAAATCATGAAGAGCATGGGATACGTATTAAACGTATTCGTGAAGCTTCTAAAAAAACAGGGAAAATCGTTGGTATTCTTTTAGATACTAAGGGCCCTGAAATTCGTACTCATCAAATGGAAAATGATGCGATAGAGTTAGTATCCGGTCAAGCTTTAGCTATTTCGATGACTGAAGTTTTAGGGACGAATGAGATGTTCTCCATTTCATATGGTCAATTAATTGAAGATGTTCGTGAAGGATCTGTTATTTTATTAGATGATGGATTGATTGAACTTCGAGTATCTAGTGTAGATCAAGCAGCAGGTTTGATTCATACAGTAGTATACAATGCGGGCACATTGAAAAATAAAAAAGGGGTTAATGTACCTGGTGTTTCTGTACAACTCCCGGGAATTACTGAAAAAGATGCACAAGACATTTTATTCGGCATTGAACAAGATGTGGATTTTGTTGCAGCTTCATTTGTTCGTCGTGCAAAAGATGTGATGGAAATTCGTGAATTGCTTGAAAAGAATAATGGCGGACATATTCAAATCATCCCGAAAATTGAGAACCAAGAAGGTGTCGATAATATTGATGCCATCATTATGGTATCTGACGGATTGATGGTAGCTCGTGGAGACTTAGGGGTAGAAATACCAGCAGAAGAAGTTCCTTTAGTTCAAAAAAGTTTAATCAGCAAATGTAACGAAGCTGGAAAACCAGTAATAACTGCAACTCAAATGTTAGATTCCATGCAACGCAATCCACGCCCTACACGTGCAGAAGCGAGTGATGTCGCAAATGCAATCTTTGATGGGACAGATGCAATTATGTTGTCTGGTGAAACAGCAGCAGGTATGTACCCAGTCGAGTCTGTTATAACGATGGTCAAAATCTCAGTTCGCACAGAAGATGCACTTGACTACAGAGCGATTGTCTCTGCGAAAAGTAAGAGTAAAGAAGTTACAATGACAGATGCGATCGGTCAAGCAGTCGCACATACGTCGATTAATCTAAGAGCCAAAGCAATTATTGCGCCTACTGAAAGTGGTCACACAGCTAAAATGATTTCGAAATATCGACAAGGTGCTCCAATCATTGCTGTTACTTCTACTGAAAGACCATCACGTAAACTAACATTAGTTTGGGGCGTTTATCCGATTGTTGGATCTAAAGTGGGTTCTACGGATGAAATATTAGAGCTTTCGGTTGAAGAAAGTTTAAAACATAACTATGTAAAACATGGTGATTTAGTCATTATTACTGCAGGTGTGCCAGTTGGAGAAGCGGGTACAACGAACTTAATGAAAGTTCATATGATTGGTGATATTGCAGCTAAAGGACAAGGCATCGGGAAAATGGTTGCCTTTGGACGCACAGTTGTTGCTAATAATGCAGAAGAGCTAAATAACATTGATACAACTGGTGCTATAATTGTTACGATTGGTTCTGATCGTGAAATGATGCCTGCCATTAACAAATGTGCTGGACTCATCACTGAAGAAGGCGGACTAACTAGTCACGCTGCTGTCGTGGGATTAAGTCTTGGCATACCAGTAATTGTTGGTGTGAAAAATGCAACTATTCTAATTGAAAATGGTCAAGATGTCACGATGGATGCTGAATCCGGTGTGATCTATCAAGGCCATGCAAGTGTTTTATAAAAAGCTTCACTTATAGAGGTTGTTTAAAGAGTCTCTATTAGGCTATTTTGCTAATTTTTGAACACGATTAAATACAAAATGCCTCAACGCAGCAGTGTTGAGGCCATTTTTTCAGGAGATGACGGAGATGAAATGGTTAGCATTAATCTTTATCGTTGTTCCTGTCCTCGAAATTGGTATTTTATTATGGTCTGGGAATACATTTGGATTGTTACCGACCATCTTAATCATTCTGGGAACAGGAATTTTAGGTGCATTTTTAGCGAAAAAACAGGGCTTAAAAGCGATACGTGATGTCCAAATTCAGATGAAAAATTTCGAAGCACCTGGGGATGCCATGGTCAATGCATTGTTTATCTTTGCAGGAGGATTATTATTGTTATCACCAGGCTTTGTAACGGATTTATTTGGTTTCTTGTTTTTGTTTTCACCAACAAGACAGCTATTTAAGCCGATAGTTTATAACTGGATTCGTTCAAAAATGAAAAAAGGGCAAATCATTGTGATGTAAACCACTTATGTTGTCTGAAATGGACAGCTGCAAGTAATAGAAATGGGCTAAGTAATATCCCAGGAACTCCAAACAGTAATAATGAACAAGCGCTAATGAAAAATACATGCACTGCACGAATATGCATGGTATTTGCCCATAAAAACGACTCGAATAGTTGTCTAGTTAATAAGATAAATGCATACAGAAGAATGATGATAATCCCGAGGGTTGTTTGCTTCGTTAACACGAAAAAAACAGCCATCGGGATTAAAATTATGCCTGTCCCTAAAAAAGGCAATGCATCAGCAAAAGAAATTAAAAACGCTAATCCGATCGGTGAAGAAAATTTAAGGGCATAAAAACCTATGCACAGTTGCAAGAAGGTCATCAAAAACAACAAAACTTCTACTTTCGTAAACTTTTCAAAAAGATCCGTTGCTTTTAAAAATAAGGGCTTTATAGTCTTACGCATATTGGATGGGATATAAATGAAAAACCAAGTGCGCGATTTTAAAGACTCTTGCAATGCGAAAAAGAGGGCAACTAAAAATACGAAGGTTTCTATGAATTGAGCTGGTAGGTGCTGAATGAATAAAGTGATTCTTCTAAGTAAGCTTTCACTCACCATAGACAATGCATCAATGACAGATTGCCAATTTACCCTATTTGTTCTCAGGAGTAATTGTAATTCTTCTAAATGGAATCGTAATGGATATATTAATTCAAAAAGTTCTTTTACGACCATTGTAGCCCCCAGTATGAGGGATGCTAACAAGGTGATCTCAAATAACAAAACAGTTATCCATCTAGGTAATCGGGTTGCTTTATGTAACCTATAGACAATCGGATGCAAAAAATACGCTAGTAGTATGGCGATGGTAACAGGGTAAATCAGCCATGTAAGAATTAGGATAACAGCTACAGGGACCCATTTCTTTAGAAAAATCGCTACGTTTTCATGCACTTTTCTACCTCCATAATGATGTTTTTTAGTCCTTATGCTGTTTATATCGTTTAGACAGAATATTTCTGCTTTGCGACAAAATATCATGTTTTTTGTGAAAGTTTTTAAAAATCGAGCGTTTTCATTCACAATTAAGTCAAAATTGATTATAATGACATAGTAAGCGTTTAATTAAAAGGGTTCATATGAGCAGATGAGCCATCATTCTGCGTTTTTTTTTGTGATATGATGAATTTCAAACAGAAGAAGGAGCGATATACATGACATCATCTAAAGGTCTAGAAGGAGTAGTAGCTACTCAATCAGCTATAAGTTCAATCATTGATGACACACTTACATACGTTGGCTATGATATTGATGACTTAGCAGATCATGCAAGTTTTGAAGAAGTAATATACTTGCTATGGCATCAACGTCTTCCAAAGGCAGCTGAATTAGCTGAACTAAAACAACAATTAGCAGATAACATGGCAGTACCTCAAGAAATATTAAATCATTTCAAAACATATCCAATTGAAAAAGTTCACCCGATGACTGCACTTCGCACAGCGGTATCTATGCTTGGATTGTATGATGAAAAAGCAGAAGATATGTCTGTAGAAGCGAACTACATGAAGGCGATTCAACTTCAAGCAAAAATGTCAACTTTAGTAACAGCATTTGCTCGTGTTCGAAAAGGACAAGAACCTATCGCACCGAAAAAAGATTTAAGCTTTGCAGCAAACTTCTTATACATGCTTAGTGGTGAAATTCCTGAAGCGATTGAAGAAGAAGCTTTCAACAAAGCATTAGTACTACACGCTGACCATGAATTAAATGCGTCAACATTTACAGCGCGCGTATGTGTAGCAACATTGTCAGATGTTTATTCTGGTGTCGTTGCAGCACTTGGGGCTCTTAAAGGTCCACTTCACGGTGGAGCAAACGAGCAAGTAATGAAAATGTTAACGGAAATTGGATCAGTTGAAAACGTTGATTCTTACATCAATGAAAAATTAGCAAACAAAGAAAAAATCATGGGCTTTGGTCACCGTGTTTACCGTAAAGGTGATCCACGTGCAAAACATCTTCGTGAAATGTCTCAAAAATTAACAAAAATTCGCGGAGAAGAAAAATGGTACGAAATGTCAATTAAAATTGATGAAATCGTAACAGGACAAAAAAATCTTCCACCAAACGTTGATTTTTACTCAGCATCTGTCTACCATTCTTTAAATATTGATCATGATTTATTTACACCAATCTTTGCAGTATCACGTGTTTCAGGCTGGTTAGCTCACATCTTAGAACAATATTCTAATAACCGTCTAATCCGTCCACGTGCTGAATATATCGGACCTGGTATGCAAAAATATGTACCAGTTAACGAGCGTTAATTTTTTAAATCAAACATAAGTAGGGCTGGACTTTCTATCATTGTTTGTTCAAGAAGAGCTAGAAATAGACTTTTGATTGAACTACATTGATAAAAGTACATGCCCTATGATTATGCCTATAGGAGGAAATTACACATGACAAACGGCGGCAAAATTACAGTTGAAAACGGTGCTCTTAACGTACCAAATAATCCAATCATTCCTTTCATCGAAGGCGACGGTATCGGACCAGACATCTGGGCTGCATCTGCACGCGTTCTAGAAGCTTCAGTTGAAAAAGCTTACAACGGTGAGAAATCTATCGTTTGGAAAGAAGTTTTAGCTGGTCAAAAAGCATTCGATCAAACTGGTGAATGGTTACCAAAAGAAACTTTAGATGTAATTCGTGAATATTTAATCGCAATTAAAGGACCTCTTACTACGCCAGTTGGCGGCGGTATTCGTTCATTAAACGTTGCACTACGTCAAGAATTAGATTTATACACATGTGTTCGTCCGGTTCGTTACTTTGATGGTGTTCCTTCACCAGTAAAACGTCCTGAAGATACAGATATGGTTATTTTCCGTGAAAACACTGAAGATATTTATGCTGGTATCGAGTTCGCTGCAGGCAGTGATGAAGTGAAAAAAATCATCGCATTCTTACAAAATGAAATGGGTACTAAAAACATTCGTTTCCCTGAAACTTCTGGTATCGGGATCAAACCTATTTCGGAAGAAGGAACTAAACGTTTAGTACGCGCTTCTCTTAACTACATTATTAAAGAAGGTCGCGAGTCATTAACTATCGTTCATAAAGGGAACATTATGAAGTTCACTGAAGGAGCTTTCAAAACTTGGGCTTATGAAGTTGCGGAACAAGAATTCGCTGAACAAACATTCACTTGGAACCAATATGATCAAATTAAAGCGGATCAAGGATCAGAAGCTGCAGATAAAGCACAAGCTGATGCTTTAGCGTCTGGTAAAATTTTAGTAAAAGATTCGATTGCTGATATCTTCTTACAACAAATTTTAACTCGTCCAAGCGAATTTGATGTGGTTGCTACAATGAACTTGAACGGTGACTATATTTCTGATGCACTTGCTGCTCAAGTTGGTGGTATCGGTATTGCTCCTGGAGCAAATATTAACTATTTAACTGGACATGCTATTTTTGAAGCTACTCACGGTACTGCTCCTAAATACGCTGGTTTAGATAAAGTTAACCCTTCATCTGTCATTCTTTCAGGTGTCTTAATGCTTGAACATCTTGGTTGGACAGAAGCAGCTAAATTAGTAATGGACTCTATGGAGAAAACTATTTCTTCTAAAGTTGTAACTTACGATTTCGCTCGTTTAATGGACGGCGCTACTGAAGTGAAATGTTCAGAGTTCGCTAACGAACTAATTAAAAATCTGTAAAACAAGTAAAAGTGTCTGATGTCATTCAAGATAGACATGATTTGGTTTTTAAAAAGAGGGGTTAAACCCTCTTTACATAAGAACAAAGGGAGAGTTTTCTGATGACAATGAAACGTAAAAAGATTTCAGTAATCGGTTCTGGTTTTACAGGTGCGACAACAGCATTCTTACTAGCTCAAAAAGAATTAGGAGACGTTGTTTTAGTCGATATCCCACAAATGGAAAATCCAGCAAAAGGGAAAGCACTAGATATGTTAGAAGCAGCTCCTGTACAGGGGTTTGATGCAAACATTACTGGTACTTCTAACTATGAAGATACGAAAGACTCCGACATCGTAATCATCACAGCTGGTATTGCTCGTAAACCTGGTATGAGCCGTGACGATTTGGTTCAAACAAACCAAAAAGTTATGAAAATTGTTACAGCTGAAATCATTAAACATTCTCCGAATACAATCATCCTTGTATTAACAAATCCAGTTGATGCAATGTCTTACACTGTTTATAAAGAATCTGGTTTCCCGAAAGAGCGCGTAATTGGCCAATCGGGTGTACTTGATTCAGCACGTTTCCGTACATTTGTAGCACAAGAATTAAACTTGTCTGTTAAAGACATCACTGGTTTCGTTCTTGGTGGCCACGGTGACGATATGGTTCCTTTAGTACGTTACTCATACGCAGGTGGAATTCCTTTGGAAACATTAATTTCAAAAGAACGCTTAGCTGAAATTGTTGAGCGCACACGTAAAGGTGGAGCGGAAATAGTGAACCTTTTAGGTAACGGTTCAGCTTACTATGCACCTGCTGCTTCTTTAGTCGAAATGGCTGAAGCTATACTTAAAGATCAACGTCGTGTTTTGCCTACAATCGCTTACCTTGAAGGCGAATATGGTTTAGAAGGAATTTATCTTGGTGTTCCTACAATTTTAGGTGCTGGCGGGATTGAAAAAATCTTCGAACTTGATTTAACTGAAGCTGAAAAAGCTGAGTTAGACAAATCAGCAGAATCAGTCCGCAACGTCTTGAAAATTTTAGCTTAAGATTCGAAAGCTATAAACGCTACATCCATGTACTCCTACAACTGAGGTTACTCGAAGTAAAAATGCAGTGCTAATAAATTTCGCATCGCACGTTATGTAGGATCAAGTGGAAAGCGTTTATCGCTTGAAATAGTTTTTAGAAAATCGAGCAGGAAATCCCTGCTCGATTTTTTTTGTACTTATTGATACTATGAAGGTAGAACATGAACAGGGGGGACATCTGATGCTACTCGGAAAGAAACGTAAACTAGGCCGAAAAGTCGAAGATATGTCAGTGGGAGAAAAGTTGAAACTGACTGAGAAAATCGAAGATAAGGATTTACTTTTATATTTAGGATTAACGAATGATGGCAACCCATTGTATATTCAACATGATTTTGCTTCGCAAACTGTCTATGAAAAACCAATTGTTCCGGCTATTATGCTTACTGGTATCGTAACCTCAGCCATTTCAAAATACTTACCAGGACCTGGTTCACATATTGTTGAACAGCATTTGAAATTCCCAAAACCTGTGTATCACTACGCAACTATTGATTTCCTACTACAAGTTATTTCTGTAGATGTTGAAAAGAACTTGGTAGAAATAGAAGTACTTGCAACGAACGAAGCTGGTGAAAGTGTGATCGAAGGGAAAATCACATCAACTCCGCCTCGTTTAGAAAATCACCTAACATCTCAATCAATGGATAATTTCTAATTAGCTCATTCGGTTTAAGATGGGGGTTTTAAATCGATTGTGGAGGCAAAAACATGACAAAGAAAATTCTCGTAGTGGATGATGAAAGCTCAATCGTAACATTACTTCAATATAACTTGGAGCAAGCTGGTTTCAGTGTTGTAACAGCTAGCGACGGGCTCGAAGGTTACAATGCTGTTATAGAAGAAAAACCTGATCTCATTGTCCTCGACTTAATGCTTCCTAAAATGGATGGTATGGAAGTTTGTAAAGCATTGCGTCAAGAGAAAATCAATACACCGATCATTATGCTGACTGCGAAAGACGATGAGTTTGATAAAGTGTTAGGACTTGAATTAGGTGCGGACGACTATATGACGAAACCATTTAGTCCTAGAGAAGTGACGGCACGTATTAAAGCTGTACTAAGAAGATCTACAGTAGCAATCGAAGAGGCACCTCTAAAAGCACAAGATCAGTCTTTTGAATTTGGTTCATTACGTGTTTATCCAGATCGTTTTGAAGTGTTTTTCCGAGATGAAGCGCTAGACTTTACACCGAAAGAATTTGAATTACTTGTCTACTTAATGGAAAATAAAAATCGTGTCCTTACACGAGATCAGCTATTAAGTGCCGTTTGGAACTATGATTTTGCAGGAGATACACGAATTGTCGATGTTCACATTAGTCATTTAAGAGACAAAATTGAAGATAATAGTCGCAAACCGATCTTCATTAAAACAATTCGAGGTCTAGGGTACAAATTTGAGGAGCCAAAAGTGGTATGAAATCACTTCAAGGAAAATTAGTCATGGCCTTTACGTTATTAGTGGGTTCGATTTTAGCTGGCTTAGGCATTATTTTAAGTCAGCTTTTTCCTGTCTATGTGGAAGAATCAGTGCGTTCAAATGCTGTTGGAAAAATTGATGAAATCTCGTTGATTGTCGAGCAATCAAATATCACCTTAACTGGTGATCAAAAGGATGAGATTACAGACGTCCTGTCTAATGACCGTTCAGGTAGTGATTTTTATGACATACGACAACAACTATGGAAAGTATTATTGATTGTGTTACTAAGTGCTTTTGCCATTACAATCATGCTTTCGTATCGACTGACAAAGCGCTATGCACAACCGATTGATAACGTGACGGAAGTCGCCATAGAACTCGCTAAAGGCAATTTCAGAGCGCGAGCGTATGAAGATGATTCATCAACAACTGCTCAACTAAGTACTTCAATTAATGTACTTGCTCGAAATTTACAAGAATTATTTAAAGTTCGTGAAATGGAAAAGGAACGCTTAAAAACGCTCATTGAAAATATGGGTAGTGCATTAATGATGATTGACCGAGATGGTCAGATTAGCATAGTAAATAAGCCATTTGTAGACCAATTTGATTTTAGTGCGGAAGAAGTGCAAAACCAATTATTTAAAAGCGTAGGGTTACCTGAAGAACTTAAAAAGTTCATTGACTATGTCTTTTTAATGGAATCCTCTTCCCGTAAGCAATTAACCCTTGAAATTCAACAAGAACTGCATCATATGGAAGTTTACGGTGCACCAGTCATTGGGGAACATGGACGATGGTTGGGCGTAGTAATTGTCATGCATGATATTTCAGATTTGGTACGACTTGAACAAATTCGAAAAGATTTTGTAGCGAATGTGTCTCATGAACTCCGTACGCCTATCACATCAATTAAAGGGTTCTCTGAAACACTGATTGATGGAGCTATGAAAGATGAGAAGACCTTGCTAAGCTTTTTAGAAATTATCTATAAAGAAAGCAATCGATTACAAATGTTAATTGAAGATTTACTCGAACTTTCGAAAATTGAGCAACATGGTTTTTCTGTAGCGTTCTCTAAAACGAATTTGCGCGAAGTCATGTTACGTGCTGCTGAAATGACAAGTCCAAGATTAGATGGCAAAAATATGATGTTTGTTTCCAATATGGAGCGCGATGTAGTGGTTGATGGAGACATGAACCGTTTAATTCAGGTAGTCATGAATTTATTAACAAACGCTATCACTTATTCTCCAGAAAACACATCTGTCCATTTGTCCCTTCATGAGAGCGATACACATGGTATCATCATTATTCGCGATGAAGGAATAGGGATGGATAAAAAAGAGATTCCTCGAATATTTGAACGTTTTTACCGTATTGACCGTGCGAGAAGTCGAAATTCTGGTGGTACTGGTCTTGGTCTTGCAATAGTAAAGCATTTAATTGATGCACATAATGGACGAATTTTTGTTGAAAGTGAGCCAGGAATAGGAACACAATTTAAAATCTTGATTCCTAAAAAACAAGCAACTTAACATGTTCTTTACATGTCCTTCATAGTAGGTTCATAGTGCTTTGTTAAGATACTAATGAAACCCCCTTAAACCGCATGAAATGAAAAAAGAGTTCTCATATGAGGACTCTTTTTTCATTTCATATAAAATAATAAGGTATAAAGATATCCCTTTTATTATGATTATTGAAACTTTTCTACTAGCATAAACGTATCAACATTTAGAGATTAGAAAAGGGGATACATAGATGAGTATAAAACGAATATTAACTATTACAGCTTTAGCTATAGTTGGAGTCATTGCTCTTATTGCTATATTTACATCGTGGTACACGGTTGACGAATCTGAACAAGCGGTCGTCATCACCTTTGGTAAAGCAGAGGAACCCATTTTAGAGTCGGGTTTGCATTTTAAACTGCCTTGGCCAATGCAAAAAGTAGAAATCTTATCGAAGGAAACATTTAGTTTGCAATTTGGTTATAAACAATCAGCAGACGGTGAAATTGTGTCCTACGATAACGAAACAAAAATGATCACTGGGGATGAAAACATTGTATTAACAGATTTAGTTGTACAATGGAAAATCACTGATCCTGGAAAGTACTTATTTAATGCAGAAGCTCCTCAAGAAATCTTACATGATGCGACTTCTGCCTCTATTCGCTCCATTATAGGTAGTTCTTTGATAGATGAAGCTCTGACATCTGGAAAAGCAGATATTGAAGCACAAACAAGAGACTTACTAGCAACACTTATTGAGAAATATGATATTGGGATCTCAATTTTAGGCGTTAAACTGCAAGACGTGGAATTGCCAAATGCCGAAGTTCGCTCAGCGTTTACGGCCGTTACAGATGCACGTGAAACAAAAAACACGAAAACGAATGAAGCAGAAAAATATAAAAACCAACGTGAAAGTGAAGCAATTGGTGAAGTCTCAGCCATTAATTCACGCGCTGAAGGTCAACGAACGGCTCGTATCCAACAAGCAACTGGTGAAGTTGCTGTGTTTGAAAAACTCTATGCAGAGTATCGAAACAATCAAGAAATTACAAGACAACGACTTGTCATTGAAACACTAGAATCAGTATTGCCAAATGCACAAATTTACATCATGAATGATTCAGGTGAAACGGTGAAGTATTTACCTCTACAACAGCCTGCACCAGTTCCACCCGTCACTACTGAGAAAGAAGGCGGAAGCTGATGGATCAAAACAATCAAAATAACAAAAACCCATTCGAAAGCTTAGAGCAAAGGTTTAATGCTCAGTTTAAAAAGAGTAATAAAGTGCCTAAAACAAGAGAACCATTAAATCTGAAAAAGCATATAAAAACGATCATTACATTTACTATCATTTTTGCTGCATTACTTATTTTATTAGCAAATGTTTATGTGGTAAAAGAAAATGAATATAGAGTCGTCCGTCAATTTGGTGAAGTCGTGGATATTCGAACTGATGCTGGTATTTATATGAAAATCCCGTTTGTCCAAAGTGTAACGACATTGCCACGCTATCAAATGACTTACAACGTTTCAGAAGCTGAGATTAACACGAAGGATAAAAAGCGAATAATTATTGACAACTATGCCGTTTGGCGCATTACGGATCCAAAAGATATGATCACCAATGCAGGAACGCTAATAAGTGCAGAAGCAAGAATGGAAGAGTTCATTTATTCAGTCGTTCGAACTGAGCTTGGTCAACTAGACTATGACGAAATCATAAATGACGAAAATACCTCAAGAGGTAGTTTAAACGATCGGGTTACTGCTCGAGTAAATGAATTATTGAAAGCGGACAACTATGGGATTGAAGTAATCGATGTTCGTATGAAGCGTACAGACCTACCTCCAGAAAACGAGCAATCTGTTTATACACGCATGATTTCAGAGCGCCAATCGATTGCACAAAAGTATTTATCTGAAGGGGATGCAGACAAACGAACAATCGAAGCTTCGACAGATCGTAAAGTTCAAGAATTGATTGCAATCGCTAAAAAGGATGCATCGATTATTACAGCAGACGGTGAATCTCAAGCTGCAAAAATTTATAACAAATCGTTTTCAAAAGATCCAGAGTTTTATGCTCTTTATCGAACACTAGAATCGTATAAGAAGACTATCGGTGAAGATACGATGATTATATTACCTTCTGATTCTCCGTACGCAAAAATTCTATCAGGCTATTTAGAATAGCAAACAGAAAGGAAGCATCTCATAATGAGGTGCTTCTTTTATTTAGGCAACAAGTATGTGGTTTTCATACTTGTTGTCCCATTCGGAACGTGCGGCTAGAGCAAATGTACGATAAACAATAGTGTAGGTAAAAAACTTATTTTGGAGTGATTCCAACTTGAAGCGAGATTTTTCAAACTTGGACCCCGAAAATTACAACTTAGCGACCACTCACCTCAAATATACCGCTTTAAGAATGAAGTTTTCAGCAAGTGATGTATAACTCATCCTATTCCATCTAGTCTCACCTCTTAGAAGTTAGTCGTAGCAAGGGACGTCATTTTCTTTTCATCTACCTTACATGGTAATATGAAGGGAGATGACGTTTTTTTATGCGTAGAGGAGTGGAAAAGTTTTGGGCAAAAACAAAGTTTTATTACTAGATGGGAATAGCTTAGCGTATCGAGCATTTTTCGCGCTCCCATTACTGACAAATGAACACGGGATACATACCAATTCAGTTTATGGTTTTACCATGATGTTACAAAAAATATTAGATGAAGAACAACCAACACATATGCTGGTTGCATTTGATGCTGGCAAAACCACGTTCCGACACACAACTTTTGGCGAGTACAAGGGTGGACGACAAAAAACTCCGCCAGAGCTATCTGAACAGTTTCCCTATTTACGTAAGCTACTCACAGCTTATCAAATCCCTCAATATGAGCTTTCTATGTTCGAAGCGGATGATATTATCGGAACGCTAAGTAAACAGGCTGAAGCACAGGGACAAGAAGTAATCATTGTTTCAGGGGATAAGGATTTAACACAACTTTCTTCAGATACAACAACCGTTTACATTACTCGAAAAGGCATCACTGATATGGAAAAATACACACCAGCTCATATCCAAGAGAAATATGGCATAACACCTAATCAAATTATTGATATGAAAGGTTTGATGGGTGATTCTTCAGATAATATTCCAGGTGTTCCTGGTGTTGGGGAAAAAACAGCACTTAAACTTTTAGTTGAACATCACTCAGTTGATGGTGTTTATGAAGCCATTGATCAGCTTAAAGGAAAACTTAAAGAGAAACTAGAAGCCAATGAAGAACAAGCAAAAATGAGTAAAGTACTGGCAACCATCGAAACAGAGGCTCCTATTACAATTGGTCTCGACGATTTATCGTATCAAGGACCAGACATGGACCAGGTTATTAAAATTTGGCAAGAGTTGGCCTTTAAGTCTCTACTCGAAAAAACAACATATGCTCAAGTCGAAGAAGCAAAGTCTGAAATTACATTCACTCAGTTGACTGAAATAACGGAAGAACATCTATCTGATGAAATGGCTGTTCATTTAGAACTATACGATGAACAATATCATACGGCAGATATGTTAGGTATTGCACTTGTCGATGACAAACATGCTTACTTCATTAAGGTAGAAGATGCATTTGCTTCTGAATCATTCCGTACGTGGTTAGCTGACGATAGTAAGAAGAAACGATTAGTTGATTCGAAAGCCTCTCTTGCAGCCTTTCATCGTAATGATGTCTTGCTCGACGGAGTTGAATTCGATTTCGTCTTAGCTGCGTATATTGTTAATCCGGCCATTACGTCTGACGATGTCGCTGTGTTGTCTCGCGAATTCGGATACGGTGATGTATTTACGAATGAACAAGTGTATGGCAAAGGAGCAAAGAAATCGGTTCCTTCTGACGCTGAGCTTGGTGAGCATATTGTAAGAAAAGCAATGGCTGTGTGGAATTTGCGCACCATAATGGATAACAAATTAAAAGACAATGAACAATATGAACTTTATCAAGATTTAGAATTACCCTTGGCAACAATTTTAGGGAAAATGGAGTCTGATGGAGTAAAAGTGGATCGTCAAACACTTGTTGATATTGGTGAAGATTTAGCTGGAAAGCTAACGGAGATTGAACAAACGATTTATCATGCTGCTGGAGAGACCTTTAATATTAATTCGCCTAAACAGTTAGGTGTGATTTTATTTGAAAAACTAGGACTTCCAGCTCTGAAAAAAACGAAAACGGGTTATTCGACCGCCGCAGACGTTTTGGAGAAATTAGAAGGTAAACATGAAGTGATTTCACATATTCTGTTATTCCGTCAATTAGGGAAGCTACAGTCTACGTATATTGAAGGATTATTGAAAGAAATTCATACAGATGATGGCAAAATTCATACGAGATACCAACAAGCTCTCACACAAACAGGTCGTTTGAGTTCAACAAATCCCAATTTACAAAACATTCCTGTGCGACTTGAAGAAGGACGTAAAATACGTAAAGCTTTTGTTCCTTCACAACCAGGCTGGATCTTATTTGCGGCAGATTATTCTCAAATCGAGTTGCGTGTTTTAGCACATATGTCCGATGATGAAGAATTAATCGACGCTTTCCGAAATGATTTAGATATTCATACGAAAACAGCAATGGATGTTTTCCATGTAGAAGCGGAAGCTGTAACGTCTGATATGCGTCGTGCTGCGAAAGCAGTAAACTTCGGAATTGTTTATGGAATCAGTGATTATGGATTGTCACAAAACCTATCTATTACACGTAAAGAAGCAGCAGAATTTATCGATCGTTATTTAAAGAGCTTTCCAGGAGTCAAACAATACATGGATGACATCGTTCATGATGCTAAACAAAAAGGCTTTGTTACAACCATATTAAACAGAAGAAGATACTTGCCTGACATTACAAGCTCAAACTTTAATTTGCGAGGCTTTGCTGAACGAACTGCGATGAATACACCTATTCAAGGGAGTGCCGCAGATATTATTAAGAAAGCCATGATTGATATGGCTGCTCGTTTAGAAAAAGATAATTTACAAGCGAAGATGCTTCTTCAAGTACATGATGAGTTAATTTTTGAAGCACCTCCAGAAGAAATTGCGATATTAGAAAAAATTGTACCTGAAGTGATGGAGCATGCGATTGAATTAAAAGTTCCACTTAAAGTGGATTATGCATATGGTCCAACTTGGTACGATACGAAGTAAGGGGGCAAAAAAATGCCTGAATTACCTGAGGTAGAGGGAGTAGTTAACTCCCTTAAACCTGTGGCTACTGGAAAGACTATTAAAAGAGTAACTATTTCACCGGTCTTAGAAGTGTCTCGTAAGGCAGGGAAGCAAGCTATCATCAAAGGAACCGAGCTTGCTGATTTCCAACAAGGACTAGCAGATGCAAAAATCATTCAAATAGTAAGAAGATCAAAATATATCTATTTTCATGTAGAGAAAGATCAGCAGAGCATGTTATTGGTGAATCATTTAGGTATGACAGGTGCTTGGTTTTATGTTCACGAAACGCATGAGATATCAGAAGAGAAATTCAGAAAACACATACATGTGATCTTCCACTTAGACGACGATATGTTGTTGGTGTATGCGGATATTCGAAGGTTTGGTGAAATGCGGTTACTTCAATCAGAAGGACAATTCCCACCTCTACTACTTATGGCTCCTGAACCGTTCGATGAGCCGGCACTAGACCATTTTCTAGACTTGACTAAGCTGGTTAAATACCGAAACAAGTCCATAAAAGAAGTGATTATGGATGGACAGGTCATTTCTGGCTGCGGCAATATTTATGCGACAGAAGCGTTATTTCGTCTGCATATTCACCCAGCGAGAAAAGTAAATCGCATTAGCCAAAAAAGACTTACAGTACTTTTTCATATGGTAGTCGATGTATTAAATGAAAGTATTTTAGCAGGTGGGAGTTCTATTTCAGACTATCGCAACATCAACGGTGAAGCTGGTGGTATGCAAGATAGACTGCAAATGTACGGGAAGAAACAATGCCCACAATGCTTAATCCCAACAAAACAATGTGTTCTAGGAGGACGAAACTCTTGGTACTGTCCTTCATGTCAAAGATAAGAGGGTGAACATAAGATGATTATAGGATTAACAGGAAGTATTGCGAGTGGCAAGAGCACGATTTCAGCCATGTTAAAAGAAAAAGGATATCCGATTATCGATGCTGACTTAGTTGCGCGATTAGTCGTAGAACCAGGGACATCAAATTTGCGAGAAATTGAGCATACATTTGGGCATGCAGTCACGCATGAGGATGGCACATTAAATCGTGACGCTCTGGGTAAACTTATTTTTGACGATCCTGCAAAAAGGAAACAATTAAACGACTTGATGCATCCAGCTATTCGAAGCGAAATGTTGCGCCAAAGAGATGAACTCTTTGAAAGTGGTCAAAAAACCTTGATTATGGATATTCCCCTTCTTTTTGAAAGTAGATTGCAACACTTCGTAGATAAAATACTAGTCGTATCTGTAACTGAAGAAATGCAGTTGCAACGATTGATGAGTCGCAATTCTCTTTCAGAAGAAGAAGCATCATCAAGAATTCAGTCACAATTACCAATTTCCGAGAAAGAAAAAGGTGCCGATGCGGTAATCTATAATAATGGATCCATTGAACAATCAAAGGAACAATTAGAGCGGATATTAGTCGAGTGGGACATTTAACGTCCCGCTTTCTGAAAAATAGAACATTTCTACATTGCCAACTTTAGGTTTATCTTAATATAAAATGTGTTATACTAATTTCAGGATTAAGACTAACAGTAGAACATACTTGTAGGAGGATTTTTGATGCCAGCTTCTATAGCAATCAATGGTTTTGGCCGCATAGGTCGTATGGTTTTTCGTCAGGCAATACTTCAAAATGATATAAATGTTGTGGCAATTAATGCAACATATCCACCAGAAACTTTAGCACATTTGATAAAGTATGACACAAATCACGGGACGTTTTCCGCGGATGTGAGTGTTGAAGGAAATGCATTAATCGTAAATGGTAAACGAGTTCTACTTGTGAGCGATCGTGACCCATTGAATTTACCATGGAAAGAAATGAACATAGATATTGTCATTGAAGCAACTGGGAAATTTAATGAACGTGAAAGAGCTGCTTTGCATTTACAAGCAGGAGCTAAAAAAGTAATTTTGACAGCACCTGGAAAAAATGAAGACATAACGATTGTAATGGGTGTAAATGAAGATCAATTAAATATTGAAAAACATGACATCATATCTAATGCAAGTTGTACAACGAATTGTTTGGCTCCAGTAGCAAAAGTACTAAATGATACGTTTGGCATCGAAAATGGTCTTATGACAACTGTTCATGCATATACGAATGATCAAATGAATCTTGATAATCCACATAAAGATTTACGTCGTGCAAGAGCTTGTGCTCAATCAATTATTCCTACTTCAACGGGTGCTGCGAAAGCGCTATCATTAGTTTTGCCTGAGTTGAAAGGTAAACTTCACGGTCTTTCTCTCCGTGTGCCTACACCTAATGTGTCACTAGTTGATCTTGTTGTAGACCTTCAAACAGACGTAACTGTTGAAGAAGTAAACGCTGCATTTATTGAAGCTTCTAAGGGTGCTATGAAAGGGATCCTTGGATTTACAACTGAACCACTTGTATCCATTGATTTTAATTCAGATCCTCACTCAGCGATCGTTGATGGATTAACTACAATGGTAATCGGGTCACGTAAAGTTAAAGTACTTGCTTGGTATGACAACGAATGGGGTTACTCAGCTCGTGTACTAGATTTAACGAAAAAAGTTGGAGCAGCTCTAAAAGACAGAGTGAACGTATAATGAAAAATCCTTCCCTGTAAAAGACAGAGGGAAGGATTTTTTTCTTAATCTATTGCATTGTCGTTGAATACGTCATATAATGTGATTCGTGTACTTTAAATATACACTGACTACTTAAAGGGTTAGGACCTCTCTGGACTAACTTTCCCCCGTGGTAGTTGACTTTGATGATTCAAAAATAACCTTATCAAAGGGGGAAACAAACCATGGAAACAATGGAAACAATGGGGCGTCATGTTATCGCAGAACTATGGGATTGCGAATTTGACAAAATAAACGATGTGAATTTCATCGAACGTACATTTGTTGAAGCAGCACTTAAATCAGGAGCAGAAGTACGTGAAGTAGCATTCCACAAATTTGCACCACAAGGTGTAAGTGGAGTCGTGATTATTTCAGAGTCACACTTAACGATTCACAGCTTCCCTGAACACGGTTACGCAAGTATTGATGTATATACATGTGGCGATTTAGATCCAACTATTGCTGCTAAATATATTGCTGATGCACTTGGATCAAAAACTCGTGAAATGACTGAAATTCCACGCGGTATGGGTCCAGTAAGAGCGAGCAAACCTCTCGTAACAGCAAATGCATAAAACATAAACTGTTAAATGAGTAAGCAGAGGAAGAAATTCCTCTGCTTTTTCGATTTATATGGTTTTAATTTGATATAATAAGAACATTAAACGAATGCCGAAAATCGGGAGATTAAAATATGAGATGTCCAGCTTGCCAATATAATGGAACACGCGTCGTGGATTCAAGACCGGTTGACGACAATAAAGCAATTCGCAGAAGAAGAGAATGTGAAGAATGTGCATTTCGTTTTACTACATTTGAAAAAGTAGAAGAAATGCCCTTAATCCTAGTCAAGAAAGATGGGTCACGAGAAGAGTTTAGCCATGAAAAAGTATTACGTGGACTTATTCGGGCATGCGAAAAACGCCCTGTATCTCTTGATGTACTTGAGGGAGTCGTATTCTCCATTGAAAAAGAGTTACGTCGAATCGGAAACTCAGAAGTGAAGTCTGAAGATGTAGGCGAGATGGTCATGGACCGTTTAGCGAAAATTGATGAAGTGGCCTATGTTCGCTTCGCTTCCGTTTACCGCCAATTTAAAGACATTAATGTATTTATTGATGAACTAAAAGACTTATTAAAGAAAAATCCAGAAAACAAGTAGAAAGGAACAGGGTGTTGTATGCAACTTTTGTTTAAAGAACTTCAACCAGTAGATAGCTTCATCATCCAAATGCCTTATCCACTTGCTGATACAGATCGTCAACTCGTCACTATGTTGTACAAGCCAATCATTGGTTCGGATGCGATGAGTTTATACTGCACATTGTGGGCAGAATCTGAGAGTCATATTACGGAGCAATTATCTCATTATTATTTAATGGATGTTTTGAATATGTCATTAAAAAAAATATTTGATGCCCGAGTAGCTCTCGAAGCGATTGGTTTAATGAAAACGTGGAAAAAAGATGATCATGATAAACGCTTGTTTATTTATGAAGTGATAGCTCCACTTGATGCCGCTTCGTTTTTCAGCGAACCAATTTTGGCTACATCTTTATATAGCGTTATTCATGAAAAAGCTTATCTTCGTGTGAGAGAAAGATTCGTGAAAAAACAAGCTCAACAAAGTGGCTATGATAACGTATCGAGAGATTTACAAGACGTCTTTAAGAGCAATCATGATTACACAAAACTTGGACATATATTTAGTCCTGAACAAATGGAGCAACCAAGTAGACCTAAAAAATTACCGTTTTACTCAATGGATTTTGATTTCGATTTATTAAAATCTGGGTTATCTGAGGTCATGATTCCTTCAAATATATTGACCTTACCTGTAAAAGAATTAATTGCTAAAGTGGCTTTCTTATATTCGTTAAATGCACTTGATATGCAAAAAGTATTAATGATGGCTATTGATGATCAAAATCGTATTACAGAAGACCGACTGAAAAAAACAGCCGCTGATTATTATAAACTTTCGATTTCTTCAAAACCACCACGGCTTACTCAAAAGCTTCCACAACAAAATAAAGTCGAGACACAAGATATGGTGCTTTCTAAGGATCAATCTCTTATCAAATACCTAGAAGATACGCCACCACTAGAAGTATTGCGAGATTTATCAAATGGTAAAGAACCAATGCCAGTGGAAGTGGATTTAGCCAATGAACTTATTTTTAAATATAGTTTTCCGCCCGCAGTCGTCAACGTATTGTTGCAATTCGTATTAATTCGGGCCAAAATGAAGTTAAATAAGAATTATGTACACAAAATCGCAGCGCATTGGCAACGTGAGAACATTCAAACTGCAGAGCAGGCCATTGAGATATCAAGAAAAGAACATGATCAATATCTCGATTGGCAAAATTCTGCGAAGACAGCAACACCTTACAAACGAAAAAATGTGCGCGATGAGAAAGTTCCAGAGTGGTTTTATAAAGCGAAAGAAACACGCTCAACGAAACAATCAGTTGTTGAGAATGAAGTAACCGAAGATTGGGAAACAAAAAAACAACAGTTGCTTGAGAAACTCGGTGTAACAGAGGGGCAGGCGAAAACTAGTGGAACCAATAAGTGAAACATTGAAGCGTGTCGTTAATGCACCAGCATTTTCGGAGCGATATGAAAAAATGAAAGCAGAAATACTTGAAAATGATGAAGTCCAAGCATTTTTAGCTAAAAATGGTGAAATTGTGAATAAAGCGATTGTCGATCGCGGACTCGGGAAATTATACGAGTATACAACACAAAATCATGATTGTGAAACATGTGAAAACGTGGCTAACTGTGAAAATATCATGAAAGGCTATGTACCGAAATTAGCAATGATTCGTGGATTAATTGATCTTGACTATGTTAGATGTCGTCAAAAAATCATTGAGGATGAGCGTCGTGAAGTGTCTGCCATGATTTCAAGTATGCACATGCCAAAAGATGTGTTGAAAGCACGACTTGCAACGGTTACGTATGATCACAACACACGCGTTAATCTTGGTACTGCAGCCAATACATTTATGGAGGAACTTAAAACGACAGGTAAATTACCTTCGAAAGGTTTTTACATTTATGGAGAGTTTGGTGTCGGGAAGTCCTACGTATTAGGTGCCCTTGCCAATGAGCTCGCTGAACAAAAAATCAAAATAGTTCTCGTCTATGTACCAGAATTTTTACGTGAGATGAAACACGCTATTCAAGATCAATCGCTTCAAGAGAAAGTCGATTACGTGAAAAAAGCTCCTGTGCTAATGCTCGATGATTTGGGAGCGGAAACATTATCTACTTGGACTCGAGATGAGATCTTAGGTACAGTGCTGCATTATAGAATGGCTGAGAATTTACCGACGTTTATCACTTCAAACTTCGATTACGATGGATTAGAAGAACACTTAGCTTATTCAAGTAAAGGGGAACGAGAGCAAGTAAAAGCTGCTCGTATTATGGAACGAATTCGTTCAATAACCATTCCCATGCGTTTGAGTGGGAAAAACCGTAGAGATGGCTAACGTCATAAAATACGTCATAATTTGTGCTACCAGACTATTACTGTCTGGTAGTTTTTTGGTGGGAAAATGGGTGATGGGGAATAAATGTATGCTGAAAAGGAACATGGTGCTGTTGAATAGGAATAATTCCGTAGTGAACGGGAATAAATACCGAGGGAATAGGATGAATACAAAATGAATAAGAATAAAAATTGGTAAAGACTTATGCTATTTATTTCAAGAAATCAATCGAATAAATAATTAAATTTTTCAGAATAGTACGACTATGTTTATTTCAGATAAGAATTGTTGACAATTCTCATAAGCCATTTATAATTGAGATTGAGAATCGTTTTCAATAGCGATTTACTACATAACAAAGGGAGAGACATCCAGTGAAAAAAGCCTTATACCTAATAATAGCTTTAGCTCTACTTGTATTATCTGCATGTGGAAACGATACAACTACTAAATCCACGTCGAAGAAAGAGACAACTGAAACAAACGAAAGTAAAGAAGTAAACCTATATACAGCACGTCATTATGATGTTGATGATGAACTTTATGCTAAATTCGAAGAAGAAACTGGTATTAAAGTAAACGTCATCAAAGGTGAAGCAGATGAATTGCTTGAGCGTATTAAACGTGAAGGCGATGCAACTAAAGCGGATCTATTCCTAACAGCGGATGCAGGACGATTATTCCGTGCTAAAGATGAAGGTATATTACAAGCAGTATCAAGTGATAAATTAACAGAGCAAATTCCGGCTAACTTCCAAGATGAAGACCAAATGTGGTACGGCTTAACGAAGCGTGCTCGTGTCATTATCTACAATAAAGAAACAGTAAAACCTGAAGAGTTATCAACGTATGAAGCACTAACAGAAGATCAGTGGAAGGGTCGCGTCTTGATTCGTGGGTCTGAAAACGTGTATAATCAATCTTTGTTAGCATCTTTTATTGAAATTAACGGAGAAGACAAAGCTAAAGAGTGGGCTGCAGGACTTGTAGCAAACTTTGCACGTGATCCTGAAGGTGGCGACAGAGACCAAGCAAAAGCAATCGCAGCTGGTGTTGGTGACGTTGCAATCATGAATACGTATTACTTCGGTCAAATGTTAAATTCTGAAGATGCAGAAGAAGTTAAAGTGGCAGAAGGCTTAGGCATTTACTTCCCGAACCAAGACACAACAGGCACACATGTTAACGTAAGTGGCGCTGGTGTTGTAAAAACATCTAAAAACAAAGACAATGCAGTTAAACTTCTTGAGTTCTTATCAGCTCCTGAAGCTCAAGGTACATTTGCAGAAGCTAACTATGAATACCCAGTAAATGAATCAGTTGAAGAAACTGAATTACTTAAATCATGGGGCGAATTTAAAGAACAAGATATTTCACTATCAGTTCTTGGTGATAACAATGCAAAATCAATTTTAATCTTTAATGAAGTTGGTTGGAAATAATTAAATGAACTAGCCCTTGTTACGAATTTCCGTAACAGGGGATTTCTTGGGATTAGAAGAGGTGTTTGGGACGTGCAAAGAAGACTAACAAATGTAAATGTGTGGACGGTATCAGCAGCAATCATTATGATTCTATTATTTTTGCCGAACATAACGATCGTAATGGGTATTTTTTCACCATCCAATGAAAACTGGGCACATATGAAAGAATTCGTCCTAGGGTCTTTTATTCGAACGTCTCTTATTCTCATTAGTGCAACAGCTGTATTAACGATTTCTATTGGTTTAAGCTTGGCGTGGCTTATTGCGCAGTATCAATTTCCTTTACGTAAATTTTTGAAATGGGCTTTGATTTTGCCACTATCCATCCCACCGTTCATTGGAGCTTATACGTATCACGGAATAGTTAATTACACGGGTGTTATACAAACGACACTTCGAGATCGATTTGGTATGGAACTGAATCCAGCCTTTTTTGATATTATGAATTTACCTGGTGCAATATTTATTTATACGATGTTCTTATATCCATATGTTTATACGATTACACGTATTTTCTTATCGCAACAATCAGCCTCACTCATTGAAAGTGCTCGCATGTTGGGGAAGGGACCTTGGCGTACATTTTTCCAAGTCGTTATTCCAATTTCTAGAGTTTCCATTATTGGTGGTGCAAGTTTAGTTGTGCTGGAAGTACTAAATGATTATGGTGTCGTGAAATATTTCGGCATTCAAACATTTACTACCGCGATTTTTCAAACCTGGTTTGGATTAGGTGATATTGAATCATCAATTAAACTTGCAGCATCCCTAATGGGGTTTGTTATCTTTATCTTGGTGATTGAAAAAGTTTTACGTGGAAGACGTCAATACAGCTATTCCACAACAAAAGTGCGACCTTTGCCTCTTATTCATTTAAAAGGATGGAAAGCAGGACTCGCAACTACTTATGGATTAGTAATCTTGAGCTTAGGTTTCTTTATTCCAATTGCTCAACTGGTCGATTGGATGATTTTAACGTATGGTACAATCCCGATGGGTGAATTCTTAATCTATGTAAAAAATTCAGTTTTAGTCGCTGGAATAAGTGCAACAGCCATTATGGTTTTTGCATTAATCGTTGGTAACTTTAGTCGCTTAGTACATGGCAGAGTGGCGAAATTATTGCCCAAGCTGTCCATTCTCGGATATTCTATACCAGGAGCGGTTATAGCTGTGGCAGTTGTCACTGCATTCATCGCATTGGATCGTTTTTTAGTACCTGTTTATCAAATGGTTGGCATTTCGACAACATTGGTATTAAGTGTAAGTTTAATTATGTTAATTTCCGCATACATTATTAGATTCTTTGCGATTGGTTATAATTCCATTGAATCTGGATACGATAAAATAGGAACTGACTT
This sequence comes from Paenisporosarcina macmurdoensis, assembly GCF_042658845.1. NCBI lineage: Bacteria > Bacillati > Bacillota > Bacilli > Caryophanales > Caryophanaceae > Paenisporosarcina > Paenisporosarcina macmurdoensis. The sequence continues at coordinate 142,689 of NZ_JBHSRI010000007.1, forward strand.
CCGTGACGCTTCGAGACTTTTAGGTGTTGGAGTGACAAAAACATTCTTCAAAGTTGATGTTCCTATGCTGAAAGGTGCCATTATAAGCGGATTTATTTTAGTGTTTATTGATATCTTAAAAGAAATTCCATTAACATTAATTTTACGTCCATTTAATTTCGATACGCTTTCAACTAAAGCATTTCAATATGCAAGTGATGAAAAAATTATGGAAGCTTCACAAGCTTCGTTATTAATTGTCGGTATTAGTGCCCTTGCCATTGTTATTTTCTATAAGTTTCTTGAAAAGGAGCCGGATTAACATGTTTATATCCATAAAAAATGTTTGTTTTTCATATCCAAATACAAATAGTGCAGCACTTAACCAATTTTCAATGAATATTGAAAAAGGGGAAGTGATTTCAATATTAGGTAGAAGTGGTAGCGGAAAAAGCACAATTTTACGCCTACTTGCTGGACTTGAAAAACCAACTCAAGGTTCCTTAACGATACAAAATGAAGTGATATTTGATGATAAAAAATTTTTGCAACCAGAAAAACGAGGAATTGGTATGGTATTTCAAGACTATGCATTATTCCCGCACATGACTGTTGGTGAAAATATATTGTTTGGTTTATTTCAATTGAAAAAATCCGATAAGAAGAAAAGACTTCAAGAAGTTTTGGATTTAGTCGAACTTCAAGATTATGAAAAACGCTATCCACATCAGCTAAGTGGAGGTCAACAACAACGTGTTGCTATCGCACGAGCAATTGCGCCGAATCCGCATTTAATTTTGCTTGATGAACCATTCAGTAATTTGGATGCTGAACTGCAAGTGAAAATACGCAAAGATTTGCGTGAAATCTTGAAAAAAGCAAACATTACATCAATATTCGTTACTCATGATGAAAATGATGCCCATGCTTTGGCTGATCGCATTGTTAAATTGAAGGATGGATGCATCGACTTAATCGGGCGTCCTTGTGACTTGATTGGTACTCATCCACTTCAACAGATAACGCCTATTTTAGAAGAACGTGAATTATTGTCTGTTTAATTTCAAATTTTCTGTTGCATTTCATTTCATGCAAGAGTAGAATGTCAACATACGAATAATGAAATGCCAAGAAGAGGATAACAATTGTCTGTACGACTTTCTAGAGAGAGAAGCCATGGCTGGAAGCTTCTTAAGTACGATAGTCTTTTTACCACCTCGGAGCAGCAACAGTGAACGTCTAAAGTAACTGTTGACGGTAACGGCCCGTTAGCCGGCTCAAAGCTTCATCTTTTTAGTCTTGGACTGAAGAGAAGGAAGAAGGGTGGAACCACGAACTCAAACCTCGTCCCTTTCATAGGACGGGGTTTTTTTGCGTTCAATTTTTTAAAAATGGTGAAAATGAGGGTTCAAAATAACTTTTTGAACTACATCTAAAAAGGGAGTGTTCAACATGTCAGAGACAATTCAACTGAAATTTCCAGATGGTGCGATAAAGGAGTTTCCAAAAGGTACAACAACTGAAGATGTGGCAGCATCAATCAGCCCAGGACTTCGTAAAAAAGCATTGGCTGGTAAATTAGATAACCAACTTGTCGACTTAAAAGCTCCACTTGAACAAGATGGAGAAATTGCCATTGTTATGCCTGGAACAGACGAAGCATTAGAAGTGTTACGTCATAGTACTGCACATGTATTAGCTCAAGCGGTTAAGCGCTTATTTAAAGATGTTAGATTAGGAGTAGGTCCCGTTATTGAAAATGGTTTCTACTATGACATCGATTCACCGCAAGCAATTACTAAAGAAGATTTACTAGTCATTGAAAAAGAAATGAAAAAAATCATTAATGAAAACATTGAAATCGTTCGTCATAATGTGTCTCGTACTGAAGCTTTTGATAAGTTCAAAGAAGATGAATATAAAATTGAGTTATTGGAAGCTATTGCTGAAGATGATCAAGTTTCTATTTATGAACAAGGTGACTTCTTCGACTTATGTCGTGGGGTACACGTGCCTTCAACAGGTAAGATTAAAGAATTTAAGTTGTTGAGTATTGCGGGTGCTTACTGGCGTGGGAACAGCGACAATAAAATGTTGCAACGTATTTACGGGACTGCATTCTTCACTAAAGAAGAGCTTGCAGCACATTTACAAATGCTTGAAGAAGCAAAAGAACGTGACCACCGTAAAATCGGTAAGGAACTTAATTTATTCATGAACTCACAAAAAGTAGGTCAAGGTTTGCCGATGTGGTTACCAAAAGGCGCAACAATTCGTCGTATCATCGAACGCTATATTGTGGATAAAGAAATAAAGCTTGGATATGACCATGTATATACTCCAGTTATGGGGAGTGTTGAATTGTACAAAACAAGTGGCCACTGGGATCACTATCAAGACGATATGTTCCCGGTCATGAGTATGGATAATGAAGATTTGGTTTTACGACCAATGAACTGCCCGCATCATATGATGATCTTTAAAAATGGCATTCATTCATACCGTAACTTACCTATTCGTATTGCCGAGCTTGGTACAATGCACCGTTATGAAATGTCCGGGGCATTATCGGGACTTCAAAGAGTACGTGGGATGACATTGAATGATGCACATATTTTCGTTCGTCCAGATCAAATTAAAGATGAGCTTAAACGTGTAGTTCAATTAGTTATTGATGTATATAAAGACTTTAACATTGAAGATTATTCATACCGTTTGTCATATCGCGATCCAGATGATAAAGAAAAGTACTTTGATGATGACGATATGTGGAATAAAGCTCAAAGTATGCTGAAAGATGCAATGGATGAGCTTGGATTGGATTACTACGAGGCAGATGGCGAAGCGGCGTTCTATGGTCCTAAATTGGATGTCATGGTGAAAACAGCCATTGGTAAAGAAGAAACGTTATCTACGGTCCAACTAGACTTCTTGTTACCGGAGCGGTTTGATCTTTCCTACATCGGTGAAGATGGCAAACAACATCGTCCGGTCGTCATCCACCGTGGAGTCGTATCAACTATGGAACGTTTTGTTGCCTTCTTAATTGAAGAATACAAAGGAGCTTTCCCAACATGGTTAGCACCTGTTCAAGTACAAGTAATTCCGGTTTCAAACGAAGTACATTTTGATTATGCAAAAGGCATCATAGAAAAACTACAAGCTGCAGGCTTACGTATCGATATGGATGACCGCGAAGAGAAACTTGGGTATAAAATTCGAGAAGCACAGATGCAAAAAATTCCGTATATGCTTGTACTTGGCGACAAAGAAATGGAAAGTGGTTTTGTAAACGTGCGTAAATACGGGGAACAGAATTCTGAAAGTATTTCATTTGACGAGTTCCTATCACGCATTCAACAAGAAATTAACTAATTGCGGTTGACAGTTTAAGATAGACATGATAAAGTTATTAAGGTTAATGAATACAAAGTTTGTGGTATAAGTAGAGGCTGCCCGCTTCTCACCTGATTGACGCTAGAAGTAGTTGACAGGTCGACACACGATTAAACGTAACGTACTGTAATGTACTTGCATATATCGGCGGGCGGACATTTACTTATGTAAATGCCCGCTCGTTTTTTTATTGGTCGGAACGGCGTAACTGATTTATTGGAAGTCTTCAATAAACAATATGCCCAAACCATGTATTCGCGACACTATCTGGAGGTGGATTACTATTAGCAAAGACATGTATGTAAACGATGGTATTCGCGCACGTGAACTTCGAATTATCGACCAAAATGGTGAACAATTAGGAGTTAAAACACGTTTCGAAGCGCTTGAAATTGCCGCTAACGTTAATTTGGATCTTGTCCTTGTGGCCCCTCAAGCCAAGCCACCAGTCGCTCGTATCATGGACTATGGTAAATTCAAGTTTGAGAATCAAAAGAAAGATCGTGAAACTCGTAAAAATCAAAAGATTATCGTATTGAAAGAGGTTCGTTTGAGCCCTACAATCGATGAGCATGATTTCCAAACGAAACTTCGTAATGCGATCAAATTCCTTGAAAAAGGTGACAAAGTCAAAGCTTCTATCCGTTTTAAAGGTCGTGCTATTACGCACAAAGAAATCGGCCAACGCGTTTTAGATCGCTTTGCAGAGGCTTGTACTGAGGTAGCCACGGTTGAACAAAAACCGAAGATGGAAGGCCGCAGCATGTTCTTGATTCTTCAACCGAAGAACGAGAAAAAGTAATATTGACGACAGTTTAGGAGGAATTCGACATGCCAAAAATGAAAACTCACCGCGGAGCAGCGAAGCGTTTCAAAAAGACTGGCTCTGGAAAAATAAGACGTGCAAGTGCATATCGCAGTCATTTATTCGCAAACAAGTCAACTAAAGCTAAGCGTAAGCTACGTAAAGGCGGATTTGTTTCAAAAGGTGACTACAAACGTATCAAGTCTCTAATCGCTTACATGAAATAATACGTAACATTAAATTGTACGAAATAATAGCAGGAGGTAATTATTATGCCACGCGTAAAAAGCACACCAGTCACAAAAAGACGTCGTAATAAAGTCTTAAAATTAGCAAAAGGTTATTATGGCGCTAAGAAATTATTATATAAAGTAGCAAACCAAGCAGTTATGAAATCAGGTATGTATGCATACCGTGACCGTCGTAACAAAAAACGTAACTTCCGTAGACTTTGGATTACTCGTATCAACGCGGCAGCACGTTTGAATGGTCTTTCTTACAGCCGTTTAATGCACGGATTGAAATTAGCTAATATCGAAGTTAACCGTAAAATGTTAGCTGAATTAGCTGTTACAGATCCAGCTTCATTCACTCAATTAGCAGATGCTGCTAAAAAGTCAATGAACAACTAATTTCAAATACTTAAAGGCTGATGGATATTCCATCAGCCTTTTTTTACACGCAGTCAAAAGTCCACACATAGACTTATAGTTTAAGAGTATTTGAAATGACAATCTAGTCATGGACGACCCGTGTTTTCTTAGGAGGAATTTTATGTTACATATTATTTTTATCGGATTTTTTGTGGTCATGTCAATCATAACTTTCTTTACAATGGGTCATGACAAGTCTTCAGCGAAGGCAAATAAACGTAGAATACCTGAACGTACGTTATGGAACCTTGCAATTCTGGGTGGAGGCATAGGTGCTTACCTTGGTATGATTACCTTTCGTCACAAAACAAAACATATGAACTTTCGTATCGGCTTTACCTTATTAGCCATTGCACATGTTGCGTTGCTAATATGGGCTACGCCACTATTAGCAGATTTGTAAGATAAAGTGTCTGGAATCTAGGAGGGAAGTGGATGAAACGCCCACTCTCTTTATAGAATCAGGCACTTTTTTTCGGTTCGAACATGGGAATTGGAGAAATAAGTGCAGAGCGGTCATATAAATTCGGAAACCGCCCATAGTCGACATGAATCCGCTTATAGACATGTGAAAACCGCCGATAGTCGACACGAATCCGCTTATAGACCATGGATAAGGTCGACAAAAGCTGGAGAACTAAGCGCTGAAGATATGAAGAAGGTCATTGAAATTAGATAACCGCTGATAGTCGACACGAATCCGCTCATAGACATGTGATAACCGCCGATAGTCGACATGAAACCGCTTATAGATATGTGATAACCGCCGATAGTCGACACAAATCGGCTTATAGACCAGACCAGCAAATCAATCCCAAAACAACAATAGAAAACCCCGGCACAATACTGTGTCGGGGTTCAATATATTATTGATCTTTCATCAATTGTTCGATAGGGTTCTTCCAGCTTATGTCCGCGTCAGCATAGTTCATTAAAATCTCTTTTTCAAGAAATAAGAAATCATCTCGCGTAAAGCCTTGTAATTTCATCGTGTCTCTGGCCCACACAAAGATAGAGACCACTTCAAAAGCACTGTCAGTTGTACCAAGATATTTCTCGCCTTCAAATAATGCGCCTTTATAGGAAATGAAGAAATTCTTCCGAACGTTTTTTACATCATCATAAAAATAGTATGAACCCTTCTCATAGGCGTCATCTAATTTGCGTTTGGGATCCATTAAATAAGCGATTCCGCGATAAAATAAGTAAACAATAAGAGCGAGAATCAGAAATCGAATTAATACAACTATCATTATGAACCCCCCTCGGGCAGACATGTTATTATGGTATACGGATGAACTTATCCATTGGTTTCAAGTATGATCAAATTTTTTATTTTGGAGGCATTAACATGAAATTAAAACCACTTTTTAATATGCAAAGAAATCTCGATACATATATTCAAACGGAAAAAAACATTACGCATGATGTATTTCTCGAAAAAGGACTTGCACTTCTAGTTGAACTAGCAGAGTTAGCAAATGAAACACGATGTTTTAAATTTTGGAGTTCAAAAGGTCCGTCTGAAAAAGACGTCATCTTAGAAGAGTACGTGGATTCAATTCACTTTTTATTATCTTTAGGCAATGAAATGAAATTAGATGACTTGGAGTTATGGCCGGTTGATCACCCTGAAGAGTCACTAACCTTACTATTTTTACATACCCACACATCAATTAATCAATTTTTACTTGAACCTACTAAAGGAAATTATGAAGATATTTGGTCTTGGTATGGCGCAGTCGCTACGAATCTTGGATTTACACATGAACAAATCATTCAAGCTTATCTTGATAAGAACGAAAAAAATTATGAGCGCCAACGCTCTGGTTATTAACGAATATTTTGAAAACTGAAGACGTTTACATTATAATAAAATTGAAGTGTATATTTAGGAGGGCGAAATAATGACAAAGCTAGATGCAACATTAACTATGCTAAAAGAATTGACAGATGCAAAAGCAATTCCTGGTAATGAACGGGAAGCTCGCGATGTAATGCGAAAATACATAGAGCCATTTGCAGACCGCATGGATACGGACAACTTAGGCAGCTTGATCGCTGAAAAAGTCGGAGATGCTAATGGACCAAAAATTATGGTTGCCGGACACTTAGATGAAGTCGGTTTTATGGTTTCACAAATCGACTCTAAAGGGTTTTTAAAGTTCCAAACAGTTGGAGGCTGGTGGTCACAAGTAATGTTAGCTCAACGAGTAACCATCGTTACACGTAAGGGTGAATCTATTATCGGTGTCATCGGTTCTAAACCACCACACATCTTGTCACCTGAAGCTCGTAAAAAGCCAGTAGAGATTAAAGATATGTTTATTGATATCGGTGCCTCTACGCAAGAAGAAGCGATGGAGTGGGGCGTATCACCTGGAGATATGGTAACTCCATATTTCGAGTTTACGGTTATGAACAATGAAAAACTACTTCTTGCAAAAGCTTGGGACAATCGCATTGGTTGTGCCATTGCAATTGATGTATTAAAGGCGTTAAAAGATGAGAAGCACCCAAATATCGTCTACGGTGTTGGAGCAGCTCAAGAAGAAGTTGGCTTACGTGGTGCACGCACCGCTGCTGCAAAAATCAAACCAGACATTGGTTTCGCAGTTGATGTTGGTATTGCTGGAGATACACCTGGAATCACGGCTAAAGAATCAACAAGTAAAATGGGTGAAGGTCCTCAAATCGTATTATTTGATGCGTCGATGGTTTCCCATAAAGGGCTTCGTGACTTAGTCGTAGATACAGCTAATGAAAACGGTATTCCGTTCCAGTTCGAATCAATACCTGGTGGCGGAACAGATGCAGGGGCTATTCACTTAACCGCAAATGGAGTTCCTTCATTAGCGATTGGTATTGCAACACGCTATATTCACTCACATGCAGGTATTTTACATCGTGATGATTACGAAAATGCAGTTAAATTAATTGTTGCAGTGATCAAAAAACTTGATCGCGACACTGTCAATAAAATCATATTTGAATAAATAGGTTTTTAAAGCATCGCTTAGGCGATGCTTTTATTTTTCTGTTTATGCGAGAATTTATTATTGTTGAATGTAAATTAACAAAATGTTAATGCACAATATATGTCAGAAAAGCATAGTCCACGGACTATGCTTTTTTATTTGGAATTATAGAAACAAGGTATCTATATTAACACTCATACATTAAAAGAAAACAAAAAATAGAAATAATCTACTATTATGTCCTCTCGGCCTATAGCATCCCTCTTTCACATAATAAGTTATAGAGAGAAAGCGAATTTTCGATAGAGGAACCGTAAGAGGTTTCAACTTTCAGTACATATGATAGGAGGTGTAAGCAAAATGAAAAATGGCAATAAAATATGGGGGAAATTAGATGGCTGTGAATGTTTCAAATGTCGTAAACAAGAGATGGATCGTTACAAAAAATGTGACTGTCACAACAAGAAAAAAGATGACTGGGACAAAGAATACCATCGGTACAAAAAATGTGACTGTCGCAACAAGAAAAAAGATGACTGTGGCAAAAGATACGATTGGTACAAAAAATGTGACTGTCACGACAAGAAAAAAGATGACTGTGGCAAAAGATACGATTGGTACAAAAAATGTGACTGTCACGACAAGAAAAAAGAAGACTGTGACAAAAGATACGATTGGGATAAAGAGTGTGACTGTCACGACAAGAAAAAAGAAGACTGTGACAAAAGATACGATTGGGATAAAAAATGTGACTGGTACGATAAGTTAAAAGATTACTGGGATAAAAAATACGATTGGAATAAAAAATTTGACTATTACGACAAGAAAAAAGAGGATTGGGATAAAAAACACGAAAAAAAATGTGCAAAGTGTAGATATGTAACCATTTGTGTAGTCTGCAAAGTTGAAGAAAAACATGATTGGGGCAAAGAATTTGACAGTTACGAATATAAAAAAGATGACTGTAATAAATGTAGGAGGACATTCAGACAAGATTAAGTTCCAATCTGACAAATCATTTATCATTTATTAGACGGAAAAGAAAAGCGTCTAACAGAAGAAAAGAGAATATGGAGGTAGATTCATTGAGTATTATTTTTAAGATAGTTTCTATAAGTAACGATGGTCATTGTCTTTTTTTACATCCTACCCAATTTAAATTAATCAATGAAACCACGGGGACAACTACAATATCCTTTGGTTTAAAAGAAATGGAGGTTACATATCAACAATCAGATATGCTAAGAGAGAACGAAATAGGGGTAACGAATACGATTATAGAATATTTGCAATTCCCTTTAGGGGTTGATTATGAGATAGCAATCCACAACGGAAATATCACAATCGGTCCATTTATTGGACTATTAATTGCCAAATCCCATGCGAAACTCAAGAGAAAACTAAAAAAGCAACATCGAATAATTGAACAATACCCTTTATTGAATGGTGTTATTATTGCTTTTTCTTGGGAAGATATGGACCATAAAACCGAAACAATCCTCGGTTATTTATACAATTCATCTACTAAAGAATGGGAAAAAGGTACTTTTCCTTTTCCTACTGTCATAGTAAAAGAAATGGCATTGTCCAAAAACAGAATTAAATTTCTAAAGAATCTGTACGGCTCACGTTTTTTTAATTCAAATTCTATTAATAAGTGGAAAATGTATCAATATCTTAGCGATAATAAGGAGTTACTTCCTCATTTACCAAAAACCGTTCTCTATAAAAGACCGAAGGATGTATTAAATGGTCTGAAACGCTTCGGTACTGTTTATGTGAAACCGATTTATGGGTTAAAGGGAATTGGAATAATGAAAATGGTAGCGGAACCTAGTCGTTATAGCATTCAGTACCGATTTAAACAAAAAAATAAGAAGATGTATTTATCCACTGAAAATGAACTGCTTAATTATGTTAAAAATCATTTGAAAAAGAATAAATATATTATCCAAGAACAAATAGATTCACAATTACAGAAAGGCCATATTATTGATTTTAGAATTTTTCTAGTGAAAAACCAGACTGGCCAATGGGAAGATGTAGGCATGATCGCTAGGAAAGGGAGTAAGGGGAGTATTGTAAGCAACCTTTCTAATGGAGGAAGAACAAATAATGTAATTAAATTGATGGCTGAAACGTTTCATATTTCTGAAGATCAGGTCTTAAGTATCCAAGAAGCCATGTCTGGGATTGCAATTAAAGCAGCTGAAGAAATTGATAAATACGAAAATATCTATAGGCACGGTGTAGACATCGCTATCGATCGTCATCAACATATCAGTTTGATTGAACTAAACCATAGATATCCAGCTTTTAAAAACTCTTTTCCTAAAGATGCTGTTACAAAGATTTATTATTCGAAACTTTCATATGCAAAATATCTAGCTGGATTTCCTTTAGATAAAGAGAAGTAAAAGCTCGTGAAGCCAATCACTGAAGAACTCTGTACTTGTAGACACTTAAAAATACCCTGTTTTGGGTTTTTTAAGTGTCTACAATTTTAAGGAGAGAAACAGGGTTAAAAACATTTTAACGGACTAAAAATTCAGCGTTTACAATTGGGGAATTTACTATGAAGAATAGTGTGCGATTGTTCACTTAATATACGTAATTTAACTTAAGTTATTAGTATTCGTATGGATATAAACACCTTTCATAGCCTAAGTGAATACATATATTAAAGCATATTATTGAAGGACTAAGTTAAATTAGAAGATATAACAATGATGACTTATTTTAAGGTGAGTGTAGTAGGCTTTTGAAGATTTAATTAGTAAGTAAAGATTGGTTTCTTTACTAATAAGGAGGATGACATGTACACAATTTTATTTATTGGCACTAAGAAATCCGGCTCAAGTAGAGAAGCAATTAAAGCAGCTGATCGCTTAGGATATCTTACGGTATTGTTAACTGAAAAAATAAATTATATAGAGCAACGAAAAGAATTTCCAGATGTTTCACAAATGATCTATTTAGAAGATCTGACAGAAGATCATATCCGAACGGAGTATAAAAGACTTCAACATCAAGGAAGAATTATAAAGGCGATTATTAGCTTTGTGGATCCTTATGTATCTTTAGCTGCAGAACTTATGAATGAATTATGTAATTCAAATATCTCTGTAGAAGCTTTTAAAAAAATGGAAGATAAAATCCTGACGAGAAATACGTTACAAAAAAATGCAACGGCTCCCAAATATGATGTATTTCTTCCGAACGACGAATTGGGAAATTTTATTAATAAGGGACATAGTTATCCGCTAATTGTAAAATCACCTGTTTCTGGAGGATCGAAGGATGTCTATTTAGTCCAAAATAAATTTGAAATGAAAAAGAAAATAGAAAAAATTTCAAAGCTTTATCCAAATCAAGATATTTTAATCGAAGAATATTTAGATGGACCTCAATATATAGTGGAGGTTCTCGTGCATAAAGGTAATTTAAATATTGTTGCTATTGTAAAACAGGATATCACCAAAATAATAAAATTTATTGTAACCGGTTATGAAATACAACCTGATCCTGAAGAAAGTTTATACAGAAGCTTGTTTGATGCTGTAGAATCGATCATTAAAGATTTAGGAGTAGTAAATGCTGCGTGTCATCTTGAAATTAGACTTGTACATGGTAATTGGAAGTTGATTGAGATCAATCCAAGAATATCTGGCGGAGCCATGAATCGAATGATCGAAGAAGCATATGGAATTAACTTAGTAGAAGAAACGATGATGTCTTATCTCGATAATGAACCCGATTTAGAGAGAAAACACGAACAAAATATATATACCCATTATCTTATTATTAATTCATCTGGGAAACTATTAAAAGTGACAGGTAAAAACATGGCCACTAATCTACCTGGAGTGAGAGAAGTTTATATAAAGCCACGTAAAGGAGCAAGTATGATCCCTCCAATATCAATGGGGCAGCGATATGCTTATGTGATTGCCTCTGGAGATACACCAGAAGAAGCAAAGAAAAACGCAGTAAACGCAACGAGTCATATTAAATTCTATTTGGAGCCTTTATAGGAGATGAGTGAGATGGTAACGGTCGGAATGCTTCATTTTAGAAAACATCCTCAAAAGGTTAAGAAGGCTTATGCTTGTGCCGCTGTTGCTAAAATGGAAGGTATTGAATTTTTTTATTTTTCTCCAGGAAACGTAAAATTCGAAGAAAAAATGATCAATGGATATATGTTCGAAGAAGGAAAATGGATTCAAAGAAAAATGATGTTTCCGGATGTAATTTATAATCCTACCAGTTTAAAAACAGTAAAAGGAAAAAAAGTCTATCGTAAACTCAAAAAGATTATCCCCTTTACAAGTCATTCCATCGGAAACAAATTAAAAGTGTACAGAAAAATTAAGGAAATGGCCGAATTCTCCAACTATCTAATTCCATCTGCAAAAATCAAGGGACCACAAACAGTAGTAAATGCATTAAACGATTATAAAAAAATAGTGATTAAGCCATTGTCTGGAAATAACGGAAATAATGTTATTTATATCGAGAGGGATAACAATCAATTTAACCTCATCAAAGGCATCAAACAAAGTACAGTTGATGAAGCTGAACTAATTTCATTTATTGAAACTCATATAAAAGAGAAGATATTTTTAGTTCAACCATTTGTATATTGTAAGACTAAGGATGGACTCCCTTTTGATATACGAATTCATGTACAAAAAAATGGTTTAGGAGATTGGGATACTACGTTAATTTATCCGCGTATTGGTTCTAAAGACGGAATCGTCAGCAATGTTAGTAGTGGAGGCTACACTGGGAAACTCGATAAGTTTTTAGAAGGAGAATTTGGATTAGAAAGTTATGATATCAAGAAGGCTTTAGAACATTTTGCGCTACAGTTTCCAAAAAAATTTGATGATATGTATATAAGATCACTGGATGAGCTCGGAATTGATATCGGGATAGATGAAAATAAAAAGATATGGATATATGAAGTGAATTGGAGACCAGGTTATGGCTATCGCGTGTTTGATGCTGCAAGGAATATTATTCCTTATGCTGCATATCTGGCCCTTCAAGATAAGAAAGTCGTATAAATCGATTTCGTTATTCAACCCAACCTTTGTAGATCTATCCATGTAAAAATATAAGTAAAATATATCATTTGCAAAGGAAGGGGGCGAATAAGAGATGGATAAAATAAGTAGCATTTGTCTTGCAATGAAAATATTACAAAAAGAACAAAAACTAGTAACTGAAAGGGACGTGGGTCTAAAATTCATAAATAAATCTCGAAAAATGGATACCATTCCCTTTATGCTTTTTAACATGGATAGTCAAAAACCATTTACGGTTTACTACAAAGGAATCGCAACTCCGTATTTCCGTTTAGAAAAATTGAATGAGGAAACGTGTTGTGCAGAATTGTCACTACTCGAAGCTATTGATATGGATGGATATCCAGTGGACTCATATGAAGATGTTTACTCTCTTAGGAAAACAGATACATGCATAATTGTTGTTCTAAGTTGTTTCTGTGTAATTAATCCTCTTCCTCCTGTAATTGTAAACAAACCACTCCCTCATATTGAACCAAAATGTTAGCTTAACGAATTAGCTAAATATCTATAGGTAAATACACAAGAAGAGCGTCCTGTAACAAGACGCTCTTCTTTTTAGTATTATTACATAATTATTCACTTGCTTTTATATCTATGCATAATTATAATAAGGAATACATAATAATATATGGGAGTGGATTTTTATGAAATTATTAGAATACGTTAACCTTGAAGTGGTTGGAAGTGTAAAAGGAAAAGATTTATTGACTTGGTTTGATTATTCATCCACAGAAGTGAAGAAGTTGTTAGAACTAGCGGGTGCATTAAAGAGTTTAGCGAAAAGTGATGTACATCCTCCATTACTAGTTGGGAAAACGGTGGGTCTTATCTTTGAAAAGCACTCAACAAGAACGCGTATTTCATTTGAAGTAGGCGTGAATCAATTAGGTGGTCATGCAATCTATATGCATGCAAGAGATTTGCAAATCGGACGTGGAGAACCCGTTTCAGATACTGGAAAAGTCTTATCTGGATACTTAGACGGCATTATGATCCGTGCTAATTCTCATAAAATGGTCGAGGAATTGGCTCATGCTGCAACCATTCCTGTCATTAACGGCTTAACCGATTTATTTCATCCATGTCAAGCCCTAGCAGATCTATTAACGATTCATGAAATCAAAGGCTATTTACAAGGACAAAAGTTAGCCTATGTTGGAGATGGCAATAATGTTGCACATTCACTCATAATCGCTTGTGCTCATCTTGGAGTAAATGTATCAATCGCCTCGCCGCTTGGATTTGAAGTAGACAGTAGCATATTAGCGAAAGCACAAAAACTAGCTGTATTAAATGGATCAACAATTGAAACGACTATGAATCCAATTGAAGCAGTGGAAAATGCAGATGTTATATACACAGATGTCTGGACTAGTATGGGGCAAGAAGAAGAAACAGCCGCTCGACTACAAGCATTTGAAGGGTATCAAATAAACGAAGAACTCGTTCAGCATGCAAAACCTGATTACTTATTTCTACATTGCTTGCCTGCACATCGTGAAGAAGAAGTAGCAACGTCCATTATTGACGGAACACACTCAGCGGTATTCCAACAAGCAGAAAATCGTTTACATGCACAAAAAGCCATTTTGGCATCTATCCTTTCCTAATACAAAAAAGTTCCTGAGTAATCTCTCGGGAACTTTTTGTTTGGAAATTTTTTGTTTAAAATGTTAAGTATTATTTACATTATGTTAAGAATAGTATACATTAAGAATATAATACTTAACATGGAGGAGAGAAGAATAATATGCTCCATAACCGAGTTAAAGAACTGCGTGCACGGTTTGGATTTTCACAAGGGGAGTTAGCTGAACGAGTTGGTGTAACAAGGCAAACCATCGGATTCATCGAAAAAGGGGAGTTTTCACCATCAATTACATTGTCTTTAAAGATTGCGAGAGAGTTTGAAATAAAAGTAGATGAATTATTTTGGTTGGAAGGGGAGATATCAAAATGAAAAAAGATATTCGAGTACAATACCCATTATACCAAATGGCGTTTATCGTATTGTTTGGTTTTATGGCATTTAGTATCATTGGAGTCTCTAAAGAATTCAATCATAACTCTGAAGGATTTAGTTATTCTTTAGAGTTTAATCAAATTGAGTCAATCTTCTTGCTTGGAGCGCTTTTCATTTCATCGATCGCTGGTCTTATATTCATACGAAAAATCTATAGTCATAATAAACAACATCCTGATCAAAAACTATCAATGTGGCAAATTAAACCCATAGAATTTTTAGAACAAGACGAGGGAATGACGCACATCACTAGAAGAGCAGCCCAAAAAGTATATACCTTTTTCGTCTGGGCTCTCCCTTTCTTTGCAGGTATTTATATGGTTTTTGAACTGCCAAGATTTTGGGTGATTATCGGGATTTTATTTTTAGCATTAATGCAGTACTTAATTTACTACTTAGAAATCAGGAAACATCTTAGAGAGGATGAGGAGTAAATGTGGGAATATTTTTTAGTGTTTTTAGGGGCGGCTATTCCATGGCTTGAAATGGCATTAGTCATTCCACTTGGTATCATTAGAGGTTTAAATCCATTTTGGGTTGTAATAGTGGGATTTGTTGGAAATATGGTCACCGTAATGGCTTTAATCATTGGATACGATCGTTTTAATTTATGGCTTTCAAAGAGAAGAGAAGGCAAAGAACAAAAAGAATCCAAACGTAGCGATCGTGCGAAGAAGATATGGAATAAATATGGACTTCCTGGCATGCTGTTGCTTGGACCCGTCTTAATTGGGACACATATTGCTGCGTTCATAGGTATGACGCTAGGTGCAAGCAAAAGACAGACGACTATTTGGTCGGTAATCAGCATTGCCTTGTGGGCATTGGTATTCGGTATTTTAACGTCACTTGGTTTTGATTTCTTTGTGCGTGATATATAAAAGGAAAAAAGTCTCCGTTGCAAACGGAGACTTTTCCTATCCTTGAAATGATTGTTCTAAGTGTTTCAATACTGATTCTTTTTCCGGTTCTGGCGCGGTTTGCCACCATTTTTCAAAAAATACACCAAGCCCAGGTAGTAAGTGTTCTTCTCCACGTTTAATTGCATCTTCAACGACGTCACGGATTTGTGAAGCGTCGTTTCCAATCATGTTAGCCGTTATTGCATCTCGAATTTGAAAGTCCATAATCTCGCCTCCTCACACATCATTTTGTCCGCTCCCCTCGCCACTTATACATGAATTTGTTACACTTAAAGAAAAAGGTGGTACAAATACAAATGAAACGCATTGAATCCTCATCAAACGCACAAGTGAAACATTGGAAAAAGCTTGTAACAATAAGAAAAGACCGTGACAAATCAGGAGAATTTTTAGTTGAAGGCATCCATTTAGTTGAAGAAGCTTTGAAGCAACCCTCATCAGTTCTAACACTTATAGTTAGAGAAGGAATGAAGATTCCAACTAACTGGAACCTTGAAGGCATTACTATGGCAGAAATAACGATGGAAATTGCAAAAGAAATTGCAGAAACTGAATATTCACAAGGCATTTATGCACATTGTGTTCAACCTACGTCTACTCAAGAAGAGCAACAAAATTGGACGCGAATCTTGATGATCGATGCAGTTCAAGATCCAGGCAACGTTGGAACAATGATCCGTACTGCAGATGCAGCTGGTATAGATGCAGTTATATTAGGAAAAGGCACAGCAGATGCTTATAATCCGAAAACTGTGCGTTCTGCTCAAGGTTCCCACTTTCATATCCCCATCTTAAAAGGTGATTTATCTGATTGGCTTCGAGCTTTCAAAAGTCAAAAAATACCAGTTTATGGCACATCTTTAAATGACTCGGTGACATATAATCATGTAGAACCTCAGTCGCGATTTGCTTTAATTATGGGCAATGAAGGCAGTGGATTGTCACAAGAACTTCTTGTGAAAACAGATATGAATTTAAAAATCCCATTATTAGGACAAGCTGAATCATTAAACGTCGCTGTCGCTACGGGAATTCTTCTTTATACATTAATTCCAATGGAAAAATGAATCTTGATGAAAAATTAAATTCCGCGTATAATAGATAGTAATTTGATACGTTAAAAGCTGTGACCGGGAAGAGTACATGAACTCCTTTTATGTAGGAAGTTTGCACCCAGACTGAAAGTGCAAATATAGAAGGTTCATCGAAGTTCACCCCGCGAGTTGCCATCAGGACCAGCGATTGCTGTAAAGATGTGCCGGTGAAGAGCCGTTAATTCAATGAAGTGATTACGTCTGGAAACTCAGCGTAGTAATCAGGGTGGTACCGCGAAATAGTTCCTCGTCCCTTTTTCAGGGGCGGGGTTTTTTATTTTTTTAGAGGGAGGATTTACAAATGCAAGCACAATTACAACAATTGAAACAAGAAGCGATTGGCAAAATAGAAGCCGCTTCAAGTGTGAAAGAACTACAAGATGTTCGAGTAGCCTATTTAGGGAAAAAAGGCCCGATTACAGATTTGTTAAAAGGCATGGGGAAACTTCCTGCTGAAGAGCGTCCTAAAATGGGGGCACTTGTAAACGTAGTTCGTGAAGAAGTAACGTCCGTTTTGGATGAGCGCTTAGTGTTATTAGAAGACGCGGCTATTCAACAACAACTTGAAAATGAATCGATTGATGTGACATTACCAGGTCGTCCAGCAAAAACTGGAAATCATCATCCTTTAACACGAGTAGTAGAAGAAATTGAAGATTTATTTATCAGCATGGGATATGAAGTTGCTGAAGGTCCTGAAGTAGAAAAGGATTACTATAACTTTGAAGCATTGAACTTGCCAAAAGGACATCCTGCGCGTGATATGCAAGATTCATTCTACATTTCTGAAGATATCTTGCTTCGTACACATACATCTCCAGTTCAAGCTCGCACGATGGAGGCAAATGGTGGAGAACCGATTAAGATTATTTGTCCAGGTAAAGTGTATCGCCGTGATAGCGATGACGCGACGCATTCACACCAGTTCACTCAAATCGAAGGTCTTGTTATTGGCGAGAATATTCGTATGAGTGATTTAAAAGGAACATTATCTGTATTTGCGAAGAAAATGTTTGGCGATGATCGCGAAATTCGCTTGCGTCCAAGTTTCTTCCCATTCACAGAGCCTTCTGTTGAAATGGATATTTCATGTTTCAAATGTGGAGGTAGTGGCTGCAACGTTTGTAAAAAAACAGGGTGGCTTGAAATTTTAGGTGCTGGTATGGTACATCCGAATGTATTAGAAATGGCAGGATATGATTCGAAACGACTGTCAGGATTTGCATTTGGAATGGGACCAGAACGTATTGCGATGTTGAAATATGGAGTGGAAGACATTCGTCATTTTTATACGAATGACGTGCGATTCATTTCGCAATTTCACCGGACTGAAGTGTAAGGAGGAGATCACATGTTAGTTTCAACTAAATGGTTAGCTGATTATATAGATATAAATGGGGTAGATCCAGCAGAACTTGCAGAAAAAATTACGCGTTCTGGGATTGAAGTAGACGCAGTTATCGATCGTTCTCATGGCATGACAAACATAGTAGTCGGAAATGTTTTAGAATGCGAAAAACATCCCGAAGCAGATAAATTATCTATTTGCCAAGTTGATGTTGGGGAAGAAGTTACACAAATTATTTGTGGCGCTCCAAACATAGCAAAAGGTCAAAAAGTAATTGTTGCACGTCCAGGTGCAGTATTACCTGGTGGAATCAAAATTAAAAAAGCAAAGCTTCGCGGAGAAGAATCAAACGGCATGATTTGCTCACTTCAAGAACTTGCTATTGAAGGCAAGCTTGTACCTAAAGCATATGCAGAAGGAATTTACGTGTTACCTGCTGATACTCTAGCTGGGACAGATGCACTTGAAATTCTTGGTTTACATGATATTGTGCTCGAACTTGGTTTAACACCAAACAGAGCAGATGCTATGAGTATGTTAGGCGTAGCATATGAGGTTGGTGCCATTCTTTCGGAAGATATGAAGTACCCTGAGATTAGCTATTCGACATCAACTGAAGAAGCTGCAAATGTCTTAAAACTTCGTGTAGAAGACATGGATGCAAACCCTCTGTATATCGCAAAAGTCGTGAAAAATGTAAAAATCGGTGAATCTCCATTATGGTTGCAGCAACGTTTGATGGCTGCAGGCGTTCGTCCACATAATAACGTTGTGGATGTAACGAACTATGTATTAATGGAATATGGTCAACCGCTTCATGCATTTGATTATGATCGTTTGCAAACGGGAGAAATCGTAGTGCGCGCTGCTCGTCAAGGTGAAAAAATTACGACGTTAGATACACAAGAACGTGAATTAGCGTCACATCAATTAGTCATTACAAATGGTCAAGAAGCAGTAGCCATTGCTGGAGTTATGGGTGGATCGAATTCTGAAGTTCATGAAGGCACGACAACTGTCGTTATTGAGTCAGCATACTTCAAGCCCGCTTCTGTTCGCCAGACGTCAAAAGATCACAATCTGCGCAGTGATGCGAGCTCTCGCTTTGAAAAAGGTGTGGATCCGAACCGCGTAGAAGCAGCTGCAGAACGTGCTGCTCAACTAATTGCACAACTTGCTGGAGGAGAAATTCTTAAAGGCAGTGTGAAAGTAGATGAACTAGATAAATCTCAAAAAGAAGTGGTTGTATCTCCAGATTTCATTAATAATCGTTTAGGAATGAAAATTCCTTTAGAAGATATGACGTCTATATTAAGTCGTATAAAATTCGATTTCGAAGCGGCTAATGGTTTGCTTTACATCAAAGCACCGACACGTCGTCAAGATATTCAAATTGAAGAAGACATCGTAGAAGAAATTGCTCGTATATATGGGTACGACGAAATTCCATTAACACTACCTGAAGGAGAATCAACTCCAGGCGGCTTAACTCCTTATCAAGCACAACGACGAATTGTTCGTAACTACTTGGAAGGTGCTGGATTGCAACAAGCGATTACGTATTCGTTAACATCAAAAGAACTGGCGCAGAGCTTTGCCCTTGAAACTGCACCTGTAACAGAATTATTGATGCCGATGAGTGAAGATCGTAGCACATTACGTCAATCGTTAATTCCACATTTACTTGAAGCTGCGACCTATAACGTTGCGCGTAAAGCAGATGCTGTAACGATGTTCGAAACCGGTTCCGTGTTCTTAGGAGAAACGTCAGAAGGACTTCCTCATGAAGAAGAACATGTTGCTGCAGTTATGACAGGTAAATGGCTTGATCATAGTTGGCAAGGCGAACGCAAATCAGTCGATTTCTTTGTGTTAAAAGGAATCATTGAAGGCTTATTTGCGAAAATCGGATTAGACAAACATGTGTCATTTGAGCAAGCGCAAATGGACGGTCTACACCCTGGTAGAACAGCGACCATTAAACTTGCCGATAAAATGATTGGACTTGTTGGCCAATTGCACCCAACAGAACAAAAGAAACGTGATTTAAAAGAAACCTATGTAATGGAACTGAACATGGCGAAACTATTAACTTTCTCCTTAGAACCATTATTGTACACACCAGTACCACGTTTCCCATCTATCTCACGCGATATTGCGTTAGTTGTGGAACGAGCGAAAGCAGCTGGTGAATTAGAACAAATCATTCGCAGTGCGGGTGGTAAGTTATTGAAAGATGTACGTGTCTTTGATTTATACGAAGGCGAGAAAATGGAACTAGGTCAAAAATCGGTCGCATTCTCTCTAACGTACGAAGATCCAGAACGTACATTAACAGATGAAGAAGTCGTGAAAGCTCATTCAAAAGTGTTAAAAGCTCTTGAAACAGAAGGTAACGCACAACTTCGAGGATAAATATAGAAGAAGAGGTAGATTCAAAAGTGGTTATCACTTGAGAATCTACCTCTTTTTTTAGTTCACAGATAAGAAAGTTCTGATGGCATGAACTCAGTGTTCCTAGTATTTTAAAGAATAGGCTATGGTAACCTGTTCCGTTGATTTCCGTTATAGCTCACTACCATATTTCGAAGCTAGCGCAGCGATGCAGACTATTTGCTTTAAAGATTGCAATGCAAAAAATTGGAGTCAAAAATACAAAGAAGAAGCAAATTTGCAAATCAAAATAATACTAATTCTCTAAATCGTAATCGTCTTTTACAAATTGAGACTATTTTTTATAAATTTTAGTTCCTCTTCTGTACAATTCTTCTCACCATATCGAACTTTTTCATATATAGGAATAATTTCTAATGGACCTTTAATTCTCTCAAACCATTCATTAATCGTTTCAGCCTCTTTTTTGATGTTTTTTCCAACTAATCTAGCTTCCCACTCCTGTAACAATTTTCGAATTTCATGTTTTGGGATTGATGCTTCTACACTTTTCTCCTTAGTAAAAAATGGAGTTATTTCAGTTCCAACTTTATTTTTTAGTTGGGCTAGTTTTTTGGGGTCTACCTCAACCTCATATTGGTTATTGCTTCTTCCATTGTTTTTCTTTTTGTAACGCTTTCTTAGAAGATATATGGTGATGAATAATAATATGACCAAAAGTGAATAAAAGACAGCAACTTTTAAATAAGTTCTTTGAGTTGTATCTTCAGATGGCAATAATTTTTCTCTGAAATTTAAAACGGGTAAAACCTCATCACTACCCTTTTTTTCTTCTGCAAATTTCAGTTTTACAGTTGGCGGTTTTGTAAGCCATTCTACTAAATTATTACTCTTTTTATCTTCTTGAATTTTCTTTTCTTCAGTGGGAAGTTTTATAAAATCTTCGAATAACTCATTATTATCATCACTAAATGTGGACTTTATTTGTTTAGATACAGAAAGGGAGGTAAGCGCTAGCAAACTGCTGAGAACTAAACCGACTATTAAAAAAAGGGATATAATAAGCAATTTCTTTTTCATTTAGATCCCCCATTTATTGTTTTATTTGCACCCAATCTTTGAAAAGGGTCGGGTCAGGAGGCGACCCGATTATAAGAGCCAAAGAATTTCTATCCTTTAACCTAAATACATAATTATAAAAGCTCTTAGAAGATAAAAAGACTCCTTTTGTCTCGATTAACGTGACGGTTTCAATCATTTTTTTTAGTTGCGATCTACTAGAATGACTATCAACTTTAAGAACTCCATCTTTTAATGTAGTGTAATTCACCAACAATTCTACCTTACATCCTTCCTTGGAAAGGACGTTATAAGCTGATACTGCGTATTCAATAAGTTCTTCCATATCATGACGCAATTGAAAACTTAAACTCCCCACGATATTTAAAAAGATCGAGTACTCGTTGCCATTTACTTTTTCATATTTTTTTGCGACTATTTTGCTTTCCTTTGCGGTAGCTAACCAATGAATATGGCGGAAACTTTCATTCTCATAGTTTTTGGTCCCCATAATTTTGGTTTCATCCATATAAAAGGAGTGGTTCGTCATCCTATTTCCGTAAATAATTGATTTTAATTTAATCTCATTTATCTTTAGAATTCTTGGTAGAACGATGAATGTAGGAAGGGAGTTTCTAGAATAGACTAATCGAAAGGCTTGTAAATGGAAGGGATCCTTAAGAAATATTTCGAAATTCGACCAGTTATGATGTCCACGACTTTTACCTTTAATAAGAACCTTGACCACTTTTTTCGAATTAGGAAGCACATCCACTATAATCTTTTCCATACTACTCTCTACGTTCTCCGAATTGAGAAAGACAATATTCTTATCATTCTCACTCTCAATTCGAATCTCTAAGTTGAAAAGAGGGAGGTGAGAGTCGTTTGATATCTCAATAAAACACTCTTCTAAGTCATCAACACTTGAAGAGAGACTATACTTTTTAAATTTCCAGGAAACCTTACTTTGCACAGTTTTAAGATACACATAGGATAACAAGACCAAACTAAAAAAGAAGGCAAGGAGAACCACAATTATATAACTTTCCAGAAAATTAAATACCAAAAAAAGCACTGACAATAAACTTAAGGTAATGGGCGATGAGAAAATGGTCTTTTCTTTTGCTACGATCATCTTGACTCTACAGCAACAGGCGTTAGGTCTATTATTTCCTGTACGATATGTTGTTTAGTGGTCTTTACTTCACCCTCTACATTTAATGAAATTCTATGGGCTAACAAAGGTTGAGCTAATGCTTTTACATCATCTGGAATACAGAAATCTCTCCCATGTATAAATGCACGTGATTGAATTGCTCTCATAAAGGCAAGTGACCCCCTGGGGCTTACGCCGATTTCAACATATTTATGATGTCTAGTACTCTGAATGATTTTCATAAGATAATCTTCAATATCATCTGAAATTAATACTCGTTTAACCTCTTCTTTCAAACGCATAATCTCATTAATAGATATGACACTTTCAATGGTTTCAATCGGGTTACCCATTCTGAATCTCTTAAGCATATTTTTCTCATTTTCATAAGAAGGATAGCCTTGTTTAATCGTTAATAAGAAACGATCTAATTGAGCTTCGGGTAGTGGGAATGTACCAATGGAATCAAATGGGTTCTGAGTACCAATAACAATAAAAGGTTTTGGTAATGGAAAAGATTCTCCACCTAATGTGACAGTCTTTTCTTCCATTAACTCAAGTAGGGCGGATTGTGACCGTGGAACAGCTCGGTTTATTTCATCAATTAATATCACGTTACTGAATACTGGACCTTTTCTAATCTTAAAATCACTTGTTTTGACATCAAAATATTCTTGACCAATTATGTCAGAAGGTAAAGTGTCAGGTGTAAATTGTAATCGATTAAATGTGCCATCAATACTTTTTGAAAAACATTTAGCCATCGTAGTCTTACCCGTGCCAGGAACATCTTCCAATAAAACATGGCCATCACTTAACAAAGCAATAATCATCAGCTCAATTTCATTCTCTTTATCAATCATTACTTTTGATATATTTTGTACTATATTTTCCAACACGCAAATGCCCCCTATGCGATTCCATATGTTTCTTACGATTTATTTTAATAACTTTCCTTGTCTTAATTACTTCGACACCCCTCGAGAAATTCCTTTTTATACCATTAATACCTTTAATAGATTATCTCTAGTTAAATTTAAATAGAATTTTGAATGTTACAAAACTGGCCGCTTCTGAACACAACACTATTCGTTATTAAAGTTTTGAAAGAATATTTAAAAGTCACTAGCTTGAATGAAATGGAAACTTTGAAATCATTATTTATTTATCGGTCGAGGTTAGTTAAATAAGAATTTTTTTATTATTGGTACTGTTTGGGTTGAATAACGTATTAATTAAATAGGAATAAATTAAATTGAGGAGAAGACCATAATTAACAAATTCGGAGTTATGTCATTGCTGATGTTTAGTAGTAGCATTATTGCTTTTTATATTTTGAGAGGATCAGACGCTGATGTATATGTTGGCATGAAAATTTTTAGTGTTCTATCGATTATTTGGATTGTATTTGCACCAAGAAACAAGTTGTGGATTTAATTGGAGGGATTCTAAACTACTGCATATTGGTCATGGCTATTTTTCTAATACTCGCAATGGGCATAGATGAGCCTTAACCTATGGAAGAGAACAATTAAAAGACGTAAGAATAAATATCAGATAAAGAATTTAGTTAGAGGACTTAAAATTCCATTGTGCCCTGGCAATCAAACGTATTATATTCCAATATGCTTTGACACATGATGAATTAAAAGATGATTGGAGTGGAAGACGGCGACTCCTGCGGGAATAGCATGAGCGGAAGACCCCGCAGGAGAGCTTGCTCTACGAGGAGGCTGAGGCCATGCCCGCGGAAAGCGCCCGTCTGTAACGGAAGTCAACCACTTCTAAATAGAAAAAGGGAACTACCTTTGTCATATTTTATGACTTTTAGGATAGTTCCAGCTTTTTCATTTTCAGGTGTATCAGGTTAATGTGCAAAGCGTACCGGAAATCTCCTTAACTTCTACAGTCCTTAAAGTTTTCTTTTCTTATTAGCAAGAGCGATTGCTTTGCCTGTATTCGCAAAATGTTTTTTCGTAATAGAAGTCAAGAATTCTTCACCTTTTGTTAATAAAAGCCTTGCTGCCATTTCATCCACTTTAGAACCCGCACCCTTAGGTATGGTGATGCCGGCTAATAAACTGAGCTTATCCATCTCTTCCAAAAATGCGACGCGAGCTAAAATCGAAGCTGCTGCAACTGAGACGTGAAGTTGTTCGGCTTTCGTTGAAAATAGGACATTTTCACGAATGATTTCCTTTTCAGCTTTTACATGGTTGTAGTAAATGCCACGTTCTGCAAATTGATCGATTAATATAAACTCAGGTTTTTCAGGAGCAATTTTGGTGAGCACATGTTTCAGCGCTTGATTATGTAACAATGCTTTAATTTTGCCTTGTGACCAGCCCTTTGCTTGCACCGTGTTATATTTTTCATTGCCAAGTACCAAAATTTTGTAAGTAAGGGCATCTTTTAGATCAGGAGCAATTTTTCGCATCAAATCATCAGTTAACATTTTCGAGTCTTTTACACCTAGAAACTGAATGAGTTCAATTTTGTCTGCAGGCACGTAACATGCTGCGACGGTCATTGGTCCAAAAAAATCACCAGTTCCAGTTTCGTCAGATCCAAGTACTGATTTTAAAGCAAAGCTCTCAGGCAATGTATCTCCTTTTGTTGAACTGATTTTTTTAGCTGATTTTTCTTGAGTCGACCCCCAACGCATCGCTTCTCTACTAGACCCTCCACCTTGAAATAATACTTTGCCTGACTTATAAGCAGTAATTGATGTGTCTGATAGTTTTGCCGCAAAAATCACTCCTGGAGCCTTGCGTTCAATTCGGTTAGATGCATAATGAGACATCACTTCTTTTAATTGAGTTGCGGATAGTACAATAACCTCGTTTGACATAAACACATTCCTTTCTAATGGTGCGTATTCCCAAGTCTATCTATTTCATGGTATGATATATATTAGGATTTTGATGAGGAGGGTACCCTTTGTCAGAGCAACATAAAATACGAGTTTCGGTAGATATTTATGGGCAAACGTATAAAATGGTCGGTTCTGAAACGAGCGGGCATATGCGTCTAGTTGCTTCAATGGTTGATGATAAAATGCGAGAAATTAATTCGCACAGTCCCTCATTAGATAGTGCTAAACTAGCTGTCCTTACAGCAATTAATACAGTTCACGAATATGTTAAATTAAAAGAACAAATTGAACAACTAGAAGAAGAAATCAAAAGGTTAAAGGGCTGAATAAATGTTAGATATTATTATTTTACTTGCGTTATTAATAGGGTTATTCGTAGGTGCTAAACGTGGACTAATTGTCCAACTGATACATATGACTGGTTTTATCATTGCGCTTGTTGTCGCTTATACGTATTATAAACCACTCGCAGAGAAATTTGTCTTGTGGATTCCATATCCTACCGTAGACTCGAGTTCAAGACTTACATTTGCGATTGATAAACTTGATTTAGATCAAACATTTTATCAATTAATCGCATTTGCACTTATCTTTTTTGTTATAAAATTCGCGTTGCAACTAGTTGCATCCATGTTTGACTTCCTATCATACTTACCAGTTTTAGGGTTTATTAGTAAAATCACTGGAGCAGTTTTAGGATTTATTGAATTTTACGTCCTATTGTTTATATTAATTTATGTGGTGGCATTGTTGCCAATCGCACCTTTCCAAAGTTTAATTGAAAACTCTAGTTTAGCGGAGTCTATGCTAACAAAAACTCCATTTATATCAGAGACGGTTAAAAATTGGTGGTACATCTATACTGAGTAGTAACTTCTCTCTTCCTGATGAGAGGAGTTTTTTTTAAGAGGATGTTCAAAAAGTCCGCTTAAAATAGCTGTCGTATCTCTTCATTGGCTTGCTTCTCCGCTCCTCACGTATCAAAACCATACGCTGCGGTGCTCGAAGGCTACGCCGCCTCGACCTACTCGGCTCTTTTAATGCTCCTTTTTGAACAGGGATTTGAAGAATGGAGGAATCGTTATGAATAAAAAAATCATTATCCAAACTTTAGAGAAAATTGCTTTATATATGGAATTAAAAGGTGAAAACCCGTTTAAAGTGTCTGCTTTCCGAAAGGCGGCTCAAGCACTTGAGCTTGATGCAAGAAGCCTTGCTGAAATGGACGATGTGACGAAATTAAAAGGCATTGGTAAAGGAACGGCCGCTGTTATTGATGAATTGATTGAAACTAGCAAGTCATCCGTATTGCAAGAGTTAGAAGAATCTGTGCCAAGTGGTTTATTACCTCTATTAAAACTTCCAGGTCTAGGTGGAAAGAAAATAGCTAAGTTATATCAAGAACTTGGTGTGGATTCAGCAGAGTCTTTAAAACGAGCTTGTGAAGAAGGAAAAGTTCAAGCTCTAGCAGGTTTTGGTGCAAAAACACAAGAAAAAATCATGAAAGAATTGGACCAATTTGAATCAAGGCCTGATCGTTTACCCATTTGGCGTTTAGAAACGGCTGTTTTAGTGATTGAAGATATCTTGAGTAAAATCACACAGATTGACAAATTCTCAGTGGCTGGAAGCTTTCGTCGTGTAAAGGAAACGAGTAAAGATCTTGATTTTATTATCGCAACTACAGATATTGTGGCAGTGAGAGAAGCTCTATTAAAAGACTTACCCGTAACTGAAATTATTGCAGCAGGTGACACAAAAGTGTCAGTAACTATCGATTTTGAAGAATTGATTGATGTCGACTTCCGGTTAGTTGAACCGGCTGCATACATAACGGCACTTCACCATTTCACAGGTTCAAAAGATCATAATGTCAAACTCCGTCAATTAGC
This sequence comes from Paenisporosarcina macmurdoensis, assembly GCF_042658845.1. Classification (NCBI taxonomy): domain Bacteria; kingdom Bacillati; phylum Bacillota; class Bacilli; order Caryophanales; family Caryophanaceae; genus Paenisporosarcina; species Paenisporosarcina macmurdoensis. Next base: position 170,360 of record NZ_JBHSRI010000007.1, read on the forward strand.
TAAATCTCAAGGGAAGAAAATTAGTGAGTATGGAGTGGAGCAAGAAGACGGCTCAAATCAAACATTTGAGTCTGAACAAGATTTCTTCGCTCATTTTGGACTTCCTTATTTCCCACCGGCTGTCCGTGAAGATTCTAAAGAATTTGACCGTCAAGATGAGCTGAAAGATCTCATACATGTGGAAGCAATTAAAGCAGATTTGCATATGCATACCACACAATCAGACGGTGCTCATACATTGCGTGAAATGATTGAGGCATGTATGGAAAAAGGCTACACCCATATGGCGATTACGGACCACTCACATTATTTACGAATAGCAAATGGCCTATCTGCGGAACGTTTGCGCGACCAGATAACAGAAATTCGTAAAATTCAAAAGGACTATCCATCGATTCAAATTTTGGCGGGTACTGAAATGGATATATTACCGGATGGTTCGCTCGATTTTGATGATGAACTTCTTGCAGAGCTCGATTTTGTCATAGCATCGATTCATTCAAGTTTTAACCAACCCCAAGAAAAAATTATGGAAAGACTTTTCACGGCCATGAAAAATAAACACGTCGATATGATTGCCCATCCAACGGGACGCATTATCGGAAAACGTAATGGCTATGATCCAGACGTTTCACAATTAATTAAATGGGCTGCAGAATATGGGAAAATTCTAGAATTAAATGCAAACCCACATCGACTAGATTTAGCAACGGAATATTTAATTGAAGCACAAAACTTAAACGTACCAATTGCCATCAATACAGATGCACATGCTATTGAACAATTAAGATTTATGGAAATTGGTGTGAAATATGCACAAAAAGCGTGGTTAAAAGAAGACTTAATCGTCAATACATGGTCTTATGATAAGTTGAAGAATTATTTAAACGATTAATGTCCATTAAAGAAATAGAGGAGGTGTTTTGAATGATAACCAAACGAGCATTGAAAACACTCGAATTTGATAAAGTGAGAGAGCAAGTTGCCAATTTTTGCACATCCTCACTGGGACGAACGCAATTAGACTTACTTGAACCTTCTATCGTGTTACATGAAGTTAAGCGATTATTAGATGAAATGGATGAAGGGTTAGATCTTCTTCGCGTTCGAGGAAATGTACCAATGGGTGGCATATTCGATGTGCGCGCCCATGCAAGACGTGCTCAAATCGGTGGAATGTTAAGTCCGACTGAACTAATGGAGATAGCGAGTACCATTCGTGCTAGTCGTATATTACGTCAATTCCTTGAAGCTGTAGAAGCATCAGAAGACATAAAAATCCCATTCTTTATCGAACGAAAACAAGCACTTCCAATCTTAACGGCACTTGAACACGAAATCATTGCGTGTATTGATGACAATGGGGCAGTTTTGGATAGTGCCAGTAGTCAATTGCGTACGATTCGTCAGCAATTACGTTCTCAAGAAAGTCGTGTACGTGAAAAATTAGAAAGTTATACACGGGGCAAAAATGCTTCGAAAATGTTATCTGACTCCATTATCACAATAAGAAATGATCGATTTGTTATTCCTGTAAAACAAGAGTACCGTGGAAGCTATGGTGGGATTGTTCATGATCAGTCATCTTCAGGACAAACATTATTTATTGAACCTGATGCAGTCGTGCAAGCGAACAATGAAATTCGTCGACTTAAAATGAAAGAGCAAGAAGAAATCGAGCGTATTTTATTGGCCCTATCTCTAGAAGTTCAAACGGTAGCTCATGATATATTTGGACTCGTTCAAATTTTGGGTGAAATTGATGTAATTTTAGCAAAAGCAAAATATGGTCAAGCACATAAATGTACGAAACCAACAGTCAACGATCAAAGTATCATACGTTTAGTGAAAGCACGTCATCCATTATTGAACATAGAAGAAGCGGTTGCGAATACTATTGAATTTGGCGATGACATAACAGCAATCGTCATCACTGGACCAAATACTGGTGGTAAAACAGTAACGCTCAAAACAGTAGGTCTGTGTACACTAATGGCTCAAGCTGGTATTCCTATTCCGGCGTTAGATGGCTCTGAAGTGGCTGTATTTGATCAAATTTTTGCAGATATAGGTGACGAACAATCCATCGAACAAAGCTTGAGTACGTTCTCTTCTCATATGGTCAATATTGTGGATATATTATCAAAATTCGATGAACGTAGCCTTGTCCTATTTGATGAACTTGGAGCAGGTACAGACCCGCAAGAAGGGGCAGCACTTGCCATTTCACTGTTAGATGAAGTACATGGTCGAGGTGCGCTTGTCATGGCAACGACTCATTATCCAGAATTAAAAGCTTACGGCTATAATCGACCGGGTGTTGCAAATGCTAGTGTTGAATTCGATGTTGAATCCTTAAGTCCGACGTATAAATTATTAATTGGCGTACCTGGTCGCAGTAATGCTTTTGAAATTTCAAAACGACTAGGGTTGCCGAAACATATTATTACACATGCGCAATCCTTTACAGGGACAGACCGACATGAAGTGGAATCAATGATTGCTTCGCTTGAAGCTAGTCGAAAGCAATCTGAAAAAGATGCGGAACAATCCAGTGTATTACGCATTGAATCAGAGAAGATTAAAGCGGATTTGTCTGCTCAATTGCAACAACTTGAGGAACAAAAAGATAAAGTCGAACAAAAAGCTAAGGATAAAGCACGCAAAATTGTGGATGACGCAAGAAGAGAAGCTGAGGGTATTATTGCAGAACTACGAACCATGCAAAAAAATGCTCAACATGTCATAAAAGATCACGAATTAATTGATGTACGAAAACGCCTTGAAAAAGCCGCTCCTGAAAATACAGTGTTGAAGAAACAACAACAAATCAAAGCACGCCAAATGACCCTAACAAAAGGTGACGAAGTCAAAGTCTTAAGTTACGGTCAAAAAGGAATCTTGTTGGATAAAGTTTCGAACACGGAATGGAGTGTTCAAATCGGTATTTTGAAAATGAAAGTAGCTGAATCCGATTTAGAGTATCTCAAACCAGAAAAACAAAAACAAACAGTGGCCATGTCTCATGTTAAGGGGCGTGACACTTACGTAAAACTAGATTTAGATTTACGTGGTGAGCGATTTGAAGATGCCATTCTGAGAGCTGAGAAGTACATTGACGATGCTATTCTGTCTAGTTATCATCAAGTATCGATTATTCACGGAAAAGGTACAGGGGCACTGAGACAAGGCATACAACAATTCTTGAAAAATCATTCTCGTGTCAAAAGTTATCGCTTTGGTGAAGCGGGTGAAGGCGGTCACGGTGTTACCATCGTGGAATTAAAATAAACGACTCAGTTCCATCGTTATGATTTGTTTGGATTCCGATATTTGAAACCAAAAAGCGTTTCATACGTAAAAGCTAGAAACGTTTGAAGGAGTAAACATATGTTAAGTATGAATTTTTGGCAGCATCCCTTAGTGGAAACAGCTGGTTATTTTAGTGTTGTTGTGTTGTGTTTGATTTTAACGATGGTGTTGTTTGAAATCGTTACGAAATATAAAAACTGGCAAGAAATTCAAAAAGGCAATCTGGCTGTAGCCATGGCAACGGGCGGTAAAATTTTTGGAGTAGCGAATATTTTTCGTTACGCCATTGAAAACCATAATTCCCTTCCTGAAATGATCGGATGGGGTTTATATGGTTTCGCTTTACTTATCGTGGCGTATTTCTTATTTGAATTTTTAACGCCAAAATTCAATATTGATCGAGAGATTGAAAATGATAATCGCTCTGTAGGATTTATTTCTCTATCCATTTCTGTTGGATTGTCATTTGTCATTGGAGCAAGTATTTCATAGGAGTGGTTAAAGTGGAAAAACTAGCAAAAGTATTACTTGTCGTGTGTGTTGGATTTTTCATTGTCGGCATCATTTATTTGTACGGAAAATAACGAAAAAAGCATGGGATGTGTAAAATGTCCCATGCTTTTTTTAATTTAAATTGAAAGCGGATACATGTTTCTCTATAATGAAGAATAGGAATATTCAAACGATTATAAAAAAGGGGGAAATAGAAAATGACAACAAAGCCATGGTTGGCGCAATATCCACCAGAAATTCCGCATACATTGTCATACGAAGCAATTCCGGTTCAGGAATATTTGACACGTGCTTTTCACGATTATCCTGAAAAAATAGCCATACATTTTCTTGGGAAAGATGTCACGTATCGAGAGCTCTATGAATCTTCTTTAAAGTTTGCTAATTATTTACGCTCTCTCGGTATTCAAAAAGGCGATCGTGTTGCGATTATGTTGCCGAACTGTCCTCAAAATGTTATCGGCTATTATGGGATTTTGTATGCTGGCGCTATTGTGGTTCAAACGAATCCGTTATATACGGAACGTGAAATTGCTTACCAAATGAAAGATTCGGGTGCAAAAGCTATTCTTTCACTCGATATCTTGTATCCACGTATTTCAAAGGTCATTAAAGAGACAGAATTAGAAAACATTATTATTACTGGCATTAAAGATTATCTTCCATTCCCGAAAAACTTACTTTACCCATTTGTTCAAAAGAAACAATATGGATTTACCGTAAAAGTTGAACATCGTGGAATGAATCACTTATTCCCGGAAGTCATGAAGGTAGGGAAAGCTGAAAAAATCGACGTGCCTTTTGACTTTGAAGAAGATGTGGCGATTTTACAATATACAGGGGGTACTACTGGATTCCCTAAAGGTGTTATGTTATCGCATAAAAACTTAATTTCGAATGCCACTATGTGTAATGCTTGGCTATATAAGAGTAAAAAAGGTGAAGGTACGATTTTAGGCATTCTGCCATTCTTCCATGTGTACGGTATGACGACCGTGTTAATATTATCGGTCATGCTCGGTAACCGGATGGTGTTATTACCTAAGTTTGATGTTGAATCAGCTCTGAAAACGATCGATAAACAAAAACCAACTTTATTCCCAGGTGCACCAACGATATATATTGGATTATTAAATCACCCGGACATTGCAAAATATGATTTATCATCCATTGAAGCTTGTTTAAGTGGTTCCGCACCGTTGCCAATTGAGGTGCAAGACAAGTTTGAAAAAGTCACAGGTGGTAAATTAGTAGAAGGCTATGGCTTAACAGAATCATCTCCTGTCACACACGCAAACTTTGTTTGGGCGAATGAACGTATTAAAGGGTCAGTTGGTGTTCCGTGGCCAGATACAGATGCTGCTATTTTCCAAGTGGATTCTACAGAGCCAATGGCAATAGGTGAAATTGGAGAGATTTGTGTTCGAGGTCCGCAAATTATGAAAGGCTACTGGAATCGTCCAGAAGAAACCGAACATACAATGCGAGATGGCTGGTTACTGACGGGTGACTTGGGGTATATGGATGACAAGGGTTACTTCTATGTAGTTGATCGCAAGAAAGATATGATCATAGCGGGTGGATATAATATTTATCCTCGTGAAATTGAAGAAGTTCTGTACGAACATCCGGCCATTCAAGAATGTGTAGCAGTTGGTGTGCCAGATGCTTATCGTGGAGAAACCGTAAAAGCTTATATTGTCTTAAAAGAAAATGAACATGTTACTGAAGAAGAGCTAAATGCATTCTGCAGGGAACATTTAGCATCATTTAAAGTTCCAAGAATCTATGAATTTAGAAAAGAGTTACCAAAAACAGCAGTAGGTAAAATCCTTCGTCGTACATTAGTAGAAGAAGAGAAAGAAAAATATAAAGAAGCAAGTGCTACGACGTAACAGTCCTTGACAACAGTACTTCTTCAGTCTAAGATGAAATTGTGAATGAACATTCATTCACAATTTCATTTTTTTGGTGGTGATACTTTGAAACGAGACAAACCTAAGTTTAAACAAATAATCGACGCAGCGGTAGTAGTGATTGCGGAAAATGGGTATCACCAAGCGCAAGTTTCCAAAATCGCGAAACAAGCAGGCGTTGCTGATGGAACCATCTATTTGTATTTTAAAAACAAAGAAGATATTTTAATATCTGTATTTCAAGAAAAAATGGGTTTATTTGTTGAAAACCTAAAACTCATTATTAATGATGGCACATCATCTTCTGAAAAACTACTAAAAATGGTGGAAAATCATTTTCGTGTATTAGCAACAGATCACCATTTGGCCATTGTGACTCAGTTAGAACTGCGCCAATCTAATAAAGAAATTCGTTTAAAAATTAATGAAGTGTTGAAAGAGTACTTAATGTTACTCGATGATATTTTGATCGAAGGCATTGAGAACGGCGAATTTAATGCAGATTTGGATATTCGTCTTGCGAGACACATGGTCTTTGGTACAATTGATGAGACGATAACCACCTGGGTAATGAACGAACAGAAGTATGATTTGATGAAATTAGCTCCTAAAGTTCATAAATTATTACTCGGTGGTATGAAAGCATAAGTGAAGGGATGGACGTCTATGGAATTTTTAAGTTGGACTGTAGAAAATCACGTTGCGAAAGTAACGATTAATCGACCACCAGCAAATGCATTATCACGCGGACTTATCATGGAAGTAAACGAATTAATGAATGCTGTTGAGCATGATGATAGCGTTCGTGTTATCGTTTTGCACGGGGAAGGTCGTTTCTTCTCAGCAGGTGCAGACATTAAAGAATTTACTCAAATTAAAACGGGGGAAGAATTTTCAGCTCTAGCTGCTAGCGGACAAGAAATTTTTGAACGTCTAGAACGTTTCTCGAAACCAATCATCGCTTCGATTCATGGTGCTGCCCTTGGTGGTGGACTTGAACTTGCTATGAGCTGTCACATGCGTATAGTATCTGAAAATGCTAAACTAGGATTGCCTGAGTTACAGCTTGGCTTGATTCCAGGTTTTGCAGGTACTCAACGTCTTCCGCGTCTAGTGGGTATGCCGAAAGCAGCAGAAATGTTGTTAACAAGTGAACCGATAAGCGGATTAGAAGCCGTTAAATGGGGACTAGCAAACCGTGCTTTTGCAGAAGAAGAATTACTTGCGAAAACAATGGAGCTGGCTACTAAAATAGCTAAAAAGAGTCCAGTTGCCATGAAAGCTGCGATTGAAATGCTACAATTCGCGAAAACTTATGCGTATAATGAAGGTGTGAAAGCTGAAGCACAGTCTTTTGGAACCGTTTTCATATCTGAAGACGCTCAAGAAGGAATTTCTGCTTTTATTGAAAAACGTGAACCATTGTTCAAAGGAAAATAATCACTAGTATTGGGAGGTTTGCAACATGAATATTTATGTGTTGGTAAAACGTACATTTGATACAGAAGAAAAAATTGTCGTTTCAGGTGGCAAGATTCAAGAAGACGGCGCGGAATTTATCATTAATCCTTATGATGAATATGCAATCGAAGAAGCAATCCGAGTTCGTGAAGCTCACGGTGGCGAAGTGACCGTATTGACAATGGGTGGAGAAGAAGCTGAGAAGCAACTTCGTACTGCACTTGCAATGGGCGCTGATAAAGCAGTTCTTATTAATACTGAAGATGATTTAGATGAAATGGATCAATTTACAGCTGCTCAAATTATAGCTGATTACTTAAAAGATAAAAATGCAGACCTAATTTTAGCTGGGAATGTTGCGATTGATGGTGGATCTGGACAAGTTGGACCACGTGTTGCTGACTTATTAGACATCAACTATGTAACGACGATCACAAAATTAGAAATCGACGGTACAACCGTTCATATCGTTCGTGATGTAGAAGGCGATTCTGAAGTAATTGAAACGTCACTACCACTTTTAGTTACAGCTCAACAAGGGTTGAATGAACCGCGTTATCCTTCATTACCTGGGATTATGAAAGCGAAAAAGAAACCGTTAGAAGAAGTTGAATTAGATGATTTAGATATCGATGAAGACGATGTTGAAGCTAAAACTGAGACGATTGAAATTTACATGCCTGCGAAAAAAGAAGCAGGTCGCGTATTACAAGGCGATCTATCTAACCAAGTACAAGAATTAGTACAATTACTTCGTACAGAAGCAAAAGTCGTTTAATTTAATCTAAAGATTTGTAATTGGAGGGAAACACATCATGACAAAAAAAGTAATCGTATTAGGTGAAGCACGCGAAGGCGCTTTACGTAATGTATCTTTTGAAGCAATCGCTGCAGCGAAGAAAATTTCAAGCGGTGGAGAAATTGTCGCAGTTCTTTTAGGAGACTCTGTACAATCTCTTGCAACTGAAATGATTCATTATGGAGCAGACCGTGTAGTAACTGTTGAACATCCACATTTAAAAACATATACATCTGACGGCTTCAGCCAAGCATTTATGGCAGTTGTTCAAAGTGAGCAACCAGACGCAGTTGTTTTCGGACATACAGCTCTAGGGAAAGACTTATCACCTAAAGTAGCAAGTAAATTAAAGTCAGGTCTAATTTCTGACGTAACTTCTATCGAAGGCGAAGGGGCAGATGTTGTTTTCGTTCGCCCAATCTTCTCAGGTAAAGCGTTTGAGAAAGTGAAAATCAAAGAAGGCATTGATTTTGTAACGATTCGTCCTAACAATATTGAACCTTTAGCACACGATTCTGGCCGTTCTGGTGATGTGTCAGCTCTCTCTGTTGAAATTACGAACCTTCGTACCATTATTAAAGAAGTCGTGCGTAAATCAACTGAAGGCGTGGATTTATCAGAAGCGAAAGTTATTGTTGCTGGTGGTCGTGGCGTTAAGAGTGAAGATGGTTTTGAACCATTAAACGAATTAGCAAGAGTATTAGGCGGCGCTGTTGGAGCATCTCGTGGTGCATGTGACGCTGATTACTGTGATTACTCACTTCAAATTGGACAAACAGGTAAAGTTGTAACACCTGATTTGTATATTGCAGCAGGTATTTCTGGTGCTATCCAACATTTAGCGGGTATGTCTAACTCGAAAATTATCGTAGCGATCAATAAAGATCCTGAAGCGAATATTTTCAAAGTGGCTGATTATGGAATCGTTGGAGATTTATTCGAAGTCATTCCAATGTTGACGGAAGAATTCAAAAAACTAAAAGCTAATTAATGGTACTTAAGGGGCTGTCCAAAAAGTCATGAAATATGACTATGGGCAGTTCCTTTTTTAATTAAGTGGGGTAGATTTCCGTTTCAGTCGGACGCTTTCCGCGGGGCGGGCGGTGAGCCTCCTCGGTCGCTTCGCGATCTGCGGGGTCTCACCTGTCCCGCTGATCCCGCTGGAGTCGCCGCCTTCCACTACAATCCTTGAGTTGAGTATTAACCAACAAGAAAATCTATCAATTGATTATTGCTGATAATTCTAAGTTAAGCTAGAGATAGAACCAACCTAAAATCGTAGTTGCCATTTATAATTAGTTGATTGAAGCGCAGGTGGCGACTTCTGCGGGAATAGCAGATGTTTTCTGCACCGAAAGCGAAGCGGCAGGTGCATGAGCTGAAGACCCCGCAGGAAAGATACTGGCGAAGAGCCAGTATCTTTGCGACGAGTAACCGCAGGAGCACATGTTTCTGCAGTGACGAGGAGACTGAAGCCATGCCCCCGAAAAGCGTCCACCGTAGCGGAAATCAACAGTCTACTATGGCTACTCTTCATAAAAGGAACTGGCGCACTTTTTCCGCTGGAGTCGCAGCCCTTCACTCCAATCAACTATAAGGTATTCATGTGTAAAACAGACAATTAAACTGGTTATAATGTTCAAATGTAGATGTAGAAAAAAGACTTATTTTCAAGCTTACTAAATATTAGGGACTAACAATGAAGTCCGTTTTTTCTTAAATAATGATTTTCGGTATTTAAAAGAAAACGAGCGGGAAGCGCATTTGTGCGATAAAAACAGAGTAAATGTTATTTGTTTTGAAATTGAGCAGTAGCGGGTATATGTTTAATAAGGCTTCTGCTAATAAAAGGTTGAGCAAAAAAGTAGAAGCGTTAATTTCAAGATGCTATACTACGTTTAGAGTTTGTATTTGAAGGAGGAATTTCTTATGGCAATTGTACACGGAACAGATCAAAGTTTTTCAAGTGAAATTTCAGATGGCTTAGTATTAGTTGATTTTTGGGCACCTTGGTGTGGACCATGTAAAATGATCGCTCCTGTTTTAGAGGAACTAGATGCTGAAATGAGCGATACAGTAAAAATCGTAAAAATAGATGTTGATGTAAACCAAGAAACTGCTAGCAACTTCGGAATTATGTCAATTCCAACATTAGTACTTTTCAAAGATGGGCAACCAGTTGATAAAGTAGTTGGATTTAACCCGAAAGAAGCATTAGTAAATCTTGTTAACAAACACGCTTAATTTATAGCAACGTAAGTAATAGCAACATAATATTAAAAACCGGGTACCCATGGGCACCCGGTTTTTTTTCAACAGGTGATGACAATTATGAATGAATTAATACAACAGAAATGCAGTATTTTACCAGATCATCCTGGTGTTTATTTAATGAAAGACAGACAGGGTACAATTATTTATGTGGGTAAAGCGAAGGTATTAAAAAATCGTGTACGTTCGTATTTCACGGGGAGTCATGATGGGAAGACGCAACGTCTCGTTAATGAGATTGTGGATTTTGAATATATCGTGACATCTTCAGCTATTGAAGCACTCATTTTAGAATTAAATTTAATTAAAAAACACGATCCCAAATATAATGTCATGTTAAAAGATGATAAAACGTATCCGTATATTAAAATTACAGGTGAAAAACACCCGAAATTGATTACGACAAGACAGGTCAAGAAGGACAAAGGCAAGTACTTTGGCCCTTACCCAAATGCGTATGCAGCAAGTGAAACGAAAAAATTACTTGATCGTTTATATCCATTGCGAAAATGCCCGACATTACCAGACCGGGTTTGTTTGTATTATCATTTAGGTCAATGTTTAGCACCTTGTGTAAAACCGATTGAACAAGATGCGTATCGTGAAATAATCGATGAAATTACACGATTTTTAAATGGTGGTTATCAACAAGTCAAACAAGAATTAACGGAAAAAATGTCTTCAGCTGCCGAGAATTTAGAATTTGAACGAGCAAAAGAGTACCGTGATCAAATCACACATATTGAAACGGTCATGGAAAAACAAAAAATGACGACAAATGATTTTACGGATCGTGATATTTTTGGCTATTCCATTGATAAAGGCTGGATGTGCGTTCAAGTTTTCTTCGTTCGACAAGGAAAATTAATTGAACGAGATGTATCGATATTCCCGTTAATCCAAGATCCTGATGATGAATTCTTAACATTCTTAGGCCAGTTTTATGATCAAGCTCATCATATAAAACCAAAAGAAGTGTTGTTGCCTATTTCAGTTGATTTGGAGATAGCTAATCAACTCCTTGAAATTAAAGTGGCATCGCCAAGTCGTGGCAAGAAAAAACAGTTGATTGATCTAGCGATTCAAAATGCGGAAATTGCTGTGCGTGAGAAGTTCCAACTCATTGACCGCCAAGAACAACGAACGATTGGTGCGGTGGAGGAACTAGGAATAGCTATGAACATTGCACCACCGCTTCGTATCGAAGCATTTGATAACTCTCATATTTATGGAGCCGACGCGGTTTCAGCGATGGTCTCGTTTATTGACGGCAGACCGAATAGAAAAGATTATCGTAAATATAAAACAAAAACGGCTGCACGCCATGATGACTACGGGGCGATGCGAGAAGTAATTAGACGCCGTTATACACGTGTGTTAAATGACCAGCTACCTTTACCTGATTTAATTGTCATAGATGGTGGGAAAGGTCAGATGGAAAGTGCTCGAGAAATTATTGAAGACGAACTGGGGTTATCGATTCCAATTGCGGGGCTAGCAAAAGATGCGAAACACCAAACATCGTCTTTGTTATACGGAGAACCTCCAGAAATTATTCCGTTGAAACGAACGAGCGAAGGTTTCTATTTACTACAACGGATTCAAGATGAAGTGCATCGATTTGCCATTACTTTCCATCGACAACAACGTGGGAAACAAACGATCGCATCAGCTTTAGATGGATTTGAGGGCATTGGTCCGAAACGTAAAAAAATGTTACTCAAACATTTTGGCTCTGTAAAACGAATCAAAGAAGCATCTGTTGATGAATTAAAAGGTTCGGGTTTGCCTATGCAAATCGCAGAATCCATGTCTGAATACTTTAAAAATGAAGCATTGTCAAAAGAGTAATCTTATGATATTGTTGACACACTGAAATTGAATCACTAAAACGAGGAAACAAAAGGGTAAGTATTCTTTTGAACACTCTACTAATAAGTGGTGATAGAGGTGCGGAAATCATCAGTAACCTGCAGGAGGATGAACAGATCCTTTGAGTGCATGTGAAAGGGAAATTCGCCGAAGTCCGACATAGACTGTTTCTAATGTCGTACTGGTTTTGCATTGAATAAATGCAGGATTGTCAGAATCTAATTGATTCTGGAGGGCTATCTTCACATGGACGCTTCTTTTGAACGGTCATGCATGGAGACAGCTTTTCACGGATATTCGTGAATAAGCTGTTTTTTTATATTGATTTACTAAGTTGAACTTGGCTCTATCGGTATAAGAAAAAACAGAGGTTTGTGCCATTGTTTTTCCTATTTAGCTTCTTTGGAAATAAAGGGAGAGTTTACATTGAGTCGTATCGTCATGAAATTTGGAGGAACATCAGTCGGCAACACGGAGCGCATTCGAAACGTCGCAAAACGCATCATTGGCGAAACAGCGAAAGGCCATGAAATTGTTGTGGTGGTCTCTGCAATGGGCAAAACCACGGATGAATTGGTTCGTTTAGCGCAAGATTTATCGGCAGAACCTTCAAAACGTGAAATGGATATGTTGTTATCAACAGGAGAACAAGTAACGATTTCCTTACTAACGATGGCGCTTCAACATATGGGTCAAGATGCGGTATCATTCACGGGGTGGCAAGCAGGAATAGGTACAGAAGCGGTTCATCGCAATGCACGAATCGAGCATATCGATACCGTTCGCATTGAACAGGCTTTGACGTTAGGTCAAGTCGTAGTGGTTGCTGGATTCCAAGGTATGGATGCGTATGGAGAAATCACGACACTTGGTCGTGGAGGGTCTGATACAACGGCTGTTGCCATAGCTGCCTCTATTCATGCAGACCAATGTGATATTTACACAGATGTCGATGGTATTTATACGTCAGATCCACGTTATGTAGATGGTGCGCGGAAATTGCAGGAGTTATCGTATGATGAAATGTTGGAGCTGGCAAATTTAGGTGCGGGTGTATTGCATCCACGTGCTGTCGAATTTGCAAAAAACTATTCCTTACCACTAAGTGTTCGATCTAGTATAAGCGAAGAAACAGGTACCATATTATTGGAGGAACCAACCATGGAGAAAAACTTAATTGTGCGCGGTGTCGCATTTGAACCTGAGATTGTTCGTATAACGGTAGCATATCAAGTACCGTTTAACGGCTCACTTGCGAAAATTTTCACGACGCTAGCTAAACATCATGTCAACGTGGATATAATTGTTCAAAGTATCATGGAAGGCATACAACCAAGTGTGTCATTTTCAATTAAAAAAGAAGATTTTGCTGAAACGGTTCAAGTGTTAGAAAGTAATAAAGTCGAACTTGGTTACCAATCGACCAATTTCGAAGTCGGTTTAGCGAAAGTTTCAATTGTTGGATCTGGCATGGTATCAAATCCTGGTGTGGCTGCTCAAATGTTCGATCGTCTGCGCGTCGAAGGAATTCCAGTGAAGATGGTTAGTACATCAGAAATTAAAGTTTCTGTTGTTGTTCCAGAAAGTGATATGTTAAAAGCGACGAATGCCTTGCATGATGAATATGGATTAGCTGCAGTTCGAGTGTAACAAGGTTTCATGATATGATGGAAATATATAGGTCATCATCATGAGAGGCAGTGGTCGAAATGAACTGGCATATCGTGGAAGATTTAATTAAAAAAGCACAACGTGATGGGAAGTTTGATAATTTGCCTGGAGCGGGGAAACCGCTACCACCAGATGAATTTGCCCACTATCCAGAAGACATTCGGATGGTCATGCGCATCTTGAAAAACTCAGGCCATGATGCAGAAGCTCAATTTATTAAAGAAGAAATGGGCGATTTGCAACATCAAATGAAAAAATCCTTGGGTAAAGAAAAAACCGAACTCGAACAACAGTACAATGAAAAACTAACGCAAATGAACCGTCTGTTATCGAAAAAAGGGATTCAAACAAATAGTAGTGCGTTTAAACAATATCAATCTCAAATGAACGACAAATTTAAATGGGATTAACAAAGCTGGCGGTCACTCCTTTTGGAAGTGACCGCCAGCTTTTTAGCGTTTATTGTTAGATTAAGAGTGTGACGTAGGAAAAAAGACGATTGACGTAGGAAAAAGCCGAATTTCTCATGAAAAACCCTTCAATAACATAAAAAAGCATGCACCTTAATATGGTGCATGCCGTGTTCTACTGAATTTTTTCTTTTAAATCCCATTTCACATGAAATTGGACGATGTTTTTCTTTATGAATTTCTCTTCGAAGCACTCTGTCAAAAAGCCACCTAATTTTTGTTGTTGTTGCGCCAAAAAGCCTGCTTCTAGGCGGAAACACCGTTTGTTGATTTGAAGTGCATCGGGTTCGCCAGTTAGTGTAAAGAATGCTTCATCTTTTGTAAGACGGTCGAGTGTTAATACACCCCAGCCGGCTTCTTCAAAAAAAGAAGTCGTTTCATCGATCGAAAACATCTGAAATTTTCGTGCTAAATCTTTGCCAGCCCAATATAAAATATCGTCCTCGTGTTTGCCTAAAATGGTCGATAGTACATGATCTCTAATTAATTCATAGCCAAATGTAGGTACTGTTTTTGTATCTGTTATGGTCATTTAAATCCCGCTTTCTCACTAAATTCACGTGAAACTTTATTAATATAAGAATTAATCATGGACAAGGTAGAAAAAAGATGCGAAACCGATAGCTATCCTGCATTTTATTGTCATATGTAATAGGCTACCTTGCCTTGACGCTCCCTTATGATGGGAGTACAATAAACATGTCATAATATTGTACCATGAAGAGATATGCAGTCAATGTTGCTTTCGTTTCATACGAGGGTCTAACTTGTCTGTCTATTTTCAGTAATGAGGGGGGTAACAGTCTTGTCGAAAGATAGTGAATTTTATTTACGCCGGTTACATTCTCTACTCGGAATTATTCCAGTAGGATTGTTCTTGGCACAGCATTTGGTTATTAACCATTTTGCAACGCAGGGACCTGAGGCATTTAACAAAGCTTCTCACTTTATGGAAAGTTTACCATTTGTTTTATTCTTGGAATGGTTTGTCATTTACCTACCTTTAATGTTCCATGCGTTCTATGGTGTGTACATAGCTTTTACAGCGAAAAACAACCCAAAAGCCTACGGTACATTCCGTAACTGGATGTTTATTTTACAACGGATCACTGGAGTCATTCTTGTCGTATTTATTGCATGGCATATATTCGAGACAAGATTCCAAAAAGCAATTGGTGCTGATGAAGTTAACTTTGACATGATGGCTGATATTTTAGCTAATCCATTAATGTTTGTATTCTACGTAGTAGGTGTAGTATCTGCGACATTCCATTTAGCAAACGGTATTTGGTCATTCTTGATAAGCTGGGGTATTACTCAATCACCTAGGTCACAACGCATTTCAACTTTCGTGACGATGGGTATCTTCTTAGCATTGACAGTAATCGGCATTCGTTCACTTCTTGCATTCGTGTAATTAGTTTCTTGGAAGCGCTTGATTACTATTAAAAAGAGGAGTGAGAGAAAACATGGCAAAAAGTAAATTGATTGTTGTCGGCGGCGGTCTTGCTGGTTTAATGGCAACAATTAAAGCGGCCGAACAAGGTACGCCAGTTGAATTATTTTCTATAGTACCAGTTAAACGCTCACACTCAGTGTGTGCGCAAGGCGGGATTAACGGAGCTGTAAACACAAAAGGTGAAGGCGATTCAACATATAAACACTTTGACGATACAGTTTATGGTGGAGATTTCTTAGCAAATCAACCACCTGTTCAAGCAATGACAGAAGCAGCGCCTAGCATTATCCATTTATTAGATCGTATGGGCGTTATGTTTAACCGTACACCAGAAGGTTTACTTGACTTCCGTCGTTTCGGTGGAACAATGTACCATCGTACAGCATTTGCTGGTGCAACAACTGGCCAACAATTATTGTATGCACTAGACGAACAAGTGCGTCGTTTTGAAGTAGACGGACTTGTAACGAAGTATGAAGGATGGGAATTCTTAGGTGCTATTCTTGATGACGACGGCGTTTGTCGTGGTATTATGGCACAAAGCTTAACAACAATGGAAATCCGAGCATTCCGCGGTGACGCGATCATTATGGCTACTGGTGGCCCTGGTATCATTTTCGGGAAATCTACGAACTCTGTTATCAACACAGGCTCAGCAGCTTCAATTATCTATCAACAAGGCGGACACTATGCAAATGGTGAATTCATTCAAATTCACCCAACAGCGATTCCTGGAGATGACAAGCTTCGCTTAATGTCTGAATCAGCTCGCGGTGAAGGTGGACGTGTTTGGACTTACAAAGACGGTAAACCTTGGTATTTCCTTGAAGAAAAATATCCTGCTTACGGAAACTTAGTACCACGTGATATCGCTACACGTGAAATTTTTGATGTTTGTGTAAATCAAAAATTAGGCGTTAATGGCGAGAACATGGTGTACTTAGATCTTTCTCACAAAGACCCGAAAGAATTGGATATTAAACTTGGTGGTATCATTGAAATCTATGAGAAATTCATGGGCGATGATCCACGTAAAGTGCCAATGAAAATTTTCCCTGCTGTTCATTACTCAATGGGCGGACTTTGGGTAGACTATGATCAAATGACAAACATCCCTGGTATTTTTGCTGCAGGTGAATGTGATTACTCTCAACATGGTGCAAACCGTCTTGGAGCGAACTCATTACTTTCTGCGATTTATGCTGGTATGGTTGCTGGTCCTAACTCTGTAAATTATATGAAAAAATTAGACAAGCATGCTGAAGATATGCCTTCTACAATATTTGATGCACACATCGCTGCTGAGCAACAAAAGTGGGATGATACAATGGCATTAGATGGCACTGAAAATGCTTATGTCTTGCATAAAGAGCTTGGCGAGTGGATGACAGACAACGTAACAGTTGTTCGTTACAACGATCGTTTACAAGCTACTGATGATAAAATTCAAGAACTTCTTGAACGTTATAACAACATCAACATCAACGATACACAAAAATGGTCGAATCAAGGCGCAACGTTTACGCGTCAGTTGAAAAACATGCTATACTTGGCTCGCGTAATTACACTGGGTGCACTTAACCGTGATGAGAGCCGTGGCGCTCATTACAAACCAGATTTCCCAGAACGTAATGACGATAAATTTATGAAAACAACGATGGCGAAGTTTGATCCTGCTACAGGTGCGCCAGTCTTCCATTATGAAGATATCGATGTTTCTCTAATTGCACCTCGTAAACGTGACTATTCAGCGAAAGGGGATAATTAATAATGAGTACAGCAACTGCTACTAAAACAGTCGTTCTCGAAATCCTTCGCCAGGATACAACCGATGCTACCCCTTATTGGGAAAAATTTGAGTTAAATTATCGACCAAATATGAACGTAATTTCTGCACTAATGGAAATTCGTCGTAACCCTATTAACGCTGACGGTAAAGCAACTACGCCAGTAAACTGGGATATGAACTGTTTGGAAGAAGTATGTGGTGCTTGTTCTATGGTTATTAACGGTAGACCACGTCAATCATGTACAGCTCTTATTGACCAATTAGAACAACCAGTACGCTTGGAACCAATGAAAACATTCCCTGTCGTTCGCGATTTAATTGTAGATCGTACACGCATGTTTGATTCATTGAAAAAAGTGAAAGCTTGGGTTCCTATCGATGGTACGTATGATCTTGGAGAAGGTCCACGTATGCCTGAACGCAAACGTCAATGGGCTTACGAATTATCAAAATGTATGACGTGTGGAGTATGTTTGGAAGCTTGTCCAAACGTAAACGACAATTCAGACTTCATGGGTCCTGCACCGTTATCACAAGTTCGTTTATTCAATGCCCATCCAACTGGTGCCATGAATAAAGACGAACGCCTAAATGCCATCATGGGTGAAGGTGGACTTGCTAGCTGTGGTAACTCACAAAACTGTGTAGTTGCTTGTCCAAAAGGAATTCCTTTGACAACATCTATCGCAGCTCTAAACCGTGATACATCCGTTCAGATGTTCAAAAACTTCTTCGGAAGCGACCACATGGTTGACTAAGAAGAGTTCTATTTTGGAAGCCTCTCGCTCTTGCGAGAGGCTTCTTTTTGTTTTGAGAAGAATGTGGAATTAGGAGAAAATTGGATAGTTGCAACGAAAAGGCAAAAGTTGCAACGAAAACAAGATAGTTGCAACGAAAACAAAAAAGTTGCAACGAAATCAAGAAAGTTGCAACCAAAACCCCTTCAAATCATCACCGTGTCATCTTTGAATCTCCAATGAAATCTTTTCACTTCGAATGAAACTTTGTTACAATAATAAAAACCAATGAATCACGATTCATTTTATTCTTAAAAACAAAGGGGCAAACAATTATGCGTGCAGATTATATTCAAAATCCAGAGGAATGGGCAAGTGGTTTCTTTTATTCAGTGCCAGTTCAAGTGCGTTTTAGTGAAACGGATATGTATGGTCATTTGAATAATACAAATAATTTTTCGTATTTTGAGTTTGCGAGAATTGAATATTTCAAACACATCGGTTTAATGAACGATTGGCTTGATCCGAAAGGGCTTACTATCCCTGTCGTAGCAGACCTCCAATGTGATTACGTAAAACAAGTTTTCTTTGATGAAAAGCTTCAAATTCATGTGAAAGCTGCATCGGTGGGTAACTCGTCGGTTGATATTCATTACCATGCGACAAACGAAAAAGGCGACACTGTTTTCACAGGAAGAGGTTCTATTGTGCAAATTAATAAAACCACTGGAAAAGGTTCACCTTGGACGGAACAAGAAAAATCATTATTCCTACCCAATTAGCCGTCACCGCTACCCCTCTTTTTACATACGTTACAAGGAAGAGTGGATAGGAGGGGCGTATTTTGTCAGAAAGAGCACATCATCGTTCATTATTAACAGGACGAGAACGAGAAATTTTTCAATTGTTAGTGCGTGATTATTCAACGAAAGATATTTCCATTCAACTAAAGATTAGTGAGAAAACGGTGAGAAATCACATCTCGAATACTATCCAAAAGTTAGGCGTATCAGGGAGATCTCAAGCAATCTTAGAACTTTTACGACTAGGCGAATTAGCACTCGACTGAGTGGGTCTTGCCAATTTCCACTAAAGCCGTCACAATGAATATACAAGTAAATGTATTCAGGGAGTGGATGTTGCACATGACAGAGCAAATTTCAAAAAAACAACACGATCAAGAACAAGTAGCTTTCTTAGAAAAAGAACTAAGATATATATCAGGAATCATCAAGCAAAAAGGACGCAAAATTTTAAGCAATTATACAGTTACACCACCTCAATTCATCGCATTGCAATGGCTTTTTGAACATGGAGATATGACAATTGGTGACCTTTCGACCAAAATGTATTTAGCGTTTAGTACAACGACTGATTTAGTTGATCGTATGGAAAAAAATCAACTTGTTATGCGTGTTCGTGATGAACAAGATCGACGCGTAGTTCGCATTCATTTATTAAAAGAAGGCGAGCGTGTTATTGAAGAAGTAATTCAAAAACGTCAAGATTATCTGCAAGACATTTTGACTGATTTCGATGCGCCAGAAGTGCAACAATTGTCGACATTACTACATAAACTTCATGTAGAAATGAAAGAGGATTGAGGCGAATCTCGTGAATGCACCTATCGGCGTAATTGATTCGGGTGTTGGCGGCTTAACGGTTGTCAAAGAACTCATGCGACGATTACCCAATGAGCAATTTCTTTACATTGGAGACACAGCGAGATGTCCATATGGCCCGCGTTCAGCAAGTGAAGTGCGGAAATTTACTTGGCAAATGGCAGAAAGATTACAAGCTCATTCCATAAAAATGCTCGTTGTCGCATGCAATACCGCAACAGCGGTCGCGCTCGAATCTTTACAAAAAAAATGTCCGTTCCCAGTTGTGGGTGTTATTTTCCCGGGAGCGAGAGCAGCAATAAAAGCAACGAAACGATCAGAAGTTTGCATTTTAGGCACGTCAGGTACAATTCAAAGTGGTGCTTACGAGCAAGCTTTGAAGTCCTTATCATCATCGTGTCATATCGTGCCACTTGCGTGTCCTTCTTTCGTGCCACTTGTTGAGAGTGGTGAATACGAAGGTGATTTTGCAAAAGAGTTAGTGAGCAAAACACTTGAACCACTGTTAAGAGAGTCTTTTGATACGTTAATCTTAGGGTGTACACATTACCCTTTATTACAAAACCATATTGAACAGGCGGTCGGTCCGAATGTTACTGTTTTATCGTCTGCAGAAGAAACAGCTGACGATGTAGAAGAAATTCTGAACTATTATCGGATGCAACGTAAAGATGTGAATGACCAATCTCACATTTTCTTCACAACGGGTTCAATTCCCATGTTTAAGACCACTATTACCAAATGGCTTGAAATAGTAAACCCAACGATTGAACAAATATCGTTTAAATAAAACCCGGGGTTCCTTGAAAAAGGAATCTTCGGGTTTTGATTCGTTTACAGAAAATGTGATACGATAAGTGCGCGAACGTATTCGAGGAGGCAATAAATAGATGAGACATGATGGACGAAATATAAAAGAACTTAGACCAGTTACCATTGAAACTGATTACTTGGTACACCCAGAAGGTTCCGTTTTGATAACAGTAGGGCAAACAAAAGTTATTTGTACGGCAACAATCGAAGAACGTGTTCCACATTTCTTACGTGGACAAGGTAAAGGATGGATTACAGCAGAGTATTCTATGTTACCTCGTGCAACAGGATCACGTACTCAACGAGAAGCATCAAAAGGTAAAATTGGTGGACGGACGATGGAAATCCAACGTCTAATTGGACGAGCATTGCGAGCAGTCGTGAATTTAGAAGCTCTAGGCGAACGCACATTGTGGATTGATTGTGATGTCATCCAAGCAGATGGGGGCACACGTACAGCCTCGATTACAGGCGCTTTTGTTGCGATGACAATGGCCATTGCAAAATTACAAGATGAAAAACAACTGCCGATTTTCCCTGTAACGGACTTTTTAGCTGCAACGAGTGTAGGTATTGATGAAAATTTAGGAGCTATTTTGGATTTAAACTACGTAGAAGATTCGTCTGCTAATGTGGATATGAATATTGTTCAAACAGGTTCAGGTAATTTTGTAGAACTACAAGGTACTGGAGAAGAAGCTACGTTTACAAGAAAACAATTAAACGAACTACTTGATCTAGGTGACGAAGGAATTCAACAATTAGTGATGATTCAAAGAGAAGTACTTGGCGACATTGCAGACAGAATCGGTGAGAACTTAGGGTCCATATTATGAAACAAGTGATTATTGCCACTAAAAATAAAGGGAAAGCAAAAGACTTTGAAGCCATCTTCAATCCATACGGCTTTAAAGTTTTGACGCTTCATGACGTAGCGCAAGATATGGACGTTGAAGAAACTGGCACGACGTTTGTAGAAAACGCGATATTAAAAGCGGAGGCGCTTGCTGAGCGCTTACAAACGTTTGTTATTGCAGATGACAGCGGCCTTGAAATAGACGCTTTAAACGGTGCGCCAGGGGTCTATTCTGCAAGGTATGCAGGGCTAGACAAAAGTGACGAAGCCAATATGGAAAAAGTCTTGACCGAACTTGCTCATGTAGATGACAATAAGCGTACGGCTCGTTTCTGTTGTGCCATTGCTCTAGCAGGTCCAGGTATGGAAACCAAAACTGCCTTTGGTACATGCGAAGGGGTCATTGGACATGATAGAAAAGGAACAAATGGCTTTGGCTACGATCCAATATTCTTTGTACCAGCATTAGGAAAAATGATGGCTGAGTTACAACCGAATGAAAAAGCGGCAATTTCTCATCGTGGAAATGCGATTAAGCAAATCGATGAAGAATTACCAAACTTGTTAAGATAAGGTGGCGAGTGGATGCGTATTGTAGTGATGAGTGACACACATGGAGAAACGAATTCAATTGATCAAGTCAGGGATGCAGTAGGTCCTGTAGATGCTGTTTTTCATTGCGGAGACAGCGAACTCGATACACAACATGAATCGCTACAAGGTGCTTTCGTCGTGGGTGGCAATTGTGACTGGGATTCTTCTTATTCGGCTGAAGTTTTCACCGAAGTGAACGGAGTCAAGGTTTTTATGGCACACGGTCACTTATGGCAAGTGAAATCGACGATGCTGCCCCTTAGTTATCGAGCGGAAGAAGTAGGAGCTGATGTGGTTCTCTTCGGACATTCCCATGTTTTAGGTGCAGAACTAATTGATGGCATGTTGTTCGTTAATCCTGGCAGCTTAGAATTACCTCGAGGACGTAAAGAAAAAAGCTATGCAATCATTGAAAAAACGCCATCTGAGTGGGTTGTGACGTTCTTTTCAAATAAGTATAAAGAACTCGAACAAAAAAAGTTTGTAATAAGTGAAAAATAACATTGACTTTAGCTGGTAAAATTTCTATACTAAGTATTGTCTTTCATTTCCGAAACGAACTGAATTACACAAGTCTCAGTAGCTCAGCTGGATAGAGCAACGCCCTTCAAGATATTAGGAGCCTTTACAGGGAAACAAAAACCTGTGGAGTGGACGACACTATATCGGTGAAACCTTAACAGATCATGCTGATGGCAATACCGAGGAAACTTACGCTTCACTTTGGTGAAGAGAAGGCAATCTGAATGATTACGCAAGTAATGGTAAGAATGCTAAAAATCGTTCATTCGACGTGAGGTTCCGTAGAGACTACACGTGTCGCACCTGCAATGGTGAAGATATAGTCCAGACTACAAACAATGTACATTGGTAGCGAAAGCTATGGTGGTAAGCTAAGGCGTCGGTCGGGGGTTCGAATCCCTCCTGGGACGTAAATTATACAGGTGATCAATCCTTGGTAAATAAGGGTTTGTAGATGAATGGGGATTAGGTCGGGGTTTCGGTCCAAGCGACATAATCCCTTTTTTTATCCCTATCATTTTATGTGAATGTGATACGAGACTATCTTCCAATTCAATTGAATTGGAAGATTTTTTGTTATGACAAAGAAAAATGGATTGTTTGCCGTGAATATTTAATTAGATAGTATTATGGTAATTCCCGAGCAAACGGTAATCATTATTCAGCAGATGCCTGCGATGATAAAACTTGAAAGATTACAACAGTAGTAATAAGTTTGGACGGAGTGGTTAGGTGCTTATAGACAGGGGAAACAAGGTAGCAATTAAAATTATAGAGAAAAAAGTACACTGTCTATTATAAGTAGATATCAGTAAAAACTGCTCTCTGTAGCTTTTTTTCAAATAAATAGACAGAGTACTAATACAATATGGTAATATATAGAAAAATGTCTAAGGAGTATTTATAATGACGGAATTTGTCCTGATAGATGACATAGAAGATGTAAGAAGAAATATAATTAAATTTAACGATGATCTCAAAGAAAATAAAGAAATGAGGAAACGATTCCTTTCGCACTTTAGACAATGGTATTACATAAAAGAATTAGATTTGTTCGCTCCTAGTAAGTATATAGGCTATAAAAATATGAATGCACATAAGTACAATAATAAAGATGGTACTGTTGCTGATGGTAGGAAAACAGAAGCTACACTTAAAACATGGTTTGTGAAGAGGGATATGCCAGAACTATTTGAAGAATTACAGAAGAGAATGAGTGAGTTTGGAAGAGTTAAAGCAAATTCAGAGCTACATATTTTGAAAGATGAAATCGAACAATTTGAGAAAGGAATAAAAACAATAATTGGTAAAGGACTTGCAGAGATACCAGGGATTAGAATTTTACCAATGGCTGATAGTGACCCAGAATTCACAGGACAGTCAATTCAAGAAGTACAAGAATGGTTTAAAAACGAATTACCTTATAAAGATTTTAACTATACAAAGGGACTGAATGCGGAGCGAGGTACGTTAGTTTTGTTCCAATATAAAGCCCATATAGTTGCTTCAGCAATTCTTGATCAAAAAGTGGTATTTAATAAAAGGCTCGGTGGTGTATACAGAGGTTCATATAGATTTATACCTTCTTCTATAGCGGTGTTTAGTCCAATTAATAGTCTTGAGATGAAAGAGGTTTGGGATGATTTTGTAGGATTTAATATAGTGCAGCAAAATTTAGATATTCATATGTACCCTGTTTTTTGTGATTTATTACATGGAAAAAAACTTAATTATGTTATAGAGGAAACGAATGAGGAATCTTTTCAAGATGCTATAGAAAGAATGATTCTAAGGCCTCCTATCATTATTAAGGATGTCCCTAAAGACCCAATCAGTGTACCCTTGAGAGAAAAATCACAACGATGGGTTAGAAATATTGATACCTCTAAGAGAGCAGTTATGGAAGCAAACTATAAGTGTGAATTTAATGATAATCACTTGTCTTTCACTTCAAACACAACTGGCCGTAATTATGTTGAAGCCCACCATCTTATCCCTATGAAATTTCAAATGGAATTCAAGAAAAGTTTAGATGTAGAAGCAAATATTGTGCCGTTGTGTCCTCTGTGTCACAAAGCGGTTCATCATGCATCTTTAGAAGAAAAAGAACCAATAATACGAGCATTATATTTGGCTAGAAAAGATAGATTACAGAATTGTGAGATAGGTATTGATTATAAAGATTTAATTTCATATTACGATTAATTCAGTAAGAAAAGTTGCTTGAAAGAAGGATTCAATTAACTCCGGTTTAGACAATTCAGAAACACGTTAATTGCTATAAAGCATCGACTAAAGGAGATTTATTATGCTGAGTTTAGAAGATTATGAAATTCTTGCATCTAAATTTACGGATTTTGCTACTGAAAAAGCTAAGCTTAGACCCCGTACTATTATCCGTTATATGGTGGTCATTGATGATTATTTTAAGAACTGCGTATTAGAAAGGGCTAGAAAAACAGACTATATGGATATGTTCAACATTAATCGTTTATCACTTATAAAAAGAAAATCAAACAATGTTCGTCCAAGTTTATTGCACTTTTTAGAATTTCTAAAAGAAGAAGAGTTTATTGATGACGAATATGTTTACTATCAGCTTCAAAACAATATCAAAGCAATTTTTGTAACAGAAGAGCTTGATAGAGGAAACGACGTTACTTTTCTAACTCCAAAAGAACTGCGATTTATTTTAAGTGATAAAATCAGCTGTCGTAGTGATTACGATAAAAACTTGCTATCTTTAATGTGTTCACTTTCCTTTTTCCATATGTTTAAACAAGAGGACTTTATAGCTTTATCGATACAAGATATTGATTTGGAAAACAATCGGATTAAAAATATTCGTAGAACTGATTCTGATTCTGAACTACTTGAATGGTTGTCTATAAATGAGACAACTTTTGCGCATTTACAGAACTACTTAAAGCTTCGCAGCGCAAAAGACGGGTTGGACACACTATTAATTCAGGAAAATGAACCATTAAATAATTCAAAAATCAATAATTTATTAAGGATATTTGAACTTGCAAGTAATCGTGAATTTGTAGGGAATCAAAGAATTAATACAGGACTATTGATTAGAACAATGATGCTTTACATACTAGTCTCTTCAAAGGGACAGGGGATTTACCAAATATTGCTTGAACAAGAACGAAACACTTATTTTGATGACGCATTTAATGAATATTTATCCATCCGAAGGAGTTTAAACAAAGACATTGTTGGTCATGATTGGAACCTCGAAGACATTCTCCCAAAACAAAGAAGACATCCTAATGTAATTGGTGCATATTCTAGTGAAAATGATATAGACGAAGAAGATTTAAAGGAGTTTGATTGTTTTAATGAGAGGAATCTTGAGATGCAAAATGTGACCATCCAAAGACTTGTTAGAGATAGCAAGGTATCTAGAGAACTGAAAAATCTTTATGATAACGAATGTCAGTTATGTGGCTTTAAATTACGAAAGGCTAATAGTGAATTTCTTTCGGAAGGACATCATATTCAACCATACAATAACAATCATCGTGGTGATGATAACAGTTACAATATCATAATTCTATGTCCTAATTGTCACGCACAATTTGATGATTTATATTTTGCTCTTAATCCTCAAACCGAGGAAGTTCATTGTATTTTCGAAGCGGAGGATGACTATCATTTATCGAAATTAAAAATGAAAGAAGGACATACACTTGATGTGAAATATTTAGAATTTACTTGGAAGCTTTTTGTAGAGAAGAAGAAAAAGTATTAGCGCAATCGATAAATAACCTATCAAGCCATTGAGAACAGAATCAAAAGTGTATTGTTCTTTGAGAGTGAAGATGGTACGTCAACACTATTACCGGATGGTGAACAAAAAGCCAAAGAAACAAAACGAATGATCGACGAAATCCGAAATTTTATAGGCTTTCGTGAATATCCAAAATACTGCACGGTTAATCGCTAATTCGTTTTTAAGCAGGCTTTAATGAATGAAGGCGAACAACTCATACTAGCCAACGTTATTCATGAAAAAGAAGATATTTACTATCTCACTTTTGAAGAGCTTCACGAGGTCGTACGAACAAATAAACTGGATTACCAAATTATCAGCAAACGAAAAGAAGAGTACAAATTATATGAAAAACTAATTCCACCACGTGTTATCACGTCAGACGGTGAAATCATTGTAGGTGAGTACAGAAGTTCAGAGGTAATCGTGATTCTTATAAATCAATACAGAAAAAGGGTCTTGTGAAACCACTGACCTTTTTGTTATTCATTCACATCAAAATTAACTCTTATATACTCCATTTCCTCATCATGCGACATAATTCCTGTAGCATATCCAATATTGCCATTTTCCATATACCATAAATTGTTGTGATCTCGGGCGGACTGTGAAAAATCACCATCAACCCAAAGATTTAAAATTTCAAAGTAAACTGATTCATGCTTAAAATTATCGTCATGTTGACGAACTTCGACTACTTCAAGCAATCTTTCTACACGTTTTTGTGTTAATGGGATTTTTGCACCCCATTTTTCATCATCTTCTGCTACTATCTTTTGATGTGACATTGAGTGAATTGCATTTCTCACCGATTCATCTGACATGGTCAACGGAAATTCTGCTTCAATAACACTTACATCTTCTTCAACTTCAATTATTGCTCCGCCATCTTCGGCAATCGTTTCAGTCATAATGATATCTTTTTTTAGAAATACAGGTAAATCTGGTTTCATATTGCTATAAACGAGTGCACCAATTAAACCGAATATGGCGACACCAAATATAGCTTTTTGTATTTTAGTGAATTTGAATGTTTTCATGCTTTGCTCCTAACTTCACCATTTTTGTGGTCAATAAACGATGAACGATCTATTCAAATAAATATAAAGATTTATTTTCCTTCAATACATCGACAACCAGTTGTAGCACATCTACAGTCATTTTCTCCTTCACGTATCCCTCATAATCATCTTGGTAATTGGTATTATATCCCATTATTTTAAAAAAGGCAAAAATAGCGAGTCATCTGAAACCGTAGATTTTTAAGGGAAATGGAGCAACTGGTTGAGACCTATAACACCGTATTTAAGATTATATCGCTTCCAATACAATGTGAATGAAAAGTTTTAGAAAATGGCATTTGTTGAGGAACGATACAGGAGTATCATAACGTCATGACGAATAAATAAGCATGGGGGTATGCCATTATGACGATGATATATAAACCTAGTGACGTAATGAACCAGCTAGACATCAAAGAATCTCTATACAAAAAATATATAGCTGACAGCAGACGCCGGTAACGCCAACAAAAGAACCTGTCGGAATTAGAGTCCAACAGGCGCAACAATCGATGTACAACCTTTTATGAATGCGGGTGAGATTGCAGATATGAGAGACGCCTTGAAAGTAGCTACCACTACTCCAAGCGAACAAACGACGTCGCAACGTTAATGGAGTTTTTCAACCATAGCGACCAGGCTACCACGAAGCGGTATATCGGTATCAGAAATGTTGAGATAGCTGATAGCCTACGTGACTTTAAGTTGTAAGAGGAGCGTGCATTAATAGGAATAGAATAGATATGAGTAGTAGAAGCGATTAGGTGAACGTATTGCCTAATAGCATTTGCGGCTCTTTTTGTCGTGCTGCTGCGACTAGAGCTGCTACATTGGTCTAAGCGGATTGATTCGAATTAAGTCGTCAGTCTAAGTGCAATATTAGGGCATGGGAGCTGCTGAAAGAATCGACGTTGCAAATTTATATGTCCACAGTATTCGGATCCTGTTCACGCAGCTAATTCGCAGTGGAATCAAAGTGGATTTACCTGGACGTAATACACTAGCTCTAACTATGTTTTTTTACCATTCTTTTTTTGGGAATTGTAACCTCTTTGTAATAATTATGTAATATATTGGTAATAATTATAAAGTTATATCATATTATATAAACAGTACATGGAGTACGGAGGAGAGAAAAAGTGAATAAAAAGTTGTTATGGTTATTATTTGTTGTTTGTTTAATTGGGTGTGAAAAAGAAGAAGTTGAAAAAATCGTAGTAAAAGAACAAGAAGAAATTGTGGTAAAAGAGCAAGAGGAAGATGTAATAAAAGAGCAAGAAGAAGTTATAGTAAAAGAGCAAAAAGAAGTTGTAGTTAAAGAAAAACCTGTTGAAAAACAACCTCAACTAGTTACTCCTGTATTACCAAAACAATTAAGTAAACAAGAGGTAAATGCACTTGTTGACATGGCTAGAGAAACCCAATGGAAAGTTTTTGACAGTGAATTTTATACAATAAATCAAGTAAAAGAAATTTACAGTCCACATTTTACTGAAGCTTTTATAGATAGATTTATTTTTGAAAGAATGACAGAATCACAAGTTGATGGAGAAACAAAGTATTCAGTACCAGGTTCTGATGATAATCATCTTATTATCTGGGGTAATGCTTATAGTTGGACTGATAAAACAAATATCGAATATTATCAAGAAAATAACATTAATTTTATTAAAGTTAGTGAATATAAAATCAGTGAACTTTATGGTGATTTTGTTTTTGTAATTATTTTTAAAGAAATTGATGGTAATTATAAAATTGAAAACGTTATTTATGAGTGGGAATAAAATCCCGCTCTTTTTATTTGCTGTTTACATACATGTGGAGATGGGCGAATATGTCCGATTATGCCAGTATAAGGTGGCTGCTAGAATTTTAGACATATATGAGCGGCTGCGAGCGATTTTACCTCCGACGATTGGCATAATGAGCGAATGTGTCATAATTTATGGGGCAGTCCGGGGATTTCTAAGGCATAGACGTCCAGGGCGTAAAACCGAGTGGAGCTACATCGATGCTATACGCAACTATATGAAGTTATGAGCCAAATCTTTCTTAGAGTTATAACATTGGAAATCACCTAGGACGGAGCAAACGCACATACCGTAATTAATTCATAGCAGTAGCTGAAGTTCAATATTTGGATGAAATAAAGGTAAACACGTTTTATAAATGGATCGAGCGCATGAATGTATCTCAATCAACTAATACATAACAAGGATTGAGGAACGACAAAGGAGTATCATAACGTCATGACGAATAAATAAGCATGGGGGTATGCCGTTATGACGATGATATATAAACCTAGTGACGTAATGAACCAGCTAGACATCAAGGAATCTCTATACAAAAAATACATAGCTGCTTTGGAAAAAGACGGTGGCTATGTATTCCAGAAGAATCAGCAAGGCCATAGATTTTTTACTGCCGAAGATATTCAAACTTTGGAAAAGTTCATGGAGCTAATAAAGTATGACGGTATGACGATTGAAAAAGTCGCTAAGAAAATTGGCGAAATGAATGGTCATGACGCTATTAGCGAAGAAAAATCAAATAGTTATGACGTTATGGCTTTAGTTGAACAAGCTGTATCTTCTGCTCTTAAAGTTCAAGAAAAACAGCTCCATGACGTTATGACTGCCATTGCAAATCAAAACAACGAGCTAAAAGTACAATTAAAGAGAATTGAAGATAAGCATGATAAAGTATTTGTTCAATCACTCCGAGAATCTCAAGAAAATAAAAAGTTAATGCTCGAAGAAGTTAAAACTCAAGTTAAATCTGAAATTGCAGCTGCTAAAGAAGAAAAGAAGAAGTGGTGGAAGTTCGGCAAGTAAACATACAAAAAATGAGTAAAAAAACAGTGCATACGAGGAAATCTCCCTGACGAAGTTATTGTGGGTCTACCTGTTTCTTCCGAGTCCCTGTCAATTCTACAAATTGAACCATGAGGAAATAGGACAAGTTTCACTCTTAATTGGGTGGGACTTTTTTAATTTGCAAATACCAATAATGGCGCAGAATAATTCTATATATGTTTCAAGCCGGACATGAAATCATAAGGAATGCAAGAAAATAGGGTTGTACTCATTTTCCATTACAATCATAAACTTAATAGTGCTTACATTTTATAAAGTGGTATTGAGGAGATAGAATTTATGAGAATAGGAATCGTGTTTTTGGGGCTGATCTGTATTTTTGTTGGTTTTATTGAACCAAAAGAAGTGGGGAATTTTTTATTAATTGTTAGTGGATTTATTTTTACACTATTGGGATCAGTGAGCTCATCAACTAATGAAAAAGAAATATCTCAAATTAATAGCGCGGAGAGACTAACTATAGATTATGAAAAATGGTTTTTAAAAGAGTTAAGTAAGTATAAAGTGTCGCTAGGTGACGAAATTGATCTATGCACTGCGAATAAGTTTTACATAGTAAATCCTGAAACAATGAAGGTAATATTTATTAAACAATTGGATGAGGTTGAAAATTCATTTGATTATAAAGTTATTGATTTAAATAGAGTTCGAAAAATTTCAATTCAATTAAACAAAAAAATAATAAGTGAAATTACAATGGAAAATGATGTAAGGAGACAATCAGGTGGTGGTTCCTTATTTGGATTGGTAAAAGCAAAAAGTGTTAGATTGGAAGTTATTACAAATGAACTGATTGAACCATACAAAACAATTTTGTTATATGAGGAAAAAGATGAGTTGAATAATACTGATATAAAAAAGATGGAGCATGCCATCTATAATTTATATTGGGCGATGTATAACTGTTTACAAAAAACATAATGGTGAAGATAAACATTGTTGCCAAGATGGTTGTCAAAAAGGAATATTCTCATAGATCAGAAATTGTTTACATGCAAATCAAGTGAAAGGGAAGAAATTACGCAACTTGATATACATTGTACTGAAACCAAAATAAACCATAAATAAAAGAAATTATCATGAAGGAACGTCCATGCATGAGCTTTTTTTCGAAAATAATTAGATTTAAAGGAGAGATGAACATGACAGAAGGATTGAGTTTGTGAACATTTGATGCAGTACCACTAATTGAAACTTCCTTATTTCTGGCGGGCCCGTATGGGAAACACCTAACTAGAATTCTTCCTATTACGTAGAATATGGATATATATAGGAAGGAGAATAGCGGTGGAGATAATACTTAAATTTACAAATGGCAATCAAATTTTAATACCTGTCGCAGACGATACCGCGGGATATTGGGATGTAATCGCTCATTTAAGAGCAATTAAAGAAAATGGTTCACCAGTTGAAGTGGTTTTGGATACCGGAGAAACGTATGTAAATAGCGGTAAGGAGTTAATTTCAATTGAAATAAGATTCCAATAAAATCTGTGAAATTCAGATCGTCCATATGGGCGTTCTTTTTGTTTTTACAAAGGAGAAATGAAATGACAAAAGGATTTAATTTGGAGCATTTAGATGCAGATTAATGGGGTTTGTTAAGTCAGTATCTGTTTATGAGTTGATGGAGAATAAAATAGAAAGTCTGCGATGGTTTGTTTATATTGTAATGCAGAAGATAAGATGATCATACAATAAAATTGCTTGAACATCTCATATGCTGCGGGTACTTATTTTACGAATGTCGAAATAGTTCGAATATCCTTACAAAACACTTTATCGCTTTAGTATAGTGGAGTGCAGGGGTGTTCTTAATGATATCAACTAAATTAATGGATAAGCATCAGGTTATAACAGTTTGGTCTTGTTCCAAAAAAGAAGAGCCGAATACAGTTGGATTTGTCAAAGCTTATTTGGGGGAATGTGCTGATGGTTGTTGGTTAGCTGTAACTACAGATTCCTCCTGGGAAGAGTCGGAAGTGTTTTTATTACATACAAGACCAACTGCATTGAAACGTAAGCGTCAAATAATGAACACATTGTTTCTTCTCAAAGAAAATGCCTTTCTGACTTTTGTCAGAAAGGCATTTTCTATTTCTTAAATTGGATATAGCAATCAGCCGGAAGATCCTTGGACCAGG
>NZ_JBHSRI010000008.1:0-592 GCF_042658845.1 Paenisporosarcina macmurdoensis
GCTTCCACCTCGAACCTATCTACCTCATCGTCTTTGAGGGATCTTACTTACTTGCGTAATGGGAAATCTCATCTTGAGGGGGGCTTCATGCTTAGATGCTTTCAGCACTTATCCCGGCCACACATAGCTACCCAGCGATGCTCTTGGCAGAACAACTGGTACACCAGCGGTGTGTCCATCCCGGTCCTCTCGTACTAAGGACAGCTCCTCTCAAATTTCCTACGCCCACGACGGATAGGGACCGAACTGTCTCACGACGTTCTGAACCCAGCTCGCGTACCGCTTTAATGGGCGAACAGCCCAACCCTTGGGACCGACTACAGCCCCAGGATGCGATGAGCCGACATCGAGGTGCCAAACCTCCCCGTCGATGTGGACTCTTGGGGGAGATAAGCCTGTTATCCCCGGGGTAGCTTTTATCCGTTGAGCGATGGCCCTTCCATGCGGAACCACCGGATCACTAAGCCCGTCTTTCGACCCTGCTCGACTTGTAGGTCTCGCAGTCAAGCTCCCTTCTGCCTTTACACTCTACGAATGATTTCCAACCATTCTGAGGGAACCTTTGGGCGCCTCCGTTACACTTTAGGAGGCG
>NZ_JBHSRI010000009.1:0-104349 GCF_042658845.1 Paenisporosarcina macmurdoensis
GGAAGCACGGCGACGTGTGCAGCTGACGAATACTAATCGATCGAGGACTTAACCAAAATTTTGAATGGCTTTCAATGGCCCGTTTATCCAGTTTTGAGTGAACAAGAAATAGTTTTTTTAAATAATAAAAAACACTTGTAAATCTCGTCAGACTTGTTATAATAAATCTTGTCTTTAAAAACAAATAGTCTGGTGATGAATGCGAAGAGGTCACACCCGTTCCCATACCGAACACGGAAGTTAAGTTCTTCAGCGCCGATGGTAGTTGGGGGTCTCCCCCTGCGAGAGTAGGACGTTGCCAGGCATTATATTATTATTCCGAAGTAGCTCAGTGGTAGAGCAATCGACTGTTAATCGATTGGTCGTAGGTTCGAGTCCTACCTTCGGAGCCATATTGGGGAGCTGTCCGAGTGGCCGAAGGAGCACGATTGGAATTCGTGTAGGCGGGTTAAACTGTCTCAAGGGTTCAAATCCCTTGCTCTCCGCCAAAGACTTTCTTCTATAATATATGGCCCCTTGGTCAAGCGGTTAAGACACCGCCCTTTCACGGCGGTAACACGGGTTCGAATCCCGTAGGGGTCACCAATTTCTTTTTACGTAACTTTAACCAGTATGTAAGAAGAATCAAAAGCAAGTAGTTCTAGGAAACGATCGAATGAATGAAGAAGCGTACAAAAATACGTTACTGCATGAATGAGTGAATTGACAACGAAATGCGTAGCTTTTCATTCTTTTTAACGGAGGATTAGCTCAGCTGGGAGAGCATCTGCCTTACAAGCAGAGGGTCGGCGGTTCGAGCCCGTCATCCTCCACCATTACACTATTGAAACTCTCTAAAGAAATCGCGAGGGTGGAGCAAATCGCCAAACGAAGATGGCGATTAACATCGAAGCAGGCGAAGCTGATGCAGATGTCCACAATGACATAAGCGTTGTATCATAGTGTTTATAACAATAATATTATCGCGGGGTGGAGCAGCACGGTAGCTCGTTGGGCTCATAACCCAAAGGTCGCAGGTTCAAATCCTGCCCCCGCAACCAATTAATCTTAAAATGATTAACATCGACAGTGACAAAAATCGATGAACAAAAAAGTGACATTACTCACGCTAGAGAAATTGCGAGAGTGTTTATAACAATTATATTATCGCAGGGTGGAGCAAATCGCCAAACGAAGATGGCGATTAACATCGAAGCAGGCGAAAGCCGATGCAGATGTCCATTAAGTAATAAGCGTAGTATCTATAGTTTTTATAACAATATTATTATCGCGGGGTGGAGCAGCACGGTAGCTCGTTGGGCTCATAACCCAAAGGTCGCAGGTTCAAATCCTGCCCCCGCAACCAAATGGTTCCGTGGTGTAGCGGTTAACATGCCTGCCTGTCACGCAGGAGATCGCGGGTTCGATTCCCGTCGGGACCGCCATTTTTTATGAAGTATCTAGAATTGGAATAAGCAAAGAAGATCGAGGAAGCAAAATGAGTAAGTGAAGGAGCGTACTAACGTACGTGACTAACCGAACGAAAGAAGCTGACAAAGAGATTCAAAGCTTAGTACAAATTCAACTAATGTGGCTCAGTAGCTCAGTCGGTAGAGCAAAGGACTGAAAATCCTTGTGTCGGCGGTTCGATTCCGTCCTGAGCCACCATTATATTTTTTAACACCATGCCGGTGTAGCTCAGTTGGTAGAGCAACTGACTTGTAATCAGTAGGTCGAGGGTTCGACTCCTTTCGCCGGCACCATCTTCAATTGGAGGGGTAGTGAAGTGGCTAAACACGACGGACTGTAAATCCGTTCCTTCGGGTTCGGCGGTTCGAATCCGCCCCCCTCCACCAACTTTAGGGGCATAGTTTAAAGGTAGAACTGAGGTCTCCAAAACCTCCAGTGTGGGTTCGACTCCTACTGCCCCTGCCAATTTTTATTGTCTTTATGGCGGTTGTGGCGAAGTGGTTAACGCATCGGATTGTGATTCCGACATTCGAGGGTTCAATTCCCTTCAGTCGCCCCATTTTCCTGATTTGCATTCAAACTTTTATTAATAACATTATGGCGGGCGTGGCGAAGTGGTTAACGCATCGGATTGTGATTCCGACACTCGGGGGTTCAATTCCCCTCGTTCGCCCCATATTATTAATGGGGTATAGCCAAGCGGTAAGGCAACGGATTTTGATTCCGTCACGCCCTGGTTCGAATCCAGGTTCCCCAGTATTGTTGCGGAAGTAGTTCAGTGGTAGAACACCACCTTGCCAAGGTGGGGGTCGCGAGTTCGAACCTCGTCTTCCGCTCCATTTTTTTTTTTGGCGGCATAGCCAAGTGGTAAGGCAAAGGTCTGCAACACCTTTATCACCGGTTCAAATCCGGTTGCCGCCTCCATACTTTTTTTGTTTTTAGTCTGCATGTAATTATAATTTGCCCGAGTGGTGGAATGGCAGACACGCCGCACTCAAAATGCGGTGCCGTAAGGCGTGCCAGTTCGAGTCTGGCCTCGGGTATCATTCGAAAAGCAGTATCTACTTAATGTAGATACTGCTTTTTTTTGTATATTATGAGGAACTGCCATTGTTCAGTAGAAGCACATTTACGGGGAATCATTTCTTATCATTATTTACGGGGTGATTGGGTTCGCGCTTAGTGTTATTTTTGGCTGCTTTGTTTTGACCAACCGTATCTAAATCATCCGGACTTACATCGTGTCCAAAGCCAAATTCTTCACGATCAAATTTTGCCTTCTTCATATTTTTATTTTGTCTTTGTTGATTCTTTGTATTATTTGAAGTCAACGAAATTCACCTCCATTTTCTAATAGCTTGTTCTGAATGAATAGGTTTATTCTTCTTGATTTCGTTTTTTTTCTTTAAAATAAAAAAAGTCTAAGCATAGGCTTAGACTTTTTTGTGAGAAATACCATGGCTTATCAACCCAAGCCTCACGTATTTAGTATAACCTCTTAATGACTATATAAACGGCTTAATATATACCAACTGGCCCAAATCTAAACAGAATTCCTCCTATTTTGACATTACCCAATAGCTGTTTAAGCGATCAGAATAATGACCACACTAATTTTATCAAAAAAGGCATTAGGTGATCAGATGATTAGCTCAGCATGGATGTTAATACTATTAAATAGTTTGGATGGGATTGCAACATATGTAGGTATATCTTTATTAATTATTAGTGAAGCCAATCCGTTATTGGCAGAATTAGATCCATTCAATATTCTCATGATTAAATTGTATTTAAGCACTTTTCTAACAGCGTTTATATTACAACATCCATTGCAACTGTTTGGAAGAGGGTTTACATATCTCCTTAGTTTTGCCAACGTGTGTTATTTAGGAGTATTTGCTAGTCATGTTTTTTGGATTGGTGTAAGTATGGTGTACTAATACTTATGATGATAAAAATAGAATAAAAACTAATTTTTAAGGGAATAACGAAATAGGAACTGATGTTAATTCGTCTAGATTCTTTATTTATCGCTAAACTGTTCATTCTAACAAGGGAGATGAAAATGATGTCAAAAG
This sequence comes from Paenisporosarcina macmurdoensis, assembly GCF_042658845.1. Classification (NCBI taxonomy): domain Bacteria; kingdom Bacillati; phylum Bacillota; class Bacilli; order Caryophanales; family Caryophanaceae; genus Paenisporosarcina; species Paenisporosarcina macmurdoensis. Next base: position 3,528 of record NZ_JBHSRI010000009.1, read on the forward strand.
TAAAATTAGCAGTAATATACTACAGTTCAACAGGCACTAACTATCAATTAGCGAAATGGGCAGAGGAAGGTGCGAAAGAAAACGGTGCTGAAGTGAAAGTATTGAAAGTACCGGAAACTGCTCCGCAAAGTGCCATTGATTCAAATCCAGCATGGAAAGCAAATATTGAGGAAACGAAAAATGTGCCTGAAGTCACTTTGGATGATTTGGAATGGGCAGATGCCATTATATTTAGTGTTCCTACACGCTTTGGGAATATGCCTGGTCAAGTGAAGAATTTCTTAGATACTACAGGAGGACTGTGGTTTAATGGGAAGTTAACAAATAAAGTGGTGAGTGCCATGACTTCTGCACAAAACCCTCATGGTGGACAAGAGGTGACCACACTGGCGCTATATACAACTATGTACCACTGGGGAGCGATTGTGGTGGCGCCTGGTTATACAGATCCTGTATTGTATAGTGCTGGTGGTAATCCTTATGGGACAAGTGTATCTGTCAACCAAGAAGGTAAAATGGTTGAAGATGTTCAAGGTGCGGTTAAACACCAAGCAAAACGTACTGTCACTGTTGCGGAATGGGTTAAAAAAGGGAATAAATAATACATGTCAAAAGGCAGGGAGTTAGAAGGTATCCAACTTCTAACTCTCTGCCTTTTCTTAATGGTTTCATAATTGATATGGATTCCTTATGAATTAATAAAGTTCTCAGGGCTATCGATTAAAAATCGTTCTTAATGCATACCATATATAGATTCAATCCAAAACATGGGGTGGGCAATTCTGTCGGTCTTGGCGTTTCTCATTGTGGTTCTTAATGCAGTGGATGGAGTACTAACCTACATAGGTTTAAAAACTTCTCAGATAGAAGAGCTTAATCCAATGCTTAGTATACTTCAGCCTGAGTCTATTCTCTTTGTTAAGTTGTTGCTAAGTGGTTTATTGTGGTATGTCATTTATAAAAAAGGGTTATTGAGGTTTGGAAGGAAGCTTCTATTGCTTTTATGGATAGTTGTGGTAATTTACACGGGTGTAATTATTCTGCATCTCTTTTGGTTCATTCCATTCTTGTTCTAATTGACTGTAAGCAAAGTATATCTCAAATAAAAAGGATGACACTCTGAGGGTGTTATCCTTTTTGTATGGTTGCACCACAATAAATGGATTAGGCATTCACCTAGATTTTGTATATACTATAGATACTAGTTTATAGGAATAGGATGAGTAAAATGAGTGAAGTGGGATCAATACCAAACGAAATTTCAATGTTAAAAGCGCTAAATAGTATTGGTGAAAATATTATCATCGCTGATAAACAGTTCCATATCAGATGGATGAATAGCAATGCCTCAGAATTGTTATCAGTGGTTGCACCGTTATTTCAATTACAGGACAGTGAAGCCTTTATTGGATTAAGTATGGACTTCTTTCATAAGCGCCCTGTACATCAACAACAAGTAATGAGAAGTTTAGAAACCACACACCGAACACGGATTACGATTCGTGATCGTATCGTAACTGATATAGTTGTTACACCCATAAAAAATGACTTAGCTGATATAGAAGGATACGTTGTCATGCTAATGGACGTAACCACAAAATCAGAAGAAGAGAAAAAGAAAGAAAAGTTGATTAAAGCACTTTCACTTCCTATTTTACATGTGTGGAAAAATACAATTGCATTGCCGTTAATCGGAGAGTTTGATGCAGAGCGAGCAGACCTACTTATTTCATCTGTGTTATTGGAATGCTCTGCTCACCGAATTGAATACGTTTTAATCTCTTTAAGTGGATTGAGTGATTTTGATCAAGAAGTTCAATTTTATATTCAAAAGCTGTATGATTGTTTAAAATTAATTGGTGCAAAATGTATTTTGGTAGGTATTAGTCCAAAGCTTGCTATATCGATGGGTGCTTTGGAACGAGATATTCCAACATATAGTTCAACTTATGCTGCCTTAGAAGCAGTTATGGAACAACAAAAGCAACAGTAAAAAAACCGCTTCCTCGCGAAGCGGTTTTTATGTGCAGCTATTAATCAATCGACACTTGTGGATGTTCTTTATCCAAAAGGAAAGTTGAATAACTTCCACCATTTACTTGCGCAAACATTTTCCCGGCGGACTTTATTAGTTTTTCAGCATCTTCCATGGTGGTGGAAGGTTGTAAAAAGAAAATCTGTAACCCTTCAACGGTAGTTTCATTAACTACGGTGCGAATTGAATCGACAAATGGGCTACCAAATGGACCTACTGTATCTTCAACGCATAATATGCCACTTAACGTATTATCACGTCCATTAATGCCTGTATATGAGGTTTCAGCATCACCAAGTCGAATGTGACTATCTCCTGCTATTTGAGATACATCATATAGACCAACAGGAATTTCGTATTGTAAGGAAAAGAAGGTATTTAAATCTACACCGCTGTTTAATGGTTGCAGATAATTCTGGTTGCGAATACGACGCATCATTGCCTCCATGGATGGACGATATCGACCAGGGTCCGCTCCAAACTTCTTCCATAAGACTCTCCATTCTTTAATTCCCGGATAATCTGTCAATTCTTTGTCCTGCAAATCAAAAAATAAGTGTTCTTGATATAATTGCATGCGTCCTTTTAGCATTTGAGGAGATTCTGACACGACAAATTTGGTATAATGATTAATGCCTATTTTAATGCGTTCATCGATTTGAAAGATGGATGGATCGATTGAAATTTTCATGTTTTCACCTACAGATCATTTTTCATCATTTTAGCATAAGGAGGGAGAAGTTATCATGAATGTGAATCAGTTTCAACAAGAGCTCGTTTCATTTGCACACTCAATCGGAATTGATAAAATCGGCTTTGCTTCTTCCGATCCTTTTCGTGAGTTGAAAAACCGATTGAAGCGACAACAAGAGCTTGGGTATCAATCTGGTTTTGAAGAGCCAGATATCGAGAAAAGAACGACCCCAACTCTGTTGTTGGATGAAGCAGAAAGTATTATATCGATTGCAATTGCCTATCCGTCACGTATGGAAAACGCTCCGCAAGGAAAAAAAGGGGAGCGCAGAGGGATTTTTGCACGCGCGTCGTGGGGAACAGACTATCATACGGTGTTACGAGACCGTTTAGCCAAATTAGAACAGTTTATTGCTTCACATATCATTGATGCTAAAACACGCTCAATGGTGGATACAGGAGAGTTATCTGACCGTGCTGTTGCACAGCGGGCAGGAATCGGCTGGAGCGCGAAAAATTGTGCTGTGATTACTCCAGAGTTCGGATCTTATGTGTATTTAGGTGAAATTATTACCAATCTTCCATTTGCACCGGATACACCAATGGAAGATGAGTGTGGAGATTGTCGACTGTGCTTAGACGTTTGTCCGACAGGCGCTTTAATTGAAGGTGGTCAATTGAACGCACAGCGATGTATTGCATTCTTAACACAGACAAAAACTTCTTTGCCTGATGAGTTCCGAACTAAAATTGGAAATCGTATTTATGGCTGCGATACGTGCCAGACGGTGTGTCCAAAAAATAAAGGCAAGTTTAATATGCATCAAATCGATTTCCAACCCGATCCGGAACTTGCTAAGCCTTTGCTGTTACCATTGTTGAAAATGAGTAACAAAGAATTTAAAACAAAGTTTGGACATGTTTCTGGATCATGGAGAGGAAAGAAACCAATTCAACGGAATGCCATTTTAGCTTTAGCACATTTCAAAGAAGAAAGTGCCATTCCTAATTTAATTGACTTACTGTTCAAAGATGAGCGACCAGTAATTCGTGGGACAGCTGCTTGGGCGATTGGGAAGATTGGAACCGAAGAAGGAAGATCAGCGCTTCATGAAGCATTACAAACAGAAACAGACACTGAAGTAGTTGAAGAAATCCATAAAGGATTAGCGTTTCAAACCGTAAATTAAGGAAGTGGAAGAATGAGCATTCACGTAGTACTTTATCAACCATTAATACCTGCTAATACAGGCAACATTGCACGTTCTTGTGCAGGAACAGATACAAAACTTCATTTAATTCGCCCACTTGGTTTCTCGACAGACGATAAGATGTTAAAGAGAGCCGGACTGGATTACTGGGAACACGTTGATATCCATTATTACGATGGGTTAGATGAATTGTTTGCTAAGTATCCATTAGGAGAGTTTTTCTTCCTAACTAAGCATGGATCGAAGCCTCATACAACGTTTGACTATAGTGACAGAGAAAAAGATACCTTTTTCGTTTTTGGGAAAGAAACATCTGGATTGCCTCGTGAATTAATTGATGCCAATCAAGACCGTTGCTTACGCATTCCAATGAACGACAATGTGCGTTCATTAAACTTATCGAATACAGCAGCCATTTTAATTTATGAAGCACTTCGTCAACAAGATTATCCGAATTTGAAGTAAGCTGAGTACCAGCAAGGATCATTAGACATGTATTGAAAAATAAAAAAGGGATTGCTAGTTAGTAGCAATCCCTTTTACATGGTTATTTTTTTTCAGATGCACCTGGTTTGTCATCGTATCCTGCCGTGAACATCGCAGCAAGGAATGCAACAGTGACACCAAGAATAAGTATTAAGCTCATAATTGTTGCCTCCTTTTGAGAGAATTAACTAGCATACTTAAGTATAGCTTACTTCATTTCAAAAAGAAATATTCTCCTAACCACAAATGTGGCAAATATCGTTCAATGATTCATTTTGTAGAAAGACTTCGTTCATGAAAAAATAAAAAGACTGAAGCCGTAATGGCTCAGTCTTTTTTCAATGTGGTAAAAATAATAGTTGATATAAGAAAAGAACAGCGAATATATATAGTAACGGATGTACGTTACGTGCTTGGCCTTTAAATATCTTCAGCAATGGATATAAGATGAATCCCAGTTCAATCCCCGTCGCAATGCTTGATGTTAATGGCATCGTTAAAATGACAATAAATGCTGGGAACGCTTCATCGAAAGTATCCCAATCAATATGCTTTACAGCGCTGATCATTAAACTTCCGACAATGATTAAAGCAGGTGCAGTTATAGCTGCAACACTTGAAAGAGAAGAGACAAGAGGTCCAAAGAATGCTGCTATGATAAAAAGGATTGCAACAGTAACAGATGTTAGACCAGTACGACCTCCAACTGCAACACCTGCAGAAGATTCGATATATGCAGATGTTGGGCTTGTACCAAACATTGCGCCAACTGTTGTCGCAACTGAATCAGCTAGCAAAGCTTGTCTTGCTCGGGGCATAGTATTGCCTTTCATTAAACCAGCTTGTTTGGCAACGCCAATCATGGTGCCTGTTGTATCAAATAAGGTAACGAGTAAGAAGGAAATAACGATTCCGAACATACCATATTCGAATACATCCATAAGTGCGACTGCAGGATTCCAAACGATTACACCTTCTGGTAAAGATGGAAGTTGCATTAACTTTGCATCAAAATTTAGTTGATTTGTGAAAAATGCAACGATTCCTGTAGCGATCATTCCGTAGAATAATGCGCCATAGACATTCATAACCATTAATATCAACGTTATGAGTAATCCAAACAAGGTAAGTAACACTGGTGCGCTCGTTAAATCACCAAGCTTCACTAAATTTTGTGGATGTGCTTCGACTAAGCCGGATAAACGCAAGCCGATAAATGCGATAAATAATCCAATTCCAGCGGTTATCCCATGTTTCAAGTTTTCAGGAATAATTTCAATTAGTTTTTTACGTAATGGTGTTAATGAAAGAATGATAAATAATAGTCCGGCAATAAAAACGGCTGAAAAGGCCGTGATGTAATTAATTTCTCCATTAGATGAAATGACAACAGTATAAGTGAAAAATGCATTTAATCCCATACCAGGAGCGATAGCGATAGGATAATTTGCAAATAATCCCATCCATAATGTACCTACTGCTGCAGAAATAATCGTTGCTAGAAAGACTTGATCAAAAGGTACTCCAGCGTCTGCCAATATGACAGGATTGACAATCACGATATAGACCATTGTCAGGAAAGTGGTCATTCCTGCGAGTACTTCAGTTTTTACATTAGTATTATGCTCTTTTAAGCGAAACATAGTGTGTCTCCTTTCGAAAAGACGAACGAAATAACCAACATTCCATATAATATTCGTTTTTTGGCTAAAGTGCAATAGTTTTTATGAAAAATCTTCTCACTCGTAAAAAAAGCTTTAAATTTGTACAATAGAAGGAGAATGAATTGAAAGGATGAAGAAAATGAAGCTTACCTTACAATCGACAAAAACTTTACATAACGGTGTTGAAATGCCGAGACTTGGATTAGGTGTTTACAAAATGACCAATCCAGAAGAATCTGTTAGAGCGATGACGACTGCTCTTCAAGGCGGCTACCGTGCGATTGATACCGCTTCACTCTATGGAAATGAAAAAGAAGTCGGAGAATCCGTGCGTACTTCGGGTGTAAAACGTGAAGATATTTTTGTAACAACAAAAGTGTGGAATACGGATCAAGGCTATGACCAAACATTGAGAGCATTTGAAACATCGTTGGAGAACTTAGGCTTTGACTATTTGGATTTATATTTGACACATTGGCCAGTGCCAGAAACATTTAAAGAAACTTATCGTGCCATTGAACGCCTTTACGATGAAAAACTAATACGAGCAACAGGTGTTTCTAATCATCAGCAACATCATTTAGAAGAGATTTTTGTAAAAGCAAATGTAAAACCCATGGTAAATCAAATCGAATTAAGTCCACGTCTTACTCAGTATGACCTGAGAACATTCTGTACAGACAACCAAATTGCAGTAACTTCTTGGTCACCTCTAGCGCGAGGGGGATTACTAGATGAACCATCCCTAATGAGAATGGCTAATAAATACGGAAGAACACCAGCACAAATCATTATTCGTTGGCATCTACAGCACGGCTTAATCGTCATTCCAAAGTCAGTGACACCAGAACGCATTGTATCTAATGCGGATGTCTACGGTTTTGTATTATCTTTTGAAGATATGAAGAATATTGATTCCCTAAATTTAAATGAACGAACAGGCGCAGATCCAGACAATTTCAATTTTTGATTGTTAAAGAAAAGACAGTGGTAAAGAATGCTGTTGATATGGTAGAACAATTTATATAGCCCAGTGATGCAACGTACCTTTATGTTTCGAAGCTAGCACTAAAAAAGTGAAACATGAGTCTTTTTTATGCACCTATATTTGAAAATTGTAAACAGGTATAGTTGTTTGTTTTACGCATGACGATTAAGGTTGATTGAAATGGAAGAGACGGAGACTCCGGCGGGAATAGCATGAGCTGAAGTCCCGCACAACAGTATAGAGCAAAGAAAAAAAGAGATTCACCGAGTTGAAAATACTCGGGAATCTCTTTTTCGGTATTATTTATAATCTTCTACAATGACCATTTCTTTCGTAATCGGATGGACAAATTGTAATTTACGAGCTTGCAGCGAATAGTTATCTTGTCTCGTTCTTGAACCATACATTCTGTCACCCGTTACTGGATGGCCAATTGAGCTGAAATGTACTCGGATTTGATGAGTACGTCCTGTTTCTAAAATCACGTTTACTTTCGTGAAGTTAGAATCTTGTCCCACTACTTCAAAATGAGTAATCGCTGTTTGACCAGATGGAGATACTGCACGACGTGCCGAATCATGACGGTCTGTGCCAATTGACGTTCGAATAGATCCGCTTTTTTGTGTCATATAGCCGTCAACGATTGCTTCATATGTGCGAATGATTTTTTTCTCTTCAAGCATGCGGTCAAGCATCGATTTAATTAGTGGATGCTTCGCAATTAATACTAATCCTTTAGTGCCTTGATCGAGGCGGTGGACGTGTTCTGCATATACGCCACCTTGCTTATTCACATGGGCTATGACATGATTCATACATGTGCCAGTTTGTCCTGGTTCATTTGGATGTGTAGCCATGTCTGCAGGTTTAGAAACGACAAGTACATGAGCATCTTCAAACAAAATTGGCACTTCGCAAATGTCAGTAGCCACATAAGAAGAAGGCTCAACGTTAATATTGAATGTAAGTTTAGTACCAATTGGGAAATGGTGTTGCCAGACAATAGGCTCTCCGCTTTCATTCAAAATACTTTTAGCCATGCGCATTTCGTGCATGATTTTCTTGCCGATATGGAAATCGTCACGGAGAAGTTCTTCGATTGTAATATTATCTTGTTGCAATGCATATTGAAAAGTTGTGATCATTTTTATTCCTCCTAAAAATAGACCATGTACGATGACATGGTCTACGTTATCTTCTATTTTAATACAACATCACTTAAAAATGTTTTAATATTTTCTTCAGGTTGATTTCCAACCATGCGTGAAACTTCTTTACCATCTTCAAAATGAATCATAGTCGGCGTTGCTTCAATCGCATAATCTTCCCAACCTTGTTCAAATTCATAGACATTGTATTGGACGATATCAGCATCCATATCTTCTACAATTGGCATTAAAACAGGAGTCATAGCTTTACAATGTACACAAATAGGGCTAAAGAAGTAAGCTGTTACAGGCTCTCCACTTTCTACCTTTGCTTGCAAGTCATCAGGTAGAATGATGTTTTGATAGTTTTCATCGTCTAATTGGTCAATTGTTTCTTGTTTTAAATCGTTCGTTCCGTAAGGATTGTCCGCTAATTTAGTGTCATTAGACATATTATTCAGGACAATAATCAATGCGAAAACTGCGACAATAATTCCACCGATAATTAATAATTTCTTCATCTTTATTTTTCCCCCTTTGAATCTTTTAAAAGCATGAAGCTGGTAATAGCTATGAGAACAAATGCAGTTAATGCTAAAAATGGAATGGTGATAAAGCCAAAGATGTTGATATACTCACCTGTGCAGGACACGCGGCCACAAGCAGGTGCATTTTCAGACAAGAAGCTAACTTTTTGTAACCCATAATGATACAAAGAAATGGCTCCGCCAATCACGGAGAAGATGGCAGTTGTTACGGCAATACGTGCATTTTTTTGCACATAGGCAACACCTAAAATTAGAACGAGTGGATACATGAAGATTCGTTGGATCCAACATAACTCACACGGTTCATATCCCCTTATTTCAGAAAAGAATAGGGAGCCCATTGTAGCTGTTAATGAAACGACCCACATAAACAATAAAATATTTTCCGACTTTTTCGTCATATTTAATTCTCCTCTTCTGAGGGTAAACCCATATCAAATTATAATTCTAAGTAGCATACAAGTAAAATATTTTCAACGGTGACTAAGTTCGATATAATAAAATATGTAGCTTTTGTGAAGGAGACGATACACATGTCAGAAGAATTCGATTTATCCAAGTTTGAAGTAAGCATGGTAATCCGACAAACAACCATGGAAGATGTTGAACCAATGTTAGAAATGCAAAGACTTTGTTTTCCAGGAATGGATCCATGGAAAGTTGAGCAATTACGTAGTCACTTAAGTATATTCCCAGAAGGTCAACTTGTGGCAGAACTTGATGGTCATATCATCGGATCTTGCTCAAGTTTAATCATAAATTTTGATGAATATGATGATCGTCATTCGTGGTCAGATGTAACGGATGATGGCTATATAACGAATCATAATCCAGAAGGATACAATATGTACGGCATCGAAGTAATGGTACATCCAGAATACCGACGTATGAAAGTCGGTCAACGTTTGTATGAGGCACGCAAAGAAATAGCACGTCAGTTTAATTTGAAATCTATCATTATTGGTGGACGTATTCCAAATTATCACAAACACTCAGAAGAGATGTTGCCACGTGAGTATGTAGACGCAGTATCAAGACATAAAATTTATGATCCCGTGTTAACATTCCAAATTATGAATGGCTTTACGCTGATGCGTATTAACCCTAACTATTTACCTGATGATACTGCTTCAGGCAAATACGCTACCTTAATGGAATGGAATAACGTCGATTATAAGCCAATGTCAAAACGTCATTTTAAAACGAGTTATCCTGTTCGAATCTGTGTTGTTCAATACATGATGCGTGCAATTGAATCGTTTGATGATTTAGCAAACCAATGTGAGTATTTCGTTGACGTAGCTTCCGACGCCCATTCTGACTTTGTGGTGTTCCCGGAAATTTTCACTACTCAACTGATGTCATTCTTAGATGAGCCTTCTCCGAGTCGCGCTATTCGACGTTTGACTGAATACACACCTCAATACATTGAGCTCTTTACCGATTTAGCTGTTCGCTATAACGTTAATATTATTGGCGGATCCCATTTTGTAAAAGAAGAAAATGATGAGATTTACAACATTGCTTACTTATTCCGCCGTGATGGTTCGATAGAGAAACAATATAAAATGCACATCACTCCTAATGAACGCAAGTGGTGGGGTATTAGTGCAGGGGATTCAGTACGTGTCTTTGATACAGATTGCGGAAAAATTGCCATCCAAATTTGTTACGATATAGAGTTCCCAGAAGTTGCACGTATTGCTACGGATATGGGCGCAAATATTATTTTCGTTCCTTTCTGTACAGAAGATCGTCAAGGATTCTTACGAGTGAAATATTGTGCACAAGCTCGTGCTGTTGAAAATCAAATTTATACAGTTATTTCAGGAACCGTTGGAAACTTGCCACAAACTGAAAATATGGACATTCAATATGCACAATCTGGTATTTATGCACCATCTGATTTTGAGTTTGCTCGTGATGGTATTGTAGGTGAAACGAGCCTAAACTTAGAAATGGTGTTAATTGGAGATGTAGATTTAGAAATCTTGCGTCGTCAACGACAAGACGGAACGGTGAAACAATTAAAAGACCGTCGTCATGATATCTATCGAATTGATTATAAAAAAGGTTGAGACCCGTATCTCTAAGTGATTAGCTTCGCTAGCTAGATTACCTTCATTTACAACTGAATTTAAACCGTTCAGTTGTGAGTGGTAAGATAGCCTTCTAAGCTTTTGATTGTCTCAGTCGAGTTAGAATGAGTTTCTATGCTTTTCGGGCTAGGAACAGCATGTCAAATCGTTTCTATTGGAGGAGACTGTATGAGTTATCAACAAACTGCGGAAAAATGGTTGGCGTTCGATCAATTAGAAGCTGAATGGAAGAATCAACTTTCTATAATTGCCAAAGATGAAAAACGCTTAGAAGATGCATTTTATAAAGACTTGGAATTTGGCACGGGCGGCATGCGCGGGGAAATTGGTGCAGGATCCAACCGAATGAATACCTATACAGTTCGCAAAGCGTCACAAGGGGTGGCAGATTACGTAAAAGCAGCTGGAAAAGAAGCGATGAAAAAAGGAATTGTAATTGCCTTTGATAGTCGCAGAAAATCTCCTGAGTTTGCACTAGAAGCCGCGAGTACTTTTGCGAAAAATGGTATCCAAGCCTATTTATACGAAGAACCTCGGACCACACCACAACTGTCATTTAGTGTGCGTGAACTAGGTGCATTTATGGGGATCGTGGTTACTGCAAGTCATAACCCACCTGAGTATAACGGCTACAAAGTATACGGTGAAGATGGTGCACAGCTTAATTTGGCAGATGCTGAAGCAGTTATTGCGTATGTTCAACAAGTTGGCGATGAGTTAGCTATTGAAGCGGGGAACACGGAAGAGTATTTACAAACTGGCATGATTCAAGTGATTGGCCATACTTTAGATGAAGCTTATCTTGAGAAGGTCTTAGCTATTCAACATCACCAGGAATTTGCGGGTAAAGACGCATTAAAAGTGGTATTCTCACCTCTTCATGGAGCTTCAGGTTCAACCGTTCGTACTTTAATGGAACAAGCGGGATATCAAAACTTTATGTATGTTGAAGAGCAAATGGAACCAAACGGCGAGTTTCCTACATTGAAATCTCCTAATCCAGAAGAAGCAGGTGCGTTTGAGTTAGCGATGAAACTAGGTAAAGAAACAGCTGCTGATGTTTTAATTACAACTGATCCAGATGGGGACCGTGTAGGTGTGGCAGTTCGACAAGCGGAAGATTACGTACTATTAACAGGGAACCAAACAGGAGCCATTTTGATTGAATATTTACTTACTCAATTAAAAGAGAAGGGCCAAATGCCAGCAAATGGTCGAGTATTTAAAACAATCGTGACTTCTGATTTGGGTCGTGTGATTGCAGAATACCATGGCTCGTCGACTGAAGATGTATTGACTGGGTTTAAATTTATTGGAGAAAAAATTCAACACTATAATGAAACCAAAGAATATACGTTCTTGTTTGGTTATGAAGAAAGCTATGGTTACTTAATTCAACCATTCGTTCGTGATAAAGATGCCATTCAATCTGTCTTAGCTATTACAGAAGCAGCTGCTTTCTATAAAATGCAGGGCAAGACGTTACTCGATGTCTTGCATGACTTATTTGAACGTCACGGCTACTACTTCGAAGGGTTAGTGTCGATTACGAAAAAAGGGGCAGACGGAGCACGTGCGATTCAAGGTCTGTTAACTAATTTACGTAATCAACCCTTAACGGAAGTTGCCGGGATTGCCATTTCGTCACAAGAAGATTATTTAACGCAAACACGTAGCTTTATTGATGGGCGTAAGGATGAAAATCTGACATTGCCTCAATCAGACGTTTTGAAATATTTCTTAGCGGATGGGTCATGGGTATGTATACGACCAAGTGGAACTGAACCGAAGATTAAATACTATATTGGTGTCATGAGTCCAACTGAAGCTGAAAGTAAAGATAAACTGAATACGATTACAACGCAATTCACGGCTGAAATGGAAAAACGTTTCAGCTAGTAAGAGTGGACCCTATTAGTGAATAAGCTAATAGGGTTTTATTTGAAAAGATAAGAAATCATATAATTTTAGTTGCATAAATCCAGTGTATCAGGCGTTTTGGACAAAAAGATTGATTCATTAATAGTGTTGATTTTCGTTTCAAGCGGACGCTTTCCGCGGGGCGGGCGGTGAGCCTCCTCGGTCGCTTTGCGATCTGCGGGGTCTCACCTGTCCCGCTGATCCCGCTGGAGTCGCCGCCTTCCACTACAATCCATGAAGTGAGTTGTAACCAACAAGAAAATCTATCAATTTCTTATTGCGAAGAAACGAATAAATGATTTTAAGTTTTCTAGAGATAGAACCAACCTATAATCGTAGTTGCCATCTATATTAGTTGATTGAAGCGCAGGTGGCGACTTCTGCGGGAATAGCATGAGCTGAAGACCCCGCAGGAAAGATACTGGTCAAAGCCAGTATCTTTGCGACGAGTAACCGCAGGAGCATATGTTTTTGCAGTGACGAGGAGACTGAAGCCATGCCCGCGAAAAGCGTCCACCGTAGCGGAAACAACAGGCAACTATGGTTACTCTTCTTAAAAGGACCGGGCGGACTTTGCCCGGTTTTTCTTATTCTGTTAAATTTTCTTATAAGGGAATGAATGTCAATGTGGGAGCAACGTGGAATTGAGTTAAGAAGAGGCATACAAGATTTTAATGGGAACGATATATTGTCTTATTTAGCTCGCAATCAAAAAGAAGTATTGCATCGAGTCGATAAAGAAAATAAAAGCGTTATAAAAGCGATTCGAATACAACAAGAAGTGGTGCTTATCAAACTGTCTATTGGAGATCAGGAACTCGTCCTATCATTTCCGCAATTAATTCGGCCAACCATTCATGTTTCCAAGGTAGCAACAGACTTTGTTGACGAGTGGTTTGATTTATCACGTGATTTACAACCTTTTTATGACTTAGCACATGGGGACGAGATATTGAAGGAAGTGGTCTTAGCTTATAAGGGTCTCCGCATAGTAGGTGTGGAGGAGTTGTTTGAAGCCCTTAGCTGGTCCATTATGGGACAACAAATTAGTTTACATGTTGCATATGCATTAAAACAAAAGCTTGTTACAACGTATGGTGAGTCCATTGTGCACGATAACGAAGAGTACTGGGTATTTCCAACGGCTCAAAAATTGGCATCGCTAGAAGTGGAACAATTGCGAAAGCTGTCCTTTACCCAAAGAAAAGCAGAATACATCATTGGTGTTGCTGAACTTATTGCAACTGGCCAAATAGACAAGGAACAGCTACAGGTGATGTCTCTAGGGGAAATGGAGGCACGTTTAACTGCTATTAGAGGTATTGGAAAGTGGTCGGCAAATTATGTCATCATGAGATGTTTACGACATCCTGATGCTTTTCCATTAGCTGATGTCGGTTTACATAACGCATTGAAAAAAGTGCTCAATCGATCTGAAAAGCCCACTTTGGATGAAATTGAACGATGGGCTGAACATTGGAGTGGATGGCGCGCTTATGCGACATTTTACTTGTGGAGAACGTTGCAAGATTAACATGTCAGCCAAAAGTATGAACTAGCCCTCATTCGAATGCATGAAAACGAGTGGTATGATAGAGGATATAATGACAGGTAAGATGGAGGCGACTGTATGCAATCAAACGAACATTCAAACATCGGCTTATTAAAAGAAATTGCCGAACTGTTGAATGAAGAAACCGAAATGATCACCATGCTACAGGGCGCATTACGAAAATTTTTAGCTGGCACACAGTTTGAAACAGGCTGGATTTTCTTTATTGATACAAAAGGAAAGCATCAATTACTTGCCCATGAAAATCTTCCAGATGCTCTTGAATACGGCAGTTGTCGTCATCTAGAAAAAGGTGGATGCTGGTGTGTTTCTAAGTACCGCAATGGAGAGTTGAAAAAAGCGACGAATATGATAGAATGTCAACGAATTGAAAATGCGATTGATGCAAAAGTGGGAGACCATGCTGGCATTACGCATCATGCAACCGTACCTTTACAATCCGGACAAGAAAAATTTGGCCTGTTAAATGTGGCCTCCCCAAATACCGTAGCATTTACAGATCACGAACTTGCACTGCTAGAGTCTGTGGCCTTTCAACTAGGTTCAGCGATCAAGCGCATCATGTTAACGAAACAAGAACAGGAAATGGCGCTTGTACAGGAACGAAATCGCTTAGCTCGAGATCTACACGATTCGGTAAACCAATTGTTATTCTCCGTTACCTTGACCGCTCGAGGTGGTAGCGAGATGGCTGAACAACCAGAAGTGAAAGAAACCTTTCGTGAAATTCAACACTTAACGCAAGAAGCATTAACTGAAATGCGTGCGCTTATCTGGCAGTTGCGTCCAAAAGGATTAGAAACTGGACTGATTGAAGGGATTAAAGGCTATTCTGAAATGCTCGGATTAACTATTAAAGTAAAAGTGTCAGGTGTAATCAATTTACCATCTCGAACTGAAGAAACACTGTTCCGTATCGCACAAGAAGGATTAAATAATGTTCGGAAACATGCGGGAGTTCAGGAAGCGGAATTATTTATTACGGTAACACTGACAGACGTATTGCTCGTTTTAAAAGATGAAGGATGCGGATTCCAAATGGATTCAAATGTGCAAATCCCATCCATCGGCTTGCAAAGTATGAGAGACCGAGCGAAAGCAGCTGGAGGAACCGCTGACTGGGTAAGTCACATTGAAAAAGGAACGGAATTATTAATCCGTTTGCCACATTAAGGAGGAATCTGCATGATTAGAGTGCTAATTGCGGATGATCATCACGTCGTACGACGAGGGTTATTATTCTTTTTGAAAACGCAAAAAGATATGGATGTTGTGGGAGAAGCTACGAACGGGAGAGAAGCCGTTGAATTGACAGCCAAGCTTAGACCAGATGTGGTGTTAATGGATTTGGTGATGCCGATAATGGACGGGATTCAAGCGACAAAAAAGATTAAATCTCAGTATCCACAAACACAAGTGTTAATGCTGACGAGTTTTTCAGACAGAGATCACGTCATTCCTGCCATTGAAGCGGGAGCATCTGGTTATCAATTAAAAGACATTGAACCTGACGATTTAGTTGAAGCAATTCGCAAATTAATGCGTGGGGAGAATACACTGCATCCTCAAGCCACCTCGCAACTCATGAAAGAGAGTGAACCGCAAATTGAACTACCGCATAAACTTTATCCACTGACACCGAGGGAGCAAGATGTTTTGTCTGAGTTAACAAAAGGGAAAAGTAATAAAGAAATCGCTTCTTCTTTATTCGTTACAGAGAAAACAGTAAAGACACATATATCAAATATATTTTCAAAATTACTTGTACAAGATCGCACACAAGCTGCACTGTATGCAGTAAAGCATGGGTTAACAGAACCTAGCTAATTGTTAATTTGCAATTCAAAAAGGAGAGAATAGAGATGAAAATAGTAGTAATAAGTGGAGGACCACGTAAACACGGACGAACTGCGATTGCGGCTCGATTTATTGAACGTACTTACGGATATCACACATTAGATTTAAGTGTTATGGAAATGCCGATGTACACGGGGGAAGAAGAGCAAACGACTAATCCAGTCGTGAAGTCTTTGCGTCAATCTGTTCTTGAAGCAGATGCTGTATTGCTTTTATCACCTGAATATCATAGTGCGATGAGTGGCGCATTAAAAAATACGCTTGATTTCTTAAGCAGCACACAATTCCTGCACAAACCAGTTGGCTTAATCGCTATGGCTGGTGGAGGTAAAGGTGGGATTAACTGTTTAAATAATATGCGTACGGTCATGCGTGGGTTATATGCAAATGCTATTCCTCGTCAATTAGTGCTGGATCCAAGTGTTTTTGACTACGATCGCGATGGCTTGACAAAGGAAGCGGCTGAACAAGTCGATGGATTGATTGAAGAATTAAAGATGTACGCTCGAGTAGCTAAGGAAGTAAAAGCACAGCAGCTTATATAGATGAAAAGTGGACCGCATTCCTTTAGGGGATGCGGTTTTTCTATGTGTAGAAAAATTGCGTGGGTTCACTCGTACTCGATCTTGCCAATCCTCAAAAAAGCCAGCCCATATTTGATGGACTGGCAATTGTATAAATGTTATTTCTTTTTCCCTGGCCTCTTGCGCATGTCTTTCGTGATTTGTTTCCATTTTCCACGCTCTGCTTTTTGAGCTGCAGCATCTGCTTTTCTTTCAACGTATGCAAGTTCACGTTTTAGCTTTTCATAGCTTGCATAGCGTTCGCGGGTTAGAGAACCATTTTCGAGTGCTTCTTGTACGGCACAACCTGGTTGATTCGTATGTTGGCAATCCGTGAAACGACATGAATTTGCAAATTGCTCGACATCTTTGAATCCTGTATTTAAGCTTTCACTGTTATCCCACATTTGAAACTCGCGCATACCAGGAGTATCAATTAACAATCCTCCGCCAGGCATACGGAACAATTCACGATGAGTAGTCGTATGGCGTCCTTTGTCGTCATCTTCTCGAATGTTTTGAACCACCATTACGTCTTCACCACATAAGGCGTTTGTTAAAGATGATTTTCCAACTCCAGATGAGCCGAGAAGAGCTGCTGTTTTCCCATCTTTTAATAATTCTTGAAGTTCAGCAACTCCTTCGCCAGTTACACTGCTGACGACGTGTATGGGCACTCCAAATGCTACATCATTTGCTTGATCAACAAAGACTTGTGGATCATCACAAAGATCCTTTTTAGTCAATACAATAACGGGATTAGCCCCAGAATCCCAAGCAGCAATTATATATCGCTCGAGTCGGCGGACATTAAAATCTAAGTTTAGAGACATGATAAGAAAGACGATATCGACGTTAACTGCGACAATTTGTTCGACAGTTGTTTGGCCAGCAACTTTTCGAGAAAAAAGCGATGTTCGTGGAAGAATACTGCGTATAATCCCTTTTTCTTCACCAGGCATTTTTTCTATGGCAACCCAGTCACCGACAGCAGGGAAGTCTCTGCGATCGAGTGCTGTGTGCTTAAAACTCCCAGACAGAGAAGCTAACCATTCACCTTCATCTGTCACAACGCGGTACATATGTTTATGTTCTAGCAAGATACGACCAGCGATGCTTGCTTGTAATTTTGTATTGTCGGATTGGTCTGTCCATTTTGTATTCCAAGAATCGTTCCAACCGTAATTTTCAACTATTTTCAATGTGTATTCCTCCTGTTTTGTATAAATAAAATAACCGTGGCTGCGAAAAGGCAGCCACGGTTAAAAATACACATCACAAGATACGGTCTACTTTTTAGAAAGCATACGTGTGATGAGATACCTGGAACATGCCAATTCGCGTTTTTACATTCTCATATAAAATTGTCATAATACCTCACCTGCTTTCTATTAATAGTATAACCTTACCAAAAGCATATTCATTTAGTCAATAACTAAAATGAGAAATTTGCCTCTATTCCGAAAATAATCCAAATGGCACGTTTAACTCAAAGTGTTGATTGGGTAACTAATTAATAAGTTGAAAAGAAACATAAAAACTTACAAAATTGGAGGAATTTAAAATGATGAAGAAACCAGTGGCTGGACAAAAATGGTGGAAAATTGGAGCTGCAGCATTCCTATCTGTAGGTTTGCTAGGTGCTTGTGGAGATGGAGACAATGAAGATGTAGATGGTGAAATGGAAGAAGAAGTAGAAGAGGAAGAAGCAGACTAAACATAATGAAAAAACCGTCCATGTGACGGTTTTTTTAGCTTCGAGTAATTTCATATTAAAATTAAGTTTTCCAAAGAGTAAGTGATACGATCCATCAATGGTCGTAAAAGGAACGGAATGGTGTCTAACTCGTCTAATCGCAAGTGACAATTATCAAATGGTGAAAATATTCTTAAAGGAACGATATGAGCCTTTTAAATCCACCATTCCTGTCGAAAGTATCGAAAGAACCTGACGTTTACCGAGCATCGTGCAACAAAATATATTAATCGTCAAAAAAATGGCTCCGGGTATAAACAACCCCGGAGCCATTTTTTATCTGTAATCATGCTTTGTTGGATGGTTCTGGAATGTGTGGCTCGATATGGACCAGCACCATACAAAATGGTTTGACTAAAAGAATTTTTCTTTCTATTTCTTCCGTGATTCGATGACTTTCTATGACATTTAATGTTGGATCTACTTTTACGGTTAAATCAACAAACATTAAATTTCCGTGCATACGCCCTTTAAAATCCTCTAAGTGAATAACACCTTGAACTTTTCTTACAAGAACTGATAATGTTTCCACTTCATCTTCGTTGAAGCCATCTGTCAATGTTAAAACAGCTTCGATAAAAATATCATATGCGGTTTTCATAATGAGAAAACCGACGAGGATAGCGGTAATAGAATCAAGAATGGGAACTCCAAAGATAGCTGCGAGTATCCCGATAGCAGCTCCAAGACTTACTAGAGCATCAGATCGATTATCATAAGCAGCCGCACGGACGGCTGAACTGTTGATGCGATTCGCCAACTTTAAATTGTATCGATAAACGACATACATAACGATAGCACTTCCACCAGCAACAAAAGCAGTTAATAGGGAAGGCGTTTCATGTACAGGGTGTAGCAAATTGCCACTAGCATTAATTAATACCTGTAATCCAACGGCAGCCATAATAAAGGATGCTACAAGAGAGGCAACTGTTTCTGCGCGAAGATGTCCATAATGGTGATTTTCATCGGGGGGCTTTTGTGAAATTCTTAGACCAATTAAAACAGCGATAGATGCCGCAATATCTGTCGTATTATTGAGACCGTCTGCTTTTAATGCTTCCGATGTTCCAATGTATCCAATCGTAAGTTTTAATGCACTTAAGACAATGTAGGTTCCAATGCTAACCCAAGCACCTTTTTCCCCTTCTCTTAATTGTGTGTAAAGTTCCATTTTGTTTCCCTCCTGCAACACTCTTAGACATAAGAAAACGACCCTCTTAATGAGAGTCGTTTATCTCTATGATTCCACTGATTGATCTTCGAGAATATCAGCAATTTCTTGTTTAGTTAACTTTTTGACTTCTAGATACAGTATGTGATGACCTTCCATATCTTTAATCGTAAACTCATAGCCCTGTTCAATTATTTTTTCACCTTTAATGGCTTCAAAATGTTTGGTTAAGAACCAGCCTCCGATTGTATCGATATCTTCTTCATCAATATCGATTCCTAAAAGATCATTGATATTTTCAATTAAGATTTTCGCATCAAGGATATAATGATAATCTCCTAATTTTTGCACGTCTGGTAATTCATCGTTATCAAACTCGTCTCGAATATCGCCGACAATTTCTTCAAGAATGTCTTCGATTGTAACAAGTCCAGATGTCCCTCCATATTCATCCATCAAAACCGCCATATGAATACGTTCACGTTGAATTTTAAGAAGCAATTCACCAATAGGAATCGTTTCAATAACACGAATGATCGGTTGCATATAATCAATCACTGGACGATTGATGTTGGAAGCATCTTTAATATAGGCTGTTAATAAGTTTTTCATGTTAACGAGTCCAATTACGTGATCTTTATCACCATCGGTAACGGGATAACGAGTATATTGCTCGACATTGACTTGGTCGAACACTTGGCGAAGCGTTGTATCTTTATCAATGGTGCTCATCTCAGTACGTGGTGCCATAATTTCCTTGGCAATCCGATCGTCAAATTCAAAAATTTTGTTTACAAACTTATATTCTGATTGGTTAATTTCACCGCTCTTCAAGCTATCTGATAAAATCATACGAAGTTCTTCTTCTGTATGAGCAAGTTCAGATTCGGATGCTGGTTTTAATCCAAATAAGCCTGTAAGTGTGCGAGCAGAACCATTTAAGAATTTAATTATTGGATACATGATGCGGTAGAACCAAATTAATGGTATCGCAGTAGCTAAAGCAACTTGCTCCGCTTTTTGAATGGCTAACGTTTTCGGTGCCAATTCACCGACAACTACGTGCAAGAATGTAACGAATGAGAACGCAATTCCGTAAGAAAGAATGCTCGACATGCTTTGGCTAAGCTCGAATCGTTCAAATAATGGATGTAATATAAGCTCGACTGTCGGTTCTCCGAGTAAACCAAGACCCAGAGCGGTCATTGTAATACCTAACTGACACGCTGATAAATATTCATCTAAATTTGAAATGACTCGTCTTGCTGGTATCGCCCGTTTATGTCCTTCCGCAATTAATTGATCAATGCGGGTCGCTCTCACTTTTACAATAGCAAACTCACTTGCAACGAAGAATGCCGTTAAGGCGATTAAGACAGCAAATGCTGTCAATCGTATGGCTATGTCCAAAGAATTCCTTTGTTCCAAACCCGAATGAGGGGGAGAACAAAGTGTACACCTCCTGTTTTCTGAAAAATAGTTAATACCTATAATAATAAAATACTTACGTATAAAAAACAAATATTACTTTCTAACGCAGTTTATACTATTAACGAGTTTCATCATCTTGTATCATATAAGAGTAAACTTATATGTCAGGAAGTGATGGGAATATGGCAACAAAAAAAGCAGGGCGTTATCTTGAAATCTTAGCAGCATCAACCAAACTTGGACTTACTTCTTTTGGAGGACCCGCAGCACATATCGGATATTTTAGAGACGAATACGTTCAAAAAAGAAAATGGCTAGATGACAAACTTTACGCTGATTTAGTGGCACTATGTCAATTTCTACCGGGACCAGCGAGTTCACAAGTAGGGATATCAATTGGCGTGTTACGTGGTGGATTACTTGGAGGTATACTATCATGGATTGGTTTTACTTTGCCTTCCGTATTTTTACTGATGGCATTTGCATGGGTCATTATGCAAACCGGTTCATTTGAAAGTGGATGGATTCAAGGTCTAAAAATTGTGGCTGTTGCAGTTGTAGCACATGCCTTGATGGGTATGGGGAAATCATTAACACCTGATAGGACCAGAATCACAGTTGCAATGATAGCCGCCGCCGCAACACTATTGATTCCAACAGCATGGGGACAAATTTTAATTATTATCCTGGCTGGGATTTTTGGTGTGATGTTTTACAAAAATGAAAAAGCGCCAGAAGCTGTTGAAATGCCATTGTCGTTTGGGAAGAAAACCGGCATAATCGCTTGGATTCTATTCTTTGCTTTACTTATTCTATTACCACTATTTAGACCGTTCGTTCAAGCTACTTGGTATGCCATTTTTGATATCTTTTACCGAGTAGGTTCTATCGTATTTGGTGGAGGACACGTCGTACTGCCTATGTTAGAGCGGGAAGTCGTACCGGTAGGTTGGATGTCATCTGAAGCGTTTATTGCTGGCTACGGTGCCGCACAAGCTGTTCCTGGACCATTGTTTACCTTGTCAGGATACCTTGGGCAAATAATGGGGAGCTTTTCAGGAGCTGCTATTGCCGTGATTGCCATGTTTTTACCGTCATTCTTACTTGTAGTTGGGACTTTACCTTTTTGGGCAGTGATTCGAACTAAGCCAAGAATACAAGCCGCTTTAAAGGGAGTTAATGCAGCCGTAGTCGGAATTTTACTAGCCGCTCTTTATGACCCTGTCTTTACAAGTGCAGTGCATGACCCAATTGATTTTGTCATTGTGTTAATTTCCTTTACTCTGTTAGTATTTTATAAACTATCACCATGGTTAGTCGTGATTATCACGGCGATTTTAGGTGCATTAAGCTTTGCCATGTTTGGCTAAAAGGAGATATGACTTTGGATACAACTATGCAGTTTGCAAGAGAAATGGACAAGTTAGACGTGTTAAGTAGTTATAAAGCGGAGTTTTATTTGCCAGAGAATCAATTATATATGGATGGTAACTCTTTAGGACTTATGTCGAAGCGTTCTCAGGAATCACTTGAAAAATTAATAGCAAGCTGGCGTGATAAAGGAATTGATGGATGGACAGAAGGCGAAGATCCTTGGTTTACCTACTCGGAAAAATTAAGTGAACGAGTAGCAAACGTCGTCGGTGCGAATGGTAATGAAGTGATGGTTACTGGCTCGATTACCGTTAATATCCACCAAATGCTCTCTACATTGTTTCATCCAACTGCTGAAAGATCAGTTATTGTCGTAGACGAATTAAATTTCCCTTCAGATATTTATGCTGTAGAAAGTCATTTAAGATTGCGTGGACTGAATCCAGCAGTGTCAATGAGAAAAGTGAAAAGTGATGATGGCTATACATTAACACTTGATGCTATTGAAGAAATGTTAACCGAGGATGTTGCTATTTTGATGTTGCCATCCGTGTTATACCGAAGCGGGCAATTGTTGGATATGGGACGCATTACTGAAATGGCTCATGCAAAAGGGATTTTAGTCGGTTTTGATTTAGCTCATTCTATTGGAGCAGTTCCTCATCAATTACATAAAGAAAACGTGGATTTCGCGATTTGGTGTCATTATAAATACATGAATAGTGGCCCAGGGGGGTCAGGCGGACTTTATATTCATGAGCGTCATCATAACGAATTGCCCGGGCTCGCTGGCTGGTTCGGTTCTGATAAAACAAAACAATTTGATATGTCACATGACTTTTCAAAAGCAAATGGAGCAGGTGCTTACCAAATCGGTACGCCGAATTTATTTAGCACAGCCCCACTAACTGGCAGTGTTGAATTATTTGAAAAGGCAGGGATAAGAAATGTGCGAGCTAAATCGCTTGCGTTGACACAGTACTTGCGTGACTTAATTCAAGCAGAATTAGGGTCATTTGGTTTTGTCGATGTCACTCCTGTTGCTGATGAAGCGAGAGGTGGACATATCGCGTTAGCTCATCCAGAAGCAGCTCGTATTTGTAAAGCGTTGAAACAAGCAAATGTGGTGCCAGATTTCCGTGCACCAGATATCATTCGATTGGCACCAATCAGCTTTTATTCAAGTTTTGAAGATGTTTGGGAAATGGTCCAACGTTTAAAAACAATTATGGAAAAAGAAACATATAAAACATTTTCAAATGAACGAAACGTGGTGGCGTAATTGAAAATACATGACATATCCATGATGTTAAACAGTGATGTAGCTGAGTGGCCAGGTGATACGCCTTTCGAGTTTCAGTTAAACTGGACGAAGCAACAAAGTGGGTCAGTGAATGTAGGACAAATAACGACCAGCGCACATATCGGTACTCATATCGATGCTCCATTTCATTTTGATGAACTAGGAAAGAAAGTACATGAACTGCCTTTAGAAAACTATATGGTTGATGCAATTGTCATTGATGTCAGCGGGCAAGATGTAATTTCTCGGGCGTCGTTACAAGGCGTTGAAACTGCTACTGCAAAAGCAGTTCTGTTTCGTACAAGTGCCTGGCAGGAAAGAACTGTGTTTCCTGAAGAAATTCCAACCTTTGAAGTCGAAGTGGTGGAGTGGATGGTTGAAAACGAGATTATTTTATTTGGAGTAGATTTGCCATCAGTAGATTCGATTACGAGTAAAGATCTACCCATGCATCACGCTTTAGGAACTGCAGGTCGCTATATTTTAGAAGGGCTAGTGTTAGACGATATAGCAGAAGGCATGTATAGATTAATCGCATTGCCTTTAAAAATAGAAGGTGCAGACGGTAGCCCCGTGCGTGCCGTGTTAATTGAATAAGAAATGCCGTTGTTTAATGTGCGTCAATGAAATGTAAGTGTCTTTCTAGAGAAGAATCGTGTCCACCTCAGGGCGAATGGTCGAAAACTCTTGAGAGTTGGTCGGAAAAACCATTTGAATGGTCGAAAAGCCATAATAGTTGGTTCTAACCAATTATTAATTGGTCGGAAACACCAAACGACCACAAACTCTGCAAAAAAGGATGAACCCATGTAAATCGGGTTCATCCTTTTTTTATCTCTCCATAGGCAAGTAAGGCACGAGTACGTCCAGCCTTATGAGTTACCACGGGGTATGGATATGTATCGCCTAATACGACGCCTGCCTCTTTGAGTGAATCCTCAGATGCTTGATCAGGTTCCATAATATCTTTATCTGATAGATGTCGAAGTTCAGGAATCCATTTTCTAATGTACAACGCTTCTCCATCAAACTTCGCACTTTGTAAATAGGGATTGAAGATGCGGAAATAAGGGGCTGCATCCGCGCCACTTCCTGATGCCCATTGCCAACCAAATGTGTTATTGGCTATATCACAATCTATTAAAGTATCCCAAAACCACGACATGCCTTTTGTGAAATCCACTAATAAATGTTTCGTTAAATAACTGGCAACATTCATTCGCACTCGGTTATGCATATAGCCAGTCGACCACAACTCACGCATTCCTGCATCTATTAAGGGAATCCCAGTTTGTCCATAACACCATTTTTGATAATGCTCTTCATTGTTTAGCCAAGGGAAGTTCGAAAAATTTTTGTTTAGTGGTTTATTTACAGTATGAGGGAAGTGGACAAGCATTTGATAGGCAAATTCTCGCCATACTAATTGCCTGATAAAGGCTTCACTAACATCAGGCTGCATTTTTAATGCGTAATGATAAACACTGCGAACAGAAAGGGCACCGATAGCTAAGTATGGAGAAATACGTGAAGTTCCTGAAATTGCTGGAAAGTCCCGCTTTATTTTATAAGCAGCGACGTCTTCATCGATAAATGTTTTGACGAGCTCAATAGCTGCCTCTTCGCCAGCTGGCCAATTTTCATCTATTCCGTCAGTCCAATCAAAAATAGGAACAAGTTGTAAGACATTAATATCCGCAGAGATACTTGTCACGCTCTCTGGAACCTTGAGAAATTTGGCGTCTCTAATATGCGGTACTACTAAAGGAACTGCTTTAGTGCGGAAATGGTTATAAAACGGAGTGAAAACTTTATAAGGTTCACCGTTCTCTTTCAGCGATTCCCAAGGGGGAAGTAACATAGTGCCCTCGAATGTTTTTACAACGAAGCCTTCATCAAAAATATGTTTAGCAAATTCTTCATCTCGCAATCGTTGTTCGGGATGATACGAGCGGTTGAAATATATGGCATCAATTGCATATTCTTTTTGAAGTGCTTTTACCGTTTCAGGTAAAGGAGAATTAGAAACATACAGTTCACCGCCAAGTTTACGTATGGATTCTTGTAATGACTCTAAGTTGCGATGAGTCCAGTATTTAAACGCTGCACCTAAATTATTTTCTACTACATAAATGGGTAATATTTCGCCATCAAGCTTCGCTTGAGAAAGAGCAGGGTGGTCGTGAAGTCGTAAATCATTTCTTAACAGCACAGCGATTTTCATATATTCACGACTCCTTTCGAGGTTTAACCCCATTTTCAATAATGTCGTTTAGCATATTTGCCCAACCATCAATGTTTTCATCATTTGCTGGCCGAGACAAAATTGAATGGAAAAAGATAGACGCTACCAGTTCATTTGGCAAGTCCGCACGAACTTCTCCGAGATCTTTTGCTTTCTTAACTTGATTCGTCAACATGAAAAACATTTTCCCATGAAGTCCATCCATTTGTTTTAAATGATTACGAGCAATGTCTGATTCTGATTGGTCTAACTGACCACGCATGCCAATCATATAGTGAACTTGGTCGTATTGCATGAACGTTTTTAACCACTCTTTCATGGTTTCGAGTCCAGTTGTTTCGGACGCTATGATTTCCATTTCCTTCATTACTTTACTGACTAAAATAAACATATAATCGGTGATAAGATCGTCTTTATGGCCGTAATATTCATAGATAGTGCTGCGCGCTATATCTAAATTTTCGGACAATGCTTTAAATGAAAAACCTTCGTATCCTCTTTCGAGCAATAACTTTTCAGTCTCTCTCAGCATTGCAGCTTCGTCCATTTTTTTCCGACGCGCCATTTCCCTCACACCTAACTTCTCTTTTTCTTCTCTCTAGTATACGTGAAAATGTTGTGAAAACTAAATAAAAACGCGCCCCTATGAGGGAGCGCGAAAGATGATTATTTAACAACAATTACAGTACAAGGTGAATCTTTCACTATTTTTTCACTAACAGAGCCAACAAAAAACTTTTGGAAGCCTGATTTACCGCTGTTTCCAACGATAATTACATCTGCTTTTTCGTTTTCTGCCAATTCGGCCAATGCTCTAGCAGGTTGACCGTCAATTGCTAAAATTTGTGCTTCGATATGATGCCTATCTAGCTGTGTCTGTATGGATTCAGTCATTTGTTGAGCATATTCGCGAGCTAAATGCTGTGGTGAATCGATATCAACTTCATCTGAAGGAGCTGAATTCATATCCACTAAGATGGGAGCATTAACTAATGGTTCGTTAGAATAGGGAATATCTCCACCTACAACGTCGTCGTTCACATAAGCTACGATGAGTGATGTATTTGGTCGGTTATGCATCAAATCAACCGCATGTATTAAAGCAGCTCTGCTGCCTTCTGAACCATCATAACCAACAATCATTTTCTTAAACATAATGATAAAACTCTCCTTCCTTAACTGAACATAGGGAATACGTAATTAATTAAAAACCATAATACTGCAAAGAAAATAATTAAGTAAGCAGCGTATTTAATAAATGTTGCGCCTACTAAACCACTGTCTGTTTTTTCTTCTCTACGTACTTCAATATTCTTTTTTTCTTCCACGAGTAATCACTCCTTTTACTTGAATGTTTTGTTACCTTTTAAATACCCTACCTAAAAATGTATAAACGCAAGTTATTGACAGAATAATAATCTTTTTCAAAATGTATTGACAATTAAAAAATTGTCATGCTAATCTAAGTAAGTAAATAAACTATGAGATGAGGAGGTACGTGTCATGATTAAAAGAATTGATCTATCATCAAACTATATAGTTCGTCCGTACCTACTAGTAATATCTCAATGATTTAATTTAAATCAAGGGAAGGGTATGGATACCTTTTCCTTTTTTCATGCGCACGCGCATCTGGAAACAGGCGCGTGCTTTTTTGTGTTTCTTATTACCATATTTTGGTTTCACAGTGTAAAACTGTCTTATATAAACCAGGAAGTGAAAGTCGAGCTTCGCAACAAAAAAATGAAAAGGAGTGCTGAAGATGAACTATCAGCAACAGAAACAGAAGCAAATATTGATCAAGGAATCTCTAGAAGGCGGCTAGTGAAAGCCAAACCGTAAAGGAAAGAAGGAAATTACATGTTCTCAGTATTATTCAAATTAAGATGGTTTTTCGCAGAAAACTGGAAACGATATACGATTGCAATTTCGTTGCTGATGGTAACGAATGTACTCGAGGTTGTGCCACCATGGCTGCTGGGTGAATCCATTGATGCCATTTATCAACAAACATTAACATCAAAATTACTAATGATTTTCTTACTGTCACTAATTGCGGTAACGATTGTCAATTATTTAAGTAACTTTGTTTGGCAGTACCAATTATTCGGCGGAGCATATGTCATTGAAAAGCAATTGCGAAGCCGTTTAATGAAACAATTTTTACGCATGACGCCGTCATTCTACGAAAAGAATCGAACTGGCGATTTGATGGCAAGAGCAACCAACGATTTAAAAGCCGTGTCTACAACTGCAGGGTTCGGTATTTTAACATTAGTTGACTCGTCACTTTATATGCTTACCATTTTAGTGACTATGGGAATATTAGTTAGTTGGAAATTAACTTTTGTTGCACTTTTACCTTTGCCAATCTTGGCAATTATCATGCAAATTCTCGGTAAACGGATCCACGAAAAATATATGAAGGCACAAGATGCTTTTGGAGATATGAATGACAGTGTACTAGAAGCAGTTTCGGGTGTTCGTGTTATTAGAGCGTATGTCCAAGAACGTGCTTCAGAAAAACAATTCGATGAAATGACAGAAGATGTTTATGCGAAAAATATGGAAGTTGAAAAAATTGATGCATTATTTAACCCGATTACCAAAGTATTAACAGGCATTAGTTACATGATTGGACTAGGATATGGAGCATTCTTGGTGTCGGAAGGTCAAATGACGCTCGGTGACTTAGTCGCATTCAATGTGTATCTCGGAATGATTATTTGGCCCATGTTTGCGATAGGTGAATTGATCAACGTCATGCAACGAGGCAATGCATCTCTGGATCGTGTGCAAGAAACCCTTGATTGCGAAGAGGATGTCAAAGATGCATCAAATCCAGTGACGGTTTTGCAACCGGGTAGAATTGGTTTTAACAATGTGAAATTCCAATACCCACAGTCATCTACAGTGAACTTAAGTAATATTAATTTGCAGTTAGAGCCAGGCCAAACGCTTGGAATAGTCGGGAAAACTGGAAGTGGGAAAACCACGCTAATTAAACAGTTTCTACGTGAGTACCCTGCAGGTGAAGGGTCACTTACATTTGCAAACATTCCGATAGAAAATCAAACAAAGGATCAGGTGCGCAACTGGATTGGTTATGTGCCACAAGATCATGTCTTATTCTCTCGAACGGTTAAAGAGAATATTTTGTTTGGCCATCCTGAAGGAACAGATGCAGACATTGAAACGGCTATTCGTTTATCACATTTCCAAAAGGATTTAGAAATGTTACCACAAGGGTTAGAAACGCTTGTTGGCGAAAAAGGTGTAGCTTTATCCGGAGGGCAGAAGCAGCGTATTTCGATTGCTCGTGCACTCATTAAAAATCCAGAAATTTTATTGTTGGATGATTCGTTGTCTGCGGTCGATGCAAAAACGGAGGCACGTATTATTGAAAATATACAACTCGAACGGAAAGACAAAACAACCATCATTACCACACATCGTCTATCTGCAATTCAACATGCGGACTGGATTATTGTATTAGATGATGGGGTTATGATTGAAGAAGGTACGCATGAAGATTTGCTTACGAATGAGGGCTGGTATAAAGAACAGTTCGACCGTCAGCAGATTGAGGAGGTGTCATCATGAGTACAGGGAAAAGATTATGGCTCTACGCCTTACATTATAAAAAACTGTTAATCCTGGGAATTAGTTTGCTAACCGTAGGGGTGGCTGCCGATTTAGCAGGGCCTTTGATTGCTAAGAAGATTATTGACGATCATATTGCAGATACAACAGCTGGTTCATTTGCTTTTGAACCCATAGCGTTGTTGCTAGGTGTGTTTTTTGCCTTAACAATCGTTTCTGCAATGTTCCGTTATGGAGAATATTTATTGCTACAAAAAGCAGCTAATCGTGTAATTCAAAAAATGAGGAATGATGTCTATCAACATATCCAAACTTTACCGATTCGCTACTTTGACAACTTACCTGCAGGGAAAGTAGTAGCTCGTATTACAAACGATACCGAAGCGATTCGCGAATTGTATGTAACTGTACTGTCTCAATTTGCATCAAGTGCAATGTATATTACAGGTATTTATGTGGCATTATTCTTCCTTGATTGGAAAATGGCAACAATTGCTTTGTTCGTTGTTCCAGTTTTGTTTATTTGGATGTTCTTGTATCGAAAATACGCATCAAAGTATAATCACATTGTTCGAGAAAAAGTCAGTGATATGAATGCTATGATTAATGAATCTATCCAAGGTATGACAATCATCCAAGCATTCCGTCGTGAAGAACAAATGCAAGAAGAGTTTGAATTGACTAACCGTGAACATTACAGGTACCAAAATAAATTGCTTTATTTAGATGCTGGAACGTCTCACAATTTAGTCGGAGTTCTTCGCTCCATTACATTTGTTTTATTTATTTGGTATTTTGGAGGTGCTTCATTATCAGCTACCTCAGCAATATCTGTTGGTGTGTTGTATGCATTTGTTGATTACATTATCCGTTTATTTAATCCTGTATCAGGTATTGTAAATCAATTAGCAAAATTAGAGCAGGCTTTGGTGGCAGCAGAGCGTGTATTCCGATTACTAGACCGACAAGGTGAAGAGGTTAGTGATGAGAAAATCACCCGTTATCAAGGGAATGTTCGTTTCGAAAATGTATGGTTTGCTTATAATAAAGAAGAATATGTATTAAAAGATATTTCTTTTGAGGCGAAAAAAGGGGAAACCGTTGCTTTAGTAGGGCACACCGGGTCTGGTAAGAGTTCAATTATGAACTTATTGTTCCGCTTCTATGATGTTTCAAAAGGGGCGATCACAATTGATGGCTTAAATATTCAAGACTGGTCTCGACAAACCGTTCGTGACCATATGGGGATTGTGCTACAGGATCCGTATTTATTCACGGGAACAATTGAATCTAACGTTAGCCTAGGTGATGCGAGAATTTCTCGTGAAAAAGTGCAAGCATCTTTAGATGCAGTTGGCGGAGAACGTGTGCTCAAACATTTAGCAAATGGTATCGATGAACCAGTGATCGAGAAAGGAAGCACTCTTTCTTCCGGACAACGTCAATTAATTTCATTTGCTCGAGCGTTAGCATTTGATCCAGCCATCTTAATTTTAGATGAGGCAACATCAAATATAGACACAGAGACTGAAGAAATTATTCAACACGCGATGGATGTCTTGAAAAAAGGACGTACCACATTCATTATTGCACATCGACTTTCTACTATTAAAAATGCGGATCGTATTCTTGTTTTAGATCGTGGTGAAATTGTGGAGCAAGGAACGCATGATGAATTAGTAACACTAGGAGGACGGTATGAACAAATGTATCGTTTACAATCTGGAGTGGCTCTTAATCCTCAAGGGGGTTAAGGGTGCTCCCCTTTTTTGAATGACACAGAGTTCAACGAATCATTGTGATAGATTTTTTTCACTAAATCCGCTATCTTAAAGGAAGAAGATATGTAACTAAGGAGTGAAGATCGTGCGCTATGAAAAAGATATGATGAATCGATTGAAACGCCTTGAAGGACAAGTACGAGGTGTTATCAAGATGATGGAAGAAGATAAAGGATGCCGCGATGTTGTCACACAGCTGTCAGCAGTGCGTTCTGCTGCAGATAGAACCATAGGATTAATTGTCGCGAAAAATTTAGAACAATGTATTATTGAAGCTAATGATAATGGTACTTCTACAGAAGATGCCATTCAAGAAGCGGTTAGTATGTTGGTGAAGAGTAGATAAATAAAAAAAAGTTGGAAATGCCCCTAGTCATATATATGACTAGGGGCATTTCCTTTTTTAAAAGATAAGAGAGTATTTAATTTTAGTTCCAAAAATCCAGTGTTTCAGGTGTTTTGGACAAAAGATTGATTCATTAATATTGTTGATTTCCGTTTTAGGCGGACGCTTTCTGCGGGGCGGGCGGTGAGCCTTCTCGGTCGCTTCGCGATCTGCGGGGTCTCACCTGTCCCGCTGATCCCGCTGGAAAGATATTGGACGAACTGTCATTCGTCCAATATCTTTGCGACGAGTAACCGCAGGAGCACATGTTTTCTCGTCGCCTTCCACTACAATCCATGAAGTGAGTAGTAACCAATAAGAAAATCTATCAATTACTTATTGCGAAGACACGAATAAATGATTCTAAGATAAGCTAGAGATAGAACCAACCTATAATCGTAGTTGCCATCTATATTAGTTGATTGAAGCGCAGGTGGCGACTTCTGCGGGAATAGCAGATGTTTTCTGCACCGAAAGCGAAGCGACAGATGCATGAGCTGAAGACCCCGCAGGAAAGATACTGGCCAACAGCCAGTATCTTTGCGACGAGTAACCGCAGGAGCACATGTTTTTGAAGTTACGAGGAGACTGAAGCCATGCCCGCGAAAAGCGTCCACCTTAGCGGAAATCAACAGGCTACTATGGTTACTCTTCTTAAAAGGACCGGGCGCACTTTGCACGGTTTTTTTAAAATTTAGTAGAGGTTGATTTATGTTCCAGAATTACGCTATCCGCGATGTCACTAGAGTGAAATTCATGAACAACATTACTCGTAAACATGAAATAGCATCAGTTCGTGAATCATTTTCTTTACAGCTTCTTCATCAGTTGGTTGGGAAGTGCTTGTCCAAGTGATCGTTCCATTTGGCAAATATTCACCGCTATAGCGGGTTTGCTTGTAAAAGAAAGAGAAGGTCCAGCCGGGTAATTGTTTGTTTTCATACATAGGTTTAAAGCTAAAATGTTGCAGCATTAAGTCTGCTCCTTTCATAGGTGAAGACACACCCGCATACGCTAGGAAAAAGGCGAAAAAGGGGTGGCCAAGTGTTTAATGAACAGCTGAAACAAGCCATTGAAGATGAGTATCGAGATTTTTATTTCTATAAATACATGCTAAAGCTAACGGAAGATCCATATTGGCAACGGTTTATCCAGCATGCAATGGAAGATGAAAAAAGCCACTATGAAATGTTCCAACAACTCCATTATATGCTGACTGGTGAATTTGTACAAAATACCTCAAAACCTAATCCACCAACAAATTTAAAGCAAGCAGCAAAGGAATCACTTGAGAAAGAACTGGCAGCAACAGACTTTTATAAAGAAATGCTTTTAACTGTGCCAATACCAGAAGCGTATAATCCATTTTTCATAGCGATGCATGACGAAATGGAACACGCAATCAGATTTTCTACGATTTACAACGCATTGTAAATGAGAGTTTCACATTTTTAATAAATATTCCTTTTCTGTTATAATGGAAAGCAGATTGACAGAAAAAGGTGAACAACTTGAACTTTTTATGGACATTGCTTTTCATGGCATTAATTGGTGCATTAATTGGAGGATATACGAACCATCTTGCCATTAGGATGCTGTTTCACCCGCATGAAGCGAAATATATAGGCAAATGGAGAGTACCATTTACGCCTGGACTCATTCCAAAACGACGAGATGAGCTAGCAAAACAACTTGGTCGAACGGTCGTTGAACATTTATTAACACCGGAGACATTTAAACGAAGATTCTTTTCAAATGACATGCGACTAAAAGCCGAAGTGTGGATTCAAGGACAACTTACAAAACATCTGTTTGAATCAGATATGACACTGAAACAATGGCTGGCAAAAGCAGGTATTGAACATGTGCCTTCTCGTGTGGAAGGGAAAATTGATTCAGTAATCGATGAACAACTGGCATTATTAGAATCGCGATTTGCCACTAAAACAATGAGGGAACTAACTCCAGAACAATGGCAGCAACAAACAGACGAACGCATTCCTGAGATTGTTACCTACATGATAGACAAAGGTGAAGCGTACTTTGACTCGGAAGAAGGACGTCTAACACTAAAAAGACTGATTGATGATTTCCTTTCCTCAAAAGGGACAATCGGTAACATGATTCAAATGTTTATGGGTGAGTCGTCTTCCATCGTCAAACGTGTGCAACCGGAAATACAAAAATTCTTAAATGCACCGGGTACATTTGATCTTCTTTCAAACCTGATTCAAGGGGAATGGGAGAAATTAAAAGATCGCCCATTAAATGAATTGATTGGTGGATTTGATATAAATCCAGTAGTAACAACTGTGAAAACTTATTTAAAACAGGAGCTTGCAGTTGAAAAAAGATTGGATGGTACGTTACAATCGTATTGGCCAGAAGGTGCTAACTGGACAGCTAGTAACCTAACACCAAAAATGACTGAATTTGTATTTACTCAAGGTGAATTGAAACTTGAAGAAACGATCAAACGATTAAAGCTAGAAGAGATGGTGCAAGCACAGGTTAATACATTCCCTGTAGCCCGTCTTGAAGATTTAATTTTAGGCATTTCAAGAAAAGAATTTAAAATGATTACAGTACTAGGCGCGATTCTTGGTGGACTGATTGGATTAATCCAAGGTGGAATCGTGTACTTAATGAATATGATTTAGGAGTG
Source organism: Paenisporosarcina macmurdoensis (assembly GCF_042658845.1). NCBI lineage: Bacteria > Bacillati > Bacillota > Bacilli > Caryophanales > Caryophanaceae > Paenisporosarcina > Paenisporosarcina macmurdoensis. The sequence goes on from NZ_JBHSRI010000009.1 coordinate 38,030, forward strand.
ATCACATGACAGTAAACATTTATGACGATATTAATCGTTTAGAAAACACATTTAGAAATACAACCGAATTCTTAACCGTGGAACAAGCGGTAACAGAGGTAAAGAATGATGAACAAGCACTTTCGTTGTTCAAAAGCTTTCGTGACTTGCAAATGAACTTACAACAAAAACAAATGCAAGGTGAAGAAATTTCGGGCGAAGAGATTGAGTATGCTCAAAAAACGGCTCAACTTGCACAAGCAAATCCTAAGATTGAAAAAATGCTCCAAGCTGAAATGGCCCTTAGTGGATTAATTGAAGAAGTAAACCGTGTATTAATGAAGCCTGTTCAATCGTTATATGATGGAATATAAACCAGCCTAGTGCTGGTTTTTTCTTTTGGACAAAAACTGAATAATATAGATTCTTTAGAGAATGGATAATCTTATTTAATAAGGGTATCCATAGTCTATAGATTGTTTCGAAGGGTTGGCTAATGATGATACTAATTACATTTTTATTTACGATCGGTCTTGTGTTTGTTCATATCTTTTCAAAAAATTTACATTTTTTGCATTCCGTCCAGAGACATCGATTTCTATCCTTATCTTCAGGAGTGGCAGTTGCTTACGTCTTTGTCCATTTGCTTCCAGAATTAAATGAATATCAAAAGATTTTGGAGGATACGATCGATAACAAGTTATTGATATTACTTGAAGATCATATTTATATGATTGCGATGTTTGGTTTAGTGGTTTTTTATGGGTTGGAGCTAATTGTAAGGAAGATGAGAGACGTCAATAAAGTAACAGATGACGTAAAAGCTTCTATGAGAGTTTTTCAAATACATATAAGCATGTTCTTTATATACAATGCGATTATTGGTTATTTACTTGTTCGTGGGGAGTACGATGGGTATTTAGGTCTCTCTTTTTACTTTATAGCTATGGCCGTGCACTTTATTACAAATGATTGGAGTTTAAGAGAGTCCCATAAAGATGTATATGATCGATATGGTAGATGGTTACTGTCGTTTGCGGTTCTTTTCGGCTGGATTGTGGGGGCATTTTTTGATATCCGAGAAGTTGTGGTCTCTCTATTAGCAGCATTTTTAGCAGGAGCGATTATATTAAACGTAATGAAAGAAGAACTTCCTGAAGATCGGAAAAGCAGTCTGCCTGCCTTTTTAATAGGTGTGGTGTTATACACTGTACTTATCTTATTTATATAAAACTCGATTAGTCATAAGAATAGAGGATGTAGAAAACATTATTTACAAGTTACTAACGGTCGTGTATGAATAAATTGAGAATCTCTGCTCAGATAATGAGTGGAGGTTTTTAATTTTAGACAAATAAAAAACAGACTCTACAAAGTAGAGTCTGTTTGAAAGTTAAAATTAAGCTTTGTTTACGTTTGAAGCTTGAGCTCCACGAGCGCCTTGCTCAACGTCGAAAGTTACTTTTTGACCTTCGTCTAAAGATTTGAAGCCTTCACTTTGGATTGCTGAGAAATGTACGAATACATCGTCCCCATTTTCACGCTCGATAAAACCAAAACCTTTTTCTGCATTAAACCATTTTACTGTACCTTGTTCCATTTTTGTTGCCTCCTAGTGTGAAATTCACACAATGTAATACTATCCCTGCCCAAAGTGATCATTAAGACGATAAGTTTGAAACATATACAAATCTTTTACACCGACAAAAATAATTCTTCTTTATCATAGCACCAATTTAAATGATTAGCAACTGATTTGTTTTACTCTTGAAAAATTAAACGTGTTTGTCAGTATAAAAGTGTTTTCAATCTAAAGGTTAACAGTATTAGTTTGTTAAAATATACTGTTCCTGATTGAACGTTTGCGCGAGTCGCACAGTCGGAATGAGCTAACACGTATGTAACCGACATAGTTATGGGCTCATTCTTCACGCTCTTCGGCATTGTTAGCTGCTATTGTACACTTTCGTTTACTCGTCAATATACATTATGAGAGCTTTCTATTTAAGAATTCCTGATTTAAATGTAGCGTTCCTTCTATAGAAGAGAAGATAGTGGTTAATGATACAAAGTCTTTGGTAATTCACTATTGGATTTATAAGCCAAATACTAACCGATTTAAAATGCTGGTTCACATGATAACGAATTGAATGATTTCATTAATAAAAAAATCATATTAGAGGTCAAAATTACCATTGAAAGTTCAAATCAAGTATTGTAAGATACTAATACAAGCTGCATTGTGCGTAATGATATTAAGTTTTAACCTTTAATCTGTAACAGGGAGTTTTTATAGAAACGGGAATGGCATGCCTCATTCATTTTAATCAATGAGGACAAACAGGATGGTTTCTGCGAGCACCCACTTTGAGAAGTGGTGGTCTAAAACTTTCTTATTCTATTTACGGCAAAGGCGGCTTTTTTAAAATGAATATTATAGCAAGGTTTATAGAGCACTCTTACCAAAAATGGTGATGGTGCTTTTTTGTAGTGTTTTTCAGTTTGTCGCAAATTTGTCGTAAATCTCTAACTCCTTTAAAAAATGTTACCATTAATTACGAAAACAGAGTGGTAAAGAGCGTAGGAATAAAGGAAAATCGGATTATTGCAGTTGGATCAAACAGAGAAATTCAGCAATATTGTTCAGATGAAACAAACTAGTATTGATCTTGATGGAAAAACGCTACTACCGGGCTTTATTGATGCACACTTACATCTTACTATTTCTGGGACAAACTTATTAGGTGTAAGTTGTATTGCACCTCATACAAGAAAAAACCTCTTCATTTAGAAGAGGTTTTTAAAATTAAAGAAAGGATGTGGATTCCTACGATTTTGGTGTGAGGAAGATTCTGCTTTATCATTGTGTTTGTCACTGTCAATACTGCTTTCAATATCCTTGTCTTTGTCTCTGTTTTTGTCAATGTAAACGTTATTATGTCTGTTATTATACCTTTCAATGTCTCTTTTATTGTCACTGTAAACATTTTTGTATGTGTCACTGTCAACGATTCTTTCATTGTTTCTATTGTCATTAAATTTGTCATTGTCACTGTAACTGTATTTCTCTCTATCCTTGTCTTTTTCCTTTACTCGAGATGAACAATCATCCGCAAAATCATAAGGGATAAATTGTTTAAAGTCATCTGCAATGAATTCAGCATTACGGTATTCTCTGTAAGGGGCATCAATAGGTGTACGATTTGGATTACGCTGTGTCTTTAAGTGATCTACAACCACTTTTCCTATAAACCTTCCTAATTTTAGCCCTTCGGTATTATCGATTGGAAAATGAACGCCTGCATATAAACGACTGACTGCATCATCTTCTGCAAATTTGCGTAGTTTTTTTGCTTCTCGCGGAAAGAAATAACTTAATACCACTTCTGAACAGCCTGACATGCTAGCGTGCCCTGAAGGATAGGAAGGGAATCGCGGTGTACAGATTTCCGTCTCCATCTCATGGTCGTATTGATTGGGTCTCGCCGTATCCCACTTGTATTTATAATCCCAGACCACGATCATGGTGTCGTTTACAGCTGCTTGCACAGCCAATAATATTCGTGCAGCATAAACTGGTGTGACTCCATATGAATCAATTAAACGGTCAATGACAGGACTCCACTGTTTAGTCGGGACGCCTGTTCCGTAAAATACTGCGTTTTTTTCATGTGTTGGGTTATTGTTTCTGAGAGTGCTTTGAACAATCTTTAATTCTTTCTCAAAGTCAATATGATCTGGATGTATGATTGGGAGATGCATTTTAACTCCCTTTGGATTAAGAAAGTCGCCTTTTCTGTTTCTTTTTAGATATGTTAAGGACCAAGAACCTGCTGTAGATGTGACAGGGTCACCTGGTGGTTTTGATTCTCCAGCGTAAGGAACCTTGGACCATCGTAAAAATTTTTTACTCATTAATATTCACCTCCAAACCCTTTTTTTATATTATGAGAGGGACTAGGATTGTGGGTGTGCTTTTTATTTGTACAATTTTTTCGAGAAAAAAATAAACCTCCCTAGAATCTAAACTCTAATGGGGTTTTATGTTATCCCCCTCAATTAGAATAGGTGTCGTATAGAACTCAGTCAGACCAACATCTGCTAACTGTTCAACAAACTGGGGTCTAATTATGATGCAAAATATAATCATTAAAAATCAAAATATGGTGGTGGTTTAGTTGGAACTGTTAAATGGTATAACTTGTTTTTTTAATTCCAGATTATGAACCATCAAACTTAGATGGAAAACAATTTATCCAAAAGTCCAATATTACACAGAGCCCTTGGAAACTCCTACTGGAGTTCTCAAGGGCTCAAAAGTCTAATATTTTGTTATGAACATTTGCGTCAAGTATCTTAGTTCAACCGCCGTATACCGAAGGGTACGTACGGTGGTGTGAGAGGTCGAGAGTTAATCACTACCTCCTACACGATTGTAATTTTTGTGCCGATCATCATGCTATGCCGTTTTCTTAATTCCATTCATAAATCTTAAAAGTATATAGAAAACAACGATGGCAAAGATAAAGGAATATGGATAGATAGTTGAAACTTCAATTTTTCCAAATGAAACATTATTTTGAAGTAAAACGCTGTTTTGATTGATGGTCAAATTTGGGTGATACGTAAATGTATTTATAAGTCCGACCAATCCAACCATCAGAAAGTAGATTAGATGAATAACGACAGCAGCAACAAATGCTTGAATTAATAGTTTCATAGAAACATCCTTTCGTATACTAGTCTTTACGAATAAAAAAGGAAAATGTTTCAATAAATACCTTAATTACATAAAATAATGCAAGTAGACAAAAATGATACCTATATCAGCGAGTGCATGACTTATTACAGGAGCAATAATTGATGAGAATTTAACTCTGAAATAACCCCACAGTAAGCCCGCAAAGAGAACAGGAAGCGTTGCAATTAAACTAAAGGGCATTTCGAATAGGGGAATCAAGGATAACATATGGTAAAGTGCATAAAAAAATGAAGTAAGTAATACACTTTTCGTTACGCCTAATTTGTCCAGATAACGCTTGTACATAAATTCACGCCAGTACCATTCCTCTAACAATGGATTAATAAAAATCAAAACTAATATAAATACCCAGACGTTTTTACCACTGAACCCCCATTGAAGGAGCAGTTCTGATAATCGATCGACATCAAATAAATGACCTTGTAAAAATGCGACTGATCCGTATATGGAAAATAAACAAATAACTCCGCTGATTATGCCAAATAACAGAGGCTTTACCGTAAACCCATTTTGAATGGAATGAACAAGTTTTTCTTTTAAATCTGAATGTCTTGCATAAGTTATAAATGGAATGAAAAATAACCAACTGTAAAACAAGACGAATGTAATAGGGATGGACTCAAAATAACTAAGTCCAATAAAAATCATTATCGTTGGACCAAATAAATAAATTACGTTCTTCATAGTGCCTCCTGGTTAAACATTTTACAAAATACAACTTTCTTAGTATTGGATCCTTCTTTCCTGAATATGCATACTAAATATAACGGATATTGAAATTTCTAACAACATACTGAATGTTAGCGAAAGATTGAATTAATTAGAGAATTTCTGTTTTTCTATTTGATACCATAAGATTTATAAACGAATTTAAAGGGATTTACAAAATGAATCACGAATAGGTATCTTATGAATGACTATTCACTCGGAAAGAGGTGTCTATTTTGACATTTGAAACATTAACTATGGAAAAGAATGGCCGATTAGCAACTTTAACATTGAATCGCCCACAAAGTATGAATGCGATGAACGGTGCAATGATGAAGGAAATTACGGAAGCTTTAGAATGGCTACACGATGAGAAAGAGATACAAGTTTTATTAATTAAAGGCGAGGGTCGTGCTTTTTCAGCAGGTGGTGATATAAAGGCTATGATGGACCCCACTAATCCGTTAGACATAGATACGGTAATGGTGGATGTTTCTCGATTAGCTAAAGCACTTTATACGCTTCCGATGATTACTATTGCATCGGTTCATGGAGCTGCTGCAGGTTTAGGTTTTAGTTTAGTTCTTGGATGTGATGTTGTTATTGCAGAAGAAAACAGTAAACTTGCCATGAACTTCATTGGCATTGGGTTGGTTCCGGATGGTGCAGGACATTTCTTCTTAAAAGAACGTGTAGGGATTCCAAAAGCGAAGCAACTGATTTGGTCAGGGAAAGTATTAAATGGTCATGAAGCACTAGCATTGGGGTTAATTGATGAGGTGACTGCTGAAGGAAGAGCATATGAGCAATCAGAAATAGTGGCTGCTAAGTTCTTATCATCTCCAGTTAAGGCGATGATTGCATCTAAACAAATATTACATACCCAAAATGTTCATGAATTAGAGCGTATTTTGGCGCTAGAAAGTTCTTCACAATCTGCAATGCGTCGTTCAAAGGATCACTTAGAAGGTATTCAGGCATTTGTAGAAAAACGCAAACCAAGTTTTAAAGGGGAGTAAAAGAAAAGTCTGCTAAAGCGAAGTTTCGCCATAGCAGACTTTTTTTGGTTATAGTTATAATGGTTGATTTAATTAACTGTGGAAAAGGATTAGTTTTCCAGCAGTGTTTACTAATCGATGAGTCTTATTAGTAAACTCTTGTTCATCTATCATATCTTGACCTTTTGCTTTTGCTTCAACGTCTGATTCGAAATTCCATGTTTCTTCAATAATTACTTTTCCTGTTGGTTCAAATGCTGTGAATTTATAAGGTTTCATAAACGTCCAACCTTTCTGAAATGAATATAAATTCATTATACAAGTTTTCAAAACAAAAAAATAGGTTGGAAAGACTGCTCTACATTGGATGCCTAAATAAAGATTATATTTTACTTATTACAAGAGATTCAGATTTCCAACTTAATAGTTATGTATTGCGGAATAAGTTGATGTATTGGATTAGTAGAATAATTGTCGAGATAAATTTATTAAGGAGTGAAAACATGACATTGCAAATTGAACATGTGACGAAGAAATTTGGTGATTTCTCAGCTGTTAAGAACTTAACCATGACTGTTCAGCAAGGAAGTATGTACGGATTTTTAGGAGCGAATGGTGCAGGTAAGACGACTACATTCCGTATGATCTTAGGGTTATTGGATACTACCGAGGGCTCAATCACTTGGAATGGAAAACCCATTACGTATGCAAATAGTTCACATATCGGCTACTTACCTGAAGAACGGGGATTGTATCCAAAAATGAAAGTAGAAGAGCAATTAGTATATTTAGGGCAGCTGCGTGGCATGAAAAAAAACGATGCAAAGATTGCGTCAAATGAGTGGTTAGCGCGTTTTGAAGTGCCACACTATGCTCATAAAAAAGTCGAAGAATTATCAAAAGGGAATCAACAAAAAATACAACTCATTGCTTCACTCGTACATAAACCATCCTTAATCATTTTAGATGAACCGTTTAGTGGGTTAGATCCAGTCAATGTAGAAATGTTGAAGAAAGCCATATTGGACATACAAAAAGAAGGGGCAACGATTGTATTCTCCAGTCACCGAATGGACCATGTAGAAGAATTGTGTGAGCAACTGTGCATCATGCATCATGGAGAAACCATTGTCAGTGGTTCGTTACGAGAGGTGAAACGTGGATTTGGACGTCAAAATGTCAGAATAAAAGCAGATTTCGACCTAACGTTCCTAGGAGAAATGGAAGAGGTCAATTCATTTAAATCTTCTATTGAAGGTGGACTCTTTCAAATTTCACAAGAACGAACAGCACATGAACTATTACGCACAGCGTTAACAAAAGGGGATATTCGTTATTTTGCTATTGAGGAACCATCCCTTCAAGACATCTTTATTGAAAAGGTGGGGAAAGAACATGCTTGATTTTTGGACGATTTTTAAACAGTCTTTTTGGACTAAAGCAAAAACTAAAGCATTTGTCATAACGACATTAATTGTAGTTGCAGGTATTTTCTTGATGGCAAACATTTCTACTATCATTTCAAAAGTTCAGGAAGTGGGCGTTTTTGGAGACGGAGCGAACGAAGATATCATTTACGTCATCGATGATAGTGGTAGTCTCGTTGATCAACTGCAGCAACAGTTAGATGTGAAAGAGAGTGGTATCACTTTAAAAGCTACAACTGAATCTATTCAAGAACTGGAGAATCAAATTACAGACGAAAAAATATCGAGCTTGCTGGTTTTAGGAATTAATGACGCTGACACCATTCAAGCGACATACACGTCAAAGAATGCCAATGCTTTTGAGCAACCGATGTCCATTCGTGAAGCTCTTCAAAGCGTCCAAACAAACCTTAAAGCGAGTACTTTAGAATTAACAGGGGAGGAAGTTGCACAGCTATTTGTACCTATTCAATTTGAACAAGATGCAGTTAGTGCTTCTTCAAAATCGGAAGAGGAATTAAGCCAAGCACGTGGTCTGGTTTATGTGTTAATCTTCGTTATTTACTTCGCTGTTTTCTATTATTCAAATATGATTGCGATGGAAGTAGCAACAGAGAAATCATCACGGGTAATGGAAATCATTATTTCAAGTGTGTCCCCGGTTAAGCATATGTTTGCGAAAATTGCCGGAGTAGGAACTCTTGGGTTATTGCAAATTGCATTATTTGGAGTGGTGGGATTTGTCGCATTAAAAACGAGTTCATCTGACTTAACATCTGGTGTGTTTTCGTTCTTTGGTTTCTCAAACGTCAGCATTAGTACGATGCTCTATGCAGTTGTATTCTTCTTACTAGGATATTTCCTATACGCTACTCTCGCAGCGTTGCTTGGATCACTGGTAAGTCGAACAGAAGATGTTCAACAATTACTATTACCGATGACTTTCATTATTATTATCGCATCGTTTATTGCATTTACAGGACTAGGTAATCCAGAGGCCACCTACGTGCAATATTCATCGTATTTCCCATTCTTTACTCCTCTCGTGATGTTCTTGCGTGTAGGGATGCTGGATTTACCGTTTTGGGAACCATTGCTCGGAATAGGTATTTTGTTAATTACGATTTTCATCTTAGGTTGGTTCGGCTCTCGGGTTTACCGTGGTGGCGTGTTAATGTATGGCGCATCTCAATCATTGAAAGACATTAAAAAGGCAATACAATTAGGCAAGAAATAGAATGTTAAGCGAGGCAGATAATGCCTCGTTTTTTTAATTTAAGGCTCTGTTAAGCTAGAGTTTAGTTTCTTGTAATTTACTCTGTCCGTTCGCGTGAGCTAATAAATGCGTACACCTATTTACGATAAGGTAAATGGGTTGCAACGTTGCAAATCCAAAACCACAGAAAGTATGTAAGAATAAAAGATGAGCTAAGTGAACCTGTTACTTAGCTCTTTTATTATGATTAGAGGATGAAGCAGTTATTTTTTACTCATAGTGACGCGAAAACCCCGTCAATTTAGAGGATTTTTCTCGTGTTATGGATTTAGTTGTATAATTTGAATGTTTAGTTGTAAAAATTGAGTATTTAGTTGTAATTTTAAGAGATTTAGTTGTAAAAATCGCGGGTTTAGTTGTAAAAGTTAAATAATGGAAATAATAAAATTGGCTTCACAATTTGAATCCTCATTGAGTGGAATCAAAGTTATTGTTCTACTTCCATAAGATAGTAATTTACCAGTTAAAATGATAAAATAAGAACAAACATTCGATTATTAAAGGAGAGGTCCCGTATGACATCCATTCGTTTTTTTCACGTGGCGGACTTGCATCTAGATAGTCCTTTTAAAGGAATTACATCAATGCCAGATCACCAATTAAAAATTCTTCGGGATAGCACGTTCGTAGCATTCCAAACACTTATTCAATCTGCTGTTCAGGAAAAACCGGATTTCATTCTGATTGTTGGTGATATTTATGACGGGGAAGACCGCAGCTTGCGAGCGCAACACAAATTCCAACAAGGAATGGAAGTGCTTAATAATCATCAAATTCCGGTGTTTATTTGTCATGGCAATCATGACCATCTTGGTGGCAAGTGGACACGTTTTCAGCTCCCTTCAAATGTTCATGTATTTCAAAAGAAAACAGAGAAAGTGCATCTTCGTATTCAACAACAAGATGTTTACATAAGTGGCTTTAGTTATAAAGAACGGCATGTAAAAGAGGCCATGATCTCGTCATATTCACAGGCGAATGATAACGAAGCAATTCATATTGGCATGTTGCACGGTAGCTTAGCTGGGGATAAAACACATGATGTGTATGCGCCATTCACAAAAGATGAGCTTATTAGTAAAAATTATGATTACTGGGCACTCGGTCATATTCATAAGCGACAAGTTTTACACATGGAACCACCCATTGTTTATTCGGGCAACATTCAAAGTCGTCATCGTAATGAAAGAGGTCCAAAAGGATTTTATGACGTTACCCTTGAAAAAGGGGATGCACAGCTAACGTTCATTCAGACATCTGCGATTATTTACGATCAACTTAGCTGTTCATGTAAAGATATTGTCCATGCCAATGAATGGTTTGCAATTATTGAAGAAGCCCTGGATCAATTCCGCAGTAAATATGGAGCAGCTGTTTTAGAGTTGAAATTAACTGAAGTGGATGCCAGTACGTTAGCAATGCTTGAAGGTACCCCTATGGATGAGTGGCTTTCTATGGTGCGAGAATCCCAAGAAATGAAAGATCCGTTAATTTGGGTGCAATCCATATCAATAGAAACTTTAGAAACTATTGATATGGAATCGAGTGGATTAACGGAGAATGTGATTTCAGTCATGAATAATTGGGACATAAAAGATTGGAAAGAAATCGTTAGTGATGTTTATCAACATCCAAGGTTGAGTCGATTTATGGAAACATTAACTGAAGAAGACTATAAAAATATCGAAAGATCCGCCAGTGCATTCTTACAAAAAGAACTTATTGTAAAGGAGTGAGAAGCCACATATGCATATACAAAAACTTGTGATTTTTGGTTTTGGTCAACACGAAGATATTACGATAGCACTAAAAGATGGGATAAATGTATTTTTCGGATTGAATGAAGCAGGCAAAACAACCATTCAACAGTTCTTGTTATCAGTACTGTTTGGTTTCCCACTTCGAAATCAAGGTTTACTTAGATACGAGCCTAAAGGCGGAGGTAGACACGGTGGACAAGTTCATATGGTACATCCGGAATTCGGAAAAGTAGTAATTGAACGTGTCAAAGGAAAATCAGCAGGAGATGTAACAGTTTACTTTGAAGACGGGACACGAGGCGAAGAAGATGCGTTGAAAAAAGTTCTATATCGATATGATCGAGTATCGTTTGAATCGATTTTCTCATTCTCTATTCATCAGTTGCAAAACTTTGACAAAATGACCGAAGAAGAATTAAGCAGAACTCTCCTTGCTTCGGGTACCACTGGCGTTGAAGCAATTACAAAACTTGAACAACGTGCGACAAAAGAAATGAATTCCTTATTTAAAAAGTCTGGAAAAATCCCGGAAATGAACGTCAAGATAGAAGAAATCCGTGCACTCGAGCAATCTTTAAAAGAAGCTAGAATGAAAATTGACCAGTATGAGCCTGCTATTTTACGCATTACTGAAGTGGATCAGCAACTTGAAATCTTGAAAACAAAAGAAAATCAACTTCAAAAACGGAATGAACAACTGGCCAAGTACCGCCAAGCAAAACCTTTGCTAGAGCAACAAATACAACTAGAAGGTAAGATTTCAGCAATAGAGCAACAGTCATTTCCGGCAGAGGGAATCCGACGATATGAAACTTTAAAAGATCGTGTCCAAGAGCTTCACATACAAATTGAACAACTTCAACAAGCTATCCTGCAAGTAAAGCAAAAAATGAATGATACCTCCTCCTTTAATCGATTTAAAGAAATGGACGAATTGTTGTCAAAAGAAACAGAGTGGCATCATTGGAATCTTCGCAAGCAACAGTTAACAAATGAACTAGAGCAATCTAAACTAGACATGCAGCAACAAGCTCGATTGCTCGGTATTAAGACCGAAAATCATTTTAAACAAGTAATGGAAATGAATGTTTCTCTCCAAAAAGAAGAGTACTTTCAACAAGTCATGCACCGTTTGCAACAAGCGGAAGAAACCATTCGTTTTGACATGCAAAGCAGCGAACGATCGCAAATTGAAAATGAAGAAGTCGACAGAAAGCTTAGTCAACTTAAATCATCCTCGCCAAGTGAAGCAGATCGACAACAGGTTGGGAAACTGAACTATTTGATTCGTCAAATGGCAGAACTTAAAGCACGTCAACAAATTGAGACAGAGCCAATAACCAAAAAGACAAATACGCATTTTCTGGTGAGTACGCTTATCTTACTTGCTTCTATAATTGGAGCTATTTCTTTCAGCAACTGGGGCATCGCAATTGGGGGTATCCTTTTAGCGGCAGTCGTCTTTGTTTTATTGAAGAACATGAATCAACCTCCTGTAGAAAAACAATCCAATGATTATGGCGTAGAAATTGTGAAACTTGAACAGCAACTGTCAATGACTGAACAACTAGCTGAACGTCTACGATTATATAACGATCGACTTTTACAGCTTACTGAGCAACATCAAGACAGACTACAAATGACTATGAAGATCGAAGAGAATTTACTAGCTTCTAATCTAAAACGTGAAGAAGCAAAACAGACACTCAACGAATTTCTAAAGCTTAACGGGTTTGATGGATTGATACAGACACAATTGTTTCCCGAGCTTTTCAAACGCATTCGTCAAATTCAAGAAATGCACCAGTTGATTTCCCGAAAATCGCAAGAGCTTCAAACGATTGGGGATCAAATCCATGAAAGGCTTCTTAGAATAGAAGATGTAACATCTAAATCTCTGTCCATAGAAACGGCTTATAGTCATTTAAGAGATGTTTCTACTTCTCATAAAGAGAACCAAAAAGAGCATGGAAATGCACAGATTAAGCAAAAAGAATGGGTTACACAAATGAACGAGAAACAACAATTATTTGAGGCGATGTCAAATGAGATTCTAGTACTATGGAGTGAAGCTCAAGTAAATAATGAATCCGCATTTTATGAAGCGGATAACGCATTTAGAGAAAAACAATCTGTACAACATAATTTGCTGGCGATAAATGCACAGTTAGATTCCATAGGAAAAATAGATTTAGCTAATGAAGTTGAGCAAAACCTTCTATTGTCTGCAGAACAACTTGATATGGAATTAACTAATCTGTTAGAGAATCGTAACGAATTATATGAGGAAAAAGCTTCTTTAAAACAGCAAACGAGTTCTATGTTGAGTGATGAAAGCTACGGTCAGTCCCTACAACAATTTGAACAAAAGAAAGCGGAACTCGCAGAACTTGCTCATAAATGGTCTGTCAACAAAGCCATAACGGAAGCTATTAATCAAACTATGTATGACTTAAAAGAGAAACGTCTGCCATTTGTTCTAAATCAAGCACAACAATTCTTTAACCATTTAACGAATGGTCGATATGATTCACTTGAAGTAAATGAAGATGGGATCTTTGAAGCGGTTAATCCACAGGGCATACGTTTCAGAATTGCTGAACTAAGCCAAGCAACGAAAGAACAGGCATATATTTCATTGCGATTTGCATTGGCGGAATCTCTAGTAAACTCAATACCGCTGCCAGTAGTTATGGATGATCCTTTTGTCCATTTCGATCGTTTTCGAGTTAAACAAATGGTACAATTAATGACAGATTTAGAAATCAATCATCAGTTCTTATACTTCACATGCCATGAAGATATGACAACGATTTGGCCGCATGCGCACGTCATTGATGTTGCAGCATTGCAAAAAGAAAGGAGTGTGCCATTTATATGAAACGTATTACAGAAATAGCAGTAGGAGAGGCAGTAGATCACTTTCTATTAATTAAACAATCTACTAAAGCATTTACCACTACTGGAAATCGATTTATGACACTCATTCTACAAGATAAGAGTGGAGATATTGAAGCGAAATTGTGGGATACAACAGAAGAACATGAAACGCTATATCATGCGGAAGCTATTGTCCGAGTAGGCGGAGAAATTCAACATTATAGAGGCAAAAACCAATTGCGAATTAAGAGTATCCGAGTTGTGAAAGAAGATGAAGGTATATCGTTAGCGGATTTAGTACCCGCCGCTGAAAAGCCGAAAGAAGTCTTGTTTGAGGAATTAATGCAATTTTTCTTCGAAATGAAGAATCCGGCCATTCAACGAATTACTCGACACTTATTGAAAAAACATCAGGCTGCCATCATGACCTACCCAGCAGCTACTAAAAATCATCATGATTATGTTTCTGGGTTAATCGATCATGTTGTATCGATGTTAAAACTAGGGAAGTCATTATGTGATTTGTATCCATCAATTAATAAAGATTTACTCTATGCAGGCATCATTTTACATGATGTAGGAAAAGTAACAGAGTTATCTGGTCCGATTGCAACTTCTTATACGATTGAAGGTAATTTACTCGGTCATATTACGATTATGGTTAATGAAATTTCAAAAGCGGCAGAAGAATTGCAAATTGAAGGAGAAGAGGTCATGCTTCTTCAACACATGGTGCTATCGCATCACGGCAAAGAAGAGTGGGGAAGTCCTAAAAAGCCAATGTTACGAGAAGCTGAAATGCTTCACTACATCGATAATATTGATGCGAAGATGAACATGCTAGACCGTGCGTTAAATAAAACGAATCCTGGTGAATTCTCTGAGCGATTATTCCCACTAGACAATCGTTCATTCTATAAACCAACATTTGAGTAAGAAAAGCACAGCGGGGCATGTTAGGGCGACACCGGCGCTGGAAGATTCGAAACGGGAACTTGTTTCCGATTGAGAATCTGAAGCTTAGGTGCGGCCTGCGCCGCGGAGCTAGACAGTAAGAAAAGCATAGCGGGGCATGGTAGGGCGACACCGATGCGAAAACCTAAATATAATAATCATAAAAAGGCACTCCCATTTATGGGAGCGCCTTTAAAGTATCTCTTATTCTGCCGCAGCAGGTTCTGCTGGTTCAGGGTTTAAGATTTGATCGATTGCGTCTTTCAAGTCTTCATCTTTAATCTTGATGTCAGCGTCGTTCATTAATTTTGATACTTTTGGTAATAATGTACTAGTATCTGCTTTTTGCATTTTAAGTGTTTTCGTAAGTTCTTCTTTATTTTCTTCTAATGTGCCAATATCTGCCTCACGTTTTTCAGTAACTTCAATTATATGAAATCCGAATTCTGATTTAACTGGTTCACTAATTGTGTTAAGTTCTAAAGCTAGAGCAGCATCAGAAAATTCTTTTACCATTTTGTCTGAAGTGAACCAACCAAGTTCGCCACCTGATTCTTGTGCAGCTTGCTCTGTAGAGTATTCTTTTGCTACTTCAGCAAAGTCAGCGCCGCTATCCAGCTTAGCTTTAACTTCTTTAGCTGTTGCTTCATCAGCAACTAAAACATGACGTGCATTTAATTCTGTTTTCATGTTGTTATATTGAGTTTCAATTTCTTTATCTGAAACTTCAATTCCTTCAGTCAAAGCTTTTTCTTGCAATAAATTCAAACGGATGTATTTTTTATATCCTTCTTCCGTTTGACCTTGTTGCTCAAGATACTGTGGGAATCCCTCGCCCATTTCTTTTTTCTCTTTATCGAATTGAGCAGTTACTTCTTTGTCTGATACTTCATATTCTGAAGCCAATACTTTTTCGATAATTAATACTTGAAGTGCTTGTTTACCAACAGACTGTTTCATTTCTTCATATAATTCATTTTTTGTAATATCGCCAGCTTTAGACGTGACAATTGTAGTTGAATCCTTAGATGCCGAGTCGCCGCTACAAGCTGATAATGCTAAAACTGATGCTGCTAATGTCAATGTCAATACTGATTTTTTCATGGGAAATCGCTCCTAACTCTCTTCTTGATGCAGTAGTTACTATACCATAAACGATGAAAAAACAAAAATGGTTCCCATTTTTGCCTACAGATGACAAACGACAAAGCATATTCTAACAAAGAGAGAGGGGGTGTGCGAAGTGAGTGGTGAACATCATCAACAATCCAGCTTTGCGTTAATTGTCGTCCTATTTATCTTGTTAATTATCGTAGGTGCAGCGTTCTTGTGCTAACGAAGTTAGTTGAAAAGCGCTAATTAGGTTAAAACTGTGCGCTTGAAACTGAACGGAAAGACTCTTCATAAAAAGGAGTTTCTTACCAAAAATACTATTGTGAAAAAGAAAAAGTCCATTTGCCTGGAAAAGGCGAATGGACTTTTTTATGCGGTAAATAATATTTCTACATAAAACGAAACAAGTAAAATTGTTACTAATACATTTATGGTTCTGAAAATCTTATTTTGCTTTTCTTCAGGAATTTCTCGTTGTGCACATAACGCGTAGGTCATGCGGTTAATTTGGAATAAATACACAATCGAGAATAACACTACTATTGTGATAATCACGTTTATTCCTCCCCTCTGCCAATCTACACAATCATATCAAAATCGCAAGAAAAAGAACAGTAAAGCGACTAGATGATAGGGGGTATTAATATTTCATATCCAGTTTCTGTTTCTTCAATCAACGCTTTTTTAGGAGAGCGAGCAAGATTCTTAATATATAACAAATCAATTAGACAAAGACCACAATGGTATGCGAGTAACATTGTAAAGTAATGTCCGAATTCTGGATACATAAATGCACCAGCAATCAAAATACTGTTTATGATAAAAAATGGAGCAAGTAAAGCGAATAAGAAAAGTGCTTTTGGTACTGGCTCTTTAATACGAATCGCTAAAATTGGCATAAAACCAAATTGTGTTTTTAAAGAGAAGCGAATTCGATTGCGATAACGAATTAACGGTAGAAAATGAATTGCTTTATGTGTTGGATACAATAAGATAAAACTTATTAAAAAAACCATAAATCTTTCATCAGAAAGAGGGTTGTCGTGTAAAATTTCAAGCATCACATAGAAAAAAGAGAATACGGCAAGGACGAGTAATGATGACAACATGAAAATACGATCGAAGCCGTATTGTTTTTTTACGTTAATAGTTTTCCAGCAGTGCAAAGTATGCATCTCCTATAATAAAATAATATGCTTGCAGATACATACATTACGATGTTTTGCTTAAAAAAGCAAGTTTGCAAATATTACATTTTAGATAGCGTTTTCAAGCGTTGATATAACTAGCTTTTATCTACTACGGTAGGTTTGATGTTTCCTATCTTTTCATCGAAGCTTTTATCTATGTTCTTGAACGAGTGTTCAAATATTTCCATGAAGTCGTCTCCATAAATATTTCGAATCACAGCCATTACTTCCATAAACTCTGGAAACCTTCCGTATAAATCTTTAAGAGGAAGTGAACCTTCGATAACGGAATGTTGAGAGTCATGGTAATGTTCGATCATATTCATTAATAATTCTTCGCCTTGTTCTGTCAGTTCAACATATGTATTTCGTTTATCATCTTCTCGTTTTGAAAATGATAGCAGACCGCGCTCTTCTAACTTTTTGGAAAAATTGAATGCAGTAGACACATGCATCACACCAAATTTTGCAACATCTGAAATCGAAGCACCTTTTAAATGGTAAGAAATCCATAAGATATGATGTTCATTAATATTCAAATTATAAGGTTTTATCCACTGTTGCCAATCTTTTTCCACGGCTTTCCAAAGTGCTTTTGACAGCTGTGCAATCCTCTGACTGTAGAGCATGGCTTCTTTCATTGTATACATTTGTTCAGACATGTCTTCACCTTCTTCCGCAAAAATCTATTTTTATCATTATAGCAAAAAAGTAAAGGTCTGCATAGTTAGAATTTTTAAAATATTATGATGACAATAGCTTTTTTTCTATATT
Source organism: Paenisporosarcina macmurdoensis (assembly GCF_042658845.1). Lineage (NCBI taxonomy): Bacteria > Bacillati > Bacillota > Bacilli > Caryophanales > Caryophanaceae > Paenisporosarcina > Paenisporosarcina macmurdoensis. Next base: position 55,851 of record NZ_JBHSRI010000009.1, read on the forward strand.
TATAGAGATGAGGATGTTATTTAAAACAAAAGAAAACAATTTTTATAGATAGTAAGATAGTTTGATTGATCAAAATAGCTATAAAAAAACTGCCCTACAATATTTTGTAGGGCAGTTTTGTACATCTTCAGTTTGTTTGTGAAGGAGTCTTCTGATGATTTGCTATCGATTTTTCTAATTCTTCCATAGCCATTTGGATTGAAGATATTTCATTTTGCAAGTTTTCTTGAATCGGTCCGGTTTGATTCTGCCACTTTTGAACAGACTGCTTTAGTTCATCAATCGTTTGTGGAACTTCCGTTTTTGCTTCTTTAGTTAAGCGGGCAATCGATTGTTTTAAATCACTTATTTGAAATTTCACTTCAGATAATTTTTCTTTCCAATCAGATGATGCCGTTTTGACATTAGAACGTAAGTTACTTCCAGATTGAGGAGTAGAGAATAAGGCAGCTGCTGATCCTGCGACAACACCTGTTACTAAACCAATAAAAAATGTAGATGCTTTCATTTTAGACGCACTCCCTTCATATATATATGTATACTATTCCTTCATTTCAATTAATTAAAACATGTTGGACAAGCTAAGACAACACGAAAAGCAAAAAGCACGATGTTAACTCGGTTCCGCTGGTAGTAGAAAGACACCGAAAAGTAACATTTAAGCTTTAAAAACGGAGGTGTAATAAGAAAAGCGCAAAGCACCTTCTAGCTCGACACCAGCGCAGGAAGAATGAAAGGCTTATCGTCTCTCTGACTCCATAAAGGGGAAGAGAGCTAGACATAGCTTCTCCCAGTTCAAAGGTGTAGCTAAAAAAATATATACTTTCTTATATTTCGAAAAAAAGTGGCCTGCCATTTCTGGCAGACCACATATATTTAGTTTGAAAGTGCTGTTTCGAATTTCGATCTTTTCACCAACTGAGTTACAATCGGGAAAATAAAGAAAAATGCGATGGAATTCAATGCAACAGTGGGCAGTACAACACCGATTACTAGGCCGCCAAACGGTAAGTCTACACCGAGCACGAAAATCGCAACGGATAAGAAAATAACGCCTGAAAACAATGTGCCGATTGCTGTAAGTACTACTGCAACAGGAAGTTTAGTTGTTAAATGTTTCAACGCCACAACCACTGCAAAAAATACAAATGCTGTAATAAATTTATCGACGACGTTAGGAATAAATCCTGCTGGGAAAGTTGAAAACAGTCCAGATATAACGCCCGTAGTTATTGCTAATAAAAAGACATGTGACGCTTTTGGAAATAGTAAAATCCCGATAAACATCATCGTTAACATAAAGTCGGGTTTCATCCCACCATTAAAACCTGGGATAACTAGGTACAACGCAGCTCCTATACTAACTAATAGGGACATTAAAACTAAATTCTTTGTATTCATTTGCTCATCTCTCCTCAACTATTCTAATGTAATTTTTAGATTCTCCTGGCGTATCCTGTGATCGACAGCGAGAAACTTATTTATGATTTTACAGTCTTATATAGATAAATGCAAGATTACTTGCTTAGATTCAAGCGGATTTGTTCAGCATACTCAGCAAACATTTCACTCGTGTACTGTTTTTCTTTTGTTTGCCACGCAGCTTTAAATCCATCCGTTTGATCGTATCTTGGAATAAAATGAAGATGGAAATGGAAAACACTTTGTCCAGCAGGGGCACCGTTGTTATTTAGTAAATTTAAACCAACTGGTTGGAATGACGCTTTAAGGGAATCAGCAATTTTAGGTGCAACGGAAAATAGTTGTCCAGCCTCCTCCGAAGTCATGTCATAGACATTCTCATGATGTTTCTTGGGAATTAACAATGTATGACCTTTGGTTAGGGGCATAATATCCATAAAGGCTAACACATGTTCATCTTCATACACTTTTGTACTTGGAATCGAACCGTCTACAATTTTACAAAACAAACAATCATTCATTGCGGTCACGTCCTTTCATGATATGGTTCCAAGTTTATCATAAATTGAAGTAGCCAGTCATAAGCCAATCCGTGATTTTTTTGTTAAGATATAGAATAAAAGGGGTGCATCTGATGAACGTATTAGAAGTAAGTGGAGTTACAGGTGGTTATACACGTAAACCAATCATTCATGATTTATCTTTTTCCATTGCACCCGGTGAATTAGTCGGTCTCATTGGACTAAATGGGGCAGGGAAAAGTACAACAATCAAACATATCATCGGTTTAATGAATCCTAAAAATGGAGAGATCCGATTAAACGAAGTGACCATGGAAGAAGACATGGACGCTTACCGTTCTGCGTTTTCCTATATTCCTGAAACACCTGTATTGTATGATGAATTAACTTTAAAGGAACATTTGGAACTTACAGCTATGGCGTATGGTTTAGATGAAGCAACATTAGCTGCTCGCTCCGAAGTTCTATTAAAAGAGTTTCGTATGGAGAAACGCTTAAATTGGTTTCCCTCACACTTTTCAAAAGGAATGCGTCAAAAAGTTATGATCATGTGTGCATTCTTAGTAAATCCTTCTTTATATATAATCGATGAGCCATTTGTCGGACTTGATCCACTTGGAATTCAATCATTGCTTGATCAAATGAATGAAAAGAAACTCGCTGGAGCTTCCGTCCTCATGTCAACCCATATTTTATCAACGGCGGAACGGTATTGCGACCGCATTTTGTTATTGCACAATGGTCGAATTCGGGCACAAGGGACAATGAACGATTTACGAGTAGCATTTAACATGCCACTAGCTACTCTTGATGACTTGTACATCGCGATGACTAAGGAGCGAGACAATGAAGAACCTGCATGACGTATGGCGTATACGTTTTCTTCATTACGTAAACGAACTTCAAAAATACTTGAAATATGTATTCACCGGTCATCTTGCAATTGTCATTGTGTTCGTCCTTGGAGCAGGTGGCTATCAATATAGTGAATGGTTGAAAACAGTACCAAGTGATTTTCCAGGTACATGGTTAGTAGCGGCAATTATCGGCGTTTTTCTTGCGTTTAGTATACCTACAACTTTAATTCGTGAACCAGACCAAGTGTACCTACTTCCACTTGAAACGAAATTAATGACATATATGAAAAAAGCATTATCCTGGACGTTTTGGTCACAACTTTTTATCGTGGTCGTGCCATTTATTGTGGCACTCCCTTTATTGAGTCAAGTAAGTAAAGTTCAACCAAAAACACTAGGTTTTGTATTTATCCTTATATTGCTAATGAAATGGTGGAACGTGCAAGTCGAATTTGCATTTAGATGGGCCAATCGTGGACAAGGGATATGGGGCGATCGCATTGTTCGTACTTTAGTATCTATCGCTGTACTTGCTGGTGCGTTCACGATGAATCCGCTTTATATTGTGTTACTGATAATTCCTATTGTATTTTATTACATTTCGTGGACTCGTCAATTAAAAGGACAACCTTTTCCTTATGAACACTTTGTCGAAGTGGAACAAAATCGGATGTTACGTTTTTATCGATTCGCAAATTATTTTACTGATGTTCCTCATATTCAAGGAAGCATTCACCGTCGTGCTTGGCTTAATATCTTATACCGATTAGTGCCAAGTCATCAGAAAAATGCTCAAGACTATTTGGTGTTCAGAACTTTCGTGCGAACGGATGACACGTTTTACTTATGGTTGCGTTTAACTTTACTGTCAGCTTTAGGTGCAGCATTCATTGGTATTCCAATAGTTGTCATGATTTTTGTTGGTGCGTTGTCATTTGCTTCTGCAATTCAAATCAAGCAAGCACTGTCAGCATCCAGTGAATTCAGAATGGATATGCTTTTCCCAATTGATGAAAATGCTAGGAGTAAAGGTATTCTAAAACTGGTACGTGTTGTGCAAGTTTTGCAAGCTTTGATTGTACTAGTGACTGTCGTGATAGTAGGAGTAGAACAAGTGAGTTTATATGCATTGCCGATTGTTGTTTTAATTGTTAGTGAGATTACCTTAAAGATGAGTAAATAAGTAAATGGTCTCATACCCCTGTAGATTTAGGGTTATGAGACCATTTTTAATTGATGGCTTCAAAAAGGCAATAATTTTTCGAGCGGTCCATTTGGTTGGATAATTTCTTGAATGTCGAGGATGGGAATAGGGAAGTATGGGAATCCCCAAACGTATGGTGTAATTTCATACAGTTGGAAATAGATAACCAGTGAATGGTCGGCAAGGTAGAAATCTTGATCAGGTCTTATTGATGTAAACTCTCCAAGGAGTTGGATTTCCCAGTCTTTAATTTTCTGTTCAATAATGGACGATAAAACGGTGACATAATTACTGTCAGGCTTGAATAAGTCCTTTAATTCATACTGTTTGCCTGTTGTAACATCAAACGTTAAAGATTTAACAATGGTCATTCCGTGTGCGCCACCTGTAAAAGCATAAACAGTTAGGGTTAAGCTTAAAATATTTCTTTCATTTGTTTTGATTTCAAATTGTCCAACCATCTCTATAAGGCTTGAATCGTGATATCCAAGCTCAATCATTGTTTTATTTATCGTAGAAACTATAGCAGAGTTTATCTTCATTTCCGCCTGAGGATTAGCTAGACCTATTACAAATGGAAAATAAACGTTAACTTTTGGCTTTTGCTTTTGAAGTGATTTGTAGCCAATTGCAACTGGAAAGTCCATCAAAACATCCTTTCAACCAATTTTTACGTACCTTGATTTTTTGGAGCCTAATCCTTATCTTCCAAAACTTTAACTTCAAATGTACCTAGACCTGAAGAAGTAGAAAGTTGATTCGTTAACTGCTGAATATATTTTTCAGCTTTTTTTCGACTTGTATCGATTCCATGTAGAACGATCGTGAGTTCTTTTTCATCCATACTATAAATCGTGTAGGCAATACTGCCGGTAGGTTTATACCCCTCGTTTTTCAATTCAGTAATGAGCTCCTGTTGAAAGTTTGAATCAATCAGTTTGCTGGTGACAGTTTCAACCTCTTGCACATCACGAAGATAAAGATCCTGGTCAGATTCAGATGACAAAGACGATAGGATAAAAACCAATATGACAATGGCAAACAAGACGAAACCTATTAGTAATACTCCTTTATTAGCCCTTTGCATTTGCATCCCCCGATTACACAGTTGTTTTAAATAATATGCCTAAGTCCATCATTTATTCGGAAATCGATACGATGATTCATTATCCATAAAGAAAAAGCTACTTCTGCAATTGAGAAGTAGCTTAAATAGTAAAAAAACAAAACCCGACACCATATACAGGATGTCGGGTTAATTATTATTTTACTTCTTGATAATCGACAACTGCTGCACCTAACGTTTTCGCTGCGACTAACATAGCGCTTTCGTCAAAATCAAACTTTGGATGATGATGGGGGAAGACTTCGCCTTTAGGCTGTGCTCCTGTAAAGAAGAATGTGCCAGGCACCTTTTCTAAGTAGTAAGCAAAATCTTCGCCACCCATATGTTGTTCAGACTCCCGAACTTCGTTAATGCCTGGAACTTGTTCCGCTACTTCTTTAAGGAACTGTGTTTCAGCTTCATGGTTTACCACTGCGTTATAGCCGCGTTCGAATAAGAACTCATATGTGCAATCATTCGCAAGACATGTACCTTGAATAACACGATCCATTTCTTTTTCAATTAAGTCACGCACTTCAGGGTTGAATGTGCGAACGGTACCGATTAACTTCGCTGAATCTGCAATTACATTAAAGGCGTTTTGTGCTACGAATGATCCAACAGATAATACAGCCGATTCAACAGGACTAACTCTTCGAGATACAATTTGTTGTAAGCTTGTGACGAGCTGAGCACCAATAACGATGGAATCTTTTGTTTGGTGTGGACTAGCGCCGTGGCCACCGCGACCTTGAATGGTGATTTCGAATCGATCAGCTGCAGCCATAACAGGTCCAACGCGATATTCAATAGTTCCTGCAGGGGTTAATGACCACAAATGGGTTCCAAAAATGGCATCGACACCTTCTAAACAACCTGCTTCGATCATCGGTTTTGCCCCACCTGGAGCGTACTCTTCTGCATGTTGATGAATCAGAACATATTCACCAGAAAGTTGTTCTCGCATTTCATGCAATGTTTTTCCAAGCACCAATAACGTAGCGGTATGACCATCGTGCCCACATGCATGCATAACACCGGCAACCGTTGATTTGTACTCTACATCTTTTTCATCTTGGATGGGTAAGGCATCAAAATCTGCGCGCAACGCCACAGTTTTACCTGGTAAAGCACCTTTTACACGTGCAACTACACCATTTCCACCAACATTTGGAGTAAAATCAATGCCTAGTTGTGCGTAATAATCTTGTATATATTTTGCTGTATTGGTTTCTTGAAAGGATACTTCTGGATGCATATGTAGATATCTGCGAATGACTTGCATCTCCTCAAATGCCACATCCAGTTTTTCATATAATTGATTTTTCATAAAAATCTCCTTTCGAATGTCGAAATAGTTTGAATGTTTGTTATTATAACATTAGGAATTCTAGAGAACAATTGAAGTTTTAGAGATTCACAAAACTGAGCAAAATCCGTCTTCAGGCAGAGAACAAAACCACTTACTGAGAGACTGACAAGTTGGATCGTTAATGAAAAGTTCGGTTTAACTGATTTTGCTTCATAGGTTTAAGAGTACTAATACAATGGGATTTTAAGTGTAATACGATTGGAGGAGTGTCACAGGATGCCTATCATCATACTAGAAACTTACGTAAAAGCTCCAATCGGTATGTGTTTCGATTTTGCCCGCAATGTGGAAATACACATAAAAACGACATCTCAAACGCAGGAACGAGCAGTTGGCGGAATTACCACTGGGTTACTCAAGAAAGGTGATGAAGTTACGTGGGAGGCCATTCATTTTGGCGTGAGACAAAGATTAACAGCTAAGATTTCGGAGATGACAAAGCCACATGCATTTACGGATGTCATGGTAAAAGGGGCTTTTCATTCTTTTTCACATACACACGAATTTATTGAACATAGCAGAGGAACCATGATGAAGGATATCTTTGAGTATAAATCTCCATTGGGCATCATCGGACAACTAGCCGATAAGGTGTTTTTGGAAAAGTATATGAAAAATTTTTTAGTATCTCGTGCAAATGAATTGAAGAAAATAGCTGAAATTGAAGCTAATCGAATGTGAATCAATAATTTCCTATTAACTGTTATCCCGAATTGTTGTTTATCGTTCATTTGATCATGTAGCATGTTCCTCCTGAGCCTGTATTGAAAATATGGAAAAAATGATCAAAAGGGAATTGTTTTTGAGGAGTGTACAATTTTAAGACTAGCTTTATAAACAGCACGTGAATGGGAATAAATCACTCGCCAGTGAGAATAAATTAAAATAAATGGGAATACCTACACCCCACAATCCCATATTACAAACTTATAAAAGTAGGTCTCATTCTTCACGCTCATGCGGCATGCTAATCGCAAATGTACTTTTCGTTTGGTTTTAATATAATGAAGCAGAAAGAGGACGAAATAGTATCTTCGGCCGAATATATACTTAAAGAAAACTTCTATTCTCTAGTTAACCAAACTAAAGGTACTGTGTGCGTTCAGGTTGAAAGGGAGCGAAGGACGAATTCCCGCAGCAGGATGATCTATAAAAAGAGTTGGGTGAAGTGACGCAGTCACAAGCCCAACTCTTTTTTCTTTAGATTATTGTGCAGTAAGTAAAGCGTCCGAAGCGGACTGGAAACCGGTTATCCAAAATAATATAAAATAAGTTTTGGTTTGTAATTGTAGTGTTACTTACTTAAATTGAATGGTCCTGCTATTATCGTATATTTCCGCTTACTGCATGTTCTTAACAAGAATGAAAAACACATTACTTGCGAGGCTAAGGCTTGCGATCGCAGGAAGTGCGTTTTTAACCTTCGTTCCTTTGCTTGCAAGGTTTATTTAAAAGGACAATTCAACGAGTTGCCATGCATTCACAATTCTGTTTATTCTTCCATACACTAGGACTATTGATTAGAAGGAGTGTGACAGGAATGAATGATCAACCACAGCAATCGGTAGAGTACGTTAGCAGTTACGATCCATATGTGTATCAAACGTTAACGTCAATTATTGGAGAGAAAATTGTTGTACAGTTATCGAATAATAGTGTAGTGCAAGGGGTTCTTAGTCAGGTGTTGCCAGACCACATTGTGGTCGAAACGAATAAAACTCCATTTTTTATACGTACACAACAAATTATATGGGTATCTCCGTCAACTTATAAAGGTTAAATGATCATATACATTTAATTCCCTTCATAACTATGAAGGGTCAAATTTATTGAGCGATAATAAATGAGAGAAGGAGATTCCATGTTTAAGCGTATAAATAAGTTACAGATTGATCTGCCAATACCTGAGTATGGGGATGCAAATGCCGCTGCGGCGGTGCAGGAACTTCTTGGTGGTAAATTTGGTGAAATGTCGACATTAAATAACTATATGTATCAATCATTCAATTTCCGTCAAAAAACAAAATTTAAGCCCTTTTATGATTTAGTCGCAAGCATTACAGCGGAGGAATTTGGTCATGTCGAACTGGTTTCCAACACCATTAATATTTTGAACAGGGGCATCTCTTTTGCTGGTGATCCGAATGTAACTCCATTACAAAATGGCAAAGATTTACGCAATACGTATGCTCTCATAGCAACCGCACAAACTTCAATGGCGGGGGATTCCATGGGTAATCCTTGGCGCGGAGATCATGTGTTTTCCAGTGGAAACTTAGTGTTGGATCTATTGCATAATTTCTTTTTGGAATGTGGAGCAAGAACACATAAAATGCGTGTCTATGAAATGACCAGTCACGAAACAGCTAGAGAAATGATTGGGTATTTATTGGTACGGGGTGGTACACATGTCCTTGCTTATGCGAAGGCTATAGAAATGGCCACAGGCGTTGATTTGACAAAGATGCTCCCAATTCCAAATTTAGATAACCGTTCATTTGATCACGCACGAAAATTTGAAGATCAAGGTTTAGGCAACGTATTATTTACATGGAATGATGACGGGGAGTATAAAGATATTCGGTCCATCTGGAAAGGCGAAAATCCGAGTAACGGTCAGCCACTTGTGGTGCAAGATGGCACGCCTAAAGGTGGCCCGATTCCTGATCTCGATGATCTTCCAGAAGAATTCGCTCCAGGAATTGGACCAGATGAGTATCAACAAATTGCCAAACGTTTAATGGCGAATATGTAAGAAGGGGGTTGGCGTGAGCTGACCCTCTTTTTTTTCTACTATATAAAGAAAGCCGTGTGTCTCAAGAAGTTAACTTGTTTTTGAACCCTGTTTGAGCGATAAATAGTTCACAAACAAGAATGGAAAGAATTTTGCTTTATTCACACACTATATCCTTAATTAAAAAAGCGCCAATTCCTTTTAAGGAATGGCGCTTTGGCAATTAAAGAGTTTCTTCATTCTTTCGAACAGCCGTATACTTTGTTACATAAGAAGCACTAGAGAAAATATTTGGACGTTTGTCGATGCCTTCATCTGTCCCACGTTTTTCGTGGGCTTTGTTATAGGCTTGCGAAGTTTGCCAAGCTTCAAATGAACTGGATCCAGTCCATTCTGTCAAAATGACATACGTATCAGAATTAACTGGACGTAATACGCGAATGGCAATAAATCCTGGTTCATTTTCAATGGCACGTGCTCGATTATTAAAACGATGTTCAAATATTGGACGTCCTTCATCAGTTACTGGAATGTTGTTCAAGACAAAAAAGCCTTGATCACTAAATTCGCCTGACGAGTCGATCACTTCGTATTTACGTGGTGTTTGAAAAACAGTTTTTCCAGTTGTTTCGTGAAGGAGCGCTGCGTTGCCTTCTCCGTGAAGGACAATCATCTGTTCTCCTGCATGTTTTTCCTTTAAAGAATTCATGAATTCAGGTGTGCCTGATGTTAAGTAAATGTTCATGTATTTTCCCCTCCGTATCTATATGTACAGTATAATCTTCCCCAAGCATAAATGCTTGAAACAAATCTTTGTCAAAAGAGTGTCTCTCAATCTAGACAATTCTATGACATTTGCACCCGAAATCTATACAATAGTGTAGAGAACGTCTATATTTAGAACGAATATACAAGAGCGACAACAAAAATGTGAAGTTGAAGGGCAGGAAAGAAAATCATGACAAAGTTTAACGATACATTTCTACGCGCTGCACGTGGCGAGAAAGTAGATCACACACCGGTATGGTATATGCGTCAAGCAGGACGTTCACAACCGGAATACCGAAAAATCAAAGAGAAGTATTCATTAGAAGAAATCACACATCAACCTGAACTGTGCGCGTATGTTACTCGTTTACCAGTTGAAAATTACAATGTAGATGCAGCAATTCTATACAAAGACATAGTAACGCCACTTCCAGGTATAGGTGTGGATGTGAAAATTAAATCAGGTATCGGTCCTGTTATTTCAAATCCAATTCGCACGGTTCAAGATGTTGAAAAACTTGGAGAACTTTCACCACAAGATCATATCCCATTCGTTCTTGAGACTATCAAGATTTTGACTAAAGAACAATTGAATGTACCATTAATTGGTTTCTCAGGAGCTCCATTTACACTTGCTAGCTATATGATTGAAGGTGGACCTTCAAAAAATTACAATAAAACAAAAGCATTTATGGTATCAGAACCAAAAGCATGGTTTGCATTAATGGACAAGCTTGCAGATATGATCATCGTTTATACGACTGCACAAGTTGATGCAGGAGCAAAAGCTATCCAAATTTTCGATTCATGGGTTGGCGCATTAAATATAGAAGATTATCGTATCTTCATTAAACCGGTGATGACTCGAATCTTTACTGCTATCCAAGAGTTAGGTGTACCTGTAACGACATTTGGTGTGGGTGCGAGTCACTTAGCAAAAGAGTGGCATGACCTTCCAGTAGACGTAGTAGGATTAGATTGGCGTTTATCAATTAAAGATGCTCGTGCCATGGGCTTAACCAAAACACTTCAAGGTAACTTAGATCCGTCGTTATTACTTGCAGATTGGTCGGTAATTGAGGAACGTGCAAAAGACATTGTCGATCAAGGTCTTGCACATCCATCACACATTTTCAATTTAGGTCACGGAGTATTCCCTGAAGTAAACCCGGATATCTTAAAGAAATTGACTGAATTTGTACAAGATTATAGCCGAAAACAAATTAAAGCACATTCATAAGGCATTCATGTTCGCATCAATAAATTGAACATGGCAAAATGAAGAGTGTAAATAAATGAATGAGGTGTTGTAGTTGTCTAAGAAAACAATAGGGCTACTTGTCATGGCTTACGGTACGCCATACAAGGAAGAAGATTTAGAACGTTATTATACACATATTCGTCGTGGCCGTCCGCCAAGTCCAGAAGCTTTAATTGAGTTAAGAGACCGCTATCGTGCGATTGGTGGAATTTCTCCATTAGCTCAAATTACAGACGATCAAGCGTCAGGCTTACGAGACCGTTTGAACGAGGTTCAAGATGACATTGAATTTAAATTATATATTGGCCTAAAACATATCGAACCGTTCGTAGAAGATGCAGTGGAACAAATGCATAAAGATGGAATCACTGAAGCAGTTTCGATTGTATTAGCTCCTCATTTTTCTACGTTCTCTGTTAAATCTTATAATGGACGTGCGAAAGAAACGGCTGAAAAATTAGGCGGATTAGAAATTACTTCTGTTGAGAGTTGGTATGATGAACCTAAGTTCATTCAATATTGGACTGAAAAAGTTTCTGCAACCTTTAACTCAATGTCAGCTGAAGAACGTGCAAAAGCTTGCTTAATTGTTTCTGCGCATTCATTACCAGAAAAAATAATCGCAAATGGCGATCCTTATCCGGACCAGCTTAAAGAAACAGCTGATTTAATAGCACAAGCTGCAGGTGTGGAAAACTATGAAGTAGGTTGGCAAAGTGCTGGGCAAACTCCAGAGCCTTGGATTGGACCTGACGTGCAAGACTTGACTCGTGAATTACACGAACAAAAAGGCTACACTACATTTGTTTATACACCAGTTGGATTTGTAACAGATCACTTGGAAGTACTGTTTGATAATGACTATGAATGTAAAGTAGTTACAGATGAAATCGGGGCTAAGTATTACCGACCTGAAATGCCAAATACACAACCATTATTTATAGATGCTATGTCTGACGTTGTATTAAAACATTTGAATAAATAATAAGTAAACTGAAATCGAAAGTGATGATGACTGTGTCTCAAGAAAAACGAAAAGTAGCAATTATAGGTGGCGGAATTACTGGGTTAGCAGCTGCTTATTACATGCAAAAAGAAGCGAAAGAAAAAGGCTATCCTCTCGAAGTCGTGTTGATTGAAGCAACTCATCGTCTAGGTGGAAAGATTCAAACTGTACGAAAAGATGGATTTATTATAGAGCGTGGGCCAGATTCATTCTTAGCACGTAAAAAAAGCTTTGGCATATTAGCTGAAGACCTTGGCATTAGTGATCAACTTGTCAGTAATGCAACTGGGCAGGCTTATATACTGGTCAATGATGGCCTTTACCCAATTCCGGGAGGCTCTGTCATGGGGATTCCTACACAAATATCGCCTTTCGTTACTTCGGGACTGTTCTCATGGAGCGGTAAATTCCGCGCAGCTGGTGATTTCATTTTACCTAAGTCCTCGGTTAATGGAGATCAGTCGGTAGGACAATTTTTACGCAGACGTTTTGGTGGTGAAGTAGTTGAAAATTTAATTGAACCTTTATTATCAGGAATCTATTCAGGAGACATTGATAAAATGAGCCTCCAGGCAACGTTTCCCCAGTTTTATAAACTGGAACAGGAACATCGCAGTCTGATTATCGGTTCGAAAAAAACTGCTCCAAAACAACCCGTACAAAAGTCCAAAGAAGGTATTTTCCGTACTTTTAAAAATGGCTTAGAAACGATTGTGGAAGCAATAGAAGAACAGCTCGAACCAGGCTCCGTGATGAAAGGTGTCCGTGTAAAAAGGTTCGAACGAGTTGGGGGAAAAGTGAATCTATTCCTCAATAACGATTCTGAAATGCTTCTAGATCAATTGATTATTGCTACGCCACATCTTGCAGCTCTTCCGTTATTCGAAGAGCATGGCTTAATGACTGATTTCCAGGACATGCCTGCTACTTCGGTAGCGACTGTTGCCATGGCTTTTAAAGAAGAAGCGGTTACACAAGAAAGAGAAGGCACAGGATTTTTGGTGTCACGAAATAGTGATTATTCCATCACAGCCTGTACCTGGACTCATCGTAAGTGGCCAACGACCACTCCAGATGGACATGTGTTGATTCGTGGATTTGTGGGTCGACCAGGTGATGAGTCTGCAGTGGAATTATCCGATAGTGAGCTTGAAAAAGTCGTTCTCTCGGATTTGAGAAAAACCATAAAAATTGATCAAAACCCTATATTCTCGGTGGTCACTAGATGGAGAAATGCTTCTCCCCAATACGTGGTTGGGCATAAAGAAAAAGTGGCTAAGGCGAAAAAAGAAATTCAAGAACATTTTCCTATGATTAAACTTGCTGGAAGTTCTTATGAAGGTTTAGGATTACCGGATTGTGTCGATCAAGGTAAAGCCGCTGTAGGTCAAGTATTGGAAGAATTGTTTGTGAATCCAATTAAATAGTATGGTTAATCCAAGTCCCACCATGGGCTTGGATTTTTTTCTTTTTGATTAATAAATGATGTATATTTAAATTAAGATAAAATGAGTTTAGGAGTGAAGAATAGCATGTATGCCATATTAAAATTTTTAATTTTCATGATCTTAATATATGTATTTGATTATCTCTTGAAAATCACCATCTTCCATCCATTAGGTTTTGATGGAATCATGAGCCTTTTTGTGCGATCCATTATCGCAACGGCATTGGCTATTATTAGCTCGTATTATATTTTACGTATGATGGATGATTTATAAAGAAGAAAAGAATGATCCTATTTATTCTTGCATTGTATACACAAAACAAGTAATATAATGACTAAATGACCGATATGGTTTTTTGGTCATTTTTTATTGAAGTGAGGTGACATACTAATGGATCGACGACAGGAAATTTTAGAAGCTGCAACGAAATCATTTTCTTTATTTGGCTACAAAGCGACTACGATGGATCAAGTAGCAAAGCTTGCGAATGTTGGTAAAGGAACAATTTATACGTTTTTTGCCAATAAAGAAGAATTGTTTCATGAAATCGTCTTTGCGATGATTAATGAAATGAAAGTAGAAAAAGATGCGATCATTTCTGACCAGTTTTCGTTCCAGGAAAATGCCCATCTCGTGTTGATGAAAATGCTGGAATTCCGTGAACGACACGCCTTGTTAGCTAAATTGATTGCTGAAGAAAAAGATATGCAAACACCAATCGTTCAAGCTGTTCTTGTTAAAGTAGAACAGGAAATTGTAAGCTATATCGCAGAGCATATCGAACGAGCTACCGCTAAGGGAGAAATAAGACAAGTTGATGTCGAACTTGTTGCTTATTTATTATTTAAAGCTTATATGGCTTTTGCAGTAGATTGGCAAGTAACACATGACCATGCTTTATCAGAAGAAAAAATTGTAGCTGTATTTAGCGACACAATTTTTCGCAGTCTCATCAAATGAGACTCTTTTTTTGGAGTGATATGACCAATTGAACGTTTTGGTCAATGAGTTTTAAAGAGATTATATTAGGAGTGGATTTTAATGATAAAACAAGAATTCTTAAATATCTTTAAGAATAAAAAATTACTTATTCCGGTACTAGCTGTGCTTTTTATCCCCGTATTATATGCAGGAATGTTTTTGTGGGCGTTCTGGGATCCTTATGAACAGTTAAATGAGCTACCGGTAGCTATTGTTAATGAAGATGTAGGAGCAGAATTAGACGGTGAGCAATTGTCTGTAGGAAAAGATGTTACAAAGAAACTAATTGAAGGTAAACAATTTCACTTTGTAGAAGTATCAAAAGAGCAAGGTGAAGAAGCACTTGAAAATCAACAGTATTATATGGTGATAGAAATCCCTTCAAACTTTTCACAACACGCAACGACATTGCTCGATGAACATCCTGAAAAATTAATGATTGAATACAAACCAAATGAAGGCTTTAACTTCTTATCAGCACAAATTGGTGATACTGCAATGGAAAGAATTCGTGCAGAGGTAAATAAACAAGTCGTTGCAAGCTACTCAGAAAAACTCTTTGCCTCTATATCGGAAATGGGTGATGGTTACGAGGAAGCTGCAAACGGAGCTGGGAAATTAACTGATGGTGCACATGAAATATCTTCTGGTGCAACAGATTTAAAAGGATATTTAGAACAATTAGCTAGCGGTTCTGTAGATTTAGCAGATGGTTCTACTAAATTAGCGTCAGGTACCGTAAAGGCATCAAACGGAGCGGGTGAACTGAACACAGGGCTTGGCAAGTTAGTTTCAGGAGCAAGTCAACTTCAACAAGGCTCCAGTCATCTATCTACTGGAGCTGGTCAGTTACAAAAAGGTGTTACCACTTATACACAAGGAGTCGCACAAGTATCGTCCGGTATGGCTACTGCCAACGAAAAAGAGCAACAACTTGTAGCTGCGTTAAATCAACTTCAAGAAGGTGCAACCACTGCAAATCACTCAATAGGGCAACTAGCTGGAGGGGCATCCCAAGTAACATCTGGAATCGAAACATTATCACAACAAATGGCACCGATTTTAGCCACTTTACCTGAAGAACAACAAGTGGCTCTCAAAGGAGCATTCGCTCAACTACAACAAGGAAGTTCACAAGTTTCTGAAGGTTTAGGTGCACTTCAAGGTGGAACGGAACAGCTAAGTGGTGGCTTAAACCAAGCTTCGGTGGGAGCTGGGAAATTAGCGGCTGGCCATATAGAAGTAGCAAAAGGGCTTACGACATTAACTCAGTCTTCCTATACATTAAATGAAGGAGCTTCAGCCTTAGCAACTGGAAGTGGCACACTTACAAACAAATTAAGTGATTTTGAAAAAGGTGTACAAAGTGCATCTTCTGGAAGTCAAAAACTTTCTAGCGGTTTACAACAACTTGTAGAAGGATCAAACCAGCTAACTTCAGGTACTTCTGAACTTGCATTAAAGTCGGGTGAACTTGCAGTTGGATCAAGTAAGCTAGTAGATGGAACAGCAAAACTTGAGCAAGGCACAACCACTTTACAAGATAAACTGTCAGATGCTTCAATTAAAGCGAATGATGTAAATCCAACAGATGACACAATTGAGATGGCATCTTCTCCAGTTGAAGTTACAAAATCAGCTATTAATCACGTACCAAACTATGGTACAGGTTTTGCTCCTTACTTCTTGTCACTAGGGCTATTTGTAGGGGCGTTAATGATTTCAATTGTCTTCCCACTTGTCCAATCAGCAATTCCGCCAACCAGTGGATGGGCTTGGGCAACAAGTAAAATGGTCGTCTTAGGTATAGTTGGTGTGGCACAAGCATTGACCGCTGTTGCCATTTTACTATTCGGTTTAGGGTTGGAACCCGTCAATCTTGGGTGGTTTATCGCTACCGCCATCATGACAAGTTTTACGTACTTAGCGATTGTTCAATTACTCGTATCTGTTCTTGGTGATAGTGGGCGTTTCGCTACCATCTTAGTTCTCATCTTGCAGTTAACAACGAGTGCTGGTACATTCCCACTTGAATTGATTCCAAGACCGTTGCAAATCTTTAACCAATGGTTACCGATGACATATTCCGTTCAAGGATTCAAAGCAGCGATATCTTCCACCGATATCAGTTTTATTCAATGGAATGTGGGTATCTTATTTACATTCTTTATGGTCTCTGTAGCATGTACCATTTCTTACTTCCTTGTTCTATTTAAACGACGCTTTTCACATATTCAACAAGCATAAAAACAGCCGTTCAGGAGAAAATCCTGAACGGCTGTTTTTTACGGGTAATAACTTGAGTGGCGCTTTTGGCGTTACTTATAAGTGATTACATTTGTCGCACGTAGTACCATAGCACTCATGTTGCTCTTCGATTTTTTCTCCACATTGTGTACACTTTTTCGGCGGAAGATTTTTAAAAAATTCGATTACGTTTTCAAGCATGTCGTTAACCTCCTTTTTTGTACTGTACTAGTACTGTTATTCTTTATAGTATTGTATTATAACAGTCAGACATTTGTCAACACAAAAAGTGAATTATCATTTATAGTGTATGTAGCACGTTTAAAAGGAGCGATACTCTATGTATTTTATTGATAATAAAGGAATTACAGATCCTCGCATTAATTTAGCGATTGAAGAATACGCATTGAAAACAATGGACGTTGATAAAGATTCATTTTTTCTGTTCTATATCAATGAACCAGCCATTATTATCGGCAAAAACCAGAACTCGATAGAAGAAATAAATACTGACTTTGTCGACATCAATGGAATTCACGTGGTTCGTCGTTTATCTGGCGGAGGAGCAGTGTATCATGATCTTGGAAACTTGAATTTTAGTTTCATCACAAAGGATGATGGAGATAGCTTCCGTAACTTTAAAAAGTTCACACAACCAATTGTTGATGCATTGAAGGAAATGGGCGTTGACGCAGAATTATCTGGACGCAATGACATCTTAGCTGAAGGACGGAAAATTTCTGGTAATGCACAATTCACGACAAAAGGTCGTATGTTTAGCCATGGCACATTGATGTTTGATACTGAAATCGATGCTGTAGTATCTGCACTTAAAGTACGTAAAGATAAAATCGAATCAAAAGGTATCAAATCAATACGTAGCCGAGTTGCCAACATTACTGAGTTTTTGGAACAGAAATCAACAATTGAAGAATTCCGATTAACATTACTTAATTCGATTTTTGGTGGCGAAGAAAACATTAAAGAAATGGTATTAACTGAACAGGATTGGACAAATATTAAAGAATTATCAAAACAGCGTTACGGTAACTGGGATTGGAACTATGGAAAATCGCCAGCTTTTAATATGGCTCATTCTGAACGTTTCCCTACTGGAGGCATCGATGTTCGTTTACAAGTGAAAAATGGACTGATTGAGGATGCACATATTTATGGTGACTTCTTTGGCGTTGGTGACGTAGCCGACATCGAAAACCGTTTAGTAGGTGTGTCATATGAAAAAGCAGTGATTTCTGAAGCACTTGGGGATTTAGAAATTAGCACATATCTTGGTGGCATAACAAAAGAACAATTTCTTCAATTAATTTATTAAGAAAACCTTTATGAGTCTGACTTCGGTCAGGCTTTTTATTTAAAGATAAAGTAAATAATTTTAGTTCCATAAATCTAGTGTTTTAGGTGCTTTGGGCAAAAAAATGATTCATTAATAGTGTTGATTTCCGTTTCAAGCGGACGGTGAGCCTCCTCGGTCGCTTTGCGATCTGCGGGGTCTCACCTGTCCCACTGATCCCGCTGCAAAGATATTGGACGAACTGTCATTCGTCCGATATCTTTGCGACGAGTAAGCGCAGGAGCAGATGTTTTCACGCCGCATTCCACTACAATCCACGAATTGAGTAGTAACCAACAAGAAAATCTATCAATTGTTTATTGATAAGACACCAAAAAATGATTCTAAGTTAAGTACTAGAGATAGAACCAACCTATAATCGTAGTTGCCAGCTATATTAGTTAATTGAAGCGCAGGTGGCGACTTCTGAAGGAATAGCAGATGTTTTCTGCACCGAAAGCGAAGCGGCAGGTGCATGAACTGAAGACCCCGCATAAAAGATGCTGGCCAAGAGGCAGTATCTTTGCGACGAGTAACCGCAGGAGCAATCTTCTTTGCGACGAGTAACCGCAGGAGCACATGTTTTTGCAGTGACGAGGAGACTGAAGCCCTGCCCGCGAAAAGCGTCCACCGTAGCGGAAATCAACAGGCTACTATTGTTACTCTTCTTAAAAGAACCGGGCGAACTTTGCCTGGTTTTTCATATTGTCAGGTCCATTATGAGGTTGTAGCTGCCTAACTAACCGTAAGCCTTACTCCTTCGTAGTCGAGCAAGAGTGGCACTTTGAGCTTTTCTTAAGTACAATTAAGAAAAAGAGTAAAGGGTGATGAATAGATGTCGACACATCGAATTTATATTGTAGAAGATGATCGTAAAATCGCCTCACTACTTGCCGATACGTTACGTAAATATCATTATGAAGTGAAAACGGTTCAAGATTTCGATCTTATTTTAGAAGAGTTTGAAGCGTTTGATCCACACCTCATTTTGTTGGATATTAATTTACCTTCTTATGATGGGTACTACTGGTGCCGTCAGTTCCGAACAAAAACAACATGTCCAATTTTGTTTATTTCAGCACGATCAGGAGATATGGACCAAGTTTTCGGACTAGAAAATGGGGGGGATGATTTCATCACGAAACCTTTTCATTATGAAATCGTCTTAGCCAAAATAAGAAGTCATTTACGAAGAACTTACGGTGAGTATGCATTGAAACAAGAAGAACGTACCATCAAACTTGGCAAACTATGTTTATATTTAGAGCGCATGGAACTTCATTTTGTTTCTCTTGAAATTCCTCTGCAAAAAAGAGAGTGTACAATATTAGAGCTTTTGCTAAGCCAGTCACCGAAAGTTGTTACTCGCGAACAATTGCTCGAAGAACTATGGGACGACCAAGCTTTTGTTGATGAAAATACTTTAAACGTAAACATGACTCGTGTTCGTAAAAAGTTACAAGACTATGGCATAACTTCTACGATTGAAACTGTGCGAGGAGCAGGCTATCGTTTTGTAATAAGTGCGGAGGAGTCATGATGAGTTTTCGCTTGTTTTTAAAAGAACATGCTGCGTATGTGATATTTCAACTAATTATGGTGATCTTTATCATGTCATTATATTGGTTGGATGGCTTTCGAAATATCGATACCGGAATATATTCTTTTGTTATTAGCACATTATTAATTTTATCGTTCTTATTTGGACGATATGTGAAGCGCTATACTTTTTATCACAAAGTATTGTCTCAACCAAAACATATGGAAGCGGCACTGCAGCGCGATGGGAAGTCTCCCGAGCAGCTCCAAGTTGAAAAATATCTTCATGGGTTTTATCGTTTATATCAAAACGAAGTAGAAGCCTTGTACGCCAATCAAAATCGTCATTTGCAATTTATGAACCAATGGGTACATCAAATGAAAACACCATTATCAGTTGCTGAACTGCTTCTTCAAGAAGATGGGGATCTCGATAAAAAAAGTATGCAAGAAGAAATTGATCGACTAAAAAGAGGACTTGATTCTGTTTTGATCAATGCTCGCCTCGATACTTTTGAGCAAGATATGCAAATTGAACAAGTACAATTAAAAACATTAGTATCAGAAGTAGTGTCAGAAAATAAACGTTTATTTATTACACATCACGTATATCCCGTCATTTCGATTGATGAAAAATTCATCGTTCCAACGGATGCAAAATGGATGCGATTTGTCATCGGTCAGTTCATTACAAATGCTGTAAAATACACGTTTGAAGAAGGCAAAAAAGTACATATTCACGCAACCTGTCAACAAGGACAAGTACTACTGTCGATTCAAGATGAAGGAATCGGCATACCAGCAACTGATCTTCCTCGCGTCATGAAAGCATTTTTCACTGGTGAAAATGGACGAAAAACGGGTGAAAGTACGGGAATGGGTTTGTATTTAGCCAATGAAATTTGTGAGAAACTCGGTCATAAAATGAGCATTATGTCTGAGCAAGGCAAAGGAACGGTTGTTTCAGTACTGTTTCAACATCATGAAGTAACAGAGAGAGGTGAATCGGAAGATGACCATTTTGAAAATGGCTGAAGTGACCAAAGTGTACGAGGGAAAAGTGACGCATCGTGCGATTAATCAACTAAGTTTTGAAGTCAATAAAGGTGAGTTTGTCGCAGTGATGGGTCCTTCAGGAAGCGGTAAAACGACATTACTTAATCTGATCTCAACTATCGATTCGGCCACTTCTGGTACCATTACCATTGATGGACAACGCCCTGAAGAAATGACTAAAACCGAGTTGGCTCTTTTTCGTCGGAGACAACTCGGTTTTGTCTTTCAAGACTTTAATCTGCTACAAATGCTTACAGTAGAAGAAAATTTGGTGCTTCCTCTAACATTAGACGGAATCCCAATTGACGAAATGAAAAGAAGAATAAAGGAATTAGCTAAAAAATTAGACTTAGACCAAATTCTTGAAAAACGTCCTAATGAAATTTCTGGTGGACAAGCGCAACGTACGGCAATTGGTCGTGCACTTATCCACAAACCGAACTTTATTTTAGCAGATGAGCCCACAGGGAATTTGGATTCTAAGGCATCCCGTGATGTGCTTGAACTGTTAGCAAAAGTAAATCAAGAACAAAAAACAACCATTTTAATGGTTACGCACGATCCAATTGCAGCAAGTTATTGCGATCGTGTAATTTTTATTAAAGATGGCGAGTTTTTCAATGAGATCTATAGTGATGATCGCAGACAAACCTTTTTCCAACGCATTTTGAATGTGCTGTCCTTGCTAGGGGGCAATGTCAATGACCTTTCGACAATTCGCTTACCGTAACGTCATAAGAAATAGACGGATTTATGCAGCTTTTTTCATGGCGAGTATGTTTTCGGTGATGGTATTTTTCATGTATTCCATGTTGCTATTTCACCCCAAAATTGAAGATGAGTTTTTAAGGGAATTTGCAGCGTCCGGAATGATTGTAGCTGAAATCATTTTATATATCTTTACATTATTTTTCTTGTTCTATTCCATGAGCGCTTTCTTGCAAGCACGTTCCAAAGAGTTTGGTTTACTCCTTCAACTTGGAATGGAAAAGAAACAATTAAATCAATTGATTTTCTTAGAAACCATGTTGATTGGTGCTGTATCTGTTGCCACGGGCATCTTTTTTGGTTACGCTTTCTCTAAATTTTTCTTCATGATTGTTCGTGAATTATTACAATTAGAAAGCTTGCCGTTGTATGTTTCTTTTAAACCATTCGCTTTGACAGTAGGCGCATTTTTTAGCCTATTCGTCATTATTGCGATGACAAGCGTAGTATTTATCCGAGAACAAAAAATTATTGAACTTATTCGTGGATATTGGAAAACTGATGAGCTGCAAAACTATTCAACGGTGAAAGCCTATCTTGGGATTGGCATGTTGTTATTTGCTTACGGGGCAGCTGCTTTTACTTCGATGAATGTTGTGCTGGCACTAGCCATTGTCTTGCCACCTTTAGCAGCATTTGGGACCTATTTTTTCTTTACCCACAGTGTCTTGTTTTTGCTACATCAAATTAGAAAAAGAAAGTCACTTTATTGGCAACCATATCGCTTAATTGCTATATCGGAAGTAGCTGTGAAATTGCGTGAAAATGCTCAGATGTATTTTATCGTTACCATCGTTTCAACCGTTGCCTTTCTGTCTGTTGGGACGCTTACTTCTTTATCGTCCTATACAGGTCAATTTCGTCAGTTAAACCCATTATCACTTATTTATTCAAGTGAATTGACGAATCCGTATGAATCCGACCATATATCTTCATTACGAAAAGAATTAGAAGAGCAAGGCTTGTCCTATACTCTTGTGCCATTTTTAATTAAACAACAAACATCCTCTTTTTCGCAGAATTCAGTTGATGTATTGAGAGAGTCTGATGTAAATAGCTTGGCCATTGCCCTTGGATCACCCCTTATTGAGTTAGAAACGGGGGAGGCAATGTTTATACCGTATTCAGAGGAATCGGTCGATAGTTTAACCAATAAAGAAATACAAACAGTCCTTGAAGAAAGTAATGTCCCTATTCAAATTCGTGGTGTATATCCACAAATGTTGTTTCCTTCTATGATTATCGGGTCGAACATAATAGCTATTAGCGACGAAGATTATCAATTAATAGACGAACCGTTTAATGGGAAAACGAAAGAGGATTCTTCCTATAAATTTTTTGCATTTCACGTAGCTGAATGGGAACGGACAAAGTCAATCGGATTAGAAATAGATTCTCAAGTGACGGATACAATTTATGATGGTGGATTTGCTAATCTTCCGTTTTATTTTGAGAACCCAGGTTTGAATTATTCGGTTATACGCGCAACGTTTTCTTTATTGTTATTTACAGGTTTAATGGTTGCAGCTGTCTTGTTACTGGCAGCAGGGAGTTTTGTAAACTTCAAATTGTATACGGGCTTAGAGAGAGATAAACGGCAATTTGATTTATTAAAACGAATGGGGTTAACCGATCAAGAATTAATTAAAATCGTCAATCGTCAACTCATCCCGCAATTTTTCTTGCCCTGGGGAATTGCCATGTTGCATAGTGCATTCTCATTCTTATCATTGCAAGTTATCTGGAGGAATTTAGCTGAAGTTTCTATTTTAAGTGAGATGATCTTAGTATTGGTTGGATTTACCTTCATTCAAGTCATCTATTATTTCTTAATTCGTTGGCGCTATATTGCACATGTACGGGCATCGTGAAAATTCACGGTGCTTCTTGTATTGACAGAACATTTCTTATATAATGAAAGTATTGAATAATGAATGAGTATTCATTCAATACAAAGGGGAAATACATATGAATTTAGTGTCTAGTGTTCGTGAAACTGCTTTACAACAACCGAATAAAACGGCTTATCATTTTATGGGTAACGATACATCTTATGCAGAGTTTGATCAATCAATTGCACGCTTTGCTTCAGCTTTACGTGAATTGGGTGTAGAAAAAGGCGACCATGTTGCTTTTTTACTTGGGAATACTCCACATTTTTTAATTTCTCTTTATGCAACGATGCGTTTAGGGGCAACGGCGATTCCTATCAATCCAATTTATACACCTGATGAGATTTCTTATATTCTACAGAACAGCGATGCCAAAGCAGTAATTGCGCTAGATATGTTATTGCCATTGATCGAAAAAGTTGCTGACGCATTCCCATCTGTTCTAACTTATGTAATCTGTGAAACAACACCAGAGGTAGGGGAAAAGATTGCTGCTCTTCCTGAAGGCGTTCGCAAGAAAGTGAAAACGTTTACACAGCTAATTAAGTCATCTTCTTCTGACGTATTACCAGTCGATATTTCACCAGATGACAATGCAGTTATCTTATATACTTCTGGCACAACAGGACGTCCAAAAGGGGCAATGTTAACACATGAGAATTTATTCTCAAATGCGCGTGATACTGCGGATTATTTAGGATTTACTGGTTCAGATAAAGTGTTAGCTACATTGCCAGTATTCCATGTTTTTGCACTAACTGTTGTGGTAAATGCGCCACTCTTAAAAGGAGCAACGGTTTTACTTGTTCCACGTTTTACTCCTCAAGATGTCTTTGACATGGCGAAAAATCAGCAAGCTACGGTTTTTGCAGGGGTTCCAACTATGTATAATTTCTTATATCAATCTCCTCAAACGAATGTCGAAGATTTTTCAACGATACGTTTGGCAATTTCAGGAGGGTCTTCATTACCAGTAGCTTTGCTACATAACTTTGAAGATAAGTTTAAAGTACGAATTTCAGAAGGCTACGGGTTGTCGGAGGCCTCACCTGTTACTTGTTTCAATCCACTAGATCGCGATCGTAAACCAGGATCAATTGGTATGTCAATTCGCAATGTGGAAAACCGCATCGTAAATGAATTAGGCGACGATGTTGCAGTGGGTGAAGTGGGAGAGCTTATCGTACGTGGACCAAACGTTATGAAAGGCTATTACAAAATGCCCGAAGAAACAGCAGCAACGATTCGTGATGGCTGGTTATATACAGGGGATTTAGCAAAAATAGATGAAGATGGTTATTTCTATATAGTGGATCGTAAAAAAGATTTAGTTATTGTTGGAGGCTACAATGTCTATCCACGTGAAGTAGAGGAAGTATTATTCGCACATCCAGGAGTAGTAGAGGCAGCTGTAATTGGAATGCCAGATGAAAACTTCGGAGAGGCAGTTCACGCGTATGTAGTCGTAAAAGATGAAAGCATCACTGCTGAAGCATTAAATGCATATTGTGCAGAACACTTAGCGAAATATAAAGTTCCTCGCAACTTCGAGTTTTTAACTGAATTACCAAAGAACACGACCGGAAAAATTTTACGTCGTTCGTTAAAAGATCTAGCACATTCTAAATAATAGACTACCAGACACATTTGAGTGTCTGGTTTTTTTGTGCATATTATTGAAAAGTATTTCGTTGCAACTTTGTGGATTTCGTTGCAACTTTTTTGGTTTGGTTGCAACTTTTCAAATTTCGTTGCAACTTTTTCGTTTTGGTTGCAACTTTTCAAATTTCGTTGCAACTTTTTCGTTTTGGTTGCAACTATCCAAAAACCTCCTAATTATCTTCCGTAAATTCCCCTGAAACTCCAAACAAAAAACCACCCCACAGATGTGGAATGGTCTCTATTTAGTCACTTACAGCATTTTCTCTAATGCCATCTTCGCTTCTACAGCAGTTTTACCATCGACTACAATTTGATTGATGACTCGACCTTCCACAAGTTCTTCTAGCACCCATGTTAAATGAGGCAAGTCAATACGGTTCATCGTCAAACAAGGGCACATAAAGGGGTTAAGGGATACAATATCACGGTCAGGATAAGTTGCGATTAAGCGGTTAACTAAATTCATCTCTGTTCCAATTGCCCATTTTGACCCAACTTCTGATGCTGCAATCATATCGATAATGTATTTCGTCGACCCTGCAAAATCAGATGCATGTACGACTTCATACGTGCATTCAGGATGTACGAGAATATGACGATCTGGTTCTTTGACCCGCAAATTAGCCACATGTTTAGGTAAGAAATTCATGTGTACTGAACAATGACCTTTCCACAAAATCACTCGGACATCTTCTACATCACATTGACGTTCTAACTTTTGTTTAATCGGATCCCAGATCGCCATCTGCTCTAAAGGAATCCCTAGTTTTACCGCTGTGTTTCGTCCCAAATGTTGATCAGGTAAAAATAGCATACGTTGTTTTTGTGTTAAAGCCCATTCGACCATTTCTTGTGCGTTGGAAGACGTAACAGTTGCGCCTCCATTGCGGCCAACGAATGCTTTTATTGCAGCGGTCGAATTAACATAAGTTAACGGGACGATTGTGTCTCCAAAATCTTTTTGTAATTCTATCCAAGCACGTTCTGTTTGATCAATATTCGCCATATCGGCCATCGAACACCCAGCACGCATATCTGGAAGGATGACAGCTTGTTTAGCAGTCGTTAAAATGTCTGCAGTTTCTGCCATAAAATGAACTCCACAAAAAATAATGTAGTCTGCTGTTTGTTTAGATGCGATCTGAGAAAGTTGTAAAGAGTCGCCAGTTACATCTGCATACATAATCACTTCGTCTTTTTGATAGTGGTGTCCTAGAATATACAAACGCTCACCAAGGAGGTTTTTTGCGTGTCGCGCACGCTGATGAAGTTCTTCTGTTGAAGTGTGTAAATAGTGAGTAGGCATCGCGTCAGCAAGCTGTAGTTCTTCTAATAATGATGTCATGAAAACAAAGCCTCCTTACTAGAAACAGATAAATTCATACTAATATCTATATTTGAAACACTATGTGTTAACGCGCCAATGGAAATAACATCAACACCTGTATGTCGATATGACTCCAACTTATATAAAACTATGCCGCCTGAAGCTTCAGTGCGAATAGAAGGAGGGACTAGTTTTGCCCAACGAGTCATCGTTTCAGGTGTTTGATTATCAAACATAATGACATGGGGTTGCGCTGCAATTGCTTCATGTAATTGTTGTTCCGTTTCCACTTCAACTTCAATCATAACCATATGTCCTAGCGATGCTCGAACTTTTTCTACGGCTTGTGTGATTGATCCTGCCGCTGCAATGTGATTATCTTTCAACATCACCGCGTCGTATAAACCAATGCGATGATTGTAGCCGCCGCCCATACGCACTGCATATTTTTCAAACATTCGAAGACCAGGTGTTGTTTTACGGGTATCGACTATACGTGTATGCGAAGAACCTAAAGTATTTACGCATGCGGCTGTTAATGTCGCGATAGCACTCATTCGTTGCACTAAATTTAACAACACACGCTCACCAGAAAGTAATGAAGCGACAGGGCCATATAATCGGACAATGGCTTCACCAGAAGTTACATAATCACCATCTGATTTTAATAATTCTACTTTTACCCCTTCATCTAGTATGCCGTACCCCCATTTAAAACAGTTCAGGCCAGCAACAACCCCGTTATCTTTAAAACGAACAATTGCTTCGCCTATATCCGTTTCACGGAATAAGACTGAAGACACGTCACGGTCTCCTATATCTTCAATTAAGAAATGTTTCAACGCTTCTTCTACTTTCAAACGGTTCATTTTACTGTCTCCTTACGTTCAATTTTGCGTGTACTAATCGACACTCCATAGATGGATTGTTCAATGACCTTTCCTGTCCATTCGTCACAAGAGGTAGGATAATCATGACGATAATGCCCACCTCTGCTCTCTGTTCTAAGCAAAGCGGATTTTGCTATTAAGCTACCCGCTGTATAACGGTGGATATAATCTATTTCTTGATTCGTATAATCGGTAAGATTTAGCGGATGGAGAGGGAAATCGTTAACGAATGCATGTAAGCTGGCCCCAGTCCGTATAATCCCAACTTGTTCGGTCATTCGAAGTTGCATGACATTGAAATGGCAAGTATTCATCAACTTTGAATAAACCTGTATGGAATGTTTGAAACCTTGAGGGGTCACTTTTTCTTGTAATCTTTTAGCTAATCTCTGGGCAAAAACAAGACCTTCTAATAGTGAATTACTTGCCAAGCGATTGGCGCCATGAACCCCAGTTGAAGCAACTTCACCAATGGCATATAACTGGGAAACGGATGTTTCACCGACATCATTCGTTTGTACTCCACCCATATGAAAGTGGGCACCTGGTCGTACGGGCAATAAATCTTGGACAGGATTAACACCATGACTCATGCAGTTTGCATAAATGGATGGGAATTTTTGATCAAAGCGATAAATGTGTCGTGCATCTAAAAACACAGGATCCCCTTTTTGCCAGTGCCACTCAATTACGCGGGCCACAATATCCCGTGGTGCAAGCTCTAGTAAAGGATGAACATCTTGCATGACACGTTCTCCATCTTGGTTAACGAGAAATGCGCCTTCGCCTCTAACTGCTTCGGAAATAAGACCGCATGATTTTCCATTCAACGTAAAAATAGTGGGATGAAATTGAACAAATTCTAAATCCTCTAAAATAGCACCCGCATGATAGGCTAGCGATAACCCGTCCCCAGTGGCAACAGATGAATTGGAAGTTTGACTGTAAAGCTGGCCAATTCCTCCCGTGGCAAGTATCACATGTCGCGCTTGTATGAAATGTCTATGACCATGTTCGTCACTTACTATTACTCCAGTACAGCGACCTTCATTAATTTGTAATTGCAAGACGGCGTGAAAAGGCAGACGCGTTACTTTTTCTTGAGTTTGTTTAAGCAGATATTGCATCAGCATCTTTCCAGTTTGATCGCCGCCAGCATGCAAAATCCTTCTTTGGGTGTGTGCAGCCTCTTGTCCGAGATTTGGATTTCCATTTGTGGTCGTGTCATAAGGAAGACCTTGTGACATGAGCTTCTCGACGAGCATTTTTCCTTCTTGAACAAGAATGTCAACTCGTTCGGAGTGTGCATGATTTGCAGTGGCAAGCATCGTATCAACGGCATGTCTCGAAGGTGAATCATAGGTAGCTAGGGAAGCTGCAATCCCGCCTTGAGCAAGAGCAGTATTACTAGTAAAAGGATCTTCTTTTGTGAGGATGGCAATAGACATAGAAGAGGGAAGAGAATGGGCTAGCATCAACCCTGCGACACCACCACCAATTATGCAAATATCAAACATTCTTTACACCAACTTTACTGGAAGTTTACAAGTGTCTTGACACTATTAATGACATAAAGATACAGTGATTACAAGAAGAAAATCATTTTTGGGAAGGAATTTGGTGAAAAGATGATGATTTACTTAGATTCCGCCGCTACATCGCCAATGAGAAAAGAAGCATTGGATGCCTATATAGAAGCAGCTACAACAGCTTTTGGAAACACTCAAAGTTTACATGATGCTGGTTCTACTGCAGCTGACTATGTAGCTTCGTGTAGACAAATGTGGGGACGTTTTTTTAATGGACGTGCTGAGGGAGTTTACTTTACGGCGAATGCTTCAGAAGGAAATCAATTAACGATTCGATCTCTATTAAGAGGAAGACCACCGGAGCTCAAGGACATTGTAACGACAAAATTAGAGCATGCCTCTGTCTTAACCACGATGCACGAATTAGAAAAAGAGGGATACCGCATTCATTACATTCCGGTAGATTCATATGGAGTTTTAGATATGCTAGCATTTGAACATACTGTAAGTCATGGAACCGCGTTAGTCGTCATGCAATTAGTTAACTCGGAAATGGGTGCCATTCAACCTGTTGCAGCGTGTGCCGAATATGCAAAGCTTGTAGGCGTTCCAATTCATTGTGATGTCGTTCAAGCGTTGGGAAAAATTCCTCTTGATGTGACTGAATTGGGCGTAACATCAGCTGTTTGCTCAGCGCATAAAATTGGTGGACCAAAAGGAGTTGGGATTGTTTATATTGATCCCTCCGTGCACTGGGAATCCGTATATGAAGGCACTACACATCAGCATGGATTTCGAGCAGGTACAGTCGATGTTCCAGCAATAGTAGCAGCTACAATTGCTGCTAAATATGCATTGGCTGATCAACCTCAAGCTTTTCAACAGGCATTGCGATTGCAAGCCCTTGTGTCAGAGCTATTACCTGAAGGCGTGCAAATGGTGGGGAGTAATTCCTCGAAATCCCCGTTTATTCAAGGACTAATTATGCCTCACGTTGAAGGGCAATGGATGATGCTTGAATGTAATCGTCAGCAAATTGCCATTTCCACAGGTACCGCTTGTAAAATCGGCTATGGCGAAGCGATGTCTGCAATGAGTGCGATGGATTATGAGAGTGATGTGGCAAGAAAATTTGTACGTATTTCGTTTAATCATCAGACAACATGTGGAGAAGTAGAAGCATTTTTAAAAGTCATAGAACAATCACTGATTCAAAACAAATTAAAAGCCACCCAATGAGTAGGTGGCTTTAGACGTTATAAGACATCTTGATAGTCGTTGTTACTTTCCAACACGTTTTTAGCAAATAGACATTCAGGAATGATTGTCTTATTTTCAGTTCGCGCATGTTCAGCGACTTTATTGACTAGTTGTTCTCCTAATCCTTGTTCTCTAAGTTCGTCTGAAACAAACGTATGATTAATCGTTATGCTTGAATCACTCGTTAAA
The DNA here is from genome assembly GCF_042658845.1 of Paenisporosarcina macmurdoensis. Lineage (NCBI taxonomy): Bacteria > Bacillati > Bacillota > Bacilli > Caryophanales > Caryophanaceae > Paenisporosarcina > Paenisporosarcina macmurdoensis. The sequence continues at coordinate 86,240 of NZ_JBHSRI010000009.1, forward strand.
ATAAATGTGATTTCTGCTTGAGGCTGGTCTTCACTTTCTCCTACATAAAACTTTTGGTTGCCATGTTTGATTTCAGTCATCTGTAAACTCCTCTCATGCACTGCTAATATATTTCGCACCATTTCTGCCGTCACCGTATTCAGTGTAATAATATTAACTTGTCCATCTATTGGAGAAGAATACTATCGAGATTCTTACATCCAAACAGCAAGTTGAAGTGCAAGTTTATAACCAAGCAATTGATGGGTAATAGGTTGGGGTAAACTAAAGCTGAACCGATGAAGAGTCCATCACTTTAATTTAATGAAACTGAAACGACAGCACCTGCGTATTATACATATATAAGATTCGAGGGAAGGGAGAGAGTCAAATTGAATTTAGGTGATATCGTCTTTACGATCATTGTTTTTATTATTCCTCTACTCATCATAGGATTACTTATCTTTATGTTAATTTCAATGAAAAAACGCAAAGATCAGCTCAACCGGATAGAACAATCACTATCAGACGGCTTGTCCAAAAAGCAAATTAAATAAAAAAAGCAGGAACGACTTGAAATAAATCAAGTTGTTCCTGCTTTTTAATTAGTTTAGTGCAACAAATGATCCAGGTTGAATGCTTGTGATTCTTGGAATTTGATTGTCTGCATGTGTTGGTACTTGTTTTGCAAAACCAAAAATAATTATTGCTGCGAATAACATTACTATTAATTTTTTCTTCATTATAATTCCTCCAAATAAGTAATAGATTTTTGTGAAAATTGATATTCTAAGGCTTTTTGATACATTAAAGATGAATTTTTATACTTCCGGTGATAAATATATAAATCAGCTAATTTAATAGCATATTTATTAGCGTATCGAAAATCCATGGAACTTTCGAAATAATTAATTGTTGACTTAAAGAGGGACTCATTTTTTAAATCATTATTGTGCATCACGCTGTAAATATGAAAGTGATAATAATAAGAATTATTTTTTTCGGATGAGTTTAATTTTAACAATTCGAAACCTTTGTTGCACCATTCATTAATCTTGGTAATGTTTTTTTGTTTTGAGTATTCTTTGATTATAGAAAATATTGTTAATAAGTAACCTTCTGTATTATTAGGGCTATTTAAACTTACAATATAATACTCTATCGCTTTTAAATGGTTATTTTGTTGAGAATATAAATACCCTAAATTTTGGGTTATTATTCCTTCATATTGTTTATAGTTGAAATCCGTTGAAAGCTTTTTTGCAAATAAATAACTTTCTTCTGCGCTTTTATACTTGGCGGTTGAAGCTTGTGCTATTCCTTTGACTATATAACAATCAATCGCTCTTTTAAAAATTAAATTATCTTTATAAAAATTAAGAGCTTTAGTTGAGTATTCGATAGTATTCAATAAATGATTATTGGAGAGGTAAGAGATACTTAAAGCATTATAGAAATCAGCAATTTCCCATTCATCTAAATGAAATTTATTTATTAATTCCAAAGAAATTTCAAGGTGATTAAGTGAATCTTTGTATTGTTGATCCAAATAGAATAATAGTCCAGCATTCGTGTTAAATAAAAAATTTTGTCGATCGTCGAACTTTTCTTGCATTTGCTCCAATGCATTCATCAGATGTTTAACTGTATCAATATCAGTCTCTGTAATTAAATATAGTCGAAATAAATAGAGATTATACGTAAAAAAATTACTTTCATCTACAAAAAGAAAATTTTTCTTGTTATACGTTGTTAACTTTTCTACTACCTCGCTTTTATTTCTTTCAATAATTGCTTCTTTATAGAGCAAATAAAGTTCAGATAAAAATTTTAATTCTTGTTCAGTAGAAAGATCTTCATAATCTAATTCCAGTCTTTCCAATAGAAGCTGTAGGACATCTTCACTAGGTATGGTTTGGTTATTCTCAATCTTACTTAAGTAGGATGTGGAACATATACCCTTGGCTAGACTAACTTGTTTCATATTCTGTTGGATACGGGACATTTTAATAAGTAAACCGATATTATTCATATATCCACCTTTTATACTACTAGAGTAATTGAGTAATATCTACTATGCGATGTTGGGAAACATAATAGGAATACCTATAAAAAAACGAGTGTTTTGGAAAAAAGTTTCCCAACTTGTTTTTCTTCCTTATTCTATCTTAACGAATTATGATTATATTGTAACTAGTTAATCTATTAGTATTTCTTCAAATTCTACGTTTATTAAGAATATTTAGCAATTAATAACTTTCTACAAGCAAAAACATCATTTAAAAGGGAGCTGTTCACTATGTTTACAGGAAGAATGTACAAATTTGATCGATTTGAAGATGATTTAGCAGTTCTTTTGGAATTCCCTAATGAGTCTAATGTATTAGTGGTTCCAACAGATGATTTAAAGCGTGATATGAAAGTGGGCGACGTATTATTAGTAGATATTAAAGAAGAAGGATTTACTATTTCCAAGGTAAACAAGCGTACTGCGAATAAACAGAAGAATGCAGAATCACTTTGTTCATCTCAGAAAATTAACAGTTACTATATCGACTATGAACATGGTTGTTTAGTGTATACCACTGCAAGTTAACCTTCGCGTTCAAAGACATTTTCGCCAATGTCTCTGACATATACAGAAAAGCCTGTAACTATTTCCCCCGACCTCGGGAAATAGTTACAGGCTTTTTGCATTTTATAAATCTTCCCAATGGGAAATTTTCTGTTTTTTGAACATGTTTTCGTTTGAATAGGAAAAGTATTTTGCTGCATTCTTGTATTTGTTCTTTTCTTGATAAAAATTACCTAATAAGAGGGAGTATTTCTCAGCATGACGATAGTCTTTTATTTCTTTAAAATAGTTATATGCATCTATTGTTGCTTTTTCAAATAAAATTGCATCGGTTTCTTTAGCTAAATATACTGTTAAGTGGTGTTCGTATGTTCGGTGGCCATTGCTCTGAATTGCATTAATTATGGAAAGCCCAAATTCAGCCCATTTTATGATTTGTCTGGAGTTCTTTAATTTTGAGTATTCTTTTACTAATGAATAAATTGTAGGTAGTTTTTTTTCATTGTCTTCTTCTCTTGAATCAATGCTTTCTAAAAAGTATTCTATAGCTTTTTCTGAGTTACCTTTTACAGAAAATTTATTTCCTAAATTTTGTGTAATTAAGGGAAAATGTTCTTTTAAATTAAGCTGAGATGCAATCTTTTGAGCAAGTAATAAATTTTGATGAGATTCTTCATGTAAATATGATTCATCTTGAGCGATAGCTAACAATAGATAAGATTCAACAGTGCGCGAATTGTAAAACCCACTCTTGAAAAACTCTAAAGATTTTTGAAGGTATTCAATTGAGATCACCCATCGCTGTTGTGTTATATAACAATGCCCTAATAAATATTGAAAATCAGCTTCTTCCCATTTTTCAATATTAATTCGTTTAAAGTACTCAGTAGCTTTTTCATATGCTTGATTTGTTGAATTATAGTCCAACATAAATGAGTAATAGCTGCCTACGCATGAGTGAAATAAAAACATTTGGTAGTCATTAAAATCACTTGAAAGCTCAGATAAAGCCATAATTAACTCGCTTGTGTCATTTTGAATATCTTGCACAATCAGAGTCAATCGTAGGATCATTAGTTGATATGTGTAATAGTTGGTTGAGTCACTGAACAAATAGCGCTCATTATTAATTTCTTTCAATTGTTGAGCTGCAAGTTCACGGTCTTTATTCATAACAGCATTAAAATAGATCTCGCGTATATGTGCTAAATAGGTCTCATCATCTAAGTTTTTGTTTTGGGTAATAGAAAGTTCTAATCGATTTAGTAGTAAATCGATTACTTCTTGACTTGGAACAATTGAATTGTTTTCGATTTTACTGAGGTAAGAAGGCGTACAAATTCCTTGAGCAAGTGAAATTTGCTTCATATTCTTTCTGATTCTCTCAAGTTTGATGACGTGTCCAAAATTGTTCATGGGCGAAGTCTCCTCAGTTACTGCATTTTACTATGCCAATCTTTATCCTACTATACGTGGAAAGATCTTTAAACAAGTTAACGCAAGAAATTTATTTCATATATTTACTCTTATTATGCTCTAAATGTGAAAACATTCCCAACTTTTTCGACATTTTTCGACGTTTTTTTCAAGTATACTAATACTAAAGAAAGAAACGAACGACAATTCGACTGAATAGGGAAGGTGAGACGTCATGAAATATAGTGCACAAGTGTTTAAGGAGATGACAATTGATTGGATGCTTAATCGCATTCAGAGAATTTTAACCAAGCCCATTCACATTATTTCTTTCACATTTTTTGTGGTGTTTTTATTCTATGCCTTAACGTCCTTACTTCCTATTCTTGGAGAAGGTGTCATTGAAGTAAAGAAGCATATGAACACAGACGTATTTCATTTTTAACATAAGCTTTGTTAAAAAATTCTTTTGATACAAAAGAGTTCATTTACGCCTAAATCAAATGTGCGATAATTAACATTAAGTTTAACAGAACCTTAATATAAAATAAAAAATCCTCTTTAGCTTCTTCCAAGCTAAAGAGGATTTTTTAAGGTTTCAAGACAAACTTAATGCTTTCATCTTCATGATCATTAAATAACCGGTAAGCTTCCCTTGCTTTAGCGAGTGGAACAGTGTGTGTAATAATTTCAGTTGGGTCGAATTCACCTTTTGTAATTTTATCAAATAGCAGCGGCATGTAATGGATAACAGGAGCTTGTCCCATTTTTAATGTGATATTGCGTTCGAAAATATTTCCAAGTGGGAACATATTATATAAAGAACCATATACACCTGTCATTTGGATTGTCCCAAATTTCCGTACCGAATTCATAGCTATATTAATGGCACTAAGTGTGCCACCCTGGAGTTTGAGTTTCTGTTCAACTTTTTCAACAACCGATTTCTTACCATCCATGCCAACGCAATCGATTACTACATCTACGCCACCATGGGTAATTTCTTTAATATGGCTACCCATATCTTCATAATCATCAAAATTGAACGTTTCTACCTTATTCATCTTCACTGCGTGCTTTAATCGATAAGGCAAATGGTCAACTGCGATTACCCGCTTTGCACCTTTCATCCATGCAAATTTCTGAACCATTAAACCGATTGGACCCGACCCTAACACTGCAACTGTATCTCCAGCCTTCATGCCCGAATTTTCAACACTCCAGTAAGCGGTCGGTAATACGTCTGACAAAAAGAGCAGAGATTCATCTTCGAGTTCACACGATTCAGGAATAACGAAAGGCATGAAATTCCCGTATGGTACCCGTAAAAACTCTGCTTGTCCTCCAGAATAATCGCCATAACGTTCAGTAAAACCAAAGTATCCTCCAGTATCCACTTTTGGATTGTCGTTAGAATTATCACATTGGCTTTCCATCTCGTGGTTGCAATAGTAGCAGTCCCCACAAGAAACATTGAAAGGCAGGACGACACGATCACCTTTTTTAACCTTTGTCACTTCTGAGCCTACTTCTTCGACAATGCCCATTGGCTCATGTCCGATCACATAATCTTTTCTAGCTGGGAGTGCCCCTTGATAAATGTGTAGATCTGAACCGCAAATGGCTGTTGACGTAATGCGGACGATAATATCATCTCGTTTTTCAAGTAGGGGATCTGGAACTTCTTTCACTTGGATATCTTTCGTACCTTGAAATGTAACTGCCTTCATACATCATCCTCCTCGATAGTCCATCAAATGCGAGTGTTCTTCTTCATGACAAGTTATTTAGATTGAAAGTTCTTTTAAATTTAAAACATAAAAAGGCAAGTAGCTTTATGTAAGCTACTTGCCAGTGTGGACGTTTTTTATACTTTTAATACAATTATCGTATATGTTTCCTTGGCGTATCTTGTTTTATCAATGAGATTGACTAAGTAAATAGACGACTATTTACGTTCTAAAGGTTTTACGGCTGGCCCTTCTAATACTTCTCCTTTGTATGAGAAGCGGGAGCCGTGGCATGGACAATCCCATGAACGTTCCCCATCATTCCAATGAACGTCACAACCCAAATGTGTGCAAGTAGGTTTAACTAAATGCAGTTGGCCGTTTTTATCCTTATATGCACCCGTTTTGTGATGATCAATCATCACGATGCGTCCTTCATCATTTTGTAAATCGTCTACTGAATCACTTGGCCGGTCGAATTTGCCAGTTACTAATTCTTTTGCGACGTTGGCGTTCATTTTCACAAAATGTGTAAGGTCTTCCTTTTTAAGTTTACTGCGAGTAGGTGAATATAAATCTTTAAGTGGATTAAATTTATTTTGCGCAAGATCTGCAAGCAATAATCCAGCAGCTGTTCCATTCGTCATACCCCATTTGGAAAAACCGGTTGCTAAAAATACATTTTTCGAGCCAGTCGTCATTTCCCCAATGTAGGGAAGGTGATCGAGTGTCTCATAATCTTGAGCAGACCAATGCGTATCGATCGACTCAACCGGGAAATGTTGTTTAGCAAATTGAGTGAGTGTTTCATATCGCTGAACACTGGATTCTTCATGAGTTGAGTCGTCATGTTGTCCTGTTTTATGTCCTTCTCCGCCGACAATGACATAGCTTTCACCTTTGTCTCCTTTTGCTGTACGAATAGACCTGCTTGGCTTTTCTACATTGATGTACATTCCTGTCATTTGTTCACTCGGCACCTTGACACAAACTGCATAGGACCGTTGAGGAGACAATTTCGAAAAATAGAATCCTTCTTTATCGTTAAAAGGAAAGTGGCTAGTTACTAATGCATGCTTGGCCTTAATTAGATGACCTTCCATCGTTTCGATGACAACATCGTCGCCTTCTCTAAGCGATTTTGCACGGGTATCTTCATAAAAAGTCACACCGAGTTTCTGTGCTTCCTTAACTAAGCCATTAATATATTTGACTGGATGGAATTGAGCTTGATCAGGTAATGTTAACGTTTCGCTAACAGGAAAAGGTAGCTCGTTTTTAGAAGTAGACAGTTCTCCCAGGATACCTAATTTATCATAGGCTGCTTTCTCTATATGTAATTGTTCAACACCTTTAGGAGTTTGTGCATAGAGAACTGCGTGACGAGCTTCAAAGTCACAATCAATGGAAAGTGAATCTATCCACTTTTTAATTTGCTCACGTGCTTTTTGATTGGCATCGAAGTATTGCTTTGCTTCATTTACTCCAAATGTCTGTATCAATTCATCATAAATAACCCCGTGCTGTGCAGTTATTTTAGCTGTTGTAAAGCCAGTAGTGCCACTGACGATTTTACTTCCTTCTATTACAGATACCGTTAAGCCTTCTTTTGCGAGCACATATGCAGCTGTTACCCCAGTAATTCCTGCCCCAATAATACACACATCTGTAGTAAGATTTTCTGTTAAAGCTGGGTACGTTTTATTGGATCTTTCTTTTCTCCAATAGGATTTTGTGAATTTCGGTAGTTCAAGTGGACACATAAGAATCCCTCCCGTGAGTAGTTTCTTCATTATTACCCATTTCCAGAAAATACAATCATACTGCTCTGTATTTAATGTTTTTAGGAATACAAATCACTTCCTGAATAATCGATGGGAAATATTATGCTACATAATTAGAGGAAAACTCTTACGGTTGTCGAAATAGGTTATATACGACAACATAGGGAGGAATTATCATGACAAAACGCAAATTAACAATTGAAGATTTAAGTAAGTTGGTTTCAGTTACTCAACCTACTTTGGCGCCAAATCAACAAGAAGCAGTTTTTGTACAAACGAAAATTAATGACAAAGACAATACATATCAAGCGAACTTATGGCATGTGGATTTGAATACAATGAAATTGACTCAATGGACACATGGCAAAGAAAAAATTTCTAGCCCAAGCTATTCGCTAGATGGAACCCAGTTGGCGTTTCTATCCACGCGTGAAGAAAAAAATCAGTTATATATTTTATCCACAAAAGGTGGAGAAGCGCGAAAAGTTACTTCATATGAAAAAGGTGTTAGTAGTTTCTTATGGTCTCCTTGTGGAAAAAAGATTTGGTTTTTAGCTTCTGTAAAAGAAGGAAAGAACTTTACTGATGAGCCAGAGAAAGAAGAAAAGAAAAATCCTGAACCTTATGTAGTAAATAAAATGAAATACAAATTGGACGGAGCGGGTTTACTTCCTCAAGGCACCTATAAGCATATTGGTGTCATTGATCTTGAAACTGAGGAAGTGACACAATTTACTCAAGGTAATCATGTGTATGATTTACAAGCTATTTCTCACAATGGGGAGAAAATGGTGTTCAGTGTAAATCGTTCTGAAAATCAAGATTTCGAATTCCGACAATCTTTGTTTTTGGTAGATATTAAATCAAAAGAAGAGAAGACCATTATTGAAGAAGATGGTTACTTTGGTGGAGTCGCGTTTTCATTTGATGATACAAAACTAGCATTTGTCGGAAGTGATTCTGCATTCAAGAATGCGACGCATACGGAACTTTATGTCTATGATCTTGAAACAGGAGCTCGTCAGATTTTGACGGAAGGCATCGATGCACCAGTAGGAGATTATGTTGTTGCAGACAGTCAACAAGGAGCAGATGCACCTAGCGTGGTATGGACACAGGATAATCATATATACTTCCAACTTTCCACAATGGGTGACGTGCGTTTATACGTTGCTACGTTAGAAGGAGAAATGTATCCAGCTACTGGTGACAATGAACATATATATGGCTATGATGTTGCGAAATCTGGAGAGTTTGCGCTTGTCACCGTTTCAAACTCCACGGAAATCGGAGAGCTGTATGTTCAAACAATAGCTACTGGTGAACGTCAAGCGTTAACGTCATTCAACGAGTCATTTGAACATGAAGTGGAACTTGTTCAACCCGAAGCCATTATGTTCCAAGGTGCCAAAGATTGGGCTGTTCATGGGTGGTTGATGAAACCTGCAGGCTATGTGGAAGGGCAGAAATATCCGTTAATTGTTGAAATTCATGGCGGTCCTCACGCGATGTTTGCCAATACGTTTTTCCATGAGCTTCAACTTCTAGCAGCACAAGGATATGGGGTTCTATATATTAACCCTCGTGGAAGTCACGGCTACAGTCAGCAGTTTGTCGACGCAGTACGAGGCGATTACGGTGGTGGTGACTATGAAGACATTATGGCAGCCGTTGACTCAGTACTAGCTGATAATGACTGGATTGATGAAAATCGTCTTGGTGTAACTGGGGGGAGTTATGGTGGCTTTATGACGAACTGGATTGTTGGTCATTCGAATCGTTTCAAGGCAGCAGTTACGCAACGCTCGATTTCGAACTGGGTTAGTTTCTTTGGTGTTTCTGATATCGGTTATTATTTTAATGAATGGCAAATAGGGGCAGATATGACAGACGTAGAAAAATTATGGAACCATTCTCCCTTAAAATATGCACAACATATTGAAACACCGTTACTCATTTTACACAGTGAAAAAGATTTCCGCTGTCCTATTGAACAAGCAGAACAACTGTATATCACGTTAAAACAAATGAAAAAAGAAACAGGCTTTGTGCGTTTTCCAGATGCCGACCATAACTTATCACGTACGGGCCATCCAAATCTCCGCTATGCACGACTTGAACAAATTACCGGTTGGTTTAAAAAGTATTTATGAGGTGAATTCCCTTGAGTAAGCTATCAACACAGGTCCATTTGCGGCCATTCTATGAAGATGATTTATGTGCACTGTGGGAAATGAGTGCAAAAGAAGAGAATCCGGAATGGAAGAAATGGGATGCACCTTATTATCCATACAAACCACAAACATTAGAAAAATTTCTATCAAATAAAGATCGTTATCTTCGAAAAGAAAATCTTTACGGGATAGAAATCGATGATGAACTCGTCGGCATGGTTTCGTACTACTGGGAACATGAACCTTCTTTATGGCTTGAGATGGGAATTGTCATTTTTAAGCCTGAATATTGGAGCGGGGGCTATGGCACAGAAGCGATTAAACAATGGGTGAATCGATTGTTTAAAAAAATGCCTCTCGTCCGCGTTGGATTTACAACCTGGTCTGGCAATAATCGGATGATTCGCGTCGGTGAAAAGCTAGGAATGACAATGGAAGCTCGCATCCGTAAAGTTCGTTATTATGAAGGTGAATATTATGACTCCATTCGCATGGGTATTCTGCGTGAAGAATGGGAAGCCCTCAAAATCTAAAGAAAATGCCCCTTTCGTTAAATGCGAAAGGGGTCTTTTGGGATTTGAGAGTAGAAAAAACGATAAATCTATGTTATAAATAAGTCTGTTAACCTAATGCCAAGTAAACAGGTTGGAATAATATATAACTAAAAGGAGAATTTACTATGGGGCGTGAATTCGTAGAAATTTTTGATAAATGGGTAGACTCTTATGATGCATCAGTTTCAGGACAAGATCCTGAATATCGTGATGTATTTGAAAAATATGATGAGATACTTTCTGCTGTTGCCAAAAAATCTTTTGGTACGGTTGTTGAATTTGGAACAGGAACTGGCAACTTAACGGCGAAGTTAGTAGAAGCGGGTCATTCGGTTATAGGGATCGAGCCAAACGAAGCGATGCGCACTGTAACAGCTAAGCGTTTTCCTGACTTAGTACTAATAGATGGTGACTTATTAGCATTTGAGACACCACAAAAGGTTGATACGTTCGTAAGTTCGTATGTATTTCACCATTTAAAAGACCATGACAAAGAAAAAGCTTTATCCACATATGCTAAGTTATTGCCAGTTGGTGGTAAAATTGTATTTGCAGATACCATTTTTACATCAGAAGTAGCAAAACAAGCACAGATTTCAAAAGAACGTGCACGGGGATATAACAACGTGGCAGACGATTTGGAGCGTGAGTACTACACAACGATTCCTATTTTGACACAAGCATTTGAAAAAGCTGGATTCGACGTGCATTTTGAACAGATGAATGATTTCGTGTGGTTAATGGACGCAACGAAAAAATAAGGAGTTGGAAAAGATGAAACAAATGAATGTTGAGAGTTTTAACTTAGACCATACGAAAGTAATTGCACCTTATGTTCGATTAGCTGGACGTAAAATGGGCGCAAATGGCGACGAAATTTTAAAGTATGATATACGTTTTAAACAACCGAATAAAGAACATATGGAAATGGCTGGACTGCATTCTATTGAGCATTTAATGGCTGAGAACATTCGCAACCATACAGATCAAGTGGTAGACATGAGTCCTATGGGATGCCAAACTGGATTCTATTTAGCTGTTATCAATCATGATAACTTCGAAGAAATATTAACGATTTTAGAAAAAACGCTTGAAGATGTCATACAAGCAACCGAAGTTCCAGCTTGTAATGTAGTGCAATGTGGCTGGGCTGCTAATCATAGTTTAGAAGGTGCCAAAGAGATTGCACGTGAGATGCTGTCTAAGAAAGATGAATGGCGCACGGTATTCGCGGAGGAAGCATAATGAATGTTTACGGTAGTGTGCATGAATTGATTGGCAATACACCAGTCGTGGAAATTAACAATATCGACATTCCGAATAATTGCCGTATTTTTGCTAAGCTTGAGTTTATGAATCCAGGTGGTAGTGTGAAGGATCGTCTAGGCGTATCTTTACTAAAAGACGCCGTAGAATCTGGAAAGCTACAACCAGGTGGTACCATCATCGAACCAACAGCTGGCAATACAGGAATCGGAGTCGCTTTAGCAGCAATTGGCAAAGGCTACACGGTGAAATTTGTTGTGCCACAAAAATTCAGTATGGAAAAGCAAACCTTGATGCGCGCACTCGGTGCTGAAATTGTCAATACACCTACTGAACTTGGAATGAAAGGTGCCATAGCAAAAGCGGAGGAGCTTGTAAAAGAAACTCCCGGTGCTTTTTCACCTTCCCAGTTTTCAAATCCTGCAAATCCAGAAACGTATGTACACACATTAGGACCTGAATTATGGCGCGATTTAGATGGTAGAATCAACGTCTTTGTAGCAGGTGCTGGCTCAGGTGGAACATTTATGGGAACGGCAAAGTATTTAAAAGGACAAAATGCAGATATTAAAACCGTAATCGTTGAACCACAAGGCTCGATTTTAAATGGTGGTGAAGCCGGTTCGCATTACACTGAAGGTATCGGTATGGAATTTTTACCAGGCTATATGGATAAAACGTATTTTAACGCTATTCATACAGTTACGGATAAAAATGCTTTTGATAAAATGCGTATTTTGGCTAAAGAAGAAGGCCTTCTTGTCGGTAGTTCTTCAGGTGCCGCTTTTTATGCAGCACTTGAAGAAGCGAAAGAGGCAGAACCAGGAAGCCATATTGTGACTATTTTTGCGGATTCAAGCGAACGTTATTTAAGTCAAAATGTGTATGATTTATTGAAGGAGGATGAAGTACAGTGAGACCAAAAACAAAATTAATTCACGCGGGAATCGTTGGAGACGAAACGACAGGTGCTGTTTCCACACCGATTTACCAAGTAAGCACATATAAACAAGATGCAGTGGGGGACTTCCGTGGATACGAATATTCACGTACAGGTAATCCAACTCGTCATGCACTTGAAGTTTTAATTAGTGATTTAGAAGATGGTCATGCTGGCTTTGCTTTTGGCTCAGGAATGGCAGCAATCAGTTCAGTTATGATGCTTTTTAATGCGGGTGACCATGTCGTTATGACTGACGATGTTTACGGTGGTACATACCGTGTCATGACAAAAGTATTAAATCGTTTCGGTATTGAATCAACATTTGTAGATTCTTCAAACGCGGCTGAATTTGAAGCGGCAATTCAAAAAAATACAAAAGCAGTCTTTATCGAATCCCCAACCAATCCATTATTAAAAGTAACGGATATTGCGGAAATCGCAAAATTAGCAAAAGCAAAAGGTTTATTAACGATTGTGGATAACACATTTATGACACCTTACTTGCAACAACCATTGTCCCTGGGTGCAGACATCGTTTTGCATAGTGCAACAAAGTATATCGGAGGCCATAGTGACGTGGTTGCTGGTTTAGTTGTTGTAGCGACGGAACAGTTAGCGAAAGACTTACACTTCGTTCAAAACTCAGTAGGGGCGATTTTAGGGCCTCAAGATTCATGGTTACTAATTCGTGGATTAAAAACACTTGGCATTCGTATGGATGAAACGAATTCTAGTGCACAACGTATTGCTGAATTCTTAGTTGCACACGAAGCGGTAGGGAAAGTGTACTACCCAGGATTAGAAACTCACGCGGGACACGACATTATGAAAAAACAAACGACCGGCTTTGGTGGGATGATCTCATTTGACGTAGGCAGCACTGAAAAAGCCGATCAGTTGCTCAAGAAATTGAAATACTTTACACTTGCGGAAAGTCTGGGAGCAGTGGAAAGTTTGATTTCTGTCCCTGCAAGAATGACGCACGCTTCAATTCCGACAGAACGCCGCCAAGAACTTGGTATTCTAGATGGATTGGTACGTATCTCAGTTGGTATTGAAGACGTTGAAGACTTACTTGAAGATTTAGAGCAAGCTTTAGCTTAATGCCATTAATCACTCCATAGTAATATGGGCCACTGAAAAGTACACATAGATTATCAAAACCACCCAATCTTGATTTATCGAGATTGGGTGGCTTTTCTTTTTAATTGCCCTGTAAAAACGACTTAGTAGATTTTCGTTACAGCGTAACTTCATGTTTCGAAGCTAGCGTAGCGATGCAGAAACAGGCGGACGCTTTCCGCGGGCGGTCCGCGAGCCTCCTCGTCGCAAGCGACTGCGGGGTCTCACCTGGACGCGCTTTTTCCGCTGGAAAGATATTGGACGAACAGTAATTCGTCCAATATCTTTGCGACGAGTAACCGCAGGAGCACATGTTTTCTCGCCGCCTTTCACTACAATCAAGTAAATGTGTTCAAATCAATCATAATACTCCAAGGCAATGTGTATGCGACATGAAAATAGAAGGCATCTTTCGAAAAAAGTAGCATAAGAGCTCCCAAAATTGTATCTTCGGGAGCTTGTTTTATGAGTATGACAACTTCTATATCTCGCGTTATCAAAATAGGTACAAATCTATTTTCTGAAATTGGACGAGAGAGAAGGACAGACAAAAGCCTGGAAAATGAATGGGCGTAACGAACGTGACGCCCCTCAATAATGCCCCGGCTATAATATGTAGCAATAGTCCGTCCAAATACCTCCGAAAACGAAATAAAACAGGTTTTGAACTTAAAGGGTACTTTGCGCTTTTCTTATATATGTGTATAAGTTTTTTCTAGATAGACCTTCGAAATTGGAGAAGCTATGTCTAGCTCCAATTACTATTAGAGGTAATCTTTCGGCTCAGTTGCATTCAATGTTCCCCTATAACCTACGGGCAAATGGTTTGTTATTTTGTTTTACTAGAGAATCGTAATTTACCAGTAGCCGAGCATACTATTACGGCTACTACCGTGTGCCTTCTTTAACGAGCCCCGCAAGAGAGGAGAGGATTGATAAGTGCCACAACTTGAATGTCAATTGTTTCTGAATCTGCCACCGTTTATTTTTCCATTGGAGAAAGTTTCACATTAAGTAAAAGTGCTCAACAAAATAAAATAAGCAGAAAAAAGCCGAAATAGTATCTTCGGCTGAATATCTACTTATAGATAGTATTTATTGTTTAGTAAACCAAACGATCTTAACTGTGCGCGTCTAGGTTACAAGGGAGCGAAGGACGCACGCCAGCCGCAGAATGATCTAAAAAAAGAGGGTGGGCGAAGTGACGCAGTCACAAGCCCATCCACTATGTTCTATAGAACATAGTGCGGCAGGTTAAGTGGTCCGAAGCGGACTAGAAACCTTTTTTGCATCAGTAGGCATTCAGTGCACCTACCTTTCTTTGTTCTGTAAACTATTAAAAATAAACTTATACTATTTATCACCTATCGAAACATATTCTAAAGTACGGGAAGGAGTGCTGGGCATTGAAAAAGTTTAGTCTATGGCTATGTGTGTTGTTGGTAATTTTCTGTGCACTCATCGGTTTTCGTTACGGTCATATATTAACGAAAGATGAGGGAACGATTAGGCTCATTGTCTCAACCTTCATCCTCGATACTACTTCCCGTGACTTTGTGAAGTTCGATGAAACAATTTCTGTTACACGGTACGTTTCTAAAAATAGTGGTGAATCGAGATATGATATCATCAAAAAAGTCTTGAGCGATTTAGGATGGTCATACAAAACGCAAGAAGGAGCGGCTCTCTTCTTTCAAAAAGATAAAGACATAGTCGTTGTAGAAACAAAGTTAGTAACGGAGGATTATTTTATATGGGACGTGCCGATAGAAGCGAGGGAGTAGGTATTTCTAAAATAAAAAGCGATTGTAGATGAGCTCAGCTCTACAATCGCTTTTTGTTATTTCCCTTTAAACATCGGTTTGCGTTTTTCACCGAAAGCTATAAGTGCTTCGACGCGATCTTCTGTTGGGATTGTTATTTCATACGCTTTACGTTCAATGTTTAATCCTGTATGTAAGTCAGCATTCATGCCTTGTTTAATGGCAAACTTCGCTTGTTGCAACGCAATCGGCCCGTTCGCAAGCATTAAATCAGCAAACTTCCCAGTCTCTTCTAATAATCTTTCTTGAGAAACCACTTTTGTTAACATGCCATAAGCCAATGCTTCGTCTGCTTTCAAACGGCGGGCAGTTAAAATTAATTCTAATGCCTTTGCTTCACCGATTAAGCGTGGCAAGCGCTGCGTTCCGCCAGCTCCTGGAATAATGGCTAAGCTCGTTTCAGTTAAACCGAGTACAATATTGTCAGCCGCTATTCGGAAATCACATGCAAGAGCAAGTTCCATGCCGCCGCCAAATGCGTAGCCGTTCATCATGGCTATCGTAGGTTGTGGTAAATTTTCAATCGTTGAAAACACTTCACCTATTTTGTAAATGTTACGTTTTACTTGTTGTTCTGTTAGTGTTTTGCGTTCTTTCAAATCAGCACCCACGCTAAATGCTTTTTCCCCAGCCCCAGTGAAAATAACGACACGAATGTCTGGGTTAATACGAATGGACTCCGCTATTTGCCCAAGTTCACGCAACATATCATAGTTAAAGGCGTTCATCGAGTCAGGACGATCTAATGTGACAATACCTAAATTGCCGTTTTGTTCGTAACGAATGGCTTCCATGGTAAATCCCCCTTAGAATGTTCACAATTCAAAAGTTTTTCTCTTACAAAACATATCACTATTTGGACGTTGTTACCATCACTCCTTATAATGGAGTTCAGAGGAGGCGCTTGAAATGGATCGTTTAGCAATTTATCGGATATACCGCATTGTGTGGATGTCCGTAAAGTTTTTTTCACAAGTAACACTTTTTCAGCGCCGTTACAAAGGCCGATGGACACCAGTAATAAACGATAAATGGGAACGACTTGTTACGAAACAAGCAAAAGAATATAAACGTACCGCGCTCAAACTAGGCGGGTTAATGATTAAGATGGGACAATTTCTATCGACACGTGCGGACATTATGCCGCCGTCATTTATTGCGGAGTTAGACGGGTTAACAGATCGAGTTCCTGCGGTTCCAAGAAAAGAAGCAATTGCCCTGCTAGAAGAAGAATGGAACACATCACATAGCGACTATGTCGAAAACCTATCTGATAAACCGGTCGCTTCGGCTTCTATCGGGGAAGTTTATAAAGGGACACTAAAAGACGGCACAGCTGTAGCTGTTAAAATTCAACGCCCAGGTATAGACCGCATTTTACGTGCTGATTTTCGCGCAATGAAAATCGTTATTTGGTTAGTAAAACGCTTTACGGCTTTTGGTAAACAAATCGATTTTAATTTATTGTATAGCGAAATGGTGGATACCATTGGTGCAGAGCTTAATTTTTTACAAGAATTACGTAATGGGCGCAGTTTTGCAGATCGTTTTGAAGAAATGCCGGGTGTTCGTTTTCCTGTATATTACGATGAATTCTCTACACGCCGTGTCCTTGTAATGGAGTGGATTGAAGGCGCCCGTATTACCGATCTCGCTTTTATTGATGCGAATGGCTTAAACCGTCGCGACTTATCTGAGCGATTGTTCAGGTTATTTTTAGAACAAGTATTAGACGGTGGACAATTCCACGCTGATCCGCACGGTGGAAACATATTAATCAAACCAGATGGCACCATCGTATTGATTGATTTCGGAATGGTTGGGTCCATTAGTAAGGAAGAAGCACGTTCAGTATTGAAGGTTGTAGAAGGAATCATATTTAAACAATACGATCAAGTAATCGATGGCTTAGAGGAGTTGCGATTCTTGTTGCCACATGCAGATCGTCGATTACTTGCGGACGCGATTTCTCGAGTTGTGGCAGCATATGAGTCACAAGAGTTAACCCAAATGGATAGCTTTGTTGTGGATCGATTGTTAGCTGATATAAAAAGAATCGTTCGCACACAACCCGTGCAGCTTCCTGCAGAGTTTGCCTTCTTCGGACGGGCTGTTTCCACTTTCGTGGGCGTTCTCCATGTGTTGGATCCAAAAGTGGATTTACTGGCGATTGCACGTCCTCGTGTTTTAGAGTGGGCAGCGATGCAAAAAGATGGAGAAAAATCATTTTCAAAAGATGATGCACTGCGCATTGCCTTAAATGCAATTGGGCCATTACGTGCCATTCCACAAAAAATACTAACCTATCTTGATGAACCAACTCGTATGAGAGAATACATGCAAATACGAGATGCTGGAATGGAAGTAGAGCGCTCGAGACTACAAACGCGTATGTTTGCGGGAATTGTTTCAGTGTTATCTTTAGCAACCACATTCTTTGGCGTGTGGAATGAACATATTCCGCTAATCGCCACATCCGGATTTTTCTTTATCGTATCAGCCTTTGTTTTTAAAGGGAAATCACCAAAATAATACTAAGCCATCTCATGGTGAGGTGGTTTTTTTGAAAGATAAGTATATAATTTTAGTTCCATAAATCCAGTATTTTAGGTATTTTGGACAAAAAGATTGATTCATTAATAGTGTTGATTTCCGTTTCAGGCGGACGCTTTCCGCGGGGCGGGCGGTGAGCCTCCTCGGTCGCTTCGCGATCTGCGGGGTCTCACCTGTCCCGCTGATCCCGC
>NZ_JBHSRI010000009.1:104483-244231 GCF_042658845.1 Paenisporosarcina macmurdoensis
CAACAGAAAATCTATCAATTGTTTATTGCTAAGACACGAATAAATGATTCTAAGTTAAGCTAGAGATAGAACCAGCCGCCTATAATCGTAGTTGTCATCTATATTAGTTGATTGAAGCGCAGGTGGCGACTTCTGCGGGAATAGCATGAGCTGAAGGCCCCGCAGGAACGCAGTGACGAGGAGACTGAAGCCATGCCCGCGAAAAGCGTCCACCGTAGCGGAAATCAACAGGCTACTATGGTTACTCTTCTTAAAAAGACCGGGCGTACTTTGCCCGGTTTTTCTTACGTCTTTCGACACTGAATTACTCTAGCTATCTCACATTCAAGTTAACTTGAATGTGAGATATAGCAAGGCTTTCATTGATAAATACCCTAAATTCCCACTTGTAATTTTTTGAAATGAGCGTACAATATAAAATACGAACAGACGTTCTTAAAGGAGGCGAGAACATGCCGCTCATTCCATCCGAAAGTTTACCCTATTTTGAGAAAATGATTTATTTGCCGATGGTATTAACCATTTTAGAGAGGGACCGAGAAACCGTTGAAAAAGGTGCCTTCAAATTGAAGAGACCTTATGTTGCGATGATTGATCATGCAGTTAAAGAAGCGCAACGAGAACTGACAGACACTAAGCTCTATTTGCGCCAACATAACATGAAAGTCATTCGTGGTAATCGCGATGATACCTTCACCGAATATGTTTTCTTTCACAGTGGATACGAAGAGCATCGTCGCTATTTAAACGTAAGATTGCGGAATCGAGTGGAGGAATTGCTTGGTGTGTATTTATCTATTGCTAAACAAGCGAATTGAAGAAAAAATGAGATGGCTTAATCAAAAGTCATAATAAAAAGCCCTTTTAAAGAACGAAGGGCTTAGGTGTATGTATCATCTCTTTGGGTTTTTTCGAGTAGGGTTATATGTAAGTTTTGACTGGGAAAAGGGATGATTCATTTGGTCACGTGTTTTTTGAAAATGATTCGTCAGGAAATGAGAAAGAACAAATTGCCTGCACATCGTAGAATGCGAAACATTTACCGGTAGAATTTCAGAGTTAGTGAAATGTACCAAGCATTGATTGCGAGAGTTCAAGGAATAACGGTCGACAGCAGAAAAAGAAATCCAAATATTCCCTTCTGATTCAGCGGAAAGTGTAGGCATCATAATTAAAGGAACTCCAAAATCATGTGAAATCATAAGAGGGAGTTTGTGTAAACGTCCAATGGACTCCCGAGAGAAAAAAGTAGCATGCTTATAAGAATTTCCATAAAAAATGAGCGATTTTTTAATTATTGCATTGGGCTTCATTTTGACAAGAAATTCAGTATGATTTTCGATGACTCTAGTATAAAGATTATTCTCAATCCAAGTGGGTACAAGTGCAATTGTATTGAATGAAACTAGGTAATTAGATGTTGCTAAGAACTTTTCTCCCATGTATTCACTCCCCTATTAATAGACTACAAACCCTATTATAGAGAAATATGGCAATTAATCAACACTAATTTACTAATAATTAAAAATATTTAGAAAAAAATAAAACATAGCGAATTTTCAGAAAAAACATTTGCAACTTCCTACCGTTTTTACTTATAATAGAAAAAAGGCATCCGAGGTGATTGCAATGGATAAGTATTATTCATATGCTGATTTTCTAAAAGCGATGGGGCGAAATCAAACCGTTAGTGAAGCGGAAAAACTGTTGAACGAAATCTACATGGATTTATTTCTAAACCATGTACATAGAGAACAACGAAAAGATCGCTTATTAACTTTGATTGATCATGCGCTCGATCAAAAAGATAAAGGGTCGTTTGTGGCGTACGCCAACGAGCTAAGTCAGTTACAGCAAGACAGTGTGTAATCTTGATTCTATAATTCGTGAATCATCCGCTCTTTTCGAAGAGCGGATTTTCTTTATGTCTAAATTCACAAGCAGCTTCTCATAACATGCTATCCTCTTTAAATTGCTAGTTCCACTAGGCAAGTCGCGGGAACTTTATGGATCAGAAAAGTGCATATTCACTTTTCATCCTTCTAACGCCGCCGACAATTTTTACTTTTTGAACGAAAAAACATACGTTCGCTTTTTATTCGTATTCAAATGGGGAATATGATAAAATATGAACAATAATGAAAATGATCGACCAGAGCTAAAGTATCGATTTTCGCTTTTAAGTTAGGGGAGAAACCATGGAACAATCTTTTGATTTACAGGCACCTTATAAACCAGATGGAGACCAGCCGCAAGCAATTCAGGAATTGATTAAAGGAATAGCGGATGGTAAGAAATACCAAACTTTGCTCGGTGCGACAGGAACAGGTAAAACTTTTACCGTATCTAATGTAGTCACGGAAATTAAAAAACCAACATTGGTCATGGCTCATAATAAAACACTAGCGGGACAACTATATAGTGAGTTTAAAGAATTCTTTCCAAATAATGCGGTGGAGTATTTCGTTAGCTTCTACGATTACTATCAACCAGAAGCTTATGTACCTCAAACAGATACGTATATTGAAAAAGATTCGAGCATTAATGAAGAAATTGACAAGTTGCGCCACTCTGCAACGTCGGCTTTATTTGAACGACAGGATGTATTAATTGTTGCATCCGTTTCATGTATATACGGTTTAGGGAATCCTGAAGAATATCGTGATATGGTATTGTCCTTGCGTATGGGAATGGAAATTGAACGCAATCAGTTACTTCGTAAATTAGTCGACATCCAATATGAACGAAATGATATGAACTTTGTGCGCGGAAAATTCAGAGTGCGTGGAGATGTGGTTGAAATTTTCCCGGCATCTCGAGATGAGCGCTGTATTCGTGTTGAGTTTTTTGGAGACGAAATTGACCGAATTCGTGAAGTAGATGCATTAACCGGTGAAATCATTGGTGAACGAGAACACGTCGCCATCTTCCCGAACTCCCACTTCGTTACACGTGAAGAGAAATTGTTAGTAGCGATTGAAAACATAGAAGTTGAATTAGAACAACAGTTAAAAGTCCTTCGGGGTGAAGATAAATTACTAGAAGCGCAACGACTGGAACAACGTACTCGCTACGACTTAGAGATGATGCGAGAAATGGGCTTTTGTTCAGGAATTGAAAACTACTCGCGACACTTAACACTACGCGAACCAGGCGCAACTCCTTATACATTACTCGATTACTTCCCAGACGACTTCTTAATAGTCGTCGATGAAAGTCATGTCACATTACCTCAAGTGCGTGGGATGTTTAATGGAGACCAAGCGCGTAAAAAAATGTTAGTGGAACATGGCTTCCGTTTACCATCTGCCATGGATAACCGTCCGTTAACATTCCAAGAATTTGAGGGACATATGAAACAAGCGATTTTCGTTTCTGCGACACCAGGAGCATATGAACTAGAACATACACCGGAGATGGTTGAGCAAATTATTCGACCTACAGGACTCTTAGACCCTACAATCGATGTCCGTCCAATTGAAGGGCAAATTGATGATTTAATTGATGAAATCCGACAACGCTCTGAGCGCAACGAACGTGTGCTAATTACTACATTAACGAAAAAAATGTCCGAGGATTTAACGGATTACCTAAAAGAAATAGGAATAAAAGTTAACTACTTACACTCAGAGATTAAAACACTTGAGCGTATTGAAATTATTAGAGAACTTCGAATGGGAACATATGACGTGTTGGTAGGAATTAACTTACTAAGAGAAGGTCTCGACATTCCAGAAGTTTCACTCGTGGCGATACTTGATGCAGATAAAGAAGGATTTTTACGTTCGGAACGATCACTTATTCAAATCACCGGGCGAGCAGCCCGAAACTCAAATGGTCACGTAATTATGTATGCAGATCGTATGACGGATTCAATGACGAAAGCAATTGGAGAAACAGATCGTCGTCGCAACATTCAAATCGAATATAACAAAAAACACGGAATTACACCAAAAACGATTCAAAAGAAAATTCGCGACGTTATTCGTGCATCTCGTGATGCTGAAGAAACAATTACTTATATGGAGAAAGTGACAAAAGGGAAGAAATTAACCAAAGATGAGAAACAAACATTGTTATTAACACTAGAAAAAGAAATGAAAGACGCAGCGAAGGCACTCGATTTCGAACGTGCAGCTGAACTGCGCGATACGATTTTGGAACTGAAAGTGGAAGGATGAAGTGATTTGAAAAATCAAGAAATTCGTATAGAAGGTGCACGTGCACACAATTTGAAAAATGTCAGTTTAACCATTCCACGCGATAAACTTGTTGTTATGACAGGTTTGTCCGGTTCAGGAAAATCATCACTCGCTTTCGATACTATTTATGCAGAAGGTCAAAGACGATATGTAGAATCGCTATCATCTTATGCACGACAGTTTTTAGGGCAAATGGACAAACCAGATGTAGATGTAATTGAAGGTTTGTCGCCTGCCATTTCGATTGATCAAAAAACAACCAGTCGTAACCCTCGTTCGACAGTTGGAACTGTAACCGAGATTTACGATTACTTACGTTTGTTATTTGCACGTGTAGGTAAGCCAATCTGTCCGAATCATGGAATCGAAATATCTTCTCAAACCATTGAACAAATGGTAGATCGATTGATGGAATTTCAAGAAAAAACGCGTATGCAAATTTTAGCCCCAATCGTCTCTGGTCGAAAAGGGACGCATGCTAAAATGCTTGAAGATGTTAAGAAACAAGGATATGTCCGTGTACGTGTAAATGGAGACTTAATGGATTTAGATGATGATATTAATTTGGATAAAAATAAGAAACATGACATTGAAATTGTAATTGACCGAGTTGTGATGAAAGAAGATATTGCACCGAGGCTAGCAGATTCTTTAGAAGCAGCACTAAGATTAGCTGATGGGCGTGTATTAATCGATGTTATGGAACACGAGTTATTGCTGTTTAGTGAACACCATGCTTGTCCGATTTGTGGCTTTTCAATTGGCGAATTAGAACCACGTATGTTTTCATTCAACAGTCCTTTTGGTGCATGTCCTGAATGTGACGGACTTGGTACGAAGCTTGAAGTCGACCAAGAACTCGTCATTCCTGATTGGTCGAAGTCATTAAGTGAAGGCGCTATTGCTCCATGGGAACCGACGAGTTCGCAGTACTATCCACAACTGCTAGCAGCCGTGTGTAAACATTATAAAATCAATATGAATAAAGCTGTTTCAAAACTGACAAAAGATCAAATGGATAAAGTGCTTCATGGATCGGGTGCAGATAAAATTCGATTCCGTTACGAAAATGATTTTGGACAAGTCCGAGATAATGAAATTTATTTTGAAGGTGTTTTAAAAAATATCGAACGTCGATATAAAGAGACGTCTTCTGATTATATTCGAGAACAAATGGAAAAGTATATGGCACAACAAGACTGTCCAACATGTACAGGGTATCGCCTAAAGCCGGAAACATTAGCAGTTAAAGTAGCGTCACTTCATATCGGACAAGTAACGTCATTCTCGATTGAAGAAGCGGATGCATTCTTCAAGTCATTGGAGTTATCCGAAAAAGATATGCAAATTGCACGTCTCATTTTACGTGAACTTCATGAACGACTAGGGTTCCTTATAAATGTAGGATTAGATTATTTAACATTAAATAGAGCTGCTGGGACATTATCAGGTGGTGAAGCACAGCGTATTCGTTTAGCGACTCAAATCGGTTCACGTTTAACGGGAGTGCTTTACATTTTAGATGAGCCATCGATTGGTTTACATCAACGTGATAATAATCGTTTAATTGAAACGCTTAAAAACATGCGTGATATTGGCAACACATTAATCGTGGTCGAACATGATGAAGATACGATGATGGCTGCGGATTATTTAATAGATGTGGGTCCAGGGGCTGGAGTACATGGTGGCGAAATAGTGGCAGCTGGAACACCGACACAAGTAATGAAGAGTACGAAGTCGATTACTGGTCAATATTTGAGCGGCAAGAAATTTATCCCACTGCCTACTGAGCGTCGAAAACCAGATGGTCGAATGATTTCGATAAAAGGGGCAACTGCGAATAACTTGAAAAATGTAACGGTGGATATTCCACTGGGTGTCTTTACTTCTGTTACAGGTGTATCAGGTTCAGGTAAAAGTACGTTAATCAATGAAATCTTGCATAAATCACTTGCACAAAAATTAAATCGTGCAAAAGCAAAACCAGGACAACACAAAGAAGTAACGGGTATCGAACAGCTTGAAAAAGTCATCGATATTGACCAATCTCCAATCGGTCGAACACCTAGATCAAATCCAGCAACCTATACAGGCGTGTTCGATGATATACGTGATGTCTATGCATCAACGAATGAAGCGAAGGTTCGTGGCTATAAAAAAGGACGTTTCAGTTTCAATGTCAAAGGTGGCCGCTGTGAAGCGTGTCGGGGAGACGGGATTATTAAAATAGAAATGCATTTCTTGCCAGACGTCTATGTACCATGTGAAATTTGTCACGGCAAGCGCTATAACCGTGAAACACTAGAAGTGAAATACAAAGGTGAAAACATTGCTGACGTATTAAAAATGACTGCTGAGGATGCGGTGAAATTCTTCGAAAATATACCAAAGATTAATCGTAAACTTCAGACCATTGTCGATGTTGGACTTGGGTACATGACGCTAGGTCAACCAGCAACGACGTTATCTGGTGGTGAAGCGCAGCGTGTGAAATTGGCATCTGAATTACACAAACGCTCGAACGGCAAGTCTTTCTATATATTAGATGAACCGACTACTGGATTACATGCACATGATATTGCACGGCTACTTATCGTCTTACAACGTTTAGTGGAGAGTGGTGACACGGTAGTAGTAATTGAACATAATTTAGATGTGATCAAAACATCAGATTATGTTATTGACTTGGGTCCAGAAGGTGGCGACAAGGGTGGAACCATCTTAGCTGTCGGAACACCTGAAGAAATTGCTAAAGTCAAAAAGTCTTATACAGGTCACTATTTAAAGCCAATACTTGAACGTGACAGCAAGCGTATGGAAGAGCAAATAGCAAAAGCATCATCGAAGAGAACGAAGAAAAAAGAGACAGTTGCAGTAAAATGAAACTTTTCTTGTTTGTAATTCGTATGTATAAGAGAAGAACAAAGTACCGCGCAAAGCGGCTTTGAAGGAGGCCAAATATATGCAAGAAGAACGTAAACGCATTTTAGATTCAGTCGAAAAAGGGACGATATCTGCTCAAGAAGCGTTAATATTGCTAGAGGCTCTAGGAAATGAGGGGACGAAGCCACTTGCATCATCGTATGCTGGTAGTCAGTCTGAATCAAAAACTCATTCAACAAACTCGAATTCAGAAACACACAACAAGAAATCCACATCCTCTCAAGCAGAAGATTTTATGGAAGATATTAAACGAGACTTTTCCCAGTTCAGTGACCGCTTCATGCAATTTATGCAAACAACGGTAGGGAAAATGAAATCATTTGATTTTGAGATGCCGTTTGGTGAGCCTAACGAATTTCATCACACCGTTACAAAAGAAAACGTTGACTTTAAAGAAATATCAGTAGATATTGCCAATGGTAAATTCGAAATGTATCCGTCACAAGACGGTCAAGTACGTGCAGAATGTCATGTGAAGGTCTACCGCACAGCACAAGAAGAGGATACAAAGAAAGAATTTCTTGAGAAGTTTGTATTTGTAGTGGATCAACAACGATTACGCATCATTAGTGATTTGAAAACGACATCTGTAAACGTCGTTTTATACGTACCAAAACAACTGTACGATTCAATTTCAGTGCGCTTGTTTAATGGTGCATTTATCGGAAAACATTTAGAAGTAGGTCGTCTGAAAGTTAAAACTGCGAATGGCAAGATTGAACTGAAAGATGTTCATCTTGAAGATGGTGAAGTACAAACTGCAAATGGTGCCATTCAGATAAAAGAGGCAAAAGGAAATAAAATTGATGCCGAAACGATCAATGGAAAAATCTATATCGACGGCCATTTAGTAGACATCGAGGCTCAATCAGTTAACGGGCATGTTGTTGTAACAACAAAAAATACAGATGCTCGGAAAATTGAAGGGCGCGCTGTAGCTGGTGCAGTTGAAATTTATGTTCCTTCTACAGTTGGTTTACATGGAGAAATAGCTTCGAACTTCGGGAAAATGGAAGTTGCACTAACTGATGTTACACGAGTAAATGAACAAGAGCATTTCTTGCAAAAAAACATTCGTTTTACAAAAGAAATTGTAGGCTCAACAGTTGCTCCTCTCTACATTAAGGGCGAAGCCAAAACAGGATCAATTCTAGTTCGTTACATCTCTTCTGAATAATTAAGCGTGTAAAAATAAAAACCCGTATCTCAGACACTTTAAAAAAGGTGACTGGATACGGGTTTTTTCTATGAATTTTTTTTCGAACTTCTGTATCCCTAAAATCACAGAAACTTATTGTAGTCCCTCAAATAACAATACTCTTGCAGGAGAACCGTCTGTGCCTTCTAACTTAAGTGGTGCAGCAACCATGAAATATTCGCCTTGATTAATTTCCTTTAAGCGAAGTCCTTCAATGATAATTATTTTTTTGGCAAATAATGTTTTATGGGTTGGATGCCCTTCTTGACTGCGTTCAATTCCAAGTGTGTCTATTCCTACCCCTCGTACACCTATCTCAGAAAGGTATTCTGCTCCGTCTTGCGTAAGATAAATGAAATCAAAATTAAATGTATCTTCAAAAGAATTTTTCGTTTTGAAAAATACGAAATCATTTTTTTGAATGTCAAATCTTTCTAGATCCTTTTTCGAAATTCCGTCTTCCACTTGTGTTAAATCGAAAACTTTACATTGCCCCACAAGATCGTCCATTGAGATTGTTTCAAACGTATCGCCATCAACAACCATATGACGTGGTGCATCAATATGTGTCCCTGTATGTACATCTAACTCAAGACGAGTTTCCGTGACATATCCATCCGTTCCTTGATTCATTTTTGGTTGTTTTTCAGGTTTATTTTTGTAAACGGTCATTCCTTCATAAATAGTTCCTGTCACATCATGCATTTTCATTATATAATCCCATCCTAATAATGTATTTGCTTCATAAGCGATATGGTTATCCTCGCATGTTGTTGATTAAATTGTCTAGTAAAACTACTTTTTCTCTTGAATAGCGGGTATTTTTATCCTTTGTAAAAAAAATAGTGTTTATATTCTGTGGTTGGGTATATTACGAATGTACAAGTTAAGCCTGTTCTACATACAGTCTACAGTATGTTTTTTGTTACTAACTATATCAAAAGTAACTAGCTGTTAATAAAGTGCGTACTTACAAAAAAACACGATAAACATTATACTTACTTCTGTACTAAATCTACTATGAGTGGATGAACGAAAAATCTTAATACTCTTTTATTATAAATAACAAAAAAATAAGCATTATTCTAGTTTGGAAATGTTTTTGAAGTGGAGGAATAAAAAAGTGGATTCTATGACTTTTGTTTTGTTTGGGGCTACGGGGGATTTAGCTAAGAGAAAAATCTATCCTGCCTTGTTTAATTTATATCTAGATAATAAATTACCGGATTCTTTTTTAATAATTGGTGTGGGTAGAGGAGAATTATCTGATGATGATTTTCAAATACGTATAAAAGAATCGTTACTAACTTTTTCTAGACATGTAGTGGATGAAAAACATCATATAGAAGAGTTTATAAAGTTATGTCGTTATAACCGTTTAGATGTCACGAATGGTGAAGATTATAAAAATTTACTTGATGTCATTCAACAAAATGAAAAAGATAGAGAAATTAAAGAAAATCGTATGTTTTATCTATCTGTTGCGCCTGAATTTTTTGATATGATTGCATCGAATATCAAGGAGAGCGGATTAAGCTCAACGAATGGGTGTAAACGATTGATGATCGAAAAACCATTTGGGCATGACTTGAAATCTTCACAACATTTAAACGAAAAATTAAGCAATGCTTTTGAAGAAGACGAAATTTATCGTATAGACCATTACCTTGGAAAGCCTATGGTTCAAAATCTGGAGGCGTTAGGATTTGCCAACCCGATACTTCAAGCGTTGTGGAACAATCAACATATTGCCAATGTCCAGATTACTGCAAGTGAAACAGTTGGTGTAGAAGCGAGAGCTGGTTATTATGACAAAGCAGGAGCTATTCGGGATATGGTTCAAAATCATATGCTACAACTGCTAATGATGACGGCTATGCACCTCCCGACACAGATAAGTACGACGGACATTCGTTCTGAGAAGATAAAAGTTATGGAGTCTCTTCGACCACTTAAAAAAGAAGAGGTAGTTGATCACGTGGTACGCGGACAATATGGTCCAGGCGAAATCCAGGGGTCTGGCGTAATAGGGTATAATAAAGAACCTGGTGTTGCCACTTCTTCTAAAAATGATACATTTGTAGCAACTCGCGTGTGGATAGACAATGATTTTTGGCAGGGCGTACCCTTCTACATTCGTACCGGAAAGAGAATGAATGAGAAATTCACGAAAATCGTGATTGAATTTAAAAATCCATTAAAGGATTTGTATAGAAACGACAACCAAAATGCTGCACCAAATTTATTAGTTATCAATGTAAGCCCATATGAAGGAGTATCAATGCAACTAAATAGCAAAAACCCTCAAAATGGGAATTTAGAACCTATAGTTGTTGACTTTTCTTCGAGTGGGAAAGATGTACCAGAAGCCTATGAGTTATTGATTTTTGATGCTTTGCGTGGTGATTCGACATTCTTTGCTCATTGGAAAGAAGTTGAATTATCTTGGCAATGGGTACAACCTATTTTAGAGGCGTTTGAGGAAGACATCCTTCCGCTTCATCTATATCCCTCAGGTTCAATGGGACCTGACCCTTCAAATCAATTATTGAAAGTGGACGGATTTAAATGGTGGTAGGAAACCCTACTGCCTTTGGTGAAGGATTTGACATTCGGAAGAAAAGTGAATTCGACTTTTTAACAGTAGACAAACCCGAAAAATAAGGGGTTCATTCGAAAGGGGAAAAAACGTATGACTATTTCTTTTGATTACACTAATGCTTTATCTTTTATGGAAAAGAGTGAAGTAGATAATCTAAGCGGATTTGTTAAAGTGGCACATGATATGCTTCATGAAAAGACTGGCCCAGGTTCTGAGTATCTTGGTTGGGTTGATTTGCCACTTAATTATGATAAGGATGAATTTGCGAGAATTAAACAAGCAGCAGAGAGAATTAAAAACCAATCAGATGCTCTTATTGTCGTCGGTATTGGAGGATCATATCTCGGTGCTCGAGCAGCAATTGAAGCTCTATCTCATAGTTTCCATAATCAAATGAATGATAAAACACAAGTTTATTTTGCAGGTCAAAATATCAGTTCTACTTATCTAACCCATTTATTTGAGCTATTGGAAGGTAAAGATATCTCTGTCAATATTATTTCTAAATCAGGAACAACTACAGAACCTGCACTTGCTTTCCGTATTTTCCGCGATTTTATGGAGAAAAAATATGGAAAAGAAGAGTCACAAAAACGTATATTCGCTACTACAGATCAGTCAAAAGGCGCATTAAAAGAGCTTGCAGATAAAGAAGGCTATGAAACTTTTGTTATTCCTGATGATGTAGGAGGAAGATACTCAGTTCTTACAGCAGTGGGTCTATTACCGATTGCCGTGGCAGGACTAGATATTGACCAACTGATGGCAGGGGCGGCAGATGCTGCTCTAAAATACAATAATCCGGATTTAGCCACGAATGAAAGTTATCAGTATGCTGCAGTTCGAAATGCACTTTACAATAAAGGGAAAGTCATTGAACTACTGGTTAACTATGAGCCTTCACTACATTTTGTATCTGAATGGTGGAAACAGTTGTTTGGTGAAAGTGAAGGGAAAGATCAAAAAGGCCTTTTCCCTGCTGCCGTTGATTTTTCAACCGATTTACATTCAATGGGGCAATATGTACAAGAAGGTAGACGTAACCTTTTAGAAACGGTTCTTCAAGTGAAGAAACCTCGAGTTGAAATAAATATTCAAGAAGATCCAGAAGACACTGATGGGTTAAATTTCTTAGCAGGTAAGACAATGGATGAAGTGAATAAAAATGCATTCCAGGGAACGCTGTTGGCACATATCGACGGGGGAGTACCAAACCTTGTGATTGAATTTGATGAAATGAATGAATACACCTATGGTGAAATGGTTTACTTCTTTGAAAAGGCATGTGGGATTAGCGGATATTTGCTTGGAGTGAACCCGTTTGATCAACCTGGAGTAGAAGCATACAAGAAGAATATGTTTGCTTTACTTGGTAAACCAGGGTTTGAAGCTGAGAAAATTGCTCTTATGAAGCGTTTGACTAAATAATACGTATGTATAGATGGTCTTTAAGAATAAGAGAGAAGCTAAGTGACATGTTCACTTAGCTTCTTTTTTTCATGTTATAGGAATTTTCTCGTGATTGAGATTTAGTTGTAAAAAAAGCGTGTTTAGTTGTAAAAATGGGGCATTTAGTTGTAATTTTGACTGATTTAGTTGTAAAAATCACGACTTTAGTTGTAATAGTTAAATAATGGTAAAAATAAATCATGAAAATAAAAATGGGCAAGTGACTAAGTCACAAGCCCATCTCTTTATTGGTAAAACGTTTTGTGTTAAATTAATTTTTCATCACTGGGATATTTAAGACCAATTTCAGCTCGAATTCTATCCACCACTAGCATTGTGGTATGTGAGTTTGCAAATGAGTTAATATCAGACTCCATTTTTCCTTGATTGATTAAGTCGATAAATTCTTTCACCTCATAATACATAGCTGGATGAGATTGGTCGATAGTTAATTGTTCTCGAGTGCCGTCATTGTAGTGAATTTCAACTTTCTCAGGCGAGCTAATTTTATCTATCATCAAGCTGCCGTTTTCGCCTTGAATTTCGCTAGGTAAAGAAGAATTTGATATTTTAGAATACATGACAACAGCATCTTTATCGTCATAGCTTAGAACAACGCTACCTTCACCATCCACACCTGATTCCAGCATTATGCCAGTTGCCTTTACTTCATTAGGTTCACCAAATAAAGTGATAAGTGGATACAAACAATAAACACCAAGGTCCATTAATGCTCCATTAGCAAACTTTGGATTAAAAGCATTGAGTACAATCCCTTCTTTGTATTTATCATAACGAGAAGAATACTGACAATAACTAGCAAAGTATCTACGGATAGGACCGATTTTATGTAAGTTATCTTGAATGACCTTGAAACCTGGAAGTAATGTTGATTTCATAGCTTCCATTAATAGGACATTATGATCTTTAGCTGCTTGAATCATTTTGGTTACTTCAATTGAATTTGCAGCCAATGGTTTTTCACACAATACATGTTTGCCATTTTGTAAAAATAAAATAGCTTGTTCTGCGTGAAATGAATTAGGACTAGCAATATAGACCGCATCAATTTCTTCACTAACTGCCATTTCTTCTAGGTTTGTAAATAGTTTTGTTACACCGTAGTTGCTTGCAAATGTTTCTGCCTGTTCAATCGTGCGAGAATAAACTGCTGTTAGTTCAAAATCATCTACAGCATGTGCTGCTTCAAGTAATTTTTCTGTAATCATATTCGTACCAACTACGCCCATTCGAACCATGTAATCAACCTCATTTCTTTTTTTATAGACCTTACTTTTATAAGATACTCTCCATCAAGTATAACCACATGGAGACATGCATTAAAGACCGCAAATTTCTAAAAGAAATTAATGCGGTCTTCATGTCTACATATATTTTAGATGAAATCTATTCGAGATTAGCATGTTTGCCATACATCCTATTAGAGTCCAATCCTTTTTTCTCCATGATACGCAAAATCAATGCATCGTAAAATAATAACATTGTTTGCTCAAAAAGTGACCCCATAGGTTGTATTGTCTTGTATTCACTTTCGGATTTATCTTTTGGTGAACCAGGCAATTTAACTATAATGTCAGCTAATTTTCCTATCGTGGATTCAGGGAAAATTGTGACAGCTGCGACTGTTCCGTCCAAACCTTTTGCCTTTTCTGCTATAGAAACCAAGGTTTTCGTTTCACCCGAGCCAGAACCAATTATTAACAGATTGTCTTTTTCTAAATTAGCTGTGACGGTTTCACCGACTACATAGGCATCAATCCCCATGTGCATCATTCGCATCACAAAAGATTTGCCCATAAATCCAGAGCGACCAGCCCCAACCACAAAGACTTTCTTGGATTCAAGAATTTTGTTTACCAGTTTTTCAGCTTCTTCATCAGCCATCAAGTCGACTGTCTGGTTTAATTCTTTTATGATTTCAGCTAAATATTGAGTCGTCTGCATTTTTGTCACTATCCTTGTTTAATCATTTTTTGCATTTGAGCAGCTACTGCTTTTATGTCTTCTTGTCCAGTAATACCGCCGCCTACAATAACAAGATCAGGTTGAGCTTTAATGACTTCTGGTAACGTTTCTAATTTTATTCCACCCGCAACGGCAGTTTTTGCATTTTTAACAACGCTTTTAATAGTTGCAAGGTCTTCGAGAGAGTTTTGTCCTACAGCCTGTAGATCATAACCTGTGTGAACACAGATATAGTCTACGCCAAGTTCATCAAGTTCTTTTGCACGTGTTGCGATATCTTTCACAGCAATCATATCAACTAGGATTTGTTTACCATGTTTTTTGGCTTCTTCTACGGCACCCAGGATAGACGCATCTTCCGCAGCTCCAAGAATTGTTACGATGTCGGCACCTGAAGCAACAGCTTGGCTTACTTCATATCCAGCTGCATCCATAATTTTTAAGTCAGCTAAAACAGTTAAATTAGGAAATGCTTCTTTCATTGCTTTAACAGCTCTAAGACCTTCATTAATTACAACCGGTGTGCCGATTTCTACAACATCAATATACTCTTCTAATTCTTTAACTAAATTGATTGCACCTTGTGTATCTACAAGATCTATTGCTAATTGAAGTTTCATTTAATAATCTCTCCCAATAAAATAGTATTTTTTGTGCAGTGACTCTCGTTCGCCCTATTAGTGAAATCAATTAATGGATTTTACTAACGGCGATAGGTTTAGTATAATTAGTATGTTGTTAAAATGAAAGTACGCACTTTTTTTACACATAGTGCTAAAAAGTATACTGTAAACAATGGAGGTGAAG
Organism: Paenisporosarcina macmurdoensis; assembly: GCF_042658845.1. Taxonomy (NCBI): domain Bacteria; kingdom Bacillati; phylum Bacillota; class Bacilli; order Caryophanales; family Caryophanaceae; genus Paenisporosarcina; species Paenisporosarcina macmurdoensis. The sequence continues at coordinate 119,674 of NZ_JBHSRI010000009.1, forward strand.
AAAATGCCGAATTTGGGGGAGAAAATATTTAATTGTGAAAAAGAATTAACTCTTTCTATTATTGGTGGAAAATGGAAAATGCTGGTATTGTGGCATCTAGGTAAAGAAGGCACCAAACGCTTTGGTGAACTCAAGGCACTCATGCCGGGTATTACGCAAAGGATGCTTGTTAATCAATTACGCGAACTTGAAGACCATTTGATTGTTCATCGCGAAGTCTATCCTGTTGTGCCACCCAAAGTTGAATACTCACTTACTGAGCAAGGAAGAAGTCTTATGCCGATTCTCGATTCTATGTATGAATGGGGCAAAATTTATATTGAGAACAATTTGGAAGACAAAACTGAAAATAATCAGACCGTTGAGTAGAAAAGGATACTCTCTTGAAGGTTTGAAACGCATGCTTCAATTCAAAAACACGGGTAGCCCTTTTATTAAGGTGCTGGCCGTTTTTGTGTGTCTTAGAGGTAAATTAGCAGGAAAACTTCTTTTTATTTTTTGTGGTAATTTAAATCTAATTGAAAACACACAAAAAAACCGAATATCAGCTAAAGTGAATAGCCGATGTTCGGAATGAGAATTATCCTATTTTATGCCAACGAACAAAGGATACCAAATGCAATCGCTTGTGCACATCGTTGCTTATAAAAGGTACTCTTTAATAATATGGCTTCTTCTTTATTGGTCATAAATCCGCACTCAACTAAAATAGCGGGCATGGTTGTTTCACGTAGCACGGCAAAATCCCCTTTTTTTATGCCTCGATCTTTTCTGGAAGTGCGCATTAGCAATGCTTGTTGAACTTGTGTAGCCATTATTACGGAAGTTTTACTAGGATGTAAACAGGTATAAGTTTCAATACCATGTGCAGCATTCCAGTCAGTTCCAAAAGCATTCGCATGAATCGACACAAATGCATCAACTTTAAGTTTGTTCGCTAATGAAATCCTTTCTGAAAGCGCGACGTCTCGAGTGTCATCGTGAGAAAAAATGACCGTAAAACCTTCAGCATTTAACAGCTTCTTGACTCTAATAGCCACAGCCTCATTAAACATGAATTCTCTTAGGGTCTCATCTGGTGATCGTTTGCCAGCTGTATGTGGTCCATGTCCTGCATCAACAATAATTTTTTTCATTTAATATCCCTCCTACCGCATAAATAGGAGAAAATAATGGAAAAGAGACAACAAATGTATAATACTTGTAAGAAACAATGATAAACATGACTCGAATCTTTCAAGCTTTGCGCATTTCATGATGCCTAGCGCCAAGCACCAGGTCGCATAGCCGCTTGAACCAACAGGGTGTTGGTCATGAAGGCGTTCCGACACGATGTCGGGCTCTTAGCCTTCCTTCCCTAACTTATGGGAAAACAAGTTTTCGATTCAGCCTTTCCACCGTCAGAGCCGAGCTAAATCGGTGCGTTGCGCTTTTCTGTGCACATGCTAAAATAAAGAACATATCGGATAATTCGAATATCGAAGAAAGTGGGTGATTTTTTGGTACAAGTGACTACAAAAGACGTGATGGAAATGTTTGATTTAACACTTGTGAGTGGTGAAGAAGGAATTGGTAGACATATTGCCATAAGTGATATTTCACGTCCTGGTTTAGAAATGGCTGGCTATTTCACACACTATCCTGCTAACCGCGTACAACTACTTGGCAAAACAGAACTATCATTTTATGATATGTTGTTGCCTCATGAACGAATAGAGCGTATGAAAAAATTATGTTCACCGGAAACACCTGCGATAATCATCTCGCATGACATGAAGGTGCCAGAGGAACTGAAGATTGCCTCAAATGAAGAGCATGTGCCAGTCCTCACTGCAAAAATGGCAACGACTCGATTTTCAAGTTTACTGACAAACTATCTTGAAAGTAAACTAGCACCAACGACTGCAGTGCATGGTGTACTTGTGGATATTTATGGTGTTGGTATCTTAATTACTGGGAAAAGTGGAGTTGGTAAAAGTGAGACCGCACTGGAACTTGTGAAAAGGGGACATAGATTAGTTGCGGATGATTGCGTGGAAATTAGACAAGAAGCAGAAAATACGCTTATCGGAAATGCCCCGAAACTAATTGAACATTTGCTTGAAATTCGAGGAATTGGAATTATCGACATTATGACTTTGTTTGGTGCTAGTGCAGTCCGTAGCTTTAAACGAATTTCACTTATAATTGATTTAGAAATTTGGGATAAAAGCAAGACGTATGATCGTTTAGGAATCGAAGAAGAGAAAATGAAAATTATTGATACAGATTTGACCAAACTGACGATTCCCGTTCGACCTGGTCGAAACTTAGCAGTTATTATAGAAGTAGCAGCCATGAATCATCGATTGAAACGAATGGGTGTAAATGCTGCAGAAGAATTCTCCAATCGTTTAAATGATGTGATTAGCCAAAATGGAGATGCTACATATTAAAAGCAAGCAGTATGGAAGGGGAACAACATGAATTTTTTACTTGGAGCAATTGATCCAATTGCCATTTCTTTAGGGCCGATTGAAGTACGATGGTACGGAGTAATCATTGCGTTTGGGATCGTCCTGGCATTTCTTGTAGCACAAAGTGAAATGGTGAAAAGAAAGTTTCATCCAGATTTTTTAACAGATTTATTAATTTGGGCTGTACCGTTAGCTATACTAGGCGCTCGATTATATTATGTGTTCTCTAAATGGGACTATTATTCTCAAAATCCTGGTCAAATTCTTCAAGTATGGGAAGGCGGCCTGGCCATACACGGTGCTTTGATTGTGTCGTTTATCACGGCTTATGTATTTACGAGAAAACGTAAAGAATCATTCTTAAAGTTAGCAGATATTACTGCACCAAGTATTTTAATTGGGCAAACAGTCGGACGCTGGGGTAACTTTATGAACCAAGAAGCACATGGTGGTCCAGTGTCACGTAGTTTCTTAGAAAATATGTTTCTACCAGACTGGATTATCAATCAAATGCGTATAGATGGTATATATTATCATCCAACATTTTTATATGAATCGTTGTGGAACTTTACAGGGGTTGTGATATTAATCTTGTTACGTCGTGTCAACTTAATACGTGGAGAAATGTTCTTATTCTATATTGTCTGGTACTCATTCGGAAGATATTTTATTGAAGGAATGCGCACGGACAGCTTATATTTAATTGGTGAAATTCGCACCGCTCAAGTGGTTTCAATCATTGCTATCATTATTTCCTTGATTATCATTGTATATCGCCGCGTGACAATTAAAGAACCTGTGCGTTATAAAGACGCATAAGTAAGGATGTCATAAATATGTCTACAATAAAAAATGGGTTACTAGCTGGATTAACAACAACTTGGACGCTCAGCAAGATTATCTTCCCCATTACACTGTTGCTCGTTATTTTACAAAACACACCAGTGTTGCCGTGGATCATCGATTTTGTATCTCCTGTAATGGGGGTTTTTGGTTTACGAGGGGACGCAGCGATTCCTTTAGTATTAGGTAATGCGCTTAACTTGTATGCAGGGATTGCTGGAATTCTATCATTAGAATTAACGGTAAAAGAAGTCTTCATATTAGCGGTCATGTTGTCCTTTTCACATAATATCTTTATCGAAACTGGTGTTGCATTAAAAGTTGGCGTTAAATTATGGGTGGTTTTGCTCGTTCGTTTCGGGCTAGCTGCCATTTCAGCAATTGTCATCAACCTATTTTGGTCAGGTGGTTCAGATATTGCACAGTACGGAATGGCACCGAAAGTATCTGACATTCCTGAGGGCTGGATGGAAATAATTTTACTGGGGCTACAAAAAGCCAGTTTTGGGGTATTACAACTTGCTATGGTAGTGATTCCACTTATGATTGTTATTCAATACTTAAAAGATAAACAATATTTACAAAAGTTTTCACAAAAACTTGCTCCTTTTACAAAAGTACTGGGCATTGAACCTAATGCTTCCATGACACTTGTTTCAGGATTGGTCATTGGCTTAGCATTTGGTGCAGGCGTGATGATACAAGCAGTTCAAGAGGATGGGGTAAGTAAGAAAGATGCCACGCTTGTCTTTATCTTTTTAGTCGCCTGTCACGCGGTTATTGAAGATACGCTCATCTTTATCCCACTCGGAATACCAATATGGCCCTTATTCTTATTAAGACTTGGAATCGCATTTGTCTTAACAATAGTGGTCGCAACGATTTGGAAACGTGCTGAACAAACGAAGCGAAAGGAAGTGCTAACTTCATGACAACTCAACCAATTACTACACTTCTTTTCGATTTTGATGGCACGTTGCTTGATACGAACGAGCTGATTATTCAATCATTTTTAAGTGTTTTGGGTAAACGATACCCTGGCCGATTCATGAGAGAAGATGTCCTCCACTTTATTGGACCATCATTGAAACAAACTTTTGATAACATTGACGAAAATTTATCAGCACAGTTAATTCTAGAATACCGGGCATGGAATATTGAAATGCATGACCAGATGGTGGTCGAATATGATGGTGTAAGTGAAACTCTTCGAATATTAAAAGCACGGGGTATTAAGATGGCCATTGTGTCAACAAAAAAGCAGGATATTATTCAACGCGGCTTAAAGTTCATGGGGATAGAAGATATATTTGAAATCGTTATTGCTCTGGATGACGTAGTAAATCCAAAGCCAGATCCTGAACCCATTTTACTAGCTCTTGAGAGATTGAATGCTACACCACAAGAAGCGTTAATGATAGGCGATAACTCGCATGATATCGAAGGCGGTCAAAATGCGCTTGTTCGAACAGCTGGTGTTTCTTGGACTGCAAAGGGTGAAGCATATTTAGCGACTTTTAAGCCAACCTATATGTTGCACCATATTTCTGAGTTACTTGAAATTGTAGATGGTCAATCGACATGAGAAGGACAGAACGTTTTCCTGTCGAAGGTGCAAACTCGCTTTGGCATATTTATAAGACTGTGTCGCTTTGGAAAGTAATGAAAAATTTTATCGTTATCCAACTCGGTAGATATAGTCCTTCACTGCCATTCAAAAACTTTCTTTATCGCCGTTTTTTACATATGAAAGTGGGAGACCAAACCTCTTTCGCTTTAATGGTTATGCCAGATGTGATGTTTCCAGAAAGAATTAAAATAGGGAAAAATTCAATCATTGGCTATAATACAACTTTATTAGCTCATGAGTACTTAATAGATGAATATCGCATTGGGGATGTTGAAATCGGGGATCGAGTTCTAATTGGGGCAAATTCAACGATTTTACCAGGGGTGCACATTGGAGACGGTGCGATTGTTTCGGCTGCAACTCTTGTGCATAAAGATGTTCAAGCAGGAAGTTTTGTTGGGGGAAACCCGATGAAAGTAATTTATACAGCTGAAGAAATGGTGAGTCGTCACCTAAAGTAATCAGAAAAGACCTCATGAAGTGAATTTCAATGCTTCATGGGGTCTTTTGTATTGACTCAACTTGTCATCTGCGTTAAAATAAATTTTATTTCATCCTAGTAGTATGCTAGTGTACTAAAGCAAATTATCCTTATTTAGGAAGTGAATAATGAATGACACCTATACGAAAATTCGAAAAACCGCTTGGTATGAGAGACTCTTTCCCACTAATTAATGAGAAAAAGGAAAAAGTGCGTGACATTGGACGAAGATTTTTCCAATCACGTGGTTTTGATTTTATTAAAACACCAACTGTTGAGTACTATGAGACGATTGGAAAAGCATCTGCCATACCGGACTCTTCTTTATTTAAATTAGTAGACCGTCAAGGTGAAACGCTGGTTTTAAGACCAGATATGACTACTCCAATTGTTCGTGTCGCAACGTCTAAGTTGTTAAAAGAACAAATTCCTTTGCGCCTCGCTTATTTTGCCAATGTGTTTCGTGCACAAGAACATGAAGGTGGCAGACCAGCTGAATTCGAACAGATGGGCGTGGAGTTAATTGGAGATGACTCTGTTTATGCCGATGCAGAAATGATTATCACGGCTTCTGAATTTGTTCAAGAACTAGGGATAGATTCTTATCGATTAACAGTTGGACATGCAGGTTTATTGCAATCTATTTTGACTCAGCTGACACAGTCGGAAGAACAAGTGAAAGAATTACGTAAATTACTTGTAGAGAAAAATATGGTTGGATTTGAAGATGCAGTGAGAACATTCGGACTTTCAAATGAAGACGAGCAGCGTTTTATTGAATTTATTGGACAAGCTTCTAATGTGCAATCAATACAACAGTTACGTCCATTTATTGATGAAACGAATGATGCACAAGTCACCATGTTTTCTTATCTTAACGACTTGTCTTCGTTATTAGAAAATGCGGGTTTATCAAAAATGATCACTTACGATTTGACATTAACGAGTGAAATGAGTTATTACACAGGAATGTTATTTGAGGTTTTTGCGAGTGGCTCAGGCTTCGCTATTGGTAATGGAGGACGCTACGATGGGTTACTGCAAGCGTTTAATTCAGATGTTGGTGCCACTGGCTTTGGATTAAGAGTAGATCGACTACTAGAAGTAATGACTACTACAACGACACGTGAACCTCATACATTAATCTTATTTGATTCGGCTAATTATGCGAAAGCTGTTCATAAAGCCGTAAATTCAAGAAATCAGGGGATTCGTACAACTATACAATATAAGGAAAGTGTTGAAGACCAAGAAGCATTTCAAGCAAACTTTTCGGATGTCGTGTGGTTAATAGAAGGAGATGGCAATAATGAGTAGTGAACTGACAATTGCGATGCCGAAAGGACGCATTTTTGAAGAAGCCTATGCTTTACTTCAAAAAGCTGGTTTTCAGTTACCCGATGACTTAGAAGATTCTCGAAAACTCATCGTCGAAGTTCCAAACGAAAGAATTCGATTTATTTTAGCAAAACCAATGGATGTACCTGTTTATGTGGAACATGGGGTTGCAGATATCGGAATAGCGGGTAAAGATGTATTACTAGAGCAAAAGCGAAGCGTTCATGAATTGCTTGATTTGAAAATTAGTCAATGCTATATCGCAACGGCTGGCTTACCCAATACAGTCATGAATGATATTGCTCCTCGAGTAGCAACGAAATATCCAGAGATTGCTTCTAATTTTTATAAAGAAAAAGGCGAGCAAGTCGAAATTATTGGCTTAAATGGTTCGATTGAATTGGCACCAATGATTGGACTTGCAGATCGAATTGTAGATATCGTATCAACAGGAAGAACATTAAAAGAAAATGGATTAGTTGAATATGAACACATTGTCGATGTAACATCTAGATTAATTGCTAATCCTGTTAGCTATCGATTAAAAAGTGAACGCATTCGGGATATGGTGAAGCGCCTAAAAGATTCAATGGAGTAAGGAGGATGTAACATGCGAATCGTTTCTTTATCAAAAGATATTTCATTAAAACGACCATTAGAAATGGGTAACGCAGAACAAATGAAGACGGTAAAAATGGTTTTAGCAGACGTTAAAAGTCGTGGTGACGCAGCTATTGCAGAATACAGCGAGAAATGGGATCGTGTTAAACTACATGAGTTTCGTGTTTCTACAGAAGAAATCAATCATGCAAAGGCTAATTTCGACGCTGAACTTCTTAAGGACTTAGAAGAAGCTGCCCATAATATCCGAGTTTTCCATGAAAAGCAAAAACGTTCATCGTATCAAGTGGATGTTGAAAATGGCTCATTTATTGGGCAACGAGTAAGTCCTTTAGACGCTGTAGGTTTATATGTACCAGGTGGTTCAGCGGCGTACCCATCATCAGTATTAATGAATGTGATTCCTGCTCAAGTAGCAGGTGTGGAACGAATTGTAATTGTTTCTCCTCCGAACGATCAAGGTGCTTTGCCTGATGCAGTGTTGGTTGCGGCGTCAATCTTAGGGATTGAAGAAATTTATAAAATTGGCGGTGCTCAAGCAATTGCGGCATTGGCATATGGCACAGAATCAATTAGTCCAGTGGATAAAATAACAGGTCCAGGGAATGTTTTTGTTGCACTGGCTAAACGAGAAGTATTTGGAGTCGTTGCAATTGATATGATTGCTGGTCCCAGTGAGATTGCAATTATCGCTGATGAAACGGCATATGCAGATGAAGTGGCAGCAGATTTATTGTCGCAAGCAGAACATGACCCGATGGCTTGTCCGATTTTACTCACGACCAGTGATTTTTTCGCACATGAAGTCGCTCATGAAGTTGAAAAACAACTAACAAAACTTCCACGCGAGAAAATTGCACGTGCTGCTGTTGAAAAGTTTGGCAGAATTTATGTAGCGGAAACAATGGAGGATATTGTTGAAGCGGTTAATAAATTAGCACCTGAGCATTTAGAAATCATGACAAGTAATCCCCAAGTAGTGGCACAACAAGTTCGTCATGCTGGCGCGATATTTATAGGACGCTACAGTTCTGAACCAATTGGAGATTACTTTGCTGGAACGAATCATGTATTACCGACTAATAGCACAGCTCGTTTTTCAAGTCCGTTATCGGTGGATGATTTTATTAAAAAGACAAGTATCATTTATTACACACAAGAAACTTGGCTTCAGCACGCACCTAAAATTGCGCGTCTTGCAAGGATGGAAGGTTTAGAAGGCCATGCGCGCGCAGTAGAATCAAGAGGATGGGCAAAGGAGATGGATCAATCATGACACGTCAAGCAACTATTAATCGAATGACCAATGAAACACAAGTGAATGTTACACTTCAACTAGATGGAGAGGGACAAGCAACGATTGATACAGGTGTGCCATTTATGGATCATATGCTCGACTTGTTTGTGAAACACGGATTCTTTGATGCCACCATTCAAGCTTCTGGGGATACACATATTGATGATCACCATACAACTGAAGATATTGGTATTGTGTTAGGGCAAGTAGTAAAAGAAGCACTCGGCGATAAAAAAGGAATTCGTCGCTACGGCAATGCGTTTGTCCCTATGGATGATGCGTTAGCACAAGTGGTTATTGACTGTTCCAACCGTCCACATTTAGAGTTCAGAGCCGTTCTGCCGAATGAAAAAGTAGGCAATTTCGATACAGAACTAGTCCATGAGTTTCTCTGGAAATTTGCACTGGAAGCACGTATGAATGTTCATGTCATCGTCCACTACGGTCACAATACACATCATATAATTGAAGCGATATTTAAAGCGTTAGCACGAGCATTAGATGAAGCTGTGTCAATTGACCCGCGTGTTAAGGGAGTGCCATCTACGAAAGGGTTATTGACATGAAAATTGGTGTAATTGATTACGGAATGGGTAATTTATATAGTGTCGAACAGGCTTTACTTCGACTCGAATGTGAAGTATTTATTACGTCAGATATAAACATGCTAAATCAAATGGATGGATACTTGTTACCCGGTGTAGGGGCATTCCCCGATGCCATGCGTCGATTAAGTGAGCTATGTTTGGATGATTATATTAAGCAACTTGCCACAACCAATAAACCACTACTCGGTATTTGTTTAGGTATGCAACTATTATATGAAGATAGTAAAGAAAATGGCTTAACAAAAGGCTTAGGTATTTTCACGGGTAATATTCAAAAATTTGATGAACTTGACTCCCAACAAAATCGAGTGCGAATTCCTCATATGGGCTGGAACCCTCTGTCTTTTACACATCAACCTGAATGGCTAGATGGTCTGGATAAAGAAGATTCTACACATGTTTACTTCGTACATTCCTATTTAGCTCAAAATACACGACAACATGAAGTAGTAGCAAGCAGTACATATGCTGGTCAATTCGTACCTGGTCTTGTTCAAAAAGATAATTTCACCGGCATGCAGTTTCATCCGGAAAAATCAGGACCGTTCGGTAAATACTTGTTGGCTAAATGGGTGAAGCAAGTGAAAGGGAGGAGAGATCAACCATGACTTCGATTGACATATATCCAGCTATTGATATGCGTGGAGGTAAGTGTGTTCGCTTATTTAAAGGTGATTACAATCTAGAAACTGTCTATGCAGACTCTCCTTTTGAAATGGCCAAATCCTTTGCAGAGCAAGGGGCAAAGTGGATACATATGGTTGATTTAGATGGAGCGAAAGATGGCAAACGTATTCACGATAAGGATGTCATTCGAGCTGCGACAGAGTTAGGTGTGAATGTTCAAATAGGTGGCGGGATTCGGACTGAAGAAGATGTGAAACATTATCTCGATAATGGGGTAACACGTGTCATTATAGGGAGCTTAGCAATTCAGCAACCAGAGTTAGCCGTGTCTTTCATTCAGAAATTTGGTGCGGAACGAATTGTCATAGGACTTGATGCGAAAGATGGAATGGTCGCAACACACGGTTGGCTGGAGACGTCAACCAAGTCTGCAATTGAAGTAGGACAATATTTTTCAAAACATGGTGCCAAAGTATTTATTTTCACAGATATTGCAACAGATGGGACATTAACAGGACCCAATATTTTGGCGAATGAATTACTCGCTGAAGCTACCGGTGCAGAAGTGATTGTGTCTGGTGGTATTAGTTCGCTAGCAGATGTGAACCAAGTGGCAAAGGCAGCAACTCGTTCAATGATTGGTGGAGTTATTATTGGCAAAGCGCTTTATGAAAATCGATTTACCTTACCACAAGCTTTACGTGAGGTGACTTCATGTTAACGAAACGAATCATTCCTTGTTTAGATGTAAAAGAAGGTCGTGTTGTTAAAGGTGTTCAATTTGTATCGCTACGTGATGCTGGAGATCCAGTAGAACTTGCAAAGTTTTATGATGAACAAGGAGCAGATGAGTTAGTCTTTTTAGATATTTCTGCTTCTCATGAAGGCAAAGAAACGATGGTCGATGTGGTACGTCAATCCGCAGCTGAACTAGCCATTCCATTTACAGTGGGTGGCGGAATAAGAACTATTGAAGATATGAAAAATATGTTGCGTGCAGGGGCCGATAAAGTTTCGGTAAATACATCAGCAATAGAGCGCCCGGAGTTAATTGCAGAAGGTGCAGCATTTTTTGGTTCACAATGTATCGTTGTAGCAATTGACGCCAAATGGTCAGAAGTAGATGACACATGGATGGTTTATACTCATGGCGGTCGTCGTGTAACACAATGGACGGCTGTTAAATGGGCGCAAGAAGCCACTCGTTTAGGTGCTGGAGAAATCCTGCTTACTTCTATGAATCAAGATGGTGAAAAAAGTGGATTTGATATAGCTTTAACGAAAGCAGTTCGAGACGCTGTCAATGTACCTGTTATTGCTAGCGGTGGAGCAGGAAATGCACAACATTTTTATGATGTTTTTACTCAAACGGATGTAGATGCTGCCCTCGCGGCTTCCATATTTCATTATAAAGAAACAAGTGTAAAAGAAGTGAAGAGTGTTTTGAGAGAGAAAGGAGTGTCAGTCAGATGAATAAATTCCCATTAGAATCCATAAAATTTGATGAGCGTGGACTGATACCAGTCGTTGTACAAAACGCACAAACAAAAGAAGTCCTTACGGTTGCGTATATGAATTTAGAGTCACTTGAAAAAACAATTGAGACAAATCAAACATGGTTTTTTAGCCGTTCTAGACAAGAATTATGGAATAAAGGTGCGACCAGTGGAAATACGCAACAAGTCGTTGCGATAAGAGCAGATTGTGATGAAGACTCTCTAGTGGTTGAAGTACTGCCTAAAGGACCAGCATGTCACACTGGTGAAGTAAGCTGTTTCCATAAAGAAATCGTTGCTCCTGTTCAAGCGGTTGGGAGCTTTGGAATCTTAGCTAACTTAGTTCAAGTTATTCAAGATCGCGAGAAATCAATGCCTGAAGGTGCTTATACTACGTACTTATTTGAAAAAGGCGTAGATAAAATCGGTAAGAAAATTGGCGAAGAAGCAACTGAAGTTGTCATTGCTGCAAAGAATCGTGATGCAGAAGAATTACAATGGGAAGCTGCCGATTTGTTATATCATTTATTAGTGCTGCTACAAGAACAAAAAGTGGATTTATACGATGTGTTAGAAGTTTTACAAAAACGACATGAGAGTAAATCATAAGTCTGTGTGATATAATAGTGAGATACTGAAAAGGAACCTAATGTGTTCCTTTTTACTTTTTCGGAGGCATTAATTGGAAAAAAACAAAAACAACTAATGAAAGAAAATATCGTCTCGTTTATACCAACAGGCGAATATTATTATCAAAAAGCGCTACATGCTCTGAATAGAGAGCAATTTGACAAAGCGCATAAATATTTAAGACGTGCAGCGGAATTGAGTCCTGATGATCCGCTTATTTTAATGCAATATGCAATCGTGGAAATGGAAGTTGAAAAATACGACCATGCACTCGAGTTATTGCAAAGTGCACATAGCCTTGACCCGAATGAAACAGAAATCATCTTTTTCTTAGCAGAAGTCAATGCACATCTAGGGTTTCTTTCGGATGCCCGCAAATTTGCGAAAAAGTATGTGGAATTGGATTTGAGTGGGGTTTACGCAGAAGAAGCAATGGAAATCATTGATTTTTCCGAGCAAGATGATTGGCCTTTATTTGAAGATGATCATTTCGGAAGCGAAATCTTAATTATTCAAGAAAAAGCTAGACGTATGATGGAACAAGGTAATTTTGAACAAGCCATCGAAGTGTTAGAAAAATTAATTGAAGATAATCCTGACTTCTGGTCGGCCTTTAATAACTTAGCCCTTGCTTATTTTTATATTGGGGAAGTCGATCAATCAAAAGCTTTACTACACAAAGTGTTAGAAGAGAACACAGGTAATTTACATGCTTTATGTAACTTAGCAGTGGTTCATTATTATGAAAAAAATGAGCAAGAGCTTGATTACTTGTTAAATTTGTTGAGTAAGATTCAACCGTATATGTTAGAACATCGCTATAAATTAGGTGCAACATTTGCTTTAGTAGGTCGTTACGACGATGCGTTTAAATGGTTGCGTTCTCTACAAAAACGAGGATATGAAGGCGACCCAGGATTTTATTTCTGGTTATCACATTCTGCCTATTTTTCTGGTCATGAAAAAGACGCACGTTATGCTTGGAAACAATTAATTAAAATTGATCCTGAAAAACAAGGACTTGAACCTTGGGCTGGTCAAGTAGAAGGTGAAACTCTCGAGGGCATGGAACATAACCGTGACTTTATCGTAGAGAAACTTGAAAACGCTTATCGAAGTGAGCGTATGTTTGGATTGTTTTTACTTGGTAAAACGGCTCATAAACAAGAAATCTTAGCTCATCCTGAATGGGTAAATGTTGAAACCTATTCTACAATGGAGAAGTGGTTACTTGCCTTTTCTTTAGGACATGAATTTAAAGCCATTCACTCAGCTGAGATTTCATTTATGCGAGCAGTGGATGCAACTGAATTATTGTATTCGAAAAACCGACCCGTCACTATAGAGGGATCATCTTTATTTCAAATGTGGTTTGTTTTAATTGAACGAGCAATTGATAAAGGGTATGTATTTAAAAACCCGAATGCCTTAGCAGCAGCTGCGGATTATATGTACCAATCATCGCGTTCTCAAGGAATTACGAAGAAATCGTTGGCAGAAAACTATGAAATCACAACACCAACTTTAACGAAGTATATAAATGAACTTATTCAATTTTTACCATATTCCGATTCGTAAGCAAAAAAGTTGAATGAGTAACATGAATCTTATACATTTGATAGAGAACATTGGTTATAGGAGGTTTTTTAAAATGACTGAAGAAAAAATTTATGATGTTGTTATTATCGGTGCAGGTCCTGCAGGTATGACAGCAGCTGTATATACATCACGTGGAAACTTATCAACGTTAATGATCGAGCGAGGAATTCCAGGTGGGCAAATGGCGAATACTGAAGAAGTTGAAAATTATCCTGGATTTGAACATATTTTAGGACCAGAACTTTCGACTAAAATGTTTGACCACGCGAAAAAATTCGGTGCAGAATATGCATACGGAGATGTACAAGAAATTATCGATGGTGAAGCTTTTAAAACAATAAAATCTGGTGGAAAAGAATATAAAGCACGCACTATTATTGTAACCACTGGTGCAGAATATAAAAAAATGGGCATCCCAGGCGAAACCGAGCTTGGTGGGCGCGGAGTAAGTTATTGTGCAGTCTGTGATGGTGCATTCTTCAGAAATAAAGAATTAGTTGTAGTTGGTGGCGGAGACTCAGCTGTTGAAGAAGGCGTGTATTTAACTCGTTTTGCAAGTAAAGTAACGATTGTTCACCGTCGTGAAGAATTACGTGCTCAAAAGATCCTTCAAGACCGTGCATTTGCAAATGAAAAAATCGATTTCATTTGGAATCATACAGTGAAAGAAATTAACGACTCCAATGGTAAAGTAGGGGGCGTTACATTAGCTTCGACTGTTGATGATTCAGAACTTGATTTTAAAGCGGATGGTGTATTTATATATATCGGAATGCTTCCATTAACAAAACCGTTTGTGAATTTAGGTATCTTAAATGAAAATGGCTATATTGTAACTAACGAAAAAATGGAAACAAATATTCCTGGTATCTATGCTGCAGGAGATGTTCGTGAAAAATCGTTGCGTCAAATTGTAACTGCTACAGGAGATGGTAGTATTGCTGCACAAACTGCACAACACTATATTGAAGAATTACATGAGAAATTAAGTGCAAAAGTTTAATTTTTAATCATTCTTTAATCCGTCTGTAATACGTTTGCAACAATAAAGGTGTATATTTAAGAAAGTAAATTGACCCCCTTTTTATAGCAACATTTTGATAGGCTGTTCGTCGATGAAAATCGATGAGCAGCCTCTTTTTTTAGATTTTAGCAAGTATAAGTTTTTTTAAGTTGTACTTTGGAGCATCGAGTAGCTATGTTTAGCTATAAGCGCGTTTCCGGAGAGCTTTGGAAAGCACCCTACTTCTGCAGATCGTCTTACGGCTTGGATGCTTTCGTCACTCCACACTCGCAGCAGGATGATCTGGAAAAATAAAGAGGTGGTCGAGTGACGCTGTCACAAGACCATCTCTTTATACAGTAGAAGATGCGTCCTAACGGAGTGAAAATTATCCGCACCAAAGAACGACATCAATTGTTTTCACCACGCCTAAAGGCGCACCGTTTGCTGTGCCATATTTTATGTAATCGGGCTCAACAAGGACATTTCCCGAATCTAATTGCATTCTTTTTGGTATGACTTCCATCAAAGTTGTATAATAGAATGAGTGAGTTTATTTGGATGTGGAGTGTCGAATGTGCAGCGTATAGCAAACTTAATTATTTTAAAGAATCAGCAAGTTCTTTTGTTGAAGAAACCACGTAGAGATTGGTATGTCGCACCAGGTGGGAAGATGGAAGCAGGCGAGTCCATTTATACTGCGGCAATTAGAGAGTTTCAAGAGGAAACTAATACAGTACCTGTGAATCCTCATTTAAAAGGCGTATACACGATGGTCATACGCGACGAAGAAAAAGTTGAAAGCGAATGGATGTTATTTACATTTATTGCGTATGATTTAGAAGGAATTCCGTTTGAGCTAACAAACGAAGGAATCCTTGAATGGCATCCGGTGGAAGACTTAGCTCATTTGCCAATGGCAGAAGGAGATCGTACGAATTTGCAATTTGCTGTTTCTGGAAAAGGCGTTCAGTATGGGACATTTGTTTACACCACGGAATTTGAATTAATTAAAGAAGATATACAAGTGTCAAACGAGGGAGAGAAATAATAATGGAATTGCAACGAACTCAAGATTCGGAATTTGTCATCATTACCGGCATGTCTGGCGCAGGTAAAACAGTAGCCATTCAAAGTTTCGAGGATCTCGGGTTTTTCTGTATCGATAACTTGCCACCAGCCTTGTTAATGACGTTTTTAAAATTAATGAGAGAATCCGGGAAAGATATGAACCGCATTGCAGCAGTTATGGATATGCGCGGTGGAGACTTATTTGATTCGTTAATCGGCGCGTTAGATGACATGGCGAAAGAAAATGCAGTGGCGCCAAAAATCCTCTTTTTAGAAGCAGACGATGAAACTTTGGTAAGACGCTACAAAGAAACACGTCGTTCACACCCACTTGCACCTGCTGGGTTGCCGTTAGAGGGTATCGCACGTGAGAGATTGTTACTTTCCGAGTTGAAAGGTAGAGCTCAATTCATTTACAACACGTCTACTTTAAAACCAAAAGAGCTTCGCGAAAAAATTCAAGATGAATTTTCTTCAAAAGGTAGCTATACATTTACTTTAAATATCATGTCATTTGGTTATAAACATGGGATGCCGATTGATGCTGACCTCGTATTTGATGTACGATTTTTACAAAATCCTTATTATATAGAAGAATTAAGACCGAAAACTGGATTAGATTCTGAGGTATCAGACTATGTATTAAAATGGCCTGAAACCCAAGTGTTGATTGAAAAACTGTCAGATTTACTAATTTATATGATTCCCCAATATCAACGAGAAGGCAAACGCCAACTTGTAATCGCATTTGGTTGCACTGGTGGTCAACATCGCTCCGTAACACTGACGGAGTACTTCGCAAAATTATTCCAAAAAGAATATCAAACCGTAATTACACATCGCGATATTAAACATAGAAAGGGTTGATGGAATGGCACGTTCCAAACGCCGGAAAAGAATCGTAATAATCGGCGGGGGAACGGGTTTATCTACGTTACTTCGAGGATTAAAAAAATTTCCTGTCGACATTACTGCAATTGTTACCGTTGCAGATGATGGAGGAAGCTCAGGCAGACTTCGAGATGATTACGATATACCGCCTCCGGGTGATATTCGAAAAGTAATGGCTGCATTATCAGATGTAGAGCCTCTAGTTGAAGAAATGTTCCAGTATCGGTTCAGCGAATCGGTCGACTTAGGTGGACATTCCTTAGGTAACTTAATGTTAACTGCCTTGACAGATATTACAGGTGACTTTTCACATGCAATTCGTGAAATGAGCCGTGTGCTAAATGTTCATGGCACCGTATTACCAGCAGCAAATCAAACCATTACACTTCATGCAGAACTCGATGATGGCACAATTGTTACGGGAGAATCTAAAATCCCTACATATAATCAACGTATTCATCGTGTGTTTTTAACACCTGATGATGTGGAACCTCTTCCAGATACGATAAAAGCAATTCAAAAAGCTGATTTACTCGTATTTGGTCCCGGAAGTTTATATACTAGTATTTTGCCCAATTTATTAGTGCAAGGCATTCAACAAGCGATTCTTGAATCAAAAGCTCATAATATATATATTTGTAACTTAATGACACAAGCTGGTGAAACACATAATTACTCTGCGGCCGATCATGTTCGCGCACTCGTGCTACATATGGGAGCACCTTTTATACAAACCATTTTGTTGAATACCGATGAAGTTCCGTTGGAGGTTCAAAAAGTGTATGAACAAGAACAGTCTAAGCCTGTAAGTTATGACGAATCGCGCTTAACTCAATTAGGAATAACAGTGGTCAAAAAAGATATTGCGACTATCCAGGATGGAGCCATACGACATGATGCAACTAAAGTTGCGGAATGGCTTGTTCAATACGCGGAAGATAGGGAAAGTGCTATTAAGAATTCATCTATCTAGCTTTCGTTTGAAAGGGGGACACTTCTATGTCATTTGCATCTGAAACAAAAAAAGAAATGACGCAAGCTGACATAATACCTTGTTGCGCGAAAGCAGAGTTATCAGCACTCATTCGCATGAATGGTGCGCTTTCATTTGCCAATCGGAGTTTAAGCTTAGATGTTCAAACGGAAAATGCGGCCATTGCAAGACGACTATATACATTAATGAAATCTTTATATCCGTATCGAATAGAATTATTGGTACGAAAAAAGATGCGTTTAAAGAAAAATAATGTTTATATTTGTCGAGTACGTGATGGTTCAAAAGCCTTGCTGGAAGATTTAAAAATAATTTCCGAAGATTTTCAAATTAATCATACGATTTCAGCTGAGTTGGTTAATAAAAATTGTTGTAAGCGTGCCTATTTACGTGGTGCATTTTTAGCTGGAGGTTCTGTTAATAATCCTGAAACTTCTGCCTATCATCTAGAAATATATTCATTATATAATGATCATAGTGAAGCACTAGTTGAGTTAATGAATGGATTTGGATTAAATGCTAAAACTATTGAGCGTAAAAAAGGGTTTGTCACGTATTTAAAAGAAGCCGAGAAAATTTCAGACTTCTTTAGTATCACGGGTGCACACCAAGCATTATTAAAGTTTGAAGACGTGCGAATCATCCGCGATATGAGAAATAGCGTAAACCGCCTGGTGAACTGTGAAACTGCGAATTTAAACAAAACCATCGGAGCAGCCGTACGCCAAGTGGAGAATATTCGATATATTGATAAAACGATGGGTATCGATCAACTTCCAGAAAAACTTAGAGAAATTGCTCGTTTGCGTGTGGAGTATCAAGATGTAACATTAAAAGAACTGGGTGAGATGGTGTCTGCTGGAACTATCAGTAAATCAGGTATTAATCATCGTTTACGCAAACTTGATGAAATTGCAGATGGTCTTCGTGGTGGAGTAGCTTTTGATAAAGTAAATAGATAGTTGTGGGAATGCGATTTTTCCGCTAACATAAAAACAATACAATATCGGAAAGAGCTTAGGGGGCATGAACGAATGGTGGAAAAACAAGTACAAGTAGGATTGAAATCAGGATTACAAGCTAGACAAGCTGCTCTTTTTGTACAGGAAGCGAATCGCTATCAAGCAGATGTATATTTACAAAAAGAAACTAAAAAAGTTAATGCAAAAAGTATTATGGGCATCATGAGCTTAGCTATTAGCAAAGGATCTTCAGTTATTATCAGCGCAGATGGTTCAGATGAGGAACAAGCCGTTTCTGGATTAATTGCAATGGTTGGAAACGAAGAATAAGTAGAAAAAACCTCCGACAGTTGTCGAAGGTTTTTTATTTGAATTATTATGACGCCCTCGGCGAGAATCGAACTCACATCTAAAGCTTCGGAGGCTCACGTGTTATCCATTACACCACGAGGGCAAGCGACTTTTCTATTATACAAATAGTAGAGGAACAATACAACTTTACTTTTTCGTGCATAATATTTGACCTTCCTTGACCAACTTGTATATGATAAAGTAACAACTGAGAACAACTTATGAAACTCAGGATGTAAGAAAATTAACTTATGTTTGAAGGAGGCAATTTCGATGAATTTAATTCCTACAGTTATTGAACAAACAAGCCGTGGAGAACGTGCTTATGACATTTACTCACGTTTACTTAAAGACCGTGTAATTATGCTAGGAAGTGGCATTGATGACAATGTTGCAAACTCCATAGTGGCGCAATTACTTTTCCTTGAAGCAGATGATCCAGAAAAAGACATTTCAATTTACATTAATAGCCCAGGCGGAAGTATCACAGCGGGTATGGCGATTTTTGATACGATGCAATTTATTCGACCAGATGTTCAAACAATCTGTATCGGTATGGCTGCATCAATGGGAGCTTTCTTATTAGCTGCTGGAACAAAAGGGAAACGTTATGCATTACCAAACGCTGAAGTGATGATTCATCAACCACTTGGTGGTGCACAAGGGCAAGCGACTGAAATTGAAATCGCTGCTAAACGCATTTTATTTTTACGTGATAAGTTGAACACTATCTTGGCTGAGCGTACTGGCCAATCAGTTGAAGTTATTGCAAAAGACACAGATCGTGATAATTTCATGACAGCTGAACGTGCGAAAGAATATGGTTTAGTTGATCATATTATTTCTCGTAGCGATTTAAAAAAAGCATAAAATAAGGCGATAGTGACTGTTGAAGTCACTGTCGTTTTTTTTATGTTTTAATAATCTCTAAATAAGGTAGATAATGACTATACTAATTTAGAGGTGAAGAAAATGAAAAAGGGTTTAGTTCCCATTCTTATTGTAGTGGGTATTGTCGTCGTGTTAGCACTTATGTTAATTCCTAGTTATAACGGGTTTGTAAACGGTGAAGAAAATGTAGATCAAGCCTATGCTCAAGTTGAAAATCAATTGCAACGTCGGCTAGATTTGATTCCAAATTTAGTGGAATCAGTTAAAGGCTTTGCGAAACAAGAAAAAGATGTGATTGATAGCGTAACGGAAGCTAGAGCTCGTTTAGCTGGAGCAGGTTCTCCTCAAGATCAAGCACAAGCAAATGATGAACTATCAGGTGCATTAAGTCGATTATTAGTGGTTGTAGAAAATTATCCTGAACTAAAGTCAGATGCAAACTTCCGCCAATTGATGGACGAATTAGCGGGAACAGAAAATCGCTTATCAGTGGCACGACAAGATTACAATAATGAAGTTGCTGATTTTAATCGAAAAGTAAAACGATTCCCAGGGGCTATGCTTGCAGGAATTTTCGGTTTTGATGAGAAAGAATACTTTAAAGCAGATGCAGCCGCACAAGATGCACCAAAAGTCGATTTCGGAGGAGATGGCGAGTGATGAAAAAAGCTGCGCTTTTCGTAGGAACGGCGCTTCTTTTTCTGTTGACGCTTGCGCCAATGATTCAGGCGGCAACAATACCCCAACCAGTTGGTGATATTTATACGCAAGATTTTGCCGGTTTGCTAAATGATGAACAGAAAGCTGAGATTAATCAATTGGCTGCTCGTTTAGATGATGCTACAGGTGCTCAAATCGCTGTTTTAACAGTTAATTCACTAGACGGTGCCGATATTCAAAGCTTTGCAAACCAAGCATTTCGTGAATATAAGCTAGGAGATGCTGAGAAAAACAATGGCGTCTTGCTTGTCATCGATATGGATTCACGTGAGATGTGGGTAGAAGTCGGCTATGGTTTAGAAGGTGCTTTGCCTGATGGGAAAGTGGGTCGAATCCTAGACGAGTTTACTGTACCTTATATGAAAAATGATCAAGCCGATTTAGCTATATTAAATACGATGAAAGTCTTTTATCAAGAAATCGCTAAAGAATATGAATGGAATGGTGAAGCAGTAAATCCTATCCAGTCTGCTAAAAGCAGTGAGGATGAGGGTGGTAGTTCTTTTTCTATTACCACCATTATTATCATTATATTCGTGCTTTTCATGGTTTTTAAAAACCGTGGTGGTGGCGGAATGGGACCAGGCTCTCGAGGTCGTCGTGGAGGATTTCCTATGATAGGTCCAGGATCATTTGGCGGCGGTTTTGGCGGAGGCGGCGGCGGTGGTTTCCGTGGAGGCGGCGGCGGTTCTTCTGGCGGAGGCGGTGCAGGTCGTGGTTTTTAGTAATATTTCAACGAGTGGCTTTAATATGCCACTCGTTTTTCTGTGTTATACGACACTGCTGTTTATCGCATATTTGCACAGGTCGCATGGATACTAAAAGAAATTGAACTCGTTGTAAAAGTGAGCCAATCCCCTTTTAAAAGAGAAAGTCTATAATTTTAGTTCCATAAATCAAGTGTTTCATGGACAAAATATTGATTCATTAATAGTGTGGATTTCCGTTTCAAGCGGACGCTTTCCGCGGGGCGGGCGGTGAGCCTCCTCGGTCGCTTCGCGATCTGCGGGGTCTCACCTGTCCCGCTTATCCCGCTGGAAAGATATTGGACGAACTGTCATTCGTCCAATATCTTTGCGACGAGTAACCGCAGGAGCACATGTTTTTACAGTGACGAGGAGACTGAAGTCATGCCCGCGAAAAGCGTCCACCGTAGCGGAAATCAACAGGCTACTATGGTTACTCTTCTTAAAAGAACCGGGCGCACTTTGCCCGGTTTTTCTTAAGTAGGGGTAAATTAAATGTTATAAATCGCACATTAGAAACAGAAGATTTATTTATCTTCATATTTCACTCTGGAAAGCTTGTCTCGTATAATAGAAATGGGGAGTGGATTTGAATGGAACAACGTCTAAGTCAATTGCAAATGCAAACACAAAAATTAGCAATGACTCAATCGTTGCGTCAATCACTGGAAATCCTAAATTTCTCAACGTATGAACTTGAACATTTTCTAAGAGAGAAGCAAGATGAGAACCCGTGGTTGAAAGTACGATCAAAAGGTCCAACCCTCATTTCACCACAAATGGTTCAACAACAAGCGAGCCATTCTTCTTATAAAGACCTACTTTACGCACAATTGCTCGACTTTCATTTAACAGATGAGCTCATCTATGTGATTCACTGGCTCATTGATGATTTGGATGAATACGGATTCCTGACTGGTACCCTAGCAGAGTATGCAAGTTGGACGAATAAACCGGAAAGTATAATTCAACAAGCAATTGCTGTCATTCATGGATGTGAGCCAATTGGCATTGGAGCATTTTCAAAACAACATTCACTTATCTTGCAAGCGAAGTATCATGACCTATCTTCGGAAACAATCCATGTTGTTACCAATCATTTCGACTTGTTTATCTCGAAAAAATGGAAAGAGCTTGCGAAAAAAATACATATATCATTAGAAGAAATTCAACAAATTGCAGATACGTTATCAAATTTTTCTACATCACCTTTACAATTAATTACACAACACCAGGTAGCATACATTCAACCAGATGCCTATGTATCATTTGAGAATGAAGAGTTTACCATCGTTTATTATGGTCACGCTTTTCCTCAAGCACACGTGGATAAAACCTATTCACAAACCTTGTCATCCCAAATTGACGATGAGACAAAGACATATGTGCTTAATAAAACGAAAGAAGTCGAGAATATGGCTATTCAACTGAAGTGGCGTAAATCGACTTTGCAACGAATCATTCATGAAATTGTCCATAGTCAACAAAAATATTTCACTCATGGAACATCAAACTTAGTTCCAATGACTATGACAGATGTAGCAGAACGTTTAGAAATTCACGAGTCAACTGTTAGTCGGGCTGTTCGAGAGAAATACCTTCAAACGCAAACGGGAATCGTAGCATTAAAGTCTTTTTTTTCACAACCATCAGTTGATGATGTATCCGCAGCTCATGTAAAAGCACGAATTCAATTTTTTATTGAACATGAAGAAAAGAACAAGCCTTTATCCGATCAAAGCATTGTAGGTTTACTTTCAATAGAACGAATACATTTATCACGACGCGTAATTGCAAAGTATAGAGAACAACTTGGCATCTTTAGTTCTTCAAAAAGAAAACGATTTGAAAGGAAGGATTTATAATGAAAGTTCAATTTTATTCGCGATCGAACTGTCCTTTGTGTGAGGAAGCCAGACTAATGCTGGAATTAGTAAAGGAAGATATTTACTTAGACGTTGAAGAAATCAACATAGAAGAGGATGATGAACTTCACGAGAAATATCTACTTCGTATTCCTGTCATTGAGAGTAAGGGACAGATTATTCAAGAAGGTCGGATTGATTATCCTACACTGTTAGAGGCGTTTACTTCCTAAACGTCTTTTTATTTGCACTTTTTTTGAAAGAGGAGTATATTAATAATACAAGTGGGACATTAATTATAACACCGGGACAAAAAACGTCCCACCACTTATTGAAGTGTTGATTTACAAGTAGTAATTGAATAAACAGCATCATGTACCAACATGGAGCAATAGTGTTTTTCTAAGAGGGAGAATGCAATGGAACAATTACTAACAGCACAACAGAAATTGTTACCAGAAATGACGACTCTTCTCCAAAAAAGATATCGATTATTGATGACGATACAGTTGTCAGTCGGAATCGGACGCAGAGCATTAAGTGAAATCGTCCATTCCACTGAACGTGAGACGAGAAGAGAGTTAGACATTTTGAGAGCGCAAGGATTAATTCAAGTGTTGGCTAATGGAATGGAAATTACACATGAAGGTAATATTGTATTAGAAACTTTAAAAGATTTGGTTCATGAATGGTCTGGATTGTACGATATGGAAAAACAACTTGAAAAAACATTTAAATTAGCTCGAGTTATTATTGTTCCAGGTGACAGTGAAATCGAAACTCCTGCCAAATCCTTGATAGGGCAAGAAGCAGCAAAACAGCTTGAGTTGTTATCTAAAGATCAAGATACTGTTGCTGTTACTGGTGGCAGTACGATAGCAGCTATTGCCAATCACTTATCGGTGCATATTAAGCCAAAGAGTTTAGTCTTTGTCGCAGCACGAGGTGGGATTGGGGAAAACGTGGAATTACAAGCAAATCATATTGCATCCGCCTTCGCTACCCAAGCAAGTGGAACGTCACGAACGCTGTACTTACCCGATCATTTAAGTGAAACAGCATACAAGACAATGATTAAAGAACCAGTCATAAAAGAAATGATGGATCTATATGATAAGACAAACATTGTCATTCACGGTATTGGGGACGCAAAAGAAATGGCAAAACGTCGTAATTCAGGTCACGAGGAAGTCGATATCATTTTGCATAAGCAAGCTGTGGGAGAAGCTTTTGGTTATTACTTTAATGAACAAGGTAAAGCTGTTCATCGAATACGTACGGTAGGGATTCAATTAAAACAACTCAAACATGCCCGACATTTATTGGCAGTAGCGGGTGGAGCTTCTAAAGCGTCTGCCATACTATCTTATTTA
The DNA here is from genome assembly GCF_042658845.1 of Paenisporosarcina macmurdoensis. NCBI lineage: Bacteria > Bacillati > Bacillota > Bacilli > Caryophanales > Caryophanaceae > Paenisporosarcina > Paenisporosarcina macmurdoensis. The sequence continues at coordinate 144,167 of NZ_JBHSRI010000009.1, forward strand.
AAACATGCACCACATCAAACGGTATTAATTACCGATGAAGGTGCCGCGAAAAAAATAACTCAACTTATGATAAATGAAAATTAGGAGGAAATTTAAATGACTTTAAAATTAGCGATTAACGGATTCGGACGTATTGGGCGAGTAGTATTCCGCGAGGCATTAACACGTGACGGAGTAGAAGTAGTAGCAATCAACGATTTAACAAATGCAGCAATGTTAGCACATTTACTGAAATATGATTCAGTACACGGTATTTTCGATGCAGAAGTATCATCTGAAGGCGACTACTTAATTGTCAATGGCAAACAAGTACGTGTCTATGCAGAAAAAGATCCTTCAGTATTGCCTTGGAAAGACCTTGAAATTGATATTGTTATTGAAGCAACAGGTATTTTCCGCGACAACGAATCTGCTGGAAAACACATTGAAGCAGGTGCTAAAAAAGTTATCGTTTCTTCACCTGGTAAGAGTGGAATGTCTACCTTCGTTATGGGTGTTAATCACGAAACATATAACCCAGAAACGGATCATGTAGTTTCAAACGCATCTTGTACAACAAATAGCTTAGCGCCAGTTGCAAAAGTTCTTCATGAAAACTTTGGAATTAGACGTGGTATGATGACAACTATTCATTCATACACAAACGATCAACGTATTTTAGATTTACCACATGAAGATTACCGTCGTGCTCGTGCGGCAGCTGAATCAATGATTCCAACTTCAACAGGAGCTGCAGCAGCAGTGTCATTAGTTCTTCCAGAATTAAAAGGCAAGTTAGATGGTATGGCTGTTCGAGTACCAACTCCAAACGTATCACTTGTTGACTTAGTCGTAGAACTCAATAAAGATGTAACGACTGAAGAAGTAAATGCTGCACTTAAATCAGCATCTGAAAACGAATTAAAAGGTTTCTTAGAATACAATGAATTGCCTTTAGTATCTCGTGACTATAACGGCAATGCTGCTTCATCAACTGTAGATGGATTGTCTACAATGGTTCTTGAGAAAAATATGGTTAAAGTATTGTCTTGGTATGACAATGAAACTGGTTACTCAACGCGTTGTATCGACCTTGCATTACACATGTCAAGCAAAGGTTTATAAGAGGGGACGCTGTCCGGCTAAAGTAGCGGATCTTATCATTAACCTCTATAATAGAGTTGGGTAAAAGGAACGGAGGTACCCTCCGTTCCTTATTTTTTTAATGCCGAAGGAGGAGATTCTTCATGAAACAAAAACAGACAATGCAACAATTAGACTTAGCAGGTAAACGGGTTTTCTGCCGCGTTGATTTCAACGTGCCAATGGAAGACGGGAAAATTACAGATGACACTAGAATTCGTGCTGCACTCCCTACTATTCAACACTTAGTGGAAAAAGGTGCAAAAGTAATTTTAGCGAGTCATATGGGTCGTCCAAAAGGGGAAGTTACAGAAGAATTACGCTTAACAGCAGTGGGTGAACACTTAAGTGAGCTATTACATAAACCAGTTCAAAAATTAGACGAGTCAATTGGAGCGTCGGTTGAACATGCTATTGCCGGCATGGATCAAGGCGACATCGTCTTACTTGAAAATGTCCGTTTCCATAAAGGTGAAGAAAAAAATGATTCAGTTTTAGCAGAACAATTCTCTAAATTAGCAGATGTCTTTGTAAATGATGCTTTTGGAGCAGCACATCGTGCACATGCTTCAACTGAAGGAATCGCGAAATACATTCCAGCAGTTTCAGGATTGTTAATGGAAAAAGAATTAGACGTTCTAGGTAAAGTTTTGTCTGAACCAGAACGACCATTTACCGCTATTATTGGCGGAGCAAAAGTAAAAGATAAAATTGGTGTCATCGATCATTTATTAGACAAAGTCGACAATCTGTTAATCGGTGGGGGCTTATCTTATACGTTTTCGAGAGCACAAGGCTACGATATTGGAAAGTCATTAGTAGAAGAAGACAAAATTGATTTAGCCAAATCGTTTATTGAAAAAGCAAAAAACAAAGGCGTGAATTTATATTTGCCTATGGATGTAGTTGTTGCAAGTGAGTTTTCAAAAGATGCTGAAACAAAAGTAGTGAACATTGATGAAATCCCTTCTGATTGGATGGGTCTTGATATTGGTCCAAAAACAACGTCTCAATATGCAGACGTAATTGCCAATTCAAAACTAATTATTTGGAATGGTCCAATGGGCGTATTTGAAATGGCACCATTTGCACAAGGAACGAAGGGTGTTGCAAACGCTATGGCAGCCACACAAGCCTATACAGTCATCGGTGGCGGCGATTCAGCTGCTGCTGTTGAGAAATTTGATGTAGCTGATAAAATGGATCACATTTCAACTGGTGGCGGAGCTTCATTAGAGTTCATGGAAGGTAAAGACTTACCTGGAGTTGTAGCACTAAACGATCAAAACTAAGGAGGAATTCGCATGCGAAAACCCATTATTGCTGGTAACTGGAAAATGTACAAAACTTTATCTGAAGCGAAACAATTTGCTGAAGAAGTAAAAGGATTAGCACCAGATTCTGTGAAAGTGGATACAGTGATTTGTGCACCGGCACTTTTTCTTGAACAGTTAACACAATCATTATCTGGATCAGCTGTACATGTAGGTGCTCAAACGATGCACTTTGAAAATGAAGGGGCTTTTACTGGTGAAGTTAGCCCAGTTCAATTAGCAGACTTAGGTGTTGAATATGTAGTTTTAGGACACTCAGAACGACGTGAATATTTTAATGAAACAGACGAAGCGGTCAATAAGAAAGTGCATGCAGCATTTGCGCATTCATTAACTCCTATTGTTTGCGTTGGTGAAACACTTGAAGAGCGTGAAGCAGGCAACACAGCTTCTAAAGTCGAAGGTCAAGTAGAATTAGCACTTGCTAACTTGACTGAAGCTCAAGTCAAACAAACGGTTATTGCATATGAACCAATTTGGGCAATCGGGACAGGTAAAACAGCAACTTCTGAAAATGCCAATGAAGTATGTGGTGCGATTCGTTCTAAAGTAGAGTCTTTATTTGGACAAGAAGTATCTGAGGCAGTTCGAATTCAGTATGGTGGTTCTGTCAAACCCGAGAATATTGAAGAATTATTAACTATGGAGCATATCGATGGAGCACTTGTCGGTGGCGCAAGCTTACAATCTGGATCGTTCTTAAAATTACTGGAGGCTGGTGCCAATGTCTAAAATTCCAGTCGCTCTAATTATTCTGGATGGTTTTGCGCTACGTAGTGAAGTTTTTGGCAATGCAGTGGCACAAGCGACAAAACCGAACTTTGATCGTTACTGGAATACTTATGCACATGCGTCTTTAATTGCTTCTGGAAATGCAGTGGGACTTCCAGAAGGGCAAATGGGAAATTCAGAAGTGGGTCATTTAAATATTGGTGCAGGACGAACTGTGTATCAAAATTTAACTAGAATTCACAAATCGATTGTTGATGCGGATTTCTTTCAAAATGCCGCCTTTATGGAAGCTATCGCACATGTGAAAGCTCATGGATCAAAACTTCATTTAATGGGTTTGTTGTCTGACGGTGGTGTTCATTCGCATTACGAGCATTTATTTGCATTGTTGAAGTTGGCGAAAGCACAAGGACTAGAAGATGTGTTTGTACACGGATTCTTAGATGGTCGCGATGTTGGCCCATCAACAGCACTTTCTTATATTGAAGAAACCGAAAAACAAATGTCTACGATTGGTGTAGGAAAGTTTGCGACTATTAGTGGACGTTATTATGCAATGGACCGAGATCGTAGATGGGAACGAGTAGAGAAAGCTTATCGTGCTTTAGTGGATGGGGTTGGAGAAATATCTACATCAGCTGCAGAAGGAGTGAAAGCTTCTTATGATAGCAAAATAGCAGATGAATTTGTCTTGCCGTTTGTCATTAAAGAACAAGGAAAAGCCGTTGCGACGATTGATTCACAGGATGCCGTGATTTTCTTTAATTTCAGACCGGACAGAGCGATTCAATTATCATCTGTCTTTACAAATCCAAGTTGTAATCCAGCATTTTCTTTAAGCTCTAAACACCCAACGGATTTAAAGTTTGTGACATTTACATCTTATAGTGACGAAGTTTTGGCTTCTGTTGCCTATAAAAGTGACAACTTGATTAACACCGTGGGTGAGGTTCTTGCAAATAATGGGAAAACTCAATTGCGCATTGCTGAAACGGAAAAGTTCCCTCATGTTACTTTCTTTATGAGTGGAGGCCGAGAAGAACGTTTTCCTGGTGAAGAACGTATTTTAATTGACTCTCCAAAGGTCGCAACGTATGATTTACAGCCTGAAATGAGTGCTTATGAAGTTACCGACGCTTTGCTTGAAGCCATTGCTTCTGATCGATTTGATGGAATTTTATTAAACTTTGCAAATCCCGACATGGTCGGTCATAGCGGTATGCTCGAGCCAACAATTCGTGCGATTGAAGTAGTTGATGAATGTTTAGGCCGCATTGTTGACGCACTAATTGCTAAAGGTGGAGCAGCAATTATCACAGCAGATCATGGTAATTCAGATGAAGTTTTAACGATTGCAGGTCAACCTATGACTGCGCACACAACGAATCCTGTACCTGTGATTGTCACGAAAAATGGAATTGAATTACGTGAAGAAGGTATCTTAGCAGATCTTGCGCCTACCATGTTACACTTATTAGGAATTAGTCAACCGCCTGAAATGACAGGTAAAACATTACTGAAAGCTGAGGAGATTTAAACATGCCAATCATTACACAAATACAAGCTCGTGAAGTATTAGATTCTCGCGGAAATCCAACAATTGAAGTTGAAGTATTTACAGAAAGCGGAGCATTTGGCCGTGCAATTGTACCTTCAGGCGCATCTACTGGTGAGCATGAAGCCGTAGAACTACGTGATGGAGACAAGAGTCGTTACCTTGGTAAAGGTGTGCTTAAAGCCGTTGAAAACGTTAATGTAGTGATTGCAGAAGAACTTGAAGAAAAATTCACTGTTTTAGATCAAGTTTCAATAGATCAAGCGATGATTGAATTAGATGGTACAGAAAACAAAGGCAAACTTGGCGCTAACGCAATTCTTGGAGTTTCACTTGCCACTGCACATGCAGCAGCTGACTACTTGGATATTCCGTTATATCAATACTTAGGTGGATTTAACGCGAAACAACTTCCTGTTCCAATGATGAATATCTTAAACGGTGGGGAACATGCTGATAACAATGTTGATATTCAAGAATTCATGGTCATGCCTGTAGGGGCAAAAACTTTCCGTGAAGCACTTCAAATGGGCGCTGAAATTTTCCATAACTTGAAATCAGTATTGAAAGATAAAGGATTGAACACAGCCGTAGGCGATGAAGGTGGATTCGCTCCTAACTTAGCGTCAAATGAAGAAGCTATTACTACAATTTTGACTGCTATTGAAAAAGCGGGATACAAACCAGGAGAAGAAATCTTACTAGCGATGGATGTTGCTTCATCTGAATTCTTCAATAAAGAAGATGGTAAATATCATCTAGTTGGCGAAGGCATCGTAAAAACATCTGAAGAAATGGTTAACTGGTATGAAGAGCTTTGCGATAAATACCCAATCGTTTCAATTGAAGATGGATTAGATGAAAATGACTGGGCTGGTCATAAATTATTGACAGAACGCTTAGGTAATCGTATTCAACTTGTAGGTGACGATTTATTCGTTACAAACACTACGAAACTTGCTAGAGGGATTGAAGAAGGCGTTGGGAACTCAATCTTAATCAAAGTAAACCAAATCGGTACATTAACAGAAACATTTGATGCGATTGAAATGGCGAAACGTGCTGGTTATACAACCGTAATTTCTCATCGCTCTGGTGAATCTGAAGATTCAACGATTGCTGATATCGCAGTTGCTACAAATGCTGGCCAAATTAAAACGGGTGCACCGTCACGATCTGACCGCGTTGCGAAATACAATCAATTACTTCGTATTGAAGACCAACTATACGAAACTGCTCAATACTTAGGAATGAAAACTTTCTATAACTTGAAAAAATAAAGTTAAGAGCCGCACACTCCTATAAGGAAGTGCGGCTCTTTTTAAAGTTTTGGAGTTAGTTAAATAAACTCTCTTTGAAGTCGATTAAAGGCACTTCACAGCCAAAATCAATGTAAAAGTGTAAAGACAACAAATTATCTGACAGAATTCTTCATGTATTTTTCTCAGCTTATTGTACTTGTCTCTATAATTTGGTAAAATAGTTCTTGTTGTGATGTTTCTGATCAGGAGGTGGAACAAATGCATGCGTTGTTATTGACTTTACTCGTCATCGTTTCGCTAGCATTAATCGTTGTTGTGTTGTTACAATCAGGGAAAAGTGCAGGTTTATCAGGTGCCATCTCGGGCGGAGCTGAGCAACTTTTCGGAAAGCAAAAAGCAAGAGGAATTGATCTTGTCTTGCACCGTATAACGATTGTATTAGCTGTGTTATTTTTTATTCTGGCAATTGCCGTAACCAAATTATAATCAACATACGAACCGCCTGACCGACTGAACTGGTTAGGCGTTTTCTTATATTGATTATTAAATGGGATACATTGGATATTAATGCAAAAAAGTATAATAGGTATGGCCTAGTTCCAAGCACCAGTGCGTTTCGTAGCTTCAGCGTTGAAGTCGAGCTAAAGGTATGCTTTGCAATTTCTATTATTGGAGGTTTTTTGAATGCGAATCGCGCAACCCAAACCGTTCTTTTTTGAAGCGGGTAAAAGAGCCGTATTATTGTTACATGGATTTACGGGGAATTCGTCAGATGTGCGTATGCTTGGTCGCTTTTTAGAAAAAAACGGCTATACATCACTGGCGCCTCATTATAAAGGTCATGGAGTACCACCAGAAGAATTAATCCAGACAGGACCAACTGATTGGTGGAAAGATGTTATGCGCGGCTATGATCAATTAAAGGCAGCAGGCTATGAAGAAATTGCGGTTGCTGGATTATCATTAGGCGGTGTCTTTTCAATAAAATTAGGGTATACCGTACCTGTAAAGGGAATTGTGACGATGTGTGCACCCATGTCGATGAAAACGACAGAACTTATGTATGAAGGTGTTATTAAATATGCAAGAGATTATAAGCGTTATGAAGGAAAAGACATATCGCTTATAGAAGAAGAAGTAAAGGCTCTTCAAAGTAAGTCGATGGATTCACTATCAGATTTGCGAAACCTAGTTTATGACGTTCGTGACCATGTGGATCATGTGTATGCTCCTTTATTTGTTGTGCAAGGACGTCAAGATAGCGTTATTGAAGTGAACTCAGCTAATATTATACATGATGAGGCAGAGTCATTTGAAAAACGGTTAAAATGGTATGAGAAATCAGGTCATGTAATAACACTCGATCAAGAAAAAGAGCAATTACATGAAGACATATTAGAATTTTTACAGACGCTAGAGTGGCAGGTGTAAAAACCGTCTCACTCGCACACGCTATAAAAAGGAGGGATGAAAGATGGAACAAAACTTACAACAACGTTTGCTTGATTTCATGCGTGAAGAAGAATATCATCCATTGACTGTTCAAGAAATTGAAAGCCAATTTGGATTTGAAGATGCAGATGAATTTAAAGAGTTAGTTAAGACGTTAGTTCGTCTTGAAGAAAAAGGTTTTGTGATTCGTTCAAAATCAAATCGCTATGGTGTTCCTGAAAGAATGAATTTACTTAGAGGTAAATTTATTGGACATGCTAGAGGATTTGGATTCGTTGCACCTGATGAAGCAGGTATGGATGATATTTTTATTCCACCTACTGAAGTAAATGGGGCAATGAACGGCGATATCGTTCTAGTACGTGTTTCAAGTGCAAGTTCAGGAGACCGTCGTGAAGGGTCCATTACGAAAATTGCAGAACGTGGTATTTCTAAAGTGGTGGGTCAGTTCCAAGACAATAAAGGTTTTGGCTTTGTGCTTCCAGATGATAAAAAAATCTCAATGGATATTTTTATCGCAAAAGAAGATACACTTGGTGCGATTGATGGACATAAAGTAGTTGTAGAAATTACAGGATGGCCAGAAGGTCGTAAATCTGCAACTGGTATGGTTACACAAATTCTTGGTCATAAAAATGATCCAGGTGTTGATATTTTATCAATCATCCATAAACATGGTATTGAAATTGATTTCCAACAACCAGTCATCGATCAAGCCAATGCTGTACCAGATGAAATTGATGAGGCTGACTTAGAGGGTCGACGTGATTTGCGAAATGAAGTCATTGTAACGATTGACGGAGCAGACGCAAAAGACTTGGATGACGCTGTAACAGTTACGAAAAATCCTGATGGCACCTATAAACTTGGCGTTCACATTGCGGACGTTAGCCATTACGTTACTGAAGGTTCACCAATGGACACTGAAGCGTATGATCGTGCGACAAGTGTCTATTTAACAGACCGAGTCATTCCGATGCTTCCACACCGTTTATCTAACGGTATTTGTTCTTTGAATCCTCAAGTAGATCGATTAACTTTATCATGTGAAATGGTTATTGATGGCACTGGAAACGTGGTCTCGCACCAAATATTCCAAAGTGTAATTAATACGAAAGAACGCATGACCTATACGGATGTCTTTAAGATTGTTGAAGAAAAAGATGAAGCATTAATAGAACGTTACCGTGATTTAGTACCTATGTTTAACCTTATGGTTGAACTAGCTGATATTTTGCGAGAAAAACGGGCAAAACGTGGAGCAATTGATTTTGATTTTAAAGAATCAAAAGTCATTGTGGACGATGAAGGATGGCCAACAGATGTTGTAATTCGAGAACGTACTGTTGCTGAGCGATTGATAGAAGAGTTCATGTTAGCAGCAAACGAAACTGTAGCTGAACATTTCCACTGGATGGAAGTACCATTCATTTATCGTATACACGAAGATCCAAAACCTGAAAAACTTCAACGCTTCTTCGAATTCATAACAAACTTCGGCTTAGTTGTTAAAGGATCTGGTAATGAGATTCATCCAAGAGCTTTACAAGAAATCGTAGAGGCTATTGAAGGATTACCAGAAGCACCCGTAATCTCAACGATGATGCTTCGTTCATTGCAACAAGCTCGTTATTACTCTGAGAGTCTAGGTCACTTTGGTTTATCAACGGATTATTATACACATTTCACATCACCGATACGCCGTTATCCGGATTTAATTGTGCACAGATTGATTCGCACGTATTTAATTAATGGAGATGTATCGAAACCGACCGTCGCTCATTGGGATGCCGTTATGCCTGAAATTGCCGACCATACTTCTGATCGTGAACGTCGTGCAGTGGAAGCAGAACGCGATACTGAATCATTGAAAAAGGCACAATTTATGGTAGACAAAATTGGTGAAGAGTTCGAAGGGATTGTTAGCTCAATCACAAACTTCGGAATGTTTATTGAATTGCCAAATACCATTGAAGGTCTTGTCCATGTAAGTAATATGACGGATGATTATTACAGATTTGATGATCGTCAAATGATGATGTTAGGTGAGCGTGCAGGCAAACAGTATCGCATCGGTGATGAAGTGACCGTTCGTGTTACTGCTGTTAAACCTGAAGAATCTGCAATTGATTTTGAAATCGTAGGAATGACTAAAGCTTTCCAACGCACACGTAAAGAAGCGCCTAAAGTTTTCCATGCAAACCGTAAAGATGGTTCAGGAAAACGCACTTCTGAGAATTCTTCAAACCGTAAAGAAGGTTCTGGACGACGCTCAACTGAGAGTCCTTCTAAACCGGGTCAGAAAAAAGAAGTAAAACAAAAGCAAAAGTATTATGAAGGCATTGCGAAGAAGCAACAAGGTCAAGGCCGTAAAAGAAAGAAAAAGTAAATAACTTGAGCGGCAAGTAGCCGCTCATTTCTAAACTGCGAGGTGAAACCAAATGCCAAAAGGTGAAGGAAAAGTGGTTTCGCAAAATAAGAAAGCGAATCACGATTATTTTATTGAGGAAACGATTGAAGCGGGAATTGTGCTTTTAGGAACCGAAATAAAATCAGTACGAAAAGGCAAAGTTCAATTAAAAGAAGCATTCGTGCGCATTCGAAACAATGAAGCATGGATCTCTAATATGCATATCAGTACTTATGAACAAGGAAATCGTTTTAATCATGAACCGTTGCGATCTCGAAAACTATTGCTCCATAAAAAACAAATTAACGAGTTAATAGGGTTATCAAAACAAGATGGTTTTTCAATTATTCCAATCAAAATGTATTTAAAAGATGGTTTTGCTAAAGTATTAATTGGCTTAGGTAAAGGGAAAAAGAATTACGATAAACGTGATGATTTAAGGAAAAAAGAAGCGAAGCGTGATATCGAACGTGCCTTCAAATCTCGAAACCAAGATTAAAACTACTTGAAGTTTGACCAATTTTGTCTTATAATACAAATACAGCTTGCCAGATGTACATGTAGTTCACCCGAACTTCCAATAAGAGTTCAAGAAGGAACAAAAAATAGCATTAGCTAATTTTTGAGCATGCCTTTTTGATCAACCTTTATTAAGGGGACGTTACGGATTCGACAGGGATGGTCTGAGCTTAAGTTGCGCGTCGGAGGGCTCGGCTCCGTATCAACGGCACTCTATAATAACTGGCAAAAACCAAAACCTAGCATTCGCAGCGTAAGCTGACGATGTTGCTTGTCTTGGCCATCGCCCATGTGGTCATGTACGAGCTCACTTTAAGTGGGATACGATTGTCGATGCAACTTGAGTCGACAAGAAGAGATTTTCAAGTTAGCGCACAAGACGCCCGCTTGTCGGCATAATGCTGCGCGAAATTTAATAGGCAAGATATACGCGTAGACGCTTAAGTGTTGGAGTTTCTGGACGCGGGTTCGATTCCCGCCGTCTCCATTTACATGATTTATGTAGGTGGATATAATCTATTCAATCAAGCACGTCTTTCGATTAATTTCGAAAGGCGTGTTTTTTTGTTGTGTAAATTCAGTCATGATCCTTTTATTACATAAAATAGTGAAAAAATTAAATGAAATACATACTTTTATCATAAATCGAATGAAATTTCACTTTGAAAATCATAATGACTAGTTCATTAGTAGTTCTGTGTGTGGAAATATCGGAATACAATCAAGTAGACATGATGATTTAATGAAACCCGAAAAAATATAAAGGAGAGTAGGATCTGGAAAGGATTCGTTCATTACTACAAGTAAAATTCGAACCATTTATTTATGAACGATTTGGTAAACGATGTTTCGACGTGAGTGTATCTCTATTTTTACTACTGATTCTATTACCTCTGTATCCCATCATCTCACTTTTATTACTTATGTCTTCAGGTACACCACTTTTGTTTACACAAATAAGGACTGGCCAATTTAATGAGCCATTTAAAATCATTAAATTTCGAACGATGAAGAATAATAAAAAAAAGGTAAACAACCCTCAAGATGCTTGGTACGAAGGAGTCCCAGATGATTTTATTTTCAAGTCTGCTCACAATTCGGAAGTCACAAAGATAGGTGCGTTTTTAAGAAAAAGCAGTATTGATGAGATACCTCAACTCTTCAATGTGTTGCGAGGTGATATGAGTTTGATTGGACCTCGCCCAGAAGTTCCTGAAATTACACAATGGTATAACGAAAAACAGTTGAATCGATTGTTAATGAAACCTGGTTTGACCGGTTGGGCACAAGTAAATGGACGAGCGGATAGTTGTCATGGACATAAAATTGAGCATGATTTATTTTACATAAAAAATTGCTCATTTAAATTAGACTTGAAAATTTTCATACTTACAATCGTGGCAATTTGGAAAGGCAAGGGGGCTTATTAGGTTCATGAATCGAACATTGGAAATTCGTGATTTCATTCGTTTGTTTAAAAAGAAGAAGAAAATTATTTTACTCGTTACATTCTATATAACACTGATTGGAGGATTTGCGAGCTTTGCTATTCCTCCAAAGTTTGAAGCAAAGACAGATGTTCTAGTAAATTTCACGACTGCAAATATCGTTTCAAGTGGAGAAATTGATGCGAATTTACGACTGATTGAAACATACAAATATTTAATGAAAAGTAACCGCATCTTAAATAAGGTAAATGGTTCGCTAGAAGAGACATATAAAAAAGATGAGCTTAGTCAAAAAGTTGAAATACAATCAAACATAAATTCACAAATATTAACCATATTGGCTGAAGAGAAAACACCAGAAAAAGCAGCTGCATTAGCAAATACATTGGCTAAAACCTTTCAAGAAGAGATCAAAACACTCATGAACTTAGAGAACGTACATATCTTAAGTCAGGCAACTGTTGGAGAAGATACAAAGTCAATCAAGCCCATCACTGCACTGTTTTTCATTATTTCAGCAATAGTTGGATTTTTAGTGAGTTATACATTTGTCCTCATCCAAGAAATGTTCTTTACCTTAATTGACTCTTCTGAAAAAGCTGAAAAAGCACTTGGATTGCCGGTAGTTGGCGTTATTCCTGCTGGAGAAGGAAAACTCATTCATGAATTGGCTTCCTTTGATGTTTTTACAGAAATGTTTCGCTCCATTCGTGCAAATTTACTTTATGTGCTATCAAAGAAAAATGCAAAAACGCTTCTCGTTACAAGTGCAGAGCCTGGAGATGGTAAATCTTATGTGAGTGCAAACTTAAGTATTGTATTTGCTATGGATCAAAAAAAAACCGTCTATGTAGATGCAGATTTACGAAGAGGAACTGGACGTAATTTGTTTCATTTACCAAAACGTGTTGGGGTTACTTCGTATTTAGCTGGCCAATGTAATTTGCAAGATATTATTCAGCCTACTGAAGTACCAAATTTATCCTTTATAAGTGCTGGTCCTGTTCCCCCCAATCCAACAGAGTTATTATCTTCTACTAAATTTGTTCGATTTTTAGAAGAATTAAAGAACCAATTCGACATCATCATTGTGGACACACCTCCATTGCTAGTTGCAGATACATTACATATATCTGCAAATGTAGATGGATGCTTGTATGTGGTGAATGCTGAGTCTTCTAAAGTGGAACAAGCTATTTATTCAATTGAACTGTTAAAACAAGTCCAGGCTCCGCTGATTGGTTCAATCATCAATAAATCAAAAGGCTCAACCCGTTCTTATTCTTATTACAATTAAGGAGTGAGTCGTTATGATCGTAGATTTGCACAACCATGTTCTACCAGGAGTAGACGATGGTCCATCAACAGAATTAGAGGCAATACTTCTAATTCAAAATGCTGCTAAAAATGGAGTGACTCATATTGTCGCTACTCCACATCACCGGAATGGTCGATTTGATCAAGATATTAACGAAATAAAAAATTCTATTCACATTCTGAATTTATTAATTCAAGAGAGAGAAATTCCGGTGACCATCTTACCAGGCATGGAAGTTCATCTTCATGGGGAGTTAATGCAAGAGTTAGAATCAGAAATTATGACGCTTGCAGACAGCCATAAATATGTATTAATTGAATTTCCAGCACAACTCATTCCACAATTCACAGATTCCATATTTTACGAATTACAGATAAAGGGATACATTCCTGTCATAGCTCATGCTGAGAAAAATACGGAAATTCGGCGTCATCCTAAAAAGTTAATAGATTTAGTAAATAAAGGTGCTCTCGTACAAGTTACTGCTGGCAGTGTAACTGGTGCAAACGGAAAGGATTTACAAAGATTCGCATTAAAATTATGTCAGCATCAGATGGTGCACTTTATAGCTTCAGATGCTCACAATGTTCATAAACGTCCATTTTTAATTCAACAAGCATACCATGTGATTCAACAAAAACTAGGTAAAGAATTGGTTACATACTTTCAGCGAAATGCTCATCATGTATTAGATGGAGTTGAATTCGAAACGCTGCAACCTAGATTTTTAGCAAAGGTATAGATCGATGAATATAGAAGGAAAAGCAAATGAGAAAATTGTGTTTTGTTATTATTTCAGCGGGAAACAAATTATAAATTTACATTTGGGATTTGTCTGTATTAATGTCTGACACCCATAAGTATCAGCAAGTCGGAGGAATTTGATGATGACTGAGCAACCACCAAAGTGGATATACAAATTACTGTTTTTCATGATGCTCAGTAGTTCGTTTGTATTAATTGAGCCTTCACCCAATGACTTCTTGATGTTGCTAATTGTATGTTGTAGTTTGTTTTTTTCCTTAATGAGATTTCCGAATAATGTGTTTATTCCAATAATTTTCTTACTATTTTTTCTGATTTTCCAATTCATTTCACTACTATTTGCTAAAGAGACTAACATTGCATTAAATTATTTAGCCATCACAAGCTATTTGATAATTTCATGGTTTGTATTAGTTGGTATGGGGCAAAGGCTTGAAATTTCTTTTCTCCGTGTGGTAATGAATGGTTATTTAGTCTCAGCAGTTATTTCAGCTGTAATTGGTATTTTAGCTTATTTTCATCTCATTCCTCTCAATGATTTTTTAGTAATGTATGGACGTGCAAAAGCGTTTTTTAAAGATCCCAATGTTTTTGGACCATTTCTTATAATGCCATCGTTATATGTACTCAGTTTGTTTGAAAAGGAACAAGTATCAAAATATAAGAAAATAGCATACGCTCTTATTTTTCTTACATTACTGACAGCAATTTTGGTCTCTTTTTCAAGAGCAGCTTGGGGGAACTGGACCATATCTATTTTGATTTATTTCATTTTGACTAAAAAAGAGTTCCTCCAAAGAAAATTAAAAACCATAGTTACTTTAGGGGTATTGTGCATTCCTATTTTGATTTGGATCACACAAAGTGAATTTGTAGAGAAATTATTTCAATCAAGACTATCCATACAAGGGTACGATGAATCGAGGTTTGGAACACAAAAAACAGCATTATTGACAGGCTTACAAAATCCATTTGGAATCGGTCCCGGACAATCTGAAAACATGTTTCAAATGGCACCTCATAGCTTGTATGCCCGTATCTTAACTGAGAATGGAATTTTAAGTGTTTTATTATTTGTCTTTATCCTGGTCATCAGCATGAATAAAGCCTTTAAATCGTATAAACAATCATTTGATGAATCTGCTGCATATTTCTTAGTAATTTGTGCTTCTCTAATAGGACTTGCATTTAATAGTATCTTCATCGATACATTGCATTGGCGGCATTTCTGGTTACTATTAGCCCTTGCTTGGTGTGCACCACTAAAAAGAGGAGATGACGGGTGAAGATTGCACAAGTGATTACTCGAATGGATACAATTGGTGGTGCTCAAGTACACGTACGTGATTTATCGAATCATTTAGCAGCTTTGGGTAATGAAGTGTTTATCATTACAGGTGGAGGAAGGGCTAAGCATCATAAATTAGATGTCCCTTGTTACATTAGTTCTTCTCTAAAAAGAGAAATCAATCCACTTAAAGATGTACGAGCCATCTTTGAAGTTCGCAAAGTATTAAAAGAAACGAAGCCAGATATAGTTGCTACTCACTCTTCAAAAGCTGGCTTGATTGGCCGAATTGCTGCATGGTCGCTTCGAATACCAACTGTTTTTACAGCGCACGGCTGGGCATTCACTGAAGGGGTTTCACCTAAAAAAAGGAAGTTTTATATAGCTGTTGAAAAAGCTATCGGAAAGATAACTAATCAAGTGATTACCGTATCTCATTATGATCGCCATCTCGCCATATCAAATCAGGTCTTACCTATGCACAAAATTAAAACAGTGCATAACGGGGTCCTGCCTATTAAGCAAACGGAACAACTCAATCAAAATAAATCGCCAGTAAACATTTTAATGGTTGCTCGTTTCGATGTACCAAAAAGACAATTAAATTTAATTCGAGCATGTGAAAAATTAGGTGATATTCCTTGGCATTTATCATTTGTTGGAGATGGTACAAAGTTAGAAGAAGCCCAAAGATATGTGGGAAAACGTAATCTACACGACAGAGTCTTGTTTTATGGTGGTATGAACTTCATTGAGATTCCGTTAAGTAAATCAAATGTGTTCGTTTTGTTATCTGATTATGAAGGATTGCCACTAAGTATATTGGAAGCGATGCAAGTTGGGTTACCGATTATTGCAACGGACGTTGGTGGTGTAAAAGAAGCAGTAATTGATTCGGATAATGGCTTCTTAATTCCAAAAGGGAATGAAGTACTACTCCGACAAAGGCTTACTCAGTTACTAACCGATGTTTCACTAAGAGAGTCTATGGGCCAGAGAAGTAAGGAATTATTTATTGAGAAATTCACATTTAAAAAAATGCTTACTGAAACAAAGGAAGTGTATGAAGTAGTTATTCAAAATCAACTTACAAAGGGGAAAACTCATTGAAAGTGCTCATTACTGGGGGGGCAGGTTTTATTGGTTCGCATGTTGTGGAAGAGTGTTTAGCTCATAACTATGAAGTAGTTGTAGTGGACAATTTTAGTTCTGGAAATATTGATAATCTCTCTATCAATTGTAAAGTGTATCAGATTGATATAAATGATGCTCATTTGAAACATGTATTTGAGGTAGAGAAGCCGGATATAGTTATTCATCTAGCTGCCCAGGCGTCTGTCATGAAATCAATAGAAGATCCTATCGCTGATGGTGAAATTAATATACTGGGTACTTTAAGATTGCTAGAGTATGCGAGAATCCATAATGTCAAAAAAGTGGTGTTGGCATCTTCAGCAGCTGTATACGGCAATCCCTTAGAAATACCGATCGACGAAGAATTCCCCTTAAATCCGTTATCCTTTTATTCACTTTCAAAATGGTCAGGTGAACGTTATGCACAGCTATATGAAAGCTTATATGGATTACCTTGTTGTATTTTACGTTTTTCAAATGTATATGGGCCACGACAAAACCCACAAGGTGAAGCGGGGGTGGTGTCAATTTTTATTAATCAATTACTTAACCATGAAGAAATAGTGATTTATGGTGGTCAACAGACACGTGATTTTGTGTATGTCAAAGACGTTGCCAAGGCTTGCTTTAGAGCAATCGAAAGTCCAACAACAGGGATTTTTAATATTAGTTCCAGCTCAGAAACATCAATTGACGACCTTTTTTCGATGACATCTTTACTAGCAGGAATTAGTATTGAACCATATAAATATCCTTTGAGACAAGGAGAAATTCAAAATAGTGTATTAGGAAATGAAAAAGCAACGAATGAGCTTGGCTGGCAAAATATACATTCATTACATGATGGATTAAGAGAAACAATTCTTTCCTATCATAAATGAATAGGAGAAGAATGATTGGTGAAAAAATCAGTTACGGAATCAATTGAATGGAGATGTGGCATGAAAGGAATTATTTTAGCTGGCGGTAGTGGCTCAAGACTTTATCCAATTACTAAGGTGATTTCTAAACAATTACTGCCTGTTTATGATAAACCAATGATTTATTATCCACTATCGGTTTTAATGCTAGCTGGAATAAAAGAAATACTAATTATATCTACACCTGTAGATCTTCCAAAATTCGAAGAATTATTAGGAAACGGAAGTGTTCTTGGAATCAGGATTGAATATGCAGTTCAAGAACAACCAAATGGTTTAGCAGAAGCTTTTATTATCGGTGAAAATTTCATTGGTGAAGACTGTGTAGCATTAATTTTAGGGGATAATATCTTTTTTGGTCCAGGTTTTCCACATCTGCTCAGAATAGCTTCAACACTAAATGAGGGAGCCAAGGTATTTGGTTACAAAGTCAAAGATCCAAGAAGATTTGGTGTTGTGGAATTTGATCAGAATCTAAATGTTCTTACTGTTGAAGAAAAACCGTTAAATCCAAAGTCTGATTTTGCGATAACTGGATTATATTTCTACGATAAAAATGTTGTGGATATAGCAAAATGTATAAAACCTTCTTTAAGAGGAGAATTGGAAATAACTGATATTAATCAAGAATACTTAAATAGAAATCAATTAAAAGTAGAGTTATTAGGGAGAGGATTTGCTTGGTTAGATACAGGCACTCATGATTCCCTCATGGAAGCCTCTTTATTTATTGAAACAGTAGAAAAAAGACAAGGGTTTAAAGTTGCCTGTTTAGAAGAAATTGCATTTAGGATGGGCTATATAAATAAGGGACAGTTATTAGATCTTGCTCAACCGATACTTAAAAATGAATATGGACAATATTTAGAAGATATTGCAAATGAAGGACTAATAAACTATTGGAATCTGGTTGATGTGAAATGAACCGAAAAAGAATTTTAATAACCGGTGGATTAGGATTTATTGGGTCAAATTTCACTAAGTACTTTCTGGGTAAATACCCTGACTACCTACTAGTAAATGCTGATTCTGTTACTTATGCTGCTAATCCAAGTAATTTAGAGTCAATAGAAAAAAATCCGAATTACATATTTGAATATATTGATATTAGAGATAGAGAAAGCTTGGATGTAATTTTTGCAAAATACCATTTTACGGATATTATTCATTTTGCAGCAGAATCCCATGTAGATAACTCAATTCAGAGTCCCCAAATTTTTGTGGAAACTAACATAGTAGGAACGTTTAATTTATTAGAAGCCGCACGTAAATTATGGCTAGAGAAAACATGTTCATATAAAAAAGAATTCGTAAATGCACGATTCCATCATATCTCTACTGACGAAGTTTTTGGTTCTTTAGGGGAAACTGGTTGTTTTACGGAAGGAACCCCCTATGCTCCAAACAGTCCGTATAGTGCGAGTAAAGCAAGTTCAGATATGTTAGTGCGTAGTTATCATCATACATTCGGGTTAAATGTAGTCACTATAAATTGTTCCAATAATTATGGTCCCATGCAGCATGACGAAAAACTAATACCAACTATTATTAGAAATGCGTTAACGAATAAAGAAATACCCATCTATGGTAATGGTAAAAATGTTCGAGATTGGTTATTTGTTGAAGATCACTGTCTGGCAATAGACATGGTATTTCATCATGGAAAGTTAGGTGAAACTTATTTGGTTGGCGGAAATAATGAAAAGACTAATATAGAAATAGCCAATATCATTTGCAAGTATCTTGACGAAATAATTCCAAAAGAGAAGAGCTATAAAAGTTTAATAGGCTATGTTGCCGATAGGTCAGGACATGATTTTAGGTATGCAATAGATGCATCGAAGATAAAAAACAACTTGAATTTTATACCAAAAGAAACATTCGAAACAGGTATTATGAAAACAATTAAGTGGTACGCAGAAAAATATAAAAGTGACAATGTGATTAATCATTTTTGAATTCTAGGGGATGATAACTGTGCTATGTAAAGGGGATACAGAATTAAATTTAATGGTAAGTATTAATTGTATCACCTATAACCATAAGGATTATATTATGGACGCTTTAGATAGTTTCTTAATGCAAATAACAGATTTCAACTATGAAATTCTTATTGGAGAAGATTGTAGTACGGATACTACTAGAAAGATAGTTGAAGAATATGTTATTCAATATCCCGATAAAATTAGGTTGATAACGTCTGAGCAAAATGTCGGGTGGAAGAAAAATTCATTAAAACTTCATGAAAATTCTTTGGGAAAATATATTGCAATATGTGAAGGTGATGACTACTGGACAGATCCATTTAAACTTCAAAAACAAGTAGATTATATGGAAAGACATAAAGAATGTAGTTTGTGCTTCCATGCAGCTGAGATAGTGCAAGCTCCCAATAAGCCAACAGGTAGTCTAATTAAACCTTACAAGAGCAATAAAATTGCTCCAATAGAAGATCTTATTTTTGGTGGTGGGGGTTTTTGCCCAACTCCATCATTGTTGTTTCCGAGAAAACTAATGGATAACCTACCAGACTTCTATTTGAATGCACATATAGGGGATTATCCAATGCAATTGTATCTTGCTAGCAAAGGATATGTTTACTTTATGAATGAAAATATGGCGGTTTATAGAAGTGGCGTAGAGGGCTCTTGGACAAATCGGTTAAATAACATAGCAAATGTAAGAGGAAATATAATTCGGGTAAATGAAGATGTTATACAGTTATTAGATGGCTTCAACTCATATACAAATAAAAAAAATTCAAATGTAGTAGAAAAAGTTATTCAAAAATTAGAATATGAATTATTAGTTCTAAAAAGAAAAACAAAAGAACAAAAGAACGATCCTTATAAAAATTTTTCCTATTTGGTAAAGTTCAAGATTAGGATGAAAATGATGATTAGATGTTATTTTCCAAAAATTTTCTTAAAGCTAGTTAATTTTAAATTAATAAAATTAATTAAACGTAAAAAAAATTAGGAGATTTATCATGGAAGATTCGAACTCGCTTAAAAGTAAAACTATTACAGGTTTGTTATGGAGTTTTGCAGATTTATTAGCCAACCATGGTATTCAATTCATCATTCAAATAATTCTTGCTAGATTATTATTACCACAACACTTTGGAATCATCGGATTAGTTTTAGTTTTTATTGTAATTTCAAATTCTATTGTTGATAGTGGATTTTCACAAGCATTAATACGAGATCAAAATACCAGTCAAGTTGATTATTCTACTGTTTTTTATTTTAATTTATTAGTTGCTTTCGTGATGTATGGTGTGTTATTTAATTTTTCTAATGCTATTAGTGTCTTTTTCGGAGAGCCTCAATTGACCGAAATAATTAGAATTATATCATTAGTCTTAATTATAAATTCTTTAGGAATTATCCAAAAAGTAATATTAATAAAGAATATTGATTTTAGAACAATAACTAAAATAAGCATCGTAGCTGCTACTATTTCTGGGGGGATAACGATTACCCTCGCGATTTTGGGATACGGTGTTTGGAGTCTTGTTATTAACATACTTGCAATGCAATTTGTTCAGATGTTGTTAATGTGGATCTTTAATAAATGGATACCTTCAATAACATTTAGTTTACAGTCGTTCAAAAAATTTTTTGTATTTGGTTATAAACTACTTCTTTCGGGACTAATTGATACTTTTTATAATAATATTCTCTTTCTAATTATTGGGAAATTTTATTCCTCTACTCAACTTGGATTTTATACAAATGCTGTTAAATTTAGAGACCTTGCGACTCTATCCATTACAGCTTCGGTTCAACGGGTATCTTATCCCATTCTAAGCAGCATTCAGGAAGATGAACAACGTTTGAAGTCAGCATTCAAAATGCTTATTAAAACATCTGCATTTATTAATTTCCCTTTAATGATAGGTCTTGTAGTCATAGCAAATCCACTTTTTAATCTACTTCTTGGAGAGAAGTGGATACCATCAGTTATCTATTTTCAATTACTCTGTTTAGCAGGAATGTTATTCCCACTTCACGCAATCAATCTAAATATCCTTCAAGTGAAAGGAAGATCAGATTTATTCTTACTATTAGAGATAATTAAAAAAACTGTATTAACTTTGCTCATAGCGGTGTCCTTATTATGCGGATTGGGAATTGTCGGGTTAATTGGAGCGACCGTTATTAATTCATATATTTCTTTGTTTATAAACGCTTATTATTCATCGAGAGAAATAGACTATTCGGCCAAAGAACAGTTGAGAGATCTCATGCCTGTATTTTTAATCACATTATTTATGGGTGTAATCGTTTCAGTGTCTGGATTGATAATAACTGAAAATCATTTTATAAAATTAATTTTTCAAATATGTATAGGTTTGGTCGTTTATGTCACGGTTAGCAAACTGGCAAAAGTTCAAGAGTTATGGATAGTATATCGTTTGATTTCTTCAATTTTCACTAAACTAAAAGTTAAAAAAATATAGAATAAATTGGGGGATAAATATTGGAAAGTTCTTTTGATGAGGCAGTCCTCATAACAAGACCATTACTGCCTACACTACAAGACGTGACAAGTAAGTTGAGTGAGGTATGGGAAAGTAAATGGATAACAAATAATGGTTTTCAGCATCAAAGGTTAGAGAGCGAACTGAAGAGTTATCTAAACGTAGAGTACATTTCTCTTTTCACTAACGGTACTTTAGCATTGTTACTAGGTCTGAAATCGTTAGATCTAAAAGGAGAAGTAATTACGACTCCATTTACCTTTCCAGCAACTGTTCAAGCTCTCGATTGGAATGGATTAACTCCAGTATTTTGTGATATTGACCCAGAAACCTTAACAATCGACGCAACAAAAATCGAATCACTGATTACAGAAAAAACATGTGCAATCCTTGGTGTCCATGTATTTGGAAATCCATGTGATGTTGAGAAAATTAAAACCATTGCTGATAAATATCATTTAAAAGTTATTTATGATGGTGCACACACTTTTGGAGCTAAAATAGATGGAAAACCAATCAGTAGCTTTGGGGACATGACAATGTTTAGCTTCCATGCTACAAAGCTTTTTAACACTGTAGAGGGTGGTGCATTAACTTTTAAAGATGAAAAGTTGGTTGAAAAGTTAAACCTTCTCAAAAATTTTGGTCTCGCAGGGCCAGAAGAAGTTGTGTTGTCTGGATTGAATGCAAAAATGAATGAGATTCAAGCTGTTATAGGATTAGAAGTATTGAAAATAGTTGAACAAGAGAGACAAAAGAGACATAAAATCAAAAAAGTGTATGAACAAAACTTAGCACACATACCAGGGATTAGGATATTAACCAATTTAGAAAAAGATTGTAGTAGTTATCAGTACTTTGTTATTGAAATAGATGAGCTTAAATACGGTGAATCTAGAGACTGGATTCACGAAGAACTAAAAAAATACAATGTATATACAAGAAAATACTTCTATCCATTATGTAGTGATTTCCAGTGGTATCAACATCTCAAATCTGCACAATTCAGTAATCTACCAGTAGCTCAAAAATCTGTAAAAAAAGTTTTGTCTATGCCCTACTATGGGGAACTTGATTTAAAGTCAGTAGTAAAAATTTGTAGAATTATTGAAGATTTATATATATCCAATTTAGGGATAACACAAAAAAACACTAAAATGATTCTATCATGAAAGCAATCATCTTAGCTGTAAAATCGGAATGAAGTGCCAATCAATCTAAGAAATTACCTTTGGCATAGTAGATGCTTTTTTACTTGGTAAAAAGTTTATTGAACATGTTTGTTGCAAAAGAAAGTTGAAAAAGAAAAGGAAGTGTTTTTTAATGAAAAAAGTAATTATCTTTGGAAATAGACAAACAGCTGAACTTGCTCATTTTTATTTTACTAATGATTCACAATACCAGGTGGTTGGCTTTACTGTTGATGCGGAATATATAGATTCAGACATATTTTGTGGTCTTCCAGTTTACGAATTCAAGGACATAGAGACTAGATTCCCAGTGGAAGATGTATATATATTCCTGGCAATAACTAACGCGCAAATGAATAGAGTTAGAGAAGCTAAGGTTGAAGAGGCAAAGAAAAAAGGCTATCGATTAGCCAGTTATATAAGTACAAAAGCAACAATATTTGAAAATGTAAAGCTAGGAGAGCACTGTTTTATTCTTGAGAACAATACAATCCAACCGTTCGTTGAAATAGGCAATAATAATATACTATGGAGTGGAAATCATATTGGTCACCATTCAAAGATTGGTCATAATAATTTCATAACTTCCCATGTTGTTGTAAGTGGCAATACGATTATAGGGGATAACTGTTTTATAGGCGTTAACTCTACACTTCGAAATGGGATAACAATTGCAGACAAATCATTAATTGGCGCAGGATCATTTATTAATAGAAATACCGAAGAAGAGGGTGTTTATAAAACAAATTTTGCAGAAAAATATCATTTAAATAGTACACAAATAAAAGGAATGTAGATAAGACGTTTAGTCGTTATTATGCTTCAGGAAAAATTGAAAAGGATGTTGTGGTGAAGATAGTATTAATGCAGCCATATTTCTTTCCATATATCGGTTATTACACATTAATAAAGCAATCAGATATTTTTGTGGTATTCGATACAGCTCAATACATTAGAAGAGGTTGGGTAAACAGAAATCGTATACTCGGGACTAATGGAGAGCCTATATATATAAATGCGTCTATTGTAAAAGCTCCTAGGGAAACCCCAATAAATGAAATAAAACTAAGCGAGTCTAGTGAGTGGAAAGAAAATATATTGAAAAAATTAGAAGTTTATAAACATTTATCACCTTATTATGACGATGTCAGAGATCTTGTTAGAGAATGCTTAGAGAATCAATCAATTCATTTATCTGATCTAAATATAAATACTTTAAAAAAAATCAATAATTTTTTAGGTATCAAAAATAATATTACTCGTCTTTCAGATTTAGATATTGAATTTAAAGATATTCAACAACCTGACGATTGGGGACTTCAACTATCAAAGTTTTTCAATGCTGAATCTTATATTAATGCTCCCGGAGGAGAAAATATTTATAGTAAAGATAAGTATTTACAACAAGAAGTTGAATTAAATTTTTATAAAAACAATCTCAATCCTTATGACCAAAAACATGTTCTGTTTCAAAAGGGTCTATCAATTATTGACGTGATGATGTTCAATAGTAAAACAGAAATAATTGATATGATTGATGATTATAGAATAATATAATTTAATGACTCTATTGTCAAAGGTAGAACTTATTGATGAGATTTTAATTTTAAAAAATAATTAAAATCTAGTGAGATGGTTAGAGAACATTTCGCATTTCAAAGTTTAAATATGAGAGAACTTGCTGAAAAATACAACTTGTGAATAACTAACATGCCTACTACTATAAAGTAGCAGGTTTTTTTATTTGATAAATTACTTTATATCTTGCATGTGCGCTAGCGACTCGTCCCGCAAGAGCTAGCAAGGGGAAAATACATATTTGCAGGTCTCCAGCTTTACGCTAGGCTCAATTGTATTCTTGCGGTTGTCATTCAATATCAACAACATTCTTTGATTTAGAAACTACAGATTTTAAAAATTCTAGTAAGTGAAAAAAGAGGATGCCACCAATTAAGGGCATCCTCTTCTCTGATTTAAGATCGAAGTCGATCCCAGTCCTCTTTTGTAATAGAAAAGACGAAAGCATCGTGTGTTTTACCACCTTGATATAAATAATTTCTTAGCAATCCTTCTTTTTCAAATCCCGATTTCAACAACAGCTTCCACGAAGCCTTATTATCAGGAAATGTAAATGCACCAACTCGTGAAAGTTCGAGTGTGTCGAAGCAATGGAGCAAAACTTTCTCCAGGGCTTCTGTTACATAGCCATTTCCCCAATAATTCGGATGAAGGTCATAGCCGACTTCACATTTTTTACTCCATAGCTGCAGATTATTCAAGCCAATCGTTCCAGCCAATTCGCTTGTTTCTTTTAATTGAATGCCCCAGCGTGCTGAGCGTTTTTCGGTGAAGCCGTTATTCATATTAACAATCATTTTTTCTGCTTGTTCCAATGTTAATAGGGGATCCATACCATAGTACCGCGTTACATCTTCAAGTGAAAATTGATTGAAAAGATCCTCCGAATGTGTTGAATTCAACTCGATTAATCGAAGTCTATTAGTCTCTAATACAGGGAAGGACAAGGGAAAACCTCCATCTTTTAGCTTTGTGTTTCCTTAGAAAAATAAATATAGTCGATCGGAATGCCCTCTAAATCAAATTGTCGTAAAAACGAGGTCACTTGACCACGGTGATAGGAAGAATGATTAATAAATGTGAAGAACATTTCTTCTCGTGTATTTGAAAACGGATCGCCTTTTATATTTGTAAAGTGCAAGGTTTCTTTCCACTGATCATCTGTCAGTGTTTCAAAGAATTGTTCCATTTCTTTGTGTAACTGTGAAAACCCTTCTTTCGTAATTGACACCTTACTAACATCGAATACTTTCCATTCAGGCTTCTCAATGCCAGTTAATCTTTTGAACCATAGATAGTCCACACTTAAGACGTGTGAGTAGGTTTCGCTAATTGTTTTAAATGAATTCTTTGCCACTTGGTGAAAAATGACTTCGTCTTTTGATTCAATGTGATGGAGTAATTTTTGAGTTGCCCATTGATGATAATGAAACATAGATTGCCAATTCATAAGAATCCTCCTTTTAAAAATTGTGAATATTTTCTATATTAACACTTTTGCACACTGATACACTACCACTGTATCTTGTTAGAATTTGGAAGAAAACGATTGAACTTATAATATAGCGCACTTATACTCGATACAGAGGGGTGTTTAACATGGTTTTATTAACAGGTGAGAATTTACACTTAGAAGAAATGCGATCCATTTTATTCCAACAAGAAAATATAGATTTAGATAAAAAAGCGTTAGTCCGTGTTCAAAAAAGCCGTGAAGCTGTTGAAAGAATCGTAAGAGAAGGCAAAACAGTCTACGGGATTAATACGGGATTTGGTAAATTTAGTGATGTCAGCATTAATGAAGAAGATGTTCGGGCATTACAACTTCATTTAATTCGCTCACACGCATGTGGCATTGGGGAGCCTTTTGAAGAACGTGTCTCTCGAGCGATGGTCGTTCTACGATTAAACGCTTTATTGAAAGGGTTTTCAGGAATTCGAGTTGAGGTATTAGAACGATTAGCGTATATGGTAAATCATCAGATTCATCCAGTGATTCCTTCACAAGGTTCTCTTGGGGCATCTGGGGATCTGGCTCCATTATCACATTTAGCACTTGTTTTAGTTGGTGAAGGATTTGTATGGGACAAAGGACAACATATGGCTGCGTCGGAAGTGTGGGCGACTCGTGGTATGCAACCACTTGTGTTAGAAGCGAAAGAAGGACTAGCTCTAATAAATGGCACACAAGCGATGACAGCTCAAGGTGTAGTGAACTGGTTGGAAGCTGAGACACTCGCTTATCAAAGTGAATGGATTGCGGCAATGACGATGGAAGCCCTACATGGCATTACAGATGCTTTTCATCCCGCTGTACATCAAGCGCGTGGTTATGTAGAACAAGTGGACGTAGCTAGGAGAATGCTTGAGTGGTTAGAAGGCAGTAAACTCGTGACAACACAAGGGGAGAAGCGTGTGCAAGATGCATACTCACTCCGATGCATTCCACAAATACATGGTGCTAGTTGGCAAGTACTTGGTTATGTAAAAGAGAAGCTTGAAATCGAAATGAATGCGGCAACAGATAATCCATTAATTTTTGAAGATGGGGAAGTCATTATTTCAGGTGGGAACTTCCACGGACAACCGATAGCGTTTGCGATGGACTTTTTAAAGATAGCGGTAGCTGAACTTGCTAATGTCTCTGAGCGTCGTATTGAACGACTTGTTAATCCATATCTTAATGAAGGATTGCCTCCATTTTTGAGTCCTCAACCGGGACTTCAATCTGGAGCGATGATACTGCAGTATGCAGCAGCCAGTTTAGTTTCAGAGAATAAAACCTTGGCACATCCAGCGTCTGTGGATTCAATTCCATCTTCAGCTAATCAAGAAGATCATGTGAGCATGGGAACTATTGGAGCACGTCATGCTGGCAACATCATTCAAAATGCACGACGAGTGTTAGCGATTGAAACCTTTTGTGCTCTACAAGGAACTGAATATCGAGGAAAAGAAAAAATGTCTCCATCACTACAAGACAAATGGAATGAATTCCGTTCATTCACTCCATCAATGGTAGAAGATCGAATTTTTAGCACAGATATTGAACGCATCAGTACGTATTTGAAGAACGAAACTGGCGTTGCTAGCTATTCAAAGAAAGTAACATTAGCATTCCAATAAAAGAAGACAGTCTCCAATTCAGGAGACTGTCTTTTGCTTATTTTATTCCATATTTACGATCCAATGAAACGAGGTCAGCATCAGGATGATTCCCGTAAATGATTAAATCGCGTAAAATGTGAGAGCCTAACATACTATAGACCGTACCGTTGCCACCATAGCCAAGTAAATAGAAATGCTTTTCTTTAGTTGGATGTTGGCCAATAAAAGGTAATTTATCAATTGATTCTCCGAAAATTGCTCCGTATGAATAGTCATATTCTATTTTATAATGGGGAAATAGCTCTTGTAATTGCTTACTTAATTTCTCTGCACGATTTTCAATATATTCTAGTGATTGCGGTACCTGTTTTATATTCTCATCAAGCCCACCTGCAATGATACGAGCGTCCGGGGTAGTACGAATATACAAATACGGACGTTCTGTTTCCCAAATCATTGCTTCTTGGTACCACTTTTTGAAATTTTTAATTGGCTTTGTCACAATCGCAAACGTTCGATTGATATCAGAACCAATGCGTTTACCAACGGGGAGTGTTTCATATCCAGTAGTATAAACAATTTGTCTAGACTTAAATTCACCAGCAGATGTACGAATTGAAACAAATTCATCAACGTTTATCACATCATTTACTTCAACAAACTCAAATAAATGACCACCTTTTTGTTCGATTAAATCCAAAATACCATGAACAAATTTGTATGGATTTAGTACGGCATCTTCATAAGTCACGAGGGCTCCAGGTTTACTAAATGGCATCTTGCTTGCGAGTTGTTTCGGGTCCCAGTAATCACAAGGAAAGCCATGTTTTTTAAGGGTCTCATATTCAACTTTGATTTTTTCAACATCATCTTCCGTACTTGCAAAACAGATGCTCGAACGTTCAGTGAAATCTGGTGAAAAAGGAAGGCTTTTAGCAACTGTTTCTAAATTTTTTACGGATTCATAACAAAGTTTATAAAATCGAACGGCGTCATTTTCTCCAATTTGATTAATCAATTCATGAAGCATAATGTCATTTGAATATTGAAGCAGTCCGGTATTTGCCATCGTGCTGCCTGTTGCCATTTGGCGTTTATCAAGTATTGCGACGCTAAGTCCGGCTTCAATCAATGGGAGAGCAGATAGTGAACCTGACATTCCTCCACCGACGATGACAACATCATAAGAATCTAATCGCTCGGGGACAGTTCTTGGTCCTCGTTCAGGGTAAGTTGTTGGCCAATAAAGTGATCCATTATGTATATCCATTAAGCTATCCTCCATTTTACTCTACTTATAACTATCCTTAATGTACCCAAAAATCACATTCATCAAGCCTATCAAATCCATGTTTTTCAATTTCCTAACGTTGTATTTGCTATAATAAATAAAGGTTCACATATTGAGAGATTCATTTAATCCATTTGCTACATGGTAGGAGTTTACTGAAATTCACTTTTGGAAGAATTATCGAGTGAACTTATATGAAAATCATAGGAGAAAGAGGAGATAAAATGCAATCCACTGAAAAACCACATATTTTATTAGTCGATGGGATGGCTTTATTATTCCGTTCGTTTTTTGCAACATCTGTATTTGGTCAATATTTTCGTAACGAACAAGGAGTCCCTACAAACGGTGTGCAAGGATTTGCACGTCACGTATTATCAGCAAAGAATATGATGCAGCCAACTCATATGGCTATTTGTTGGGATATGGGTATGCATACTTTCCGCAATGATTTGTTTGATGGATATAAATCCAATCGACCAGCGCCTCCGGAAGAAATGATTCCTCAGTTTGATATGGCGAAGGACATATCTAAAATGCTTGGGTGGCAGAACTTTGGTGAAGTAGGTATGGAAGCGGACGATTTAATCGGTTCAATGGCCTGTAAATGGCAGGATGAAGCCAATATCACCATCGTAAGTGGAGATAAAGATTTATTGCAATTACTTACGCCAACAACCAAAATCGCATTTACCAAAAAAGGTTACACCATATACGATGATTTCACATATGAGCGATTCTTGGAGGAGTATCAAATTGAACCATCCGTGTTTGCAGATGTTAAAGCGTTAATGGGTGATTCAGGTGACGGCTACCCTGGAGTTAAAGGGATAGGTCCGAAAAGTGCACTTCAATTAATTCAAACATATGGTTCAGTGGAAGGGGTCATCGATTCATTACATGCATTGAAACCAGGCCAACAAAAGAAAATCCAAGAAAATCTCGATATGTTACGGTTGTCTAAAAAACTAGCAAAGATATATTGTGAAATGGATTTGTCCATTGAACTAGACCAGTTACTCATTCCTTCTTATAGTAATGAACTGATGCTCCAACTCGACGAAGCTGGGTTTGGAATAACAAGTCGATATGCACGATCGCTGTATTCCATTTGAGTCAATATCAATCGGAATATGAGCTACAACAGGGAATGTGGGACAATTTTAACAAACGTTAATATGTTCTGATTCTTTTCATATGAAACAAATCGAATACGGCTATCGCGATTCCTTCCACCATTATCATGGAGAATCAGCGTTAAGCCGTTTTCATTTTCTTCAAAACCAATGAGTGGAACCCAGTGATAGGCAAATTCATGTGTGCCAAACCAGTGAAAAGAAAAATAGCGATCAAATTTGCAAGCAACCGGACGTCCTTCAAGAAGTTCGGATTTTGCTTCTTCAATCGTACAAGTATTCACTTCCCAAGTTGGACCAAGTATCTTCCGCAAATTACGTTTTAAAAGCCAAGTAAATAAGCCAATCCGAGTACTACCAAGTAATCGGTACAATTGATTGGTATCATACGGGCAAGAGTTGGGCATCCAGTAACGGAGAATTGTCAAAGTAGTTACTGGTCCACACGCAGAAGCTTGATAATTAGTTTTTATTGAGTTGTCATATTGGGAGAGACCATCAACTTTTAATTGTACATGCATAAATTCACCTCAAAAAAAGAGTTTTTCCGTCTGCTTTAACAGTACGGAAAAACTCTTTTAATATCAAATATTACTAGTAAACGAACTAGCTATTTATTTATTAATTTTATAAATATAGATGAACGTCGATGTTTGCACCTTCAGCTAATGCATGACCTAATGAATCGTCTGCTTTGTGGAAGTTTGCAACAGCTCGTCCTACGATATCGCGGTTCTCGATACCTGAGAACTGGTCTAGTAAGTTTTTAATTAATGCTTGTTTTGTAGATTCATCATAACTTCTGTAAATTTCACCAGCTTGACCGAAGTTATTTGTTTTTTCAATAGCATGTTTACCAGCTACTCCTGAAATGGGTTGGTCAAGTTCTTTGAATTCAGGCGCTTCTTTAGGTTCTGAATCGAAACTATTTGGCTCATAATTTACACGTGACATCTGTTGGCCAATTGGCATAGCACCATCACGTTGGTTATTAGAGAACGGACATTTTGGTGCATTGATTGGTAACTGTAAGTAGTTTGCACCAAGTCGGTAGCGTTGCGTATCAGAGTAAGAGAATAATCGACCTTGCAACATTTTATCTTCAGAAGCTTGGATACCTGGAACTAGAACACCTGGGTTAAATCCGACTGATTCTGTTTCAGCGAAGAAGTTGTCTACATTTCGATTTAATGTCATTGTTCCTACTAACTCGTACGGGAAGTCTTTTTCTAACCAATCCTTCGTTGCATCAAGCGGATCGAAGTCGTAGTTGTCCATGTCTTGTGGTTTTATTGTTTGTACATATAAATCCCACTCAGGATAATCTCCACTTTCAATCGCGTCATATAAATCGCGAGTAGCATGACTAAAATCTTTACCTTGTTGTTCTGCTGCTTCTTCAATTGTTAAGTTTTTCACGCCTTGTTTAGGCACCCAACGAAGTTTCACATATGTAGTAATTCCTTCTGCAGAAATCCATTTAAAGGAGTGGACAGAAGATCCACGAATGTGACGGTAGTCTTGAGGAATCCCTTCATCTGTAAACAAATGCATTAGCATATTTGTAGATTCAGGAGACAAGCCCATGAAATCAAACAATCGTGCAGCATCTTGTAAGTTTGTTCGTGGATCTGGTTTTAACGAGTGAATAACATCAGGGAATTTGATGGCATCTCTGATAAAGAATACAGGTAAATTATTCCCAACAAAATCATAGTTTCCTTCCTCTGTATAAAATTTCACAGAGAAGCCACGCGGGTCACGAGCAGTTTCAGGAGAGTGGAGTCCGTGAATTACTGTTGAGAAGCGAGCGAACAATGGAGTTTCTTGACCTTCATTTTGTAAAAATGCAGCTGATGTATATTTTTTCATGCTATTTTTCACAACAAATGTGCCATGTGCAGCTGCGCCTCGTGCATGAACAACACGTTCTGGAACACGTTCACGGTCAAAGTGAGCTAATTTCTCTATTAATTGATAATCTTCCATAAGTGTTGGTCCGCGATTACCAGCTGTGCGTGAATTTTGATTATCACCAATCGGCACTCCTTGGTTGGTTGTTAATTGCTTTTTCATCCTATTCACTCCTTAATTATAATCATTACAAAAAAGTACTAATTCAAATTTAAAGTATATTAAACCGATTTTCAAGTAATTAGCTGTTGAAAAAGATTGAATAGATTTGACTTGCTTTAAGTAAATTAGGACAAGTGAATGAATACGCATTTATGTGATTTAATCAAAAAAAAGCAATCAGTTTTCACCCAAGAGAGTGAAGAGACTGGTTGCTTTCTTGTAATAAACGTTTCAGGGCTGCACGGAAACTGACATATGTTTCAATTTCTACATGAATCCCTGCATGAACAATCTCGCGAACGAAGCGAGGGTTAAATCCAACATAAATTGGACGAATGCCCATTAGTTTTAGCGAACTATTTAATTGATAAATTTCAGTAGCTAAATCATTATAGTCAAATGTCGCTACATCTTCCACAGCTACACCTGTAAAGTCGAAAATAGCACGCTCTGTATCACGATGAGTACCTGCATATTGTAGAGCTTTAGTTTGAATCATATCCAAACGTTCTTTAAACATAAATCCTGCAATTGGTATCAAAATTGTACCTGGCACCACGGAAGGAATAACTGGAGCCGAAATATTATTAATAATATTTTCGTAATACTTAACCTTTTCTTTAAGTTGCTGTATTTCTATTTCATGTGACACGATTATCCACACCTCTAAAGCTATTTTAATTAGTATATCATAAAAATTTCAATGGCTAATACAGAAAAAAAGATAGACACGAGGTCTATCCTTTTTGGCTTTGAAGAAATTCAGTTACTTGACTAGGTGATTTTGCGTTTGCACTGTGTAAATGCGCTTTTTTCTCGTTATTTTGATAAATTAAAAGGCTTGGAATACCCATAACATCATATTTTTCAGCAAGTTCTGGCAGTTCATCACGATTGATTTCATACCAAGCATATTGATTGTATTCTTCGATAATTGGATCGATGAACATGTCCATACGCGTGCAATCAGGACACCATCCAGCAGTGAATTTCACGATGATTTCTTTATCTGAAGAGATAAGGTCATTAAATTGTTCAGTTGTTGTAATTGAGTTCATGTCTGTTCCTCCTAATGTTCTATAGGAACAGTGTACACCGTTTTACTTTCTTCGGGTAGAAATTTGCCCTTTTACTGAAGTTGTTGTTTGTAGCCCTGGAATTGTTGTACAACTTGTTGGATTTCTTGGGAATCGGCTGGGGTTACAGTGTACCAACCATGTGTAAATAGTAATTCATAAAAGCTCCGTTGTTGTTTAGAAACATCTCTCAATTGTGTGAAAATCATTTGATATAAGGCATCATGACTAGCTTCATGCATAGCGGTTTCATACGAATGACATAAATATTTCTCCGTTGAAAGGGCATCATTTAAAATATCGCGATCATTTAACTGTGGAGTTTCTGGAAAAGGGGTTTCTGGATTTTTTACGGTTTGTTGGTTCATGATGATGATACTCCTTCACTTTGTTTTAGGGTCTTTAATATCTCATCGTAATGATTAACATGCATTTGTTCGGCTGTTTCAAATTCTTTCTTCAAGTCAGGCAGTTGGCAAGTTTGAGCAGCCCAATTCATTTTTTTAGCAGCTAATAAATTCCAAGACATCATGTCTTTTAAGTAAAGGAAATCTTTTGTAGAAACCATCTTTGGCGGTTCTGGAAAAACCATTTGTTGCTCTTTTGGCTGTGAAAATAAATTCATTAACTTTTCCTCCTTCAGATTTCTTAAATTAGTGTGCGACAAGGGAGATTTTGTATACACGATTTTCAATATTATTTTATGGGAATAAGGCTAAAATTGATTTGTTTTTATATAAGAAAGAACATACTACCAATGTGTTATGAATAGAGAAGGCCAGGAACGCATGACCGAAAAAAGGATGCGTGATTTTTTTTCATTTACTCCGTCTTAATTATTACCTTCGATTAATTCAATTTATTGATGAAAGACTTCACACACTTCGAAATTATTCATAAGATGTTATGTTGAATCATATAGTTTGTAATTGATTTAATTAATCTATGGGAAAGCATGGAAATACGTTGATAGTAAATAGTAGGGGACTATTTCTTCATAAACAACAATTTCAGTATCAAAATTTCATTCACTAATCGTCATTTAAATATTGCGAAAAAACCAAAAATGCTCTAAACTAAAATTTATAGAGGTTGTTTCTATTTTTTTTGACCAAAAAATGAATGAGTATTCATTCAAAAAATATAAAGGAGGCTTTGCACGTGACTTATCAAATTAAAAAAGCTGCAGTTTTAGGTTCTGGTGTGATGGGTTCAGGTATTGCTGCACACTTAGCAAATATCGGGATTCCTACATTATTACTTGATATGGTACCTCGCAATTTATCAGATGAGGACAAAGTAAACTCAAAAGTTCGTAACCAAATCGCACAAGGATCTTTAGACAAACTACTTAAGCAAAAGCCTGCACCATTAGCATCAAAGAAAAATCTTGCTTTATTGACGGCTGGAAATTTTGAAGATGACTTAGATAAATTAAAAGATGTAGATTGGATAATCGAAGTAATTGTTGAGAATCTGGATATAAAAAAAGGTCTTTACGAGAAAATTGACGCTGTTCGCAAACCGGGAACTAT
The DNA here is from genome assembly GCF_042658845.1 of Paenisporosarcina macmurdoensis. NCBI lineage: Bacteria > Bacillati > Bacillota > Bacilli > Caryophanales > Caryophanaceae > Paenisporosarcina > Paenisporosarcina macmurdoensis. Next base: position 178,902 of record NZ_JBHSRI010000009.1, read on the forward strand.
CGTTAGTTCTAACACATCAGGGATTAGCATTAACTCAATGGCTGAAGGACGCTCGAAAGACTTCCAAACGCATTTCCTCGGCACGCATTTCTTCAATCCTCCACGTTATTTGAAGTTGCTTGAAGTGATTCCAGCAACTTCAACATCGACAGAGGTAATTGAATTCATGAAAGAATTCGGAGAAGATCGCCTTGGAAAAGGTGTTGTGATAGCGAAAGATACGCCAAACTTTATTGCAAACCGTATAGGAACGTATGGCCTTCTTGTCACACTTCGGGAAATGTTAGCAAGAGGCTATTCAGTGGGTGAAGTTGATTCTGTCACAGGGCCTGCAATTGGTCGTCCAAAATCTGCTACCTTCCGAACACTGGATGTTGTGGGACTTGATACATTTGGACACGTAGCAAAAAATGTATTTGATCAAACAACAGGTGACGAACAAAAAGTGTTTGAATTACCAGCGATGATTACGAAAATGCTGGAAAATGGTTGGTTAGGAGCTAAATCCGGGCAAGGATTCTTCGTTAAAAAAGGGAAAGAAATACTTGAATTAAATCCTGAAACGATGGAATATGAGGCTGTGAAAAAATTAAAAACACCTTCACTGGAAATGGCAAAGCAACAAAAAGGACTTGCAGCAAAAGTGAAAACGTTAACATATGCAAAAGATCGCACAGGTGAGTTACTTTGGAGCATTTTAGCACCAACGCTTACGTACTCAGCAAAATTACATGGTGAAATTGCTGACGACATTGTCGCAATAGACAATGCCATGAAGTGGGGCTTTGGCTGGGAACAAGGGCCATTTGAAATATGGGATGCCATTGGCGTAAAAGAATCAGTCGAAAAAATGACAGCTGAAGGCATAGAAGTTCCAGCTTTCGCACAAAGTTTACTAGACCAAGGTTTTGATTCTTTCTATAAAGAGGACAATGCTGAAACCTATTTCTTTAATGGTCAAGATTACTCACCAGTTCCTACAAATGAAAAAGTCATCAACTTAAAACAATTTAAGAAAAAACACGGAGTCATCAAGAAAAATTCGGGTGCTAGTTTAATAGACTTAGGGGATGGCATTGCGTTACTTGAATTCCACTCACAGGCAAATTCAATAGGTCCTGATATTATTCAAATGATTAACTTCGCGGTTGATGAAGTTGAGAAAAACTTTAAAGGCCTTGTTATTGGAAATCAAGGAAAGAACTTCAGTGTTGGAGCAAACCTTGGCATGATTTTAATGGAAGCGCAAGATGATAATATTTTCGAACTTGACTTCGTTGTTCGTTCATTCCAAAATGCGATGTTGAAAATCAAATACAGTTCAAAACCAGTTGTGGCAGCACCTTTCGGAATGACACTAGGTGGCGGAGCGGAAGTTTGCTTACCTGCTGCACATATTCAGGCGTCTCATGAAACGTATATGGGATTAGTAGAAGCAGGAGTTGGCCTTATTCCAGGTGGTGGTGGGAATAAAGAATTATATATGAAACATTTAAAAGGATTGCCAAATGGCGTCCAAATAGATTACCAATTTATTGCAAATAAAGTCTTTGAAACCATTGCTATGGCGAAAGTATCGACTTCTGGAGAAGAAGCACGTGAAAATAACTTCTTAAACTTTGTTGATGGTATTAGTGTGAATGCTGATCACTTAATCTATGATGCGAAACAAGTTGCGCTATCTTTATATGAAAATAACTACAAAGCACCACTTCGTGAAAAAGTGCCTGTAACAGGTGAATCTGGTTATGCAACCCTATTACTTGGAGCAGAAGGTATGTTTTTATCTGGTTTCATCAGCGAGCATGATTTGAAAATCGCGAAGAAATTAGCGTATGTATTGGCGGGAGGAAAAGTCCCTTATGGCACGTTAGTAGACGAACAATATTTGCTCGATTTAGAGCGTGAAGCATTCTTAAGTTTAGTAGCAGAACCAAAATCACAAGCCAGAATGCAAAACATGTTGGTTAAAGGAAAGCCGCTTCGTAACTAATATTACAAGCGGTATAGAGGAGGAGAACTTATGCGCGAGGCAGTAATAGTAGCAGGTGCCAGAACACCTGTAGGGAAAGCGAAAAAAGGCTCCCTTGCAACAGTGAGACCAGATGATTTTGGTGCACTAGTTGTAAAAGAAACGCTAAAACGGGCTGGTGGATATGATGGTCCAATAGACGATTTAATTTTAGGTTGTGCAATGCCTGAAGCAGAACAAGGAATGAACGTAGCTCGAAATATTGGTGCACTTGCAGGTTTACCTGATACGACACCGGCGATTACGGTTAACCGATTCTGTTCATCAGGTTTACAATCGATTGCATATGCAGCAGAACGCATTATGCTCGGTCACTCACAAGCCATTATTGCAGGTGGAGTTGAGTCTATGAGTATGGTACCAATGATGGGAAATACCATTCGACCAAACGCAACATTAGCTGAAACGGCTCCTCAGTACTATATGGGTATGGGGCATACAGCGGAACAAGTTGCAGTAAAGTATGGTATTAGCCGTGAAGATCAAGATGCATTTGCAGTGCGATCACATGAATTAGCAGCGGCAGCAATTGCATCTGGAAAATACAAAGATGAGATTGTACCAGTGGAAGTACTAAAGCGTTATTTAGATGAAAATAATAAATTGCAAGAAAAGAAATTTATGTTTGAAATGGATGAAGGTGTACGTGTTGGCACAAATATGGAGACACTTGCAAAACTTCGCCCAGCTTTTAATGCACAAGGAACAGTTACTGCAGGAAATTCTTCTCAAACATCAGATGGCGCTGGAGCTTTACTTGTAATGGATCGTGAAGTTGCGACTGCTCAAGGTTTAAAACCAATGGCGAAATTCTTGTCATTTGCTGTAGGTGGAGTGCCTCCAGAAATCATGGGAATAGGGCCTATTGTAGCTATTCCAAAAGCATTGAAAATTGCGGGTCTATCCATTGAAGACATTGACTTATGGGAATTAAATGAAGCATTTGCTTCTCAATCGATTCAAGTAGTACGCCATTTAGGCATTGATATCAACAAAGTGAATGTTAATGGTGGTGCAATCGCACTTGGACATCCACTTGGTGCAACTGGTTCGATTTTAACATTAAAAATGATTCATGAATTAAAACGTCAAGGTAAGCAGTTCGGTGTCGTCACGATGTGTATCGGTGGGGGAATGGGAGCAGCAGGTGTATTTGAAATACTATAGTAAAAAGCTATGTTAAATATTGATTTTGATATTCCGCAAAACAGCTACGCTTTCCTAGGGCGAGCGCCAAGACTCCTCAGTCCAACAGGATGTTGGTCACGAAGGCGTTGCCACACGATGTGGTGTTCTTAGCCTTCGTTCCTTTGCGCTTCTGCGGGGTCTCGACTGTCTCGCTTATCCCTTAGGAGTCTTCGCTATTTTGCTCCATATCACTACATATCAAGTATCTATTACTGTTCGTTTTAGTGATTGTAGTGAAAGGCGGCGACTCCAGCGGGATAAGCATGTCCAGGTGAGACCCCGCAGTGAGCTTAGCGAGCGAGGAGGCTCACGGACTGCCCGCGGAAAGCGTCCGCCTGTTTCTGCATCGCTTCGCTAGCTTCGAAACATGGTGAGGCGTTGTAGCGGAAATCAAAAGTATAGACTACTTAGAGACAATCAAAAAGTAAAACAAAAAGTTCTACAAATAGATTTTAAAAATAGGAGGAAAATAAACATGACAAACACAATCGCTAACATGATTAAAGGCGGAAGTTTTTTAGTTGAAGACGTAGCGTTAGACCGTGTATTTACACCGGAAGATTTTACAGATGAACATAAAATGATTGCCAAAACAACGGAAGACTTCGTAACACAAGAAGTAGTACCAGTTATAGAAAAACTGGAAAATCATGAATTTGAACATTCTGTAAAACTCTTAAAATCTGCAGGTGATATTGGTTTGCTAGGTGCAGATGTTCCAGAAGAATACGGCGGTCTGGCATTAGATAAAGTTTCTTCAGCTCTAATCGCTGAAAAAATGTCTCGCGCAGGTGGCTTCTCAATTACTCATGGTGCACATGTAGGGATTGGTTCATTGCCAATCGTTCTTTTTGGAAATGAAGATCAAAAGCAAAAATATTTACCGAAGTTAGCAACGGGTGAGTTAATAGCAGCATACGCATTAACAGAGCCGGGTTCAGGTTCAGATGCATTAGGTGCTAAGACGAATGCTAAATTAAATGCAGAAGGCACTCATTATGTATTAAATGGTGAAAAACAATGGATTACAAATGCAGGATTCGCAGATGTTTTTGTCGTGTATGCAAAAATTGACGGAGACAAATTCTCTGCGTTCATCGTTGAACGTGAATATTCAGGTGTTTCTGTAGGTGCTGAAGAGAAAAAGATGGGTATTAAATCTTCTTCAACTCGTACATTAATCCTTCAAGACGCTCAAGTTCCTGTTGAGAATTTACTTGGTGAAGTTGGTCGTGGTCATGTAATCGCATTTAACATCTTAAACATTGGTCGTTACAAATTAGGTGTAGGTACAGTCGGTGCTTCAAAGCGTGCATTTGAATTAGCTGTTGCATATACAAATCAACGTCAACAATTTAAAACGCCTATCTCTTCTTTCAATTTAACAAAAGAAAAATTAGCTACAATGGCTTCAAGACTCTATGCTTCAGAGAGTTTAATATATCGTACAGTTGGTTACTTTGAAGATCGTATGAGCCAATTGAGTGCTGACGAGCAAAAAGACGGGAAAGCCATCGCTGCATCGATTGCAGAGTATGCAATTGAATGTTCAATTAACAAAGTTTTTGGTACTGAAGTCTTAGATTATATTGCAGATGAAGCAGTTCAGTTACACGGAGGTTACGGCTTCATGCAAGAGTATGAAGTAGAACGTATTTACAGAGACTCTCGTATCAACCGTATTTTCGAAGGAACAAATGAAATCAACCGTCTACTAGTACCAGGAACTTTCTTACGTAAAGCGATGAAAGGTGAACTTCCAATCTTACAAAAGGCTCAAGCTCTTCAAGAAGAGTTGTTAATGATGATGCCAGAAGAGATTGAAGATGCTCCTTTAGCACAAGAAAAAATGCTTGTTCAAAATGCTAAGAAAATTGGCTTATTAGCCGCAGGTTTAGCTGCACAACGTTATGGTACAAAACTTGAATCTGAACAAGAAGTGTTAGTCAATATTGCGGACATCGTTAATAACTTATTCGCAATGGAGTCAGCTGTTCTTCGTACAGAAAAAGCAATCCAACGTGTTGGTGTTGAAAAAGCAAACCAAAAACTTTTATATACACAAATCTTCTGTCAAGAAGCATTTGCAAGTATAGAAAAAGATGCGAAAGAAACATTGATTGCTGCGGTTGAAGGTGACAACTTACGTATGATGCTTTCTGCACTTCGTAAATTAACACGTTCAACGCCTTACAACGTGATTGCTAAAAAACGTGAAGCGTCTGTAAAAATAATCGATGCTGAAAAATATATCGTTTAATTAGGAAATCCGAACGCTTCTCAAGAGGCGTTTGGATTTTTTTTTGATAAAATAGATTTAACTGAGGAGGATGAAGAAGAATGGCAATAACGTATTATGGATATCCTAAATGTGGTACATGTAGAAAAGCAAAAGCATGGTTAGATGCTGAAGGGTTATCGTATCATGATGTACATATCGTAGAAACACCGCCTACAATCGAAGAATTGAAAAAAATTGTAGAGACAAGTGGTCTGCCCCTTAAGAAATTTTACAATACGAGTGGCATGAAATACCGTGAGCTTGGCTTGAAAGATAAACTACCAACCATGTCAGACGATGAGCAATTTAAATTGCTGTCTTCAGACGGAATGTTAATTAAAAGACCCCTTGTTACAGATGGCTTGAAAGTAACGGTCGGCTTTAAAGAATCGGATTTTATTGAGAATTGGAAACGCTAATTAACTGTTCTTGTTTTTAGGGAAAGATTATGTCAAACTGAAGATGATTATATTACATATTTGGAGGGGTATTAATGAGCACACCAAAAGATTTACGCTACTCTGAAGAACACGAATGGGTTAAAGTTGAAGATGGCAAAGCACGCATTGGTATTACTCACTTCGCTCAATCTGAGCTTGGTGATATTGTATTCGTTGAACTTCCTCAAGTAGGAGACGATATTAAAACAAACGAGCCTTTTGGCAGTGTTGAATCTGTTAAAACTGTTTCTGAACTTTATGCACCGATCAGTGGTAAAGTGGTTGAAGTAAACAGTGGCTTAGAAGACAGCCCTGAATTTGTTAATGAATCTCCATACGAAAATGCATGGATGGTCGTTATCGAACCAACGGATGTTACTGAAATTGACTCATTGATGACGGCTGAGCAATACGAAAAAATGACTCAAGAGTAAAATTGTTTGTGAAACGCCGACATTTGTTCGGCGTTTTTTGCATATCTAGCGCATAAATGAGTCTAGTTTGGAGGGATTCCATGCTTTCAGATAAAGTCATAGTTGTTGAAGGTCGTTCAGATAAACAACGAATACTACAACTTCTCGCAGAGCCTATTGAAATTATTTGCACGAACGGAACAGTCAGTGTCTCGCGTTTAGAAGAGTTACTGGTTCCTTACGAGCAAGGGGAAATGTATATATTTGTAGATGCTGATGAATCAGGGGAGAAATTACGTGCGCTCATTAAACGTGAATTTCCTGAAGCGCTTCATTTATATACGGATGTAACATACCGTGAAGTCGCGACAACCCCTATGAAAGTCTTAGCGACCATTTTACTCGGAGCGAATATTGATGTGAAATCGGAATTTATAGCATAAAAGGATGAAGACGATGAAAGAATGGACAACTGCTGAGTGGGAATCTAATTCTCAAAGCGCCAATATTGCAGCCTATTATTTATACGCGCCTATGTGTGGAACTTGCCAAGTAGCATCTAAAATGATGGAAGTGGTAGAAGAACTATTACCAAGTGTGAAAATTGGCCAAGCTAATTTGAATTATGTAGAAAATATAGCAGTAGACCAGCAAATTGAAAGTGTACCTTGTTTATTAATTGCTGAGAATGGTCAAGTCCGCGAAAAAATATACGCGTTCCAATCTGTTCCTTATCTATACGATCGTTTGAGAAAAAATATTTGACGTTCACTTTTGAACGTGTTACATTATCACTCGTAACCAAAAACTTAATATCGTAAACTCTTATAAAGAGAGGCTGAGGGAAGTGCCCTATGAAGCCCGGCAACCGACACAATTTGTGAAATGGTGCCAAATCACTCAAAGTACTTTGCTTTGAAAGATGAGAGAACGGTCTAACGTATATTACTATGCAATTAGTCCCTTCTGCTTTTCTGCGGAAGGGACTTTTTAAATTCAGAGGTGAACTAGAGGAATGATTCAATTACAAAACTTATCAAAAACATTCAAAACAAGTAATGGTCAACTTATTGCAGTAGATGACGTTACATTGACAGTTGAACAAGGCGAGATTTTCGGCATTATTGGCTATAGTGGTGCTGGTAAAAGCACATTAATCCGATTGTTAAACGGACTAGAAAAACCAACTTCCGGAAGTGTCACAGTTAACGGTCAAGAAATATCATCAAGCTCGGGCCAAGCGCTTCGAAGTGCTAGACAAAAAGTTAGCATGATTTTTCAACACTTTAACTTACTGTGGTCTCGAACAGTTGAAGACAATATTTCATTCCCGCTTGAAATTGCAGGAATAAGCAAAACGAAACGCAAGGAACGAGTAAAAGAGTTAATCGAACTAGTTGGATTAACTGGGAAAGAGAAAGCGTATCCCTCTCAATTATCAGGTGGGCAAAAACAACGTGTTGGAATTGCGCGTGCGCTTGCAAATAACCCCGAAGTATTACTTTGTGACGAAGCTACATCAGCGCTCGACCCAGAAACAACGGATCAAATACTAGAGTTGCTCGTGGATATTAACAAACGCTTAGGGTTAACGATTGCACTCATAACACATGAAATGCATGTTATTCGTAAAATCTGTCATCGCGTTGCTGTTATGGAAGCGGGGAAAGTAGTTGAGATGGGTTCAGTACTCGAAATCTTCCAAACACCTCAACAGGACATTACAAAACGCTTTGTAGAACAAGTTAATGGTCCAGAAGAAGCTAGTCAAACAATCGCTCATCTTATTGAGCAATATCCTTCAGGCAAGCTCGTGAAACTCGTGTTTGTTGGGGATCGAACAGAACAACCTATCCTTTCGAGGTTAATTAAAAAATACCAAGTTGAAGTGAATATCGTGCAAGGAAATATTACCCAAACTCAAAATGGCGCATACGGAACATTGTATCTGCAAATTGATGGAGCTACCTTAGCGATTGATGAAGCAATAGATTATTTACACGGACAAGATGTTCATACGGAGGTGATCTCACATGATTGAAAACCTTCTACCTAATGTTGATTGGGAAAAAATGTGGGAAGCTTCACTGGAAACACTATATATGTCTGCAATGGCCACTGGTTTCACATTTGTCATTGGACTTGCACTAGGTATTTTGCTATTCCTGACTAGCCCACATCAATTATGGGCAAATAAAATAGTGTATTGGTTAACTGGTGCATTTGTTAACATCTTCAGATCCATCCCGTTTATCATCTTAATCATTTTGTTAATCCCGTTTACTAAGTTTTTACTTGATACCATTCGTGGTGCAAATGCAGCATTACCAGCACTTATCATTGGTGCTGCACCTTTTTATGCACGTATGGTGTTAATTGCTTTACGTGAAATTGATAAAGGGGTAATCGAAGCAGCTCGCTCAATGGGTGCTAAGACGTCCACAATTATTTGGAAAGTTTTATTACCTGAGTCACTTCCAGCATTACTTTCAGGACTTACAGTTACAGCCGTTGCCCTTGTTGGCTATACAGCAATGGCAGGTATTATTGGAGCAGGCGGATTAGGAAACTTGGCATTCTTAGATGGATTCCAACGTAGTCGTGAAGATGTCACGATCGTATCGACAATTCTGATCTTAATTATTGTCTTTATGATCCAATGGATCGGCGATACATTCACATCAAAAGCAGATAAACGATAATTGGTGCCTTCGAGTCCTACTCGATCACATATATCAGGAAAAGGGAGAGACAATCATGAAGAAATTTGTAGCAGGAATATTATTATCAGTAAGTGCAATCACACTAGCAGCATGTGGTGGAGATAGCGAATCTTCTGGAGACAGCAAGGAATTAGTAGTGGGAGCTTCAAACACTCCACACGCTGAAATCCTAGAAAAAGTGAAACCATTGCTTGAAGAACAAGGGATTAACCTTGAAATCGAAACTTATCAAGACTATATTTTACCGAATAAAGATTTAGAATCTGGTGATTTGGATGCGAACTACTTTCAACATATTCCTTATTTAGAATCACAAATCGCAGATAATGGCTATGATTTTGTCAATGCAGGCGAAATTCATATTGAACCTATCGGTGTTTACTCTAAAAAATATAAATCGTTAGAAGAACTTCCAGAAGGTGCAACCATCTTAATTAGTAATTCTGTTGCTGATCATGGTCGAGTTCTTTCAATGTTAGAAGCAGAAGGATTAATAAAATTAGCTGACGGTGTGGATAAAACAACTGCAGAAGTCAAAGATATCGTGGAAAATCCAAAAAACTTGGAATTCGATGCAGAGTATGAAGCGGCACTTCTTGTTCAATTGTATGAAAACGAAGAAGGCGATGCGGTTTTAATTAACTCAAACTATGCAATCGATGCAGGGTTGAACCCGTTAGAAGATTCAATCGCAATTGAAAAATCGGATTCTCCATATGTAAACATTATTGCTGTTCAAGCAGGCAATGAAGGCAATAAAGAAATTAAAGCATTGGTGGAAATATTGAAATCTGAAGAAATTCAAGATTTCATTTTAGAAGAATGGGGCGGCTCGGTCGTTCCGGTTAAATAATAGGATAAAAATAAAAAGACGTCGGATTCCGACGTCTTTTTATTATGCAGAAAAAACCGAGTATTCCGCCTTTTAATGGACATCTTCACTTTAGTAAGTGGGTGTGTTAAAGTAATCTCATCTTTTCGGAGAGAACACTTGTACATTCAAGGAGGACAACATGAAGAAAATTAAAATTGGTTTATTAGCACGAATCGCACTTGCAATTGCACTAGGTGTTTTAGTTGGATCGTTTGCACCCGAAGCGGTTGTTCGAGTAATGGCTACATTCAATGGATTATTCGGTAACTTCTTAGGTTTCGTTGTTCCATTAATTATTATTGCTTTTATTGCTCCAGGAATTGCTCAACTTGGTACAGGTTCTGGAAAGTTATTAGGACTTGCAACATTCTTTGCTTATACTTCAACGATAATCGCTGGATTTATGGCATTGATCGTTGCAAAAAATGTGTTGCCTAGGTTCATTTCTTCTTCTTCAGGAGAATCGTTTGAAAATCCAGAAGAATTTCTTGCAACATCGTTTTTTAAAGTAGATATGCCACCAGCTGTTGGCATCATGACGGCATTACTTCTTGCCTTCATATTTGGTATTGGTATGGCAGCAACTAAAAGTGACATACTAAAAAAAGGATTCGATGAATTTAATGTCATTATTGAAAAAGTAATTGCAAACGTTATTATTCCTTTACTGCCTGTACATATCTTCGGAATCTTTATGAACATGACTTTCGGAGGTCAAGTGGCTAAAATATTATCTGTTTTTGCCATCGTATTCGTGTTAATTATCATTTTACATTTCGTCATGCTCGTTATGCAGTATTCAGTTGCAGGTGCTCTAAATAATAAAAACCCATTAAAGCTTATGAAAATTATGTCACCGGCTTATTTTACGGCCCTTGGAACACAATCTTCAGCTGCTACTATTCCTGTGACATTAGCTCAATCTCGTAAAACTGGCGCTTCTTCTAAAGTAACAGACTTTACAATTCCGCTGTTTGCAACAATTCATTTGTCAGGTAGTACAATTACACTTGTAACCTGTGCAATTGGAGTCATGTTATTAAATGGTCAAGCTATTGAATTTAATGCTATCATGCCATTTATCTTCATGCTTGGAATTACAATGATTGCAGCACCAGGCGTTCCTGGAGGAGCGGTTATGGCTGCAATTGGCTTACTTAGTTCAATGCTCGGATTTAATGAAACGATGGTTGCATTAATGATTGCACTTTACTTAGCACAAGATAGCTTTGGTACTGCAACAAATGTAACGGGTGACGGTGCATTGGCATTAATTGTGAATCGATTTTCACGTGATAAAGAAGGTAAACCCGACGTTGTAAAGAGTTAATATTCAAGCAGTTCCGACTATTTGGTAATTTATTTACAATTCATTTTTCCTATGGTAATATAACAAAGCAAATATTCCCACATTTAAAGGAGATTAAATTATGAAAAAATTACTATTAATTCTTGCTTCTCTTTCTTTAACTCTTGCAGCTTGTTCTGGAGACAAAGAAGAAACAAAAGAAACGACTAATGAAGAAACTAAAACTTCAGAAGAAAAAGTGAATCCTGCTGGAGATATGATGAAGTTTTACTTATCTATTTCTAAATCAATAAATGAAGTTGATGCGGATTTAAATGCTTATGAAAACGCAAAAGCTGAAGAAGCACTTCCTGAAGGTGCTGAACTTAAAACGATGCAAGATGCTGCAAAAACAGCTGCAGATAATGCTGCTGTAAAAGTAGAAGAATTAGAAGTTCCTGCTGAATTAAAAGATCAACAAGAAGCAATCGACTCAGCGTTAACTAAAATGCAAGAAGCTTATACAATGAAATCAGAAGCCCTAGCTGCTGAAGGTGAAGTTGTATTAGATGAAGCAAATGCAAAATTTGAAGAGGCTGACACTGAATTAAATAAAGTGTTAGAAGAAGTAGGCTTAGCAGGTTCAAGCATTTTAAACGAAGTATCTCTATAAGAAAAATTAGAAAAATTCGTCCGTTCATTCGGACGGATTTTTTTGTTTAAGAGACACACACACTTACAAGCTGCTTAATACCACATATGTATGTAATTATTTAGCTATTAAAAATTAAATAGGTGACTACGAAGTAACCAACAATGATAAGTAGTGAAGGTATCAGATAGGATAAACTGGTGGTATTCTTTTTACGCAATAACGATATGATAATCAATACTGATAACATGCTTACTGTAAAAGCTGTTATTTCGTGTAAAGGTGAGACATTTGCCAGGATGGATCCATTTTGATAGACGATATCAGAACCTACTAGAATTAGCATGTTAAAAATATTACTACCAAGAATCGAACCGATTGCCAAGTTAATATTGCGTAACCTTAACGCTATTAGTACCGCAACTGCTTCTGGTAATGACGTAGTAGCTGCCATTAGGAAACTACCTACAAATGTTGAGCCAAGACCTGTGATCTCAGCAAGAGTATCCCCAGTTATTGATAGCAATGTTCCGGCTCCCAAAATGGCTAATGCAGCAATGGAAAAATTTAAAACAGCCCTTCTAATTGATGTCGAGTGCAAATTTTCATGGATGACGTCTCTTTGAAAATCATTTCCACTCAATTGGTTATCAATGGAGTCTTTGGATAATCCACTTATCACAAACATTCCTATCCCGTATACACATGCAATTAATAATGTATCTACTCCGACTCCAAGTATCATGAAATCTAATTTACGTATCAACGCAGCCAGTGTAATGATTGACAGCAGTAGTCCCAGTCCAGCGGTATATAAGTGTCCGTTAGAAGCTCGTTGATACAATCTCATGTTTCTGTAGAAAATATCAAAGCAAGCAATAATGAATATATTAAACATATTCGATCCCAACATATTTCCTACTGCAATATCTGGATTTGAAATTAGAACTGATGTGAGACTTGTCGTAACCTCAGGTAGTGAAGTAGCACCACCTAACAAAAGAGTTCCTACGAGTAACCCACCAAGGGGTGTTTTGCCACTTAAGATATCTGCATTATTGGACAGTTCGATAGCAGCTAAAACTGTAATGATGGCAGCTAACCCAAAAATAATATAGACCATTGAATACCCCCTAAACTAACATGGAAATTTCACCCACATAAAATAATCTGCTTGTAACCTATTTTATTAAAGAATAATGCCTCCCATTACATTTAAAATCAATAAATCGAATATTTTCCTTTTCAAAAATTAATTTATCTTTTTTTGTTTGAATCATTCCATAATGGGTATCTATATAAATGTGAAGGATAACAACTCGAATTGTTGAGTTGAAAATTTGAAAGGAATGATTCCCCATCCAATCACTAGATTTTACCTACACAGAACGTATGGACCAAGCTTTTAGAGGCGCACATGGAGTTGGGTTGTCTGATTATCAACATAATTCAAAACTTCGATTAAAAGTCGAAATGGAACGTGAGCGCGACCATGAACTTGGCCAACAAATGGCAGCTCGATTAGAGCGTCAAGCACATCGCGAAGTTTAAATTGATATTAGCAAAGCCAATGAGTCAAGTCTCATTGGCTTTTTTCAACTTTTAGTTGAAATCATTTCTCAATTAGAAACACTTTATTGAAAATGAGATGTCATTGCAAGATGTATAGGAGAATCGTGCTAATAATAGGGAATTCAATTATATTAAACGATTTTAATATATTAAAAGGCTCGTCTAAAAGATTTGCATGGGCTCGATAATTACGTTAAGATTAGAATGATAATAAATTAAGAATGGTATTTACCATTTATTTATACAATATGGAGGTAGTAAAATGTCGACTTTAGTTATTCAAGATCTTCACGTTGCCATTGATGGTAAGGAGATTCTTAAAGGGTTAAACCTTACACTTAATACAAACGAAATTCATGCGATTATGGGACCAAATGGTACCGGTAAATCGACTTTAGCATCTGCTATTATGGGTCACCCGAAATATGAAGTAACTTCTGGTTCTGTAACATTAGACGGGGAAGATGTTCTGGAGATGGAAGTAGATGAGCGCGCTCAAGCGGGTATTTTCTTAGCTATGCAATATCCAAGTGAAGTCACAGGTGTTACTAATGCTGACTTCATCCGTTCAGCAATGAACTCTCGTCGAAAAGAAGGCGATGAAATTTCAATTATGAAATTTATTCGTGAAATTGATTCGAAAATGGAGTATCTTGAGATGGATCAAGATATGGCACAACGTTATTTAAATGAAGGATTCTCAGGTGGCGAAAAGAAACGTAACGAAATTCTTCAATTAATGATGATTCAACCAAAATTCGCTATTCTTGACGAGATCGATTCTGGTCTGGATATTGATGCACTTAAAGTAGTTTCAAATGGAATTAACCAAATGCGTGGAGAAGGTTTTGGTTGTTTAATCATTACTCATTATCAACGCTTACTTAACTATATAACACCTGACAAAGTTCATGTAATGATGCAAGGTCGCGTCGTGAAAACTGGTGGCCCTGAATTAGCACATAAATTAGAAGCTGAAGGGTACGACTGGATTAAAGTAGAACTAGGAATTGAAGACGAAACTGTAGGTCAAGAAGCGTAAGGAAGGGAGACATACACATGACGGTTGAAACGAAACTGGCATTAACCGAACAAGATGTACGCTCCTATTCAACTGCGAAACAAGAACCTTCTTGGTTTGCTGAATATCGTGTACAAGCCTTGCAAGCGGCAGAACACTTGCCAATGCCAACTCCAGATAAAACAAAAATTGATAATTGGAATTTCACGAACTTTCCAGAGCATACAGTAGAAAGCAAAACATTTGCTTCTCTTGCTGAGTTACCGGAAGAAGTGAAAGCCATCGTAACTGATGAACAAAAAAGTGTTTATATTCAACGCAACAATACACCTGCTTACTTACAAGTTTCAGAAGAATTAACGGCAAAAGGTGTTATTTTCACTGATATTTCTACAGCTATTCGTGAACATGGGGAACTTGTTAAAAAGTATTTCATGACGAATGGTGTTAAAACTGACGAGCATAAACTTGCAAGTTTAAATGCGGCTTTAGTAAATGGTGGCGTATTTGTATACGTGCCAAGAAATGTTGAATTAGTGGAGCCTATCCAAGTTGTTTTCTTACATGATGATGCTCAAGCTTCTTTGTTTAACCACACAATTGTTGTGGCTGATACGAATAGCTCAGTAACATATGTAGAAAATTACCTTTCAACTGTTCCTGAAGGATCAGGAATTGTAAATATTATTTCTGAAGTGTTTGCTGAAGATAATGCACACATCACTTATGGTGCTGTTGACGTATTAGCAACAGGAATTACTACTTACGTTAACAGACGGGGAATCGTAAATCGTAATGCTCGCATTGATTGGGCTCTTGGTTTAATGAATGATGGGTATACCATTTCTGAGAACGTGACACACTTAGTGGGTGATGGTTCTTATGGAGATACAAAAATGGTGACTGTAGGACGAGGGAAACAAAAACAAAACTTTACTACGAAAATAATTCACTGGG
The DNA here is from genome assembly GCF_042658845.1 of Paenisporosarcina macmurdoensis. Taxonomy (NCBI): domain Bacteria; kingdom Bacillati; phylum Bacillota; class Bacilli; order Caryophanales; family Caryophanaceae; genus Paenisporosarcina; species Paenisporosarcina macmurdoensis. The sequence goes on from NZ_JBHSRI010000009.1 coordinate 194,343, forward strand.
GTAAACACTCAGAAGGACATATTTTGAAGCATGGTGTTATGAAAGATGAAGCCTCTTCTATTTTCAACGGAATTGGAAAAATCGAACATGGTGCTACTAAATCAAATGCGGTACAAGAATCACGCGTATTAATGTTAAATGAAAAAGCTCGTGGAGACGCAAACCCCATTCTTTTAATTGACGAAGATGATGTAACAGCGGGACACGCAGCTTCAGTAGGTCGCGTTGACCCTCTTCAACTTTATTACTTAATGAGTCGCGGTATTTCTAAACAAAATGCTGAGCGATTAGTAATTCATGGTTTCCTTGCGCCAGTTGTAAATGTATTGCCAATAGAAGGCGTTAAGAAGCAACTGTCGGAGGTTATTGAAAGGAAAGTGCGCTAATGATCAGTAAAGACATTCGAAGCTATTTCCCTATTTTAAACCAAGAAGTGAACGGCTATCCGCTTGTCTATCTTGATAGCGCAGCGACATCTCAAAAACCCGTTCAAGTCATTGAAGCCCTTAAGAAATATTATGAGTTTGATAATTCAAATGTTCATCGTGGTGTTCATACTCTAGGTAATCGTGCGACGGAAAGTTACGAAGGTGCCCGTGAAAAGGTACGTAACTTTATTTCTGCAAAGTCCACGCAAGAAATTATTTTCATGCGTGGTACAACGACGGCTATTAATACAGTGGCACAAAGTTACGGTGCAGCGAATGTTCAAGAAGGCGATGAAATCGTCATCACTTACATGGAACATCATTCAAATATTATTCCTTGGCAACAATTGGCTAAAGAAAAAGGTGCAGTATTGAAATACGTTGATTTAGAAGAGGACGGAACATTGTCTTTAGAAAAAGTCCGCGCAACCATTACTGAACGTACAAAAATCGTTTCAATCATGTATGTGTCAAACGTTCTTGGGACGATGAATCCAATAAAAGAAATCACGCAAATTGCCCATGAAAATGGTGCAGTTATGGTCGTAGATGGTGCACAAGCTGCCCCTCATTTACGAATCGATGTACAAGATTTAGATTGTGATTTCTTCGCATTCTCTGGTCATAAAATGTGTGGTCCCACTGGAATCGGCGTATTATATGGTAAAAAAGAATTGCTTGAGCAAATGGAACCTATTGAATTTGGCGGCGAGATGATTGACTTTGTTGGATTGTACGAGTCAACCTGGAAAGAACTTCCTTGGAAATTTGAAGGTGGGACACCGATCATTGCAGGTGCTGTAGGCTTAGCAGCAGCAATCGATTTCTTAGAAGAAATTGGTCTTGACGAGATTGAGAAGCATGAACATCAACTCGCAGCTTATGCGATGGACCGCATGTCTACAATTAATGGATTAACCATTTACGGACCAAAAGATCCAAGTAAAAGAGCGGGAATTGTTACATTTAATTTAGATGATGTGCATCCTCACGATGTGGCAACTGTTTTAGATATGAACGGGATTGCTGTACGTGCTGGACATCATTGTGCGCAACCATTAATGAAATGGTTGCAAGTAACTGCAACTGCTCGTGCTAGCTTCTATGTATACAATTCGGAAGAAGATATTGACCGATTAGTAGATGGGCTTAGCACTGCAAAGGAGTATTTTAACGATGTCTTTTAATAATTTAGATCAACTTTATAGAACAGTGATTATGGACCATTACAAAAAACCTCGTAACAAAGGTTTGCTTGAAGATAGCGTTACGATTGAAATGAATAACCCAACTTGTGGCGATCGTATTCATTTGACTTTACAAGTTAAGGATGGAATCGTAGAAAATGCTAAATTTGATGGTGATGGTTGCTCCATTTCAATGGCTTCTGCATCGATGATGACGGTTGCTGTAAAAGGAAAACCAGTCGATCACGCATTAAAACTTTCAACGATTTTTTCGGAAATGATGCTTGGAAAAGAACATGATGACTCTATTGACCTTGGTGATATCGAAGCTTTATCTGGTGTATCGAAATTCCCTGCGCGTATCAAGTGTGCAACACTAGCTTGGAAAGCCATGGAAAAAGGTGTAGAAAAAGAATCACATTCGCAATAGAACGGAGGAAAGATAATGGCTAAAAAAATGCCTGAAATGGGCGATTACAAATATGGTTTCCATGATAAAGACGTATCTATTTTCCGTTCAAAACGTGGATTAACACGTGAAATCGTAGAAACCATTTCAAATATGAAAGAAGAACCTCAATGGATGTTAGATTACCGTCTAAAATCTTTGGAGATTTTTTATTCGAAACCAATGCCACAATGGGGCGGCGATATGGCTTCCCTAAACTTTGATGAAATTACGTATTACGTAAAACCATCTGAAGCAACAGAAACTTCTTGGGATGAAGTACCTGAGGAAATCAAGCGTACGTTTGATAAACTTGGTATTCCGGAAGCTGAGCAAAAGTATTTATCTGGCGTGTCTGCACAATACGAATCAGAAGTGGTTTACCACAGCATGAAACAAGAACTAACAGACATGGGGATTATCTTTAAAGATACTGGTTCAGCTCTTCGTGAAAATGAAGAACTTTTCAAAAAACACTGGGCTACAGTTATTCCTAACTCTGATAACAAATTCTCTGCATTGAATTCAGCTGTATGGTCAGGCGGATCATTCATCTACGTACCACCAGGTATTAAAGTGGAAACGCCTCTGCAAGCATACTTCCGTATTAACTCAGAAAACATGGGTCAATTCGAACGTACATTAATTATCGTTGATGAAGGCGCAAGCGTTCACTATGTTGAAGGATGTACAGCACCAGTTTATACAACGAACTCACTGCACAGTGCAGTTGTTGAAATCATCATTAAAAAAGATGCATATTGCCGATATACAACAATTCAAAACTGGGCAAACAACGTTTATAACTTAGTTACCAAACGTGCAGTTTGTGACGAAAACGCAACAATGGAATGGATTGATGGTAACATCGGTTCTAAATTAACAATGAAATACCCAGCAGTCATCTTAAAAGGTGAAGGTTCACGTGGGATGACGTTGTCAATTGCAATTGCTGGTAAAGGACAACATCAAGATGCTGGCGCTAAAATGATTCACTTGGCTCCAAACACTTCTTCTACGATTATTTCGAAATCAATTTCGAAACAAGGTGGTAAAGTGACATATCGTGGGATCGTCCGTTTTGGTCCTAAAGCTTCTGGAGCACGTTCAAACATTGAATGTGATACGTTAATTATGGATAACTTATCGACTTCAGATACAATTCCATATAACGAAATCTTGAACGATAATGTATCTTTAGAACATGAAGCGAAAGTTTCAAAAGTGTCTGAAGAGCAATTGTTCTACTTAATGAGCCGAGGCATTTCACAGCAAGAAGCAACAGAAATGATCGTAATGGGCTTCATTGAACCATTCACAAAAGAATTACCAATGGAATATGCAGTTGAGATGAACCGTTTGATTAAGTTCGAAATGGAAGGATCAATCGGCTAATTCATATCTCTAATAAACCTCGCCCTTGGGCGAGGTTTATTTTTTTCGCAGAAATAACATTGTGAATATCTCGAACAAAGTACTAGCTGCACCTTTACCAAACGAATCAGTTAAGTGGTAATCTTGTGGCTCAATTGCTTTGGTCGCTCCCTTGTAACCTTCACGTAAGTATTTTGTTGATTTTGGTTTATTAAACAATTGTCACTATTTTTAACGAACAAAGTAGCCGAAGATACTATTTCGGCTACTACCGGCCTTCGTTATTTTGGGAAGGGTTCTCTATAACGAGTCTCCCACTTCGCGCATGGTTCAAATCAGAGGAAAACCGAAGACCTGGAAGATAAATTTGCTGGAATTTTGCTAAATGGTCGGAAACTCCACTTAGTTGGTGGGAAACCATATTCTTTTAAGTTTTCCTTTATTGTTATTGTCGCGTTTAGTAAGTATTCACCAAAATAAATCAAGCTGAAAGAGGCCGAAATATCATCTTCGGCCGAATATCTACATAAAGGAAGTATCGATTCTTTAGTAAACCAAAGTATCTAAACTATGTGAGTCTAGGTTGTAAGGGAGCGAAGGACGCATTTCCGCCGCAAAATGTTCTGAAAGAAGAAAGATGGGCGAGTGACGAAGTCACAAGCCCATCTCTTTATTCTCTAGAACAAGCTGCAGCAGATGAAGCGCCCGAAGCGCACTGAAAACCTATTTACATCAATAGTAATCTGAGCAACTACCTGGCTTTAACGAACCCCGCTAGAGTTGGGTGTGTTGATGAGAGTCACTATTTGAGAGGCAATAGTCCCTCTTTATTCTCAAGAATAAGGTCTGCAGATGAAGCACTAATTCTAATATGTTATGATAATGAAACAAATGGAGTGTGATGAAGGGTGATTCATGTCGGACTTACGGGATGGGGCGACCATCCAGATATCTATAGCACAGAATCGAAAAGTAGCGAGAAATTAGTCGATTACAGTGCACATTTCCCAGTAGTTGAACTTGATGCATCATTTTATGCCATTCAGCCAGAACGTAATATGCTTAAGTGGATTCGAGAAACACCAGATACTTTTCGCTTTGTGGTAAAAGCCTATCAAGGAATCACGGGGCATCTCCGTGGAGAATCGCCTTTTGAATCCACCGAAGAAATGTTTACATTATATCGAGAATCATTAATTCCTCTAATAGAAGCAAATAAATTAAGCATGGTGCTTGTCCAATTTCCTCCATGGTTTGATTGTCAAAAAAAAAATGTGGACTACATAAATGAAGTACATGAACGACTTCAAGGATTACCACTCGCTATCGAGTTCCGTCATCAGTCGTGGTACTATCCAGAGTTTAAACAAAAAACAGTAGACTATTTAAAGCACAATCAATGGATTCATTCAGTATGTGATGAACCTCAGGCTGGAGAGGGAAGTATCCCACTCGTGGCTGTTTCTACGAATGAAGACCATGTGTTACTAAGACTCCATGGGCGTAATGTTCACGGCTGGAAAAATCCAGGGAATGACCAAAAATGGAGAGAAGTTCGCTATTTATATGATTACAATATGGCGGAGTTACAACAAATTGCAACGATTGTAAAATCGTTATCTCAACAGTCCAAACAAGTGACCGTGTTGTTTAACAATAACTCTGGAGGACATGCAGCGAATAACGCAAAACAATTTATGCGGTTATTTAATTTACAATATGAAGGACTGTCACCGAAGCAATTAGATATGTTTGAAGGAGAATGGTAATGGAGTATTTATTATTAGCACTTGTAGGGCTATTTTCTGGCGTTGTAGGTGCATTAGTAGGTCTTGGTGGTGGCGTTATATTAGTGCCGGCAACCCTTTATTTAGGGGGATCAATTGGGTTAATTCCAGGAATTACACCACAAAATGTAGTGGGCCTATCCGTCGTCATGATGATTTTTACAGGCTTAGCATCCACGTTAACGTACATGAAAGCAAAAACGGTTGATTATCGAAGTGGTCTCATATTCTTTGCAGGAAGCATACCTGGTACCATTTTAGGTGCATGGGTGAACAAAGGATTAGACTTGCCATCTTTTAATCTGTATTTCGGGATTTTATTAATCATCTTATCCACCCTACTCTTAGTTCGGAAATATTTAAAACCAGTCGAGTGGTTTGTGAAGAATGGTACGAAAAAAACGTTCACTGATGCTCAAGGACAAAACTATGTTTATGGATATCCTATATGGTTTGCACTATTCCTTACATTTGGAGTAGGTTTTGCATCTGGATTGTTTGGTATTGGCGGAGGATCAATTATTGTGCCGGCTATGATTCTGCTGTTTTTATTCCCACCTCACGTTGCAGTTGGTACATCCATGTTTATGGTGTTTTTATCAGCTTTGGTCGGTTCAGCAAGCCATATTTCGTTAGGAAATGTACCTTGGCTCTATACAATCCCGGTGATTCCTGCTGCTTTTATTGGGGCGAAAATTGGGGCATCCTTAAACCAACGAATAAAGTCGGAAACATTAGTAATTGCTTTGCGTATAATCTTACTATTACTCGGTGTTCGTTCGATTGTAGCGGGACTGATGGGTTAAGGAGTTGGCCAAATGATTGAAACCATTCATTTTTATCATACCAATGATATACACAGTCATTTTCAACATTGGCCACGAATTCATGAACTCGTGACTAGTCGGAAAAAATGGCATGTTGAAGAAGGCGAGTCTAGCTTTACTTTAGATATTGGTGACCATATTGATCGTTCGCATATCTTCACCGAAGGCACATTAGGTAAAGGGAATGTCGACTTGTTAAATAAAGCTCTATATGATGTTGTAACTATTGGGAATAACGAAGGGATTACCCTTTCACATAAAGAGTTAGAAGAGCTTTACCTTCAGGCACAATTTAAAGTAGTTGTGGGAAACTTAACAGAGCTGAACGGGGACATTCCTAGTTGGTTACTACCGACAACAATTCTAACAACTACCAATGGGACGAAAATCGGTGTAACAGCACTTACTGCTGAATATCCACTGTTCTATAAAAAATTAGGATGGCAAGTGACACAAGCATTCAACACGTTGAATAAACAACTAATCGACTTAAAGAAGCAAACAGATATAATCATATGCATGTCTCATTTAGGAATACATGTAGATGAGGATATGGCAAAGCAATTTCCAGATATCGACATCATTTTTGGTGCACATACACATCACATATTACATGAAGGTAAAGAGATTAATAAAGCTCTTTTAGCAGCTGCAGGTAAGTTCGGCTCTTACGTTGGACATGTAACCATTGACTTCGATTTAAAGGACAAAGTAATTGTGAAGAAACAAGCACTTTTATATGACACCAATGAATTGAAAGAGTGTTCTCATGAAGAAGAATTTTTGACTGAACTGGCCAAAATCGGTACTGCTCATTTAATGGAAACAGCCTTTCATCAACCACATCTTCTTAGAAAAGAGTGGTTCAAGGAATCTGCTTTATCCACATTTTTTGGAGAAGCTTTAACGACGTTTTGCCAAGCTGACTGTGCATTATTTAATGCTGGATTGTTTTTGACGGATTTAAATGCAGGGAAAGTTACACATTTTGATATTCATCAAATGATGCCACATCCAATTAACCCGTGTGTCATAGAACTAACTGGACAACAATTAGTAGACATTTATTACCTATCTTTAAATGAAAGTTGGCCAAATTTAGAACTAAAAGGATTAGGTTTTCGAGGTGCGGTGATGGGGAAAATGATTACTCATCAGTTTAATGTGGTTAATGAGGAATTATTCGTAAAAGGTAAGCTTATTCATGCTACAGACACAGTGCGATTAGCAACGCTGGATATGTTTACTTTTGGATACTTTTATCCAACATTTCAAGACTTGCCAAAGACTTATTTTATGCCGGAATTCATTCGAGATGTAATCATTGGATATGGTCAGAAACACAAATATTTATAGGAATAAATGAAACCTCCTTGTCGTAAAATGACATAGGAGGCTTTTTGGTGCGACTACGTAAAGTAAATAAAAAAACTATTTATTGGAAAGGTAAAAACATCATTCCTCTGATATTTGTTATTGTTGTCATTTCAGTTGGGTTAATGTTTTATCTCGTAAATGTCCGGTTAACACCCATTTACTTACAATACGCAGAGGTTCAGTCAACTAAAATAGCATCACTTGTAGTAAGTAAAGCCATTAATTCTCGAACTGTGGATGTAATGGACGTGAATGATATTATTGAAGAAATACCTACAGATCAGTCCAATAGGGTGACGACTAAATTTAATACTGAAATTATTAACCGGGTCCAAGCTGACACAATTACCTTGGTACAAACACATTTGGAGCAAGCTGAAGAAGGAAATTTAGATAATTTACCTTACCTTGATGATATCGAGTATGATCCAAATGCTATGGAAGATAATGGAGGTATTGTGTTTTTTGTTCCTCTAGGTCAAGCAACGAATATCCCACTCCTAGGCAATTTAGGACCAAAGATTCCCATACGCTTTCATGTTATTGGAAGTGTGCAGTCGGACGTTGTTTATGGTTTTCGTGAGTTCGGTATTAATAATGCAATGGTAGAAGTAAGTATAGTGCTGAAAGTAAATGTCCAAGTAATCGTACCACTTGCAACAAAAACAACGACAATTGAACAGAAAATCCCTGTTGCTCTTGGTGTAATCTCTGGTCCAGTGCCTCAAATTTACACGAAAGGGCAGGGAGGAACTCAACCTTCAATAGAAGTACCGATTCAACTCCCACCAGAATAACCCATTGCAAAAAGACCTATTTATTGTTAGGCTAGTTAATGAAATTAATATCGATGGGTAGAGGCAGCATTGCTTATAAGTAACATACGCGAGGATGACAACGAAGACCGTATGTAAAAGGAAGCTTTGCCGAAGTAGAATGATTGTGTCAACAGCATTTTATTGGGGTTATTCTAAATAAGAATAACACTGTCATTTATAAGCAAAATGCCTATAAATGGTGAGCTACAGATCGTGGGTAGGATACTTCAATTTGTCTATTCGCAACTTGTATGAGCTGGCTTCTCAAACATTCTTATGAATGTTATAGGAGCCAGTTTTTTTGTATGTTTACTCGTATTCTGTGACCACCCCCATAAGGAGGAGGAAAAGTATTATGTCAGGTACAATATTTTCGATTTTACCCCCAATCTTAGCGATTGTAATGGTTCTAATTACACGACGTGTATTGCTCTCTCTTGGAGCAGGTGTCGTTTTGGGAGCTTTGTTGATCCATTCTTTCGCGCCAGTAGATTCACTTACTACTTTGTGGAAGTCATTCCAAGTGACATTTTGGGACGAAGGATTAAATACGTATAATGTCTTCATCATTCTATTTTTATTTTTACTAGGAATCATCACAGCTTTTGTCAGTCTATCTGGCGGAAGCCGAGCCTTTGCGGAGTGGGCAGTAAAGCATATTAAAACCCGCAGAGGAGCTAAACTATTAACTGCATTTCTTGGTGTGATAATCTTTATCGATGATTATTTTAATGCGTTAGCTGTTGGCCAGATTGCACGACCAATTACAGACCATCATCGCATATCACGTGCGAAATTAGCTTATTTTATTGACTCAACTTCAGCTCCAGTATGCGTCGTTTCACCTGTTTCAAGTTGGGGAGCTTACTTGATTGGATTAATTGGAACCATATTGGCAACTCAATCCGTTATCACGTACTCACCTTTAACTGCTTTTGTCATGATGGCGCCAATGAACTTTTATGTGATTGCAGCTCTTGCCATGGTATTTTTCGTTGCACTTACAGATTTTGATTTGCTTGAAATGAAAAAACATGAACAAAGAGCAATTGAAACAGGAGAAGTCTTTGATCCAACAAAAGATATCCCTGGTCAGTTGAAAGAAGATTTTCCTGTTCATAGTCATGGTAAGGTAAGTGACTTAGTTCTTCCGATTGTGACCCTAGTCGTCGCAACCATCGGTGCGATGGTTTGGACGGGTTATCAAAATGCTGGTGTTCTAGATATTTGGGCAATTTTTGAAAATACCGATGTACCGAAATCTTTATTAATCGGTGGTAGTGCAGGTGCTGCTGTTTCGATTTTACTGTATCTATTACAATTCGGGAAAAATGACAAAGCAAACAGCGTATTTCTTGGTAAAGGAATTTGGAGCGGTATACAGTCCATGTTACCAGCCGTTTTAATTTTAGTATTTGCTTGGTCATTAACGTTCATTATTGGTCTTCTTGAAACGGGAGAATATTTAGCACAAGTTGTCACCGATGCAAATATTCCAATCGGTTTATTACCAGTAATTTTATTCATACTAGCAGGAGGAATGGCATTTGCTACCGGTACATCATGGGGTTCTTTCGGTATATTGATACCGATCGCTGGGACAATTATGATCAATGCTGAACCAACTATGTTACTTCCTGCCTTAGCAGCAGTACTAGCAGGATCAGTATTTGGGGATCACTGTTCACCAATTTCAGATACAACCATATTATCTTCTACTGGTGCAGGCAGTAACCATATTGATCATGTAACTACTCAATTACCGTATGCATTAATATGTGCTGGCATTGCATCCATTGGATATTTAGTCCTAGGATTAACAGGGTCGGTTTGGTTATCATTTAGTCTTGTTATTATTATTCTTGCAATACTATTCTTCTTCTTAGCAAAGAGCATTAAAAAAACAGATACAGTGACAATAGAATAGTGAAACACTCTAAGAGCAAGGGTTTAAACCCTTGCTCTTTTTTTTATAAGTAATAATTATTTTTTTCAAAAAACTGCTTTACAAGTTAATTCACTATAGTATACTGTTTTTAAGATTAGTAATAATCTGAAAATAAACAAGCTTCCAAATATTGCAATAGTACTTTGGTAAGCGAAACAAAAGGGGGAAAAAAAATGGAACAACGTTCTCAATGGGGATCACGAGCTGGCTTTATCTTGGCGGCTGTTGGTTCCGCGGTAGGCCTTGGTAACATCTGGCGTTTTCCGTACGTAGCTTTTGAAAATGGTGGAGGAGCTTTCTTTATCCCGTACTTATTCGCTCTTTTAACAGCAGGTATTCCTATTCTTATTTTAGAATTCACCATGGGACATAAGTATCGTGGGTCAGCGCCTTTATCATTCTTCCGCATGGGTGGAAAAAAAGCAGAATGGCTTGGCTGGTGGGCAATTTTTGTATCATTCGTCATTTCTACATACTACGCCGTCATCATTGCATGGGCAATGAAATACACCGTGTACTCATTCGACCAAGCGTGGGGAGATGATACTGCTGGTTTCTTATTCGGTACAGTCTTAAAACTAGGTGATGTACCTGGTGAAGCTGGTGGAATAGTACCAGGAGTTGCAATTCCTTTACTACTTGTTTGGGCAATTGCATTCTTTATTCTTTTCGCAGGTGTTAAAAAAGGAATTGAAGTTGCTAATAAAATATTCATTCCAACATTAGTTGTTATTTTCTTAATGGTAGTTATCCGCGCGGTAACACTAGATGGAGCTGCAGTTGGTTTAAATGCATTCTTTGAACCTAACTTCTCTGAGTTAAGTAATCCTAAAGTTTGGGTTGCGGCTTATGGGCATATCTTCTTCAGTTTATCAATTGCATTTGCAATTATGATTACGTATTCAAGTTATCTACCAAAGAAATCAGATATTACGAATAACGCATTTATTACTGGCTTTGCTAACTCTGCTTTCGAGTTACTAGCAGGTATTGGAGTATTCGCTGCTCTTGGTTTCATGGCAGTTCAACAAGGAGTGGAAGTAAAAGATGTTGCTTCTGCAGGCGTTGGATTAGCATTTGTCGTCTTCCCACAAATCATTAGTGAATTCCCGGGAATGAATGGACTGTTTGGGGTATTATTCTTCTTGTCATTAGTATTAGCAGGATTAACTTCTTTAGTCTCAATTTGTGAAACGTATGTTGCTGGATTCACTGAGAAATTCGGAATTTCCCGTAATAAAGCGGTTGCATTTGGTGTAGGTGCCGCTGCATTAATTTCGTTCTTATTTGCAACAAATGGCGGATTATACTTCCTAGACGTTGCAGATTACTTCATCAACCAATTTGGGGTCGCGGCAATCGGTTTAATTGAAGTAGTTGCTATTGCTTGGTTCTTTAAAAAGCTTCCTATTTTTGAAGATCATGCAAATGCAGTTTCTGATATTCGATTAGGTGCATGGTGGAAGATTTGTTTGAAATTTGTAACTCCTTTAGTATTAGGTTACATGATGTTCGGATTGATGAAACTGAACCTACTAAAACAGTTTGAAAATGATACAGGTAACTATGAAGGTTATTCAAATACATTCATCCTTTATGCCGGTTGGTTTGTGGCAGCAGGGGCAATTATCTTAGGATTTATCTTTACGGCAATGAAATGGAACAAAAATACGGATGTTGATGCTTATCAACATGATGGTGAATAAGGGGGACTTCTAATGTCAATTGGTGCAATTATTATGATGATTATTGGTGTCGTCATTATTTGGGGCGGCCTTGCAGCAAGCATTATATATGCTGTTGGAAAAGCAAAACAAGCAAAAGCATAAGATAAAAAGCGTCTCTTTCGCAGAGGCGCTTTTCTTTGTTTATCATGTCTTCTTAGGTTGTGAGACGTGGTCGAATATGGTACATTGACAACAGTAACTAAATTGCCTACATAGTCTGAAAAGAATGAGGTGGACCTGCATGACAACGAAACCAACACATATCCGTAAACCTGCTTGGTTAAAAATTAAATTAAATACGAACGACAATTACAAGGGTCTAAAAAAAATAATGCGTGAAAATAATTTGAATACAGTTTGTGAAGAAGCTAAGTGTCCGAATATTCATGAATGTTGGGGCACTCGACGTACTGCAACTTTCATGATTCTTGGTGCTATTTGTACAAGAGCATGTCGTTTTTGTGCAGTTAAAACTGGATTACCGAATGAACTTGATTTAGGTGAACCAGAACGCGTTGCTGACTCTGTTGTATTAATGAATCTAAAACATGTCGTAGTAACCGCTGTTGCCCGTGACGATCTAAAAGATGGTGGAGCAGCAGTCTTTGCTGAAACTGTCCGTGCAATTCGTCGTAAAAACCCATTCACCACCATTGAAGTTCTACCTTCTGATATGGGTGGAATTGAAGAGAATATACAGATGTTAATGGATGCAAAACCAGATATCTTAAATCACAATATCGAAACCGTTCGTCGTTTAACACCAAGAGTTAGAGCTCGTGCAAAATACGATCGATCTCTTGAGCTTTTACGCAGGTCTAAAGAAATGCAACCTGACATTCCCACAAAATCTTCTTTAATGGTGGGACTTGGTGAAACGAAGGAAGAAATTATCGAAGTTATGGATGATTTACGTGCAAACGACGTGGATATTATGACGATCGGCCAATACTTGCAGCCTTCGAAAAAACATTTAGTCGTCCAAAAATATTACTCTCCACTAGAGTTTGGAGAACTTCGTAAAATTGCTATGTCTAAAGGATTCAATCATTGTGAAGCAGGTCCATTAGTACGTAGTAGTTACCATGCGGATGAGCAAGTAAATGCAGCTGCAAAAGAAAAACAGCGTCTTGGTGATGAGCAATTAGCTCTCACAACGAGTTGATGGAGAGTGAATTCATGATTACAATTGATCGCTGGGAATACGAGGTAATTACTGATTACCGTGAAGCTTTTAAAGAAGAAGCTGTTCAAGAACGTTACAGTGAAATTTTGAACAAATATGACTACATTCTTGGTGACTGGGGTTATGGACAACTTCGGTTAAAAGGATTTTTTGATGATAAAAACCAAAAGGCTACATACGATACCAAAGTAAGTACATTACAAGATTATTTATATGAGTATTGTAATTTTGGATGCGCCTATTTTATATTAAAAAAATTCGGTCCAGCAAAACCTGTTGAAACACCGATTGAACCAGTAGAAATCCCACAAGAAGAAGGCCTCGATTCAGATGTTCAATCATCTTAATCGAGGTTTTTCCTTTGCGTCGAAGCCATTTAGCTTCAAAGATTATGATAGTATTGAAGCATAATAAAAATAATATTAAACCCATAAAGTGAGGGATACCTATGTATTTTGTAGATCGTAAAAAAATTACTACGACAGTAACATATATGAAATCAATTGTAGATTTAATAGAAAAATCACCTGATTTAACTTCAAGTGAGGTTGGGAAATTAGCACTTGAGCGTAGTGCGCAGAATATCATTGAATCGATAATTGATGTAGGAAATTCAATGATTGATGGCTTTATTATGCGTGATCCAGGAAGCTATGATGATATTATCGATATTTTGACCGATGAAAAAGTAATTACAGCAGAAATGGACGGACCATTTAAAGAAGTGTTAGGTCTTCGGAAAATGCTTGTTAGAGATTTCATGAGTGTAAATCATCAACAAATAGCTACTGTTCTGCATAATAATTTAGACGTATTAAAACAATTCCCTGAAAATATTGAGCACTACTTAACGCATGAACTAGGGCCAGTGTCTGCATTTTTACCTGAGGAGCAGGTATGAAAACGTACAAAGCATATTGTATTGATTTAGATGGAACAGTCTACCGTGGAAAAGAACCCATCCTCGAAACTGTTCAATTTATTCATCATTTACAACAACATAATATTGAACCCTTTTTTGTGACGAATAATGCATCTCAGACAGCGGATCAAGTGAAGGCAAAACTAAAAGGGTTTGGCATAGAAGCTAAACGAAGTCACATTATGACATCAGCTATGGCAGCAGCAAAATACATTGTTTTGCATTACCCAGACGTTTCAGTTTCGATGATAGGGGAAAGTGGTTTAAGAGAAGCTCTAGTTGAAAACGGTGTGAAAATTGTTGAATCTTCAACAGATGTATTTGTGATGGGAATTGATCGGGATATTACATACGAAAAACTTGCGCAAGCATGTTTGGATATTCGAAAAGGTGCAGTGTTTATTTCTACGAACAGCGACCGTGCATTTCCAAGTGAAAGAGGATTACTGCCAGGGAATGGTGCGTTTACGACGCTTGTTCAAACTTCTACTGGTGTTGATCCAATATTTATTGGGAAACCTGGAGGACAGATGCTTGAGATTATTCAACAAGAACATCAATTTGCTAAAGAAGATATGGTGATGATTGGAGATAATTATGATACCGACATTTTGGCAGGGATTTGGTTTGGGATAGATACCATTCATGTGAATTCTGGTGTAACGTCAACAGAAGATGTCTTATCAAAACCTTTTCCTCCCACTTTAACACTTGACAATTTGCTCGAAATTCTATAAAAAAAGGAGCTGCATAATAGCAGCCCCGATCTTTTAGAAAAGTGGATTTTCATCTATATACTCATAAATCTTCTTCGTTAGTTCATCTGGAGAATCTGCTTGCACGACATCACCATTTACAACTGCAAAAAAAGATTCTGCACATTTTGTACAATAACTTAAACAACCATACTCTAGAACGTCTAAATTTGGATCACGGTCTAGTTCTTCAAACGTTTTTTGTGATCCATTTGCCAAATTACTGACACAAAATTCTACCATAGGATTCACGTTCTTCACCTCGCTACATCGACATGCTACTCCTTTTTTTTTCGTTCGTCAAATCGAGTGACTTATTGTGAAACATCTCACAATGATTTATACTAACTACGTAGAGAATGACTGTATATAAAATGCTCAAGGGAGATTTTTATGAAAAATTTAGTATTGCTAGGTGGCGGATACGGTAACATGCGAGTGTTACTTCGTTTACTGCCAAATAATTTACCAGAAGATATACAAATTACTTTAATCGATCGTACACCTTTCCATAGTTTAAAAACAGAGTTTTATGCTTTAGCTGCAGGAACAGTTCCTGACCAAGAAGTTCGTGTATCTTATCCAGAACATGAGCGGTTGAAAATGGTTTATGGGGAAGTTGTTGAAATTAACTGTGCAGATAAAGTGGTCGTCCTTTCAGACGAAACTAGAATACCTTATGACGATGTAATCATTGGACTTGGCTGTGAAGATAAATATCACGATGTCCCAGGTGCGGATGAATTCACTTACAGCATTCAAACAATTGGACGTTCTCGTGAAACCTTTAATAAGTTGTGTGGGTTGCCGTCAGGTTCTGTTGTTGGGATTGTAGGAGCGGGATTAAGCGGAATTGAACTTGCAAGTGAATTGCGCGAATCACGTCCAGATTTAGGCATTAAATTATTCGACCGTAGTCCTCGTATTTTGCGAGACTTTCCAGAACGTTTAAGTAATTTCGTGAAAAAATGGTTTGATAAGCACAACGTAGATGTGGTCAGTAATTCAAACATTACAAAAGTAGAGCCAAAAGTATTACACAACCACGAAGAGACCATTGCTGTAGATGCTGTGGTTTGGACTGCTGGTATTCAACCAGTTGCACCTGTTCGTAACTTGAACACTGAGACAGATTCAATTGGTCGAGTGGTATTATCTCAATACCATAGCCTACCTGATGATGAAAATGTCTATGTCGTTGGTGACTGTGCAGCATTACCATATGCGCCAAGTGCACAAGTAGCCGAAGAACAAGCTGAACAAATTGTTCAAGTACTCCAAGCACGTTGGAAAGGCAAAGAACTTCCTGAAAAAATGCCGGAAATAAAGCTAAAAGGATTCTTGGGATCTTTAGGGAAGAAGCAAGGGTTTGCCTATTTAGCAGACCGTACAGTTACTGGTCGTATCGCTAGGTTAATGAAATCTGGTGTGTTGTGGATGTATAAGTGGCACAATGGGTGATGAATAGAAGAAGACCTAGAAGTAAAACATAACTTCTAGGTCTTCTTTTTAGTATGATATATGGTGCAAGGATGGAATGAGCTTTTATTAAGATGAGCTACTAGTAAAACCATTTTTCTCAAGTTCTGCGAAAACGGGATTAAGTTGAATATTACCTTCACCAACCACTTCGCCTTCAATCATGACGAGAGGGTAAAAGAACTCATCCTCTAATACTCGATTGGCTATATCTTGCTGGCGTTCATTATCAATTGGCCGTTGGATATCAATATAAGTTATTTTATACAGTTGATTTGGGTATTTACGATCGATAGCTGCTTGTAACCATTCATAGGTATCCTTAGAGGTGGGTGCATTTACACAACTTGCACATGCAATTTCAGCTCCGAAAATTTCAATTGAAAGTGTCTTTTTCTCCATGGTTGTGATTCTCCTTTAGTATTAACTGATGGATTTTTTCCTCTCTTCACATTATAATGATTATAAGGAAAGGAGTCGAAACAAATGACTGATACAATGAACGAGCAAGTACAAGAAGTACTAGATAAATTACGCCCATTCTTACTAAGAGATGGTGGAGACTGTGAGCTTGTTGATATCGAGGATGGCATCGTCAAACTTCGTCTTCTTGGCGCATGCGGAAGTTGTCCAAGTTCTACTATCACACTAAAAGCAGGTATTGAACGTGCACTTTTAGAAGAAGTTCCTGGTGTTATAGAAGTTGAACAGGTATTCTAATAATTTTACTTTTGAAAACGGAGCCTAAATAGGGCTCCTTTTCTTATACATGTGCTACTTTCAATTATAACGAATAATATAAAGAAAAGAATGACTATTTTAAGGTGTCGTTCTTGTATGTGCACCATCTTAATTGTTATCATAGAAGGAGAAGGAAGGTGTAACGGATGACGCAAATTGTCGAATTATCAGAAGCTGCAGCTTACCAAGTGAAAGAAATGATGACCCACAATGAAGAGCAAGGCTCTTTTTTACGAGTAGCCGTTCATGGTGGCGGATGTAGTGGATTATCTTACGGGATGGGATTTGAACGTGAGAAAAACGACACCGATACCATCTTAGAACAACATGGATTAACAATTTTGGTATCAAGTGAAGATCAAGCTATAATAAATGGTACTGTCATCGATTATAAACAATCCTTGATGGGTGGCGGATTTACGATTGAAAACCCAAATGCTATCGCATCGTGTGGCTGTGGTTCTTCATTTACAACGGCAACAAAAAAAGGAACTCCAGAGAATTGTTAAGACCGATTTATTTTCGGTCTTTTTTTCTGTAAATTCAAACCTTTTACACTTGACAAGTATGTATTGAAATCAACAATTAAAAGAGCTATTATAGAGTATAGTATATTTGTCGAAAAAGAGACAAATTCGCTTTAGTCTTTTGAAGTAGAGATACTTCTTTTTTCTTTGACTAAAGTGATGCATATAAAACTAACAAAGGTGGTTTCAATCTTGGTGAAAAGACCGACAATATTAGTATTAGGCGCCGGGTATGGTGGTTTATCAACAGTAGTTAACTTACAGAAAAGCGTCGGTGTAGACGTTGCAGATATTACATTAATTAACCAAAATGATTACCACTATGAATCGACTTGGTTACATGAGGCTTCAGCGGGTACTTTACGTCCAGATCAAGTGCGCTACGACATTGCAGATGTAATCAAAGCAGATAAAGTAAAATTTGTTAAAGCATCTGTAGAAGGCATCGACATTGCTGGTAAACAAGTAACAACTAATAATGGTGTATTTTCGTATGATTACTTAGTTATCGGTCTTGGATACGAAGGCGAAACTTTCGGTATTCCTGGTCTAGATAAATACGCTTTATCTATTGCAAATGTAAAAGCAGCTCGTCATATCCGTGAACATATCGAATATCAATTCGCTACATGGTCAATGGACGAAGTGAAAGACGATAGTCGCTTAACAATTGTAGTTGGTGGTGCTGGATTTACAGGTATCGAATTCCTAGGTGAATTAGGTAACCGTGTACCGGAACTTTGCAAAGAGTTTGATGTACCAAAAGAAAAAGTACGTGTTCTTTGTGTTGAAGCTGCTCCAATGGTATTGCCAGGATTCGATCCTGAATTGGTTGAATACGCAGTGGGTCACCTTCAAGCAAAAGGAATCGAATTCTCAATTGGTACTCCAGTTGTTGAAGCGACTCCAGAAGGCGTAAAAATTAAAAAAGGTGAAGACGAGTTTGAATTTGTGAAAGCTGGTACAGTTGTTTGGGCTGCAGGCGTTCGTGGAAACCGTTTAATCGAACAGACAGGCATTGAAAATATGCGTGCTCGCGTTAAAGTTGAAAAAGATATGCGTGCTCCAGGTCACAATGATGTATTTATCGTTGGGGACTGTGCATTATTGATAAATGAAGAAATTAATCGTCCTTACCCACCTACAGCACAAATTGCTATGCAACAAGGTGTTACAGTGGCTAAAAACTTACTTTCTCTAATAAATGGAGAAGAAACTGAAACATTCGTACCTGATTTAAAAGGTAGTGTTTGTTCACTTGGTGAAGATGATGCAATTGGTGTTGTTTTCGGCAAAAAAGTAACGGGTGCTAAAGCTGCATTTATGAAGAAAATGGTAGATAACCGTGCTCTTTATATGATGGGTGGACCTTCACTAGTTGTGAAAAAAGGTAAATTCAACGTTTTATAAAAGTAAGTTACATGCTCCCATCTGGAATTTCCAGGTGGGAGTTTTTTGGTACTAATCAATAAACCTATAATTTGAATGGCTATAGAAGAAGAGCATAGACGTGCATCAAAGAGTTATAAGCATTATTTTTGGAATGAAGGGATGAAACCTTATGGCAAAAATAGAGAGAAGTAAGGTGTGGTTATGCGTTGCGGGCTTGGTCATCAACCATATTGGGGAGTGGCTCGTCGTAAAGAAACGGTATGGTGGACTTGAAGGGAAATGGTCATTTCCAGCTGGCTTTGTTGAACCTGGCGAAACAATGGATCAAGCGGTCGTCAGAGAAGTACAAGAAGAAACAGGAATCGAAATAATGGTAAAAGGTCTAATTGGTTTTCGAACAGGTGTCATTAGAGACGATATTAGTGATAACATGGCGATTTTTATATGTAGCACTAGCCATATTGAGCAATTACTCGTGCCGCAATTAAAAGAAGTATATGAAGCTCGTTGGATGAGTCCTATTACTTTAAGTCAAGATCCTCATGTTTCTGTCATGATTCATGAAATGGCGAAAAAGACTTTAGGTGCTGCACTTCAAATAAATGAAGGTATTAATCCAGGAGATGTCTTTGGCTATACGAGCTATAAACTGTTTTTTTAAAAGATGTAGGAATCAAGAGGAAATTTAAGATAAGTAGAGAAAAAGCCTAATGTATTCGTTTACATTAGGCTTTTTATCAGTTTACAGAAAATTTTGCATATGGTATATTATCTGAAAATTAAGAATAAAAAGGAGACGGTCAAATGACTACTTATAAAAAAGATGTTCAAACGAATCAATGTCCATATTGTAAAGGGAACGGATATTTCCAACTACGTCTAGGCGGATCAGAAACATGCACTTGTTGTGCAGGTTCAGGAAGAAAATAATAGTCAAAAAAGTTTTTTCGGCTAATCACCGAGAAGACTTTTTTATTTGTCAATTTGCGTGTTGATAAGATTGAAGATGTGGGGGTAGTTCATTAAAGATTTAGGTCTAAATTGACTCTGTAATTGTTACATATATTTGAACAACGAACATGTACATTGAAAGGAGCAAACCAATCATGTAAACTGTTGAGAGTAAGCATGGAGGGAAGAATTCAATGGACGGGAATTTCACACTTGTAACAGTAATGTTATCAGTATTAATATTTTTAGTAATGTTTTTTGGAATCGGCTTTTTACTTAATATGTTACTCCGTATGACTTGGTTAATGGCTATTGTTTATCCTATCGTGGTCATTTTAATAATTGACGAAGTCGATTTCTTTGATTATTTCACTGAGCCAGTGATGGCATTTCAGGCGCTTGGAGCTAAATTAGTGTCACTCCATTTTGCAGATGTTTTAGTGTTATCAAGTGGTTTAGTTGGTGCCATCATTGCAGGTATCGTTATTAAAATGTTGCGTAAAAACGGATATCAAATGTTTTAATAAAAGTCTTGTTACCGAATGTGGTGGTTATCGTACATATACACTAGTCGCACATTACGTATGAGCCAACAAGAATGAAATTCACAAACTTGTGGGTCTCATTCTTCACGCTCTAACGGCATGCAATCACTCTTTCATATTCGATATCGACAGCTATATATGTAACCAAGCCTAATTAAAAAGCAGTGGAGCTCCTTTAGGAGCTTCACTGCTTTTTAGATGATAAATACATAAATGATGATCGAAATGAAAATTCCTGTTAATGCGCCCATAAAGACTTCACTTGGTTTATGCCCAAGGAGAGTTTTAAGTTCATTAATTTTTTCTTCATCTTTTTTCTGTGCCCATCCTTTTGATTGATTGACGAATAATTGAAAGTCGATGCGCATTTGATTAATGATAATTGCCTGTTGACCTGCTTGGAATCGAACACCAGACGCGTCAAACATGACAATAATCGAAAAGATTGCAGCTACAGCGAATAAAGGGGAGCCAAGTCCCGTTTCAAATGCAACGGCTGTTGCAAGGGCAGTAACGGCAGCGGAGTGAGAACTCGGCATACCACCAGTTGAAGTAAAGAGTTTCCAATCAATTTTCCGCGTAACTAGATACGCTATTGGGATTTTCACAAATTGCGCAAATAAGATTCCAAATAATGCAGCAAGGAGTGGAATATTAGTTAAAATGTCCATTTTCTGTCCACCCTTTCTTGTTCAAAGTCACTGTTAAAAGACTATTCTAGCCTTCTACGAATATATAAAGTATAACACATCTATAAATCTTAAAAAAACGTATGGACAGTGGATTTTTGATAATTCGAAAAGCGTAACAATTTCGTATATAATAGAAATGAATGTATATAAATGGAGGGGTTTTTGTGAAAATTGCAGTAGCAGAAGTTAATTTTAACGAAATTCAAGCAGAAGTTTTAGTAGTAGGGACGTTTAAACACCCAGAAAACACATCAAATTGGTCAGAGTTTGTTTCATTTTATGGTTCATCTTTAGACAAGTGGTTAAAAACTGGAGATGTATCAACTGATCGAAAGAAACTGACGAAATTACCTACACTACAAGATGGTAAGCTACAACGTGTTATCTTCGTAGGTCTTGGTGATCGCAAGACGTTAACTCAAGACGATTTGCGAAGCATTTTTGGAACAGTAGGAAAAGAGCTTATAGCTTCGAAAACGACGAATGTTTCTATTTGGTTGGACTCATTCACAAATGAAGAAATTGAAATTGATGATGCATCATATCTTGCAGCTGAAGGAATCAGCATGGGCTTGTACAAAGTGCCTAATTACAAAACATCATCTAACTCAACGGATGTGTATCTTGATAACGTAGAATTACTCACTAATTCTGATAATCAAGAAATTTTAGCTTACTTCGAAGTAGGCCAAGTATATGGTGAGTCAGTGAATGAAGCACGTACACTAGTTAATATGCCTTCTAACGTATTAACAGCAACAAAAATGGCTGAGTACGCTAAAGAACTGGCAGAAACATATGATTTTGAATATGAAGAATTAGGAAAAGCACAAATGGAAGAGCTCGGAATGGGTGCGATTTTGGCAGTCAATCAAGGATCAACAGAAGAACCAAGACTTATTGTAATGAAATACCGTGCAAATGATGATTGGAACGATGTTGTTGGTTTAGTAGGTAAAGGTGTCACTTATGACACTGGAGGCTATTCAATCAAGCCTAAAGACGGTTTAGTGGGTATGAAGGGCGATATGGGTGGTGCTGCCGCGGTATTGGGAGCAATGCGCATTATCGGGGAAACTCAACCCAACAAAAATGTAATGGCAGTTATCGCATCAACTGATAACATGATTTCAGGAAATGCGTTTAAACCGGATGATGTTATTACTTCTTTAAGTGGTAAAACGATTGAAATTCTTAATACGGATGCAGAAGGTCGACTTGTCTTAGCGGATGCAGTAACTTACGCAAAACAACAAGGTGCGAACTACATTGTAGATGTAGCTACATTAACGGGTGGGGTAATTATAGCCTTAGGCAAGGACAAAACAGGAGCCCTAACCAACAATGAAACATTCTTTGAAACTTTCTTAGAAGCTTCAGTGGAAACGGGCGAGTTTGTGTGGCGCTTACCGTTAACTGAAAGTGATAAAAAGCGAATTCGTAAGAGTGATGTAGCTGACTTAAATAACTCTCCAGGTCGTGACGGTCATATGATATTCGGCGGTGGTTTTGTTGGTGAATTTGTTGACAATACTCCTTGGATTCATTTAGATATCGCGGGTACTTCTGATGCAAGCTCTGCTCATGACTTAGGTCCAAAAGGTGGAACAGGCGCAATGGTTCGTTCTCTGGCAACGTTAATTGAAAGAATGAGCTTAGAAGATACAGAAAAGTAAACATTTCACCGAAAATCTCCTTTGAATGAGATTGCGAAGGAGAGTCCAAACTCAATAGGCAATCTGCATATGTCATTCCTTCTTTTTTTCATACGTTAGGAAAGAGAGGAGGAGTGACTCATGGTCAATCGATATCGTTCATACGGCAGAGGTTATGGTAGAGGGTTTGGTGGCGGTTTTGGTAGAGGACTTGGTGGATTAGGCTTTTTTGGAGGTCCGTTTTTAGGAGGACTTGCAGGGAGTTTATTAGGCACATCTTTATATGGTGGTGCCCCATATCGCCAACCCTATTATTACCCACCCTATTATTATCCTCAACAACCCTATTATCCGTACCAGTATTATCCATATTAATAGTTCGAACATAAAAAACACTTTTGCTCCACCCCAATCGGTGTAGAGCAAAAGTGTTTTATTTTTGTTTAACTAGTTTTTTTCGTTCTGCTATTACGGGTGCGAGTTCATCTTTAACCGACTGGTCCCACATTTTTATACCTGATAAGTATGCAGAGCGACCAATCACATGACCACCAACAGGTCCTGTAATAAATAGAAAGACAATCCCGAGAATAATACGTGTATTAACGATACCTTCGATAAACCAAAAGTGAAGAAACACTCCAAGTAAGATGAACATAACTCCGAGAGTAGCGCTTTTAGATGCAGCATGCGTTCGACAATAAACGTCTGGTAAGCGAATTAATCCGATAGCCGTCACGAGTATGAAAATCACACCAAAGCTGACAGTTGAAACAATGAGAATATTAGCTAAGATTGTTGTCACGTTGGATAATCTCTCCTTTCTCTAAAAACTTAGAGAATGCGACAGTGCCAATAAACGCAAGGATCGCGAGTAGCAAAATGATATCTAAGAAAAAGCTGGTATCGGATAAAATAGAGATTAAACCAATCATGGCTATGAGAGCAACACCTAATGAATCAAGTGCAACTACACGGTCTGGAACAGAAGGTCCAATGATTAACCGGTAGATAAAAGCTACCATGGACAGGCTTATGAGTATAACCATGCACCAAAAGAACAACAGCATTAGCGGCTCACCTCCTGAATAGCTTTCTCAAATGTGTTCTTAATTGAATCAATAGCTTCATCAGCATCGTCATAATGCAATGCATGGATGTATAACGTTTTTGAATCTGGCGATATATCAATTACGAGTGTTCCTGGTGTTAAGGTGATCAGATTCGACAATAAGGTGATTTCCCAATCCTTTTCAAGGACGGTAGGTAAAGCAAAAATCGCTGGTTTTATGGGCATTTTGGGTTGAACAATTAAAAATAACACTTGAATATTAGCCATGACCAGTTCTTTAAGGAATAGCGTAATTAATTTAATGACTGCCCATACTCGATTCATATAGAAACGTCCTGGAAAAAACCCTTTAGTGATCCATAACATCAATGCGCCTAATAAGAAACCTACAATAAATGTAGAAGCGTTAAAGGAGATAGTCAAGAACATCCATAACAAAGCAATGAAGAAGTTTAACATAATTTGAAAGGCCATGTTAGGCACCTCCTAGAACGGCTTGTATATAGTGTGAAGGATTTAGCATGACGTTTGCTGCATCACTCATATAAGGGACTAGCCACTCGGACCCAACACCGTAGAGGACACTAATGCCGACTAAAATGAGTGCTGGAGTAAATAATCCACGATAGTGACGTTTGGATAATGGCGTGATCTCAACAGGCTCACCCCAGAAAGCGTAGATGAAGATGCGCATAACTGACAGTAACACAACTAAACTTGAAGCTAATATAAAGATGCTTCCCCATAAATTCTCTGCTTCAAAGCCACCTTGAACAATAAGTAACTTTCCAACGAATCCACTCAATGGAGGGATGCCGGCTAAACCAAATGCAGCAATTAAATAGGTCCAACCAAGCATGGGATAAGATTTGATTAATCCTCCCATTTTTCGTAAATCAGCTGTACCAGTAATTGCGATAATGACGCCAATTAACATGAACAATGCACCTTTAATCAAAATGTCGTGGATTAAATAGAATACGGAACCCATGAGCGCCGCTTCATTCATTTGAGAAGCACCAAATAAAATCACGCCAACAGCAATGATGATGTTGTAAATAATAATTTTCTTCACATCGAAGTACGCTAAGGCACCTATACAACCAGCAATAATGGTAAGGATTGAAAGGATCATCAACAATTCGTGTGTGTAACTTTGATCGTGAGGGAAAAATAATGTATATGTACGCATGATGGCATAGACGCCAACTTTAGTTAGTAACGCTCCGAATAAAGCCAATACTGGAATTGGAGGAGCTGCGTAGGAACTTGGTAACCAAAAGAAAAGAGGGAATATTGCTCCCTTTAAGCCAAATACCAGTAAGAATAATACGGCAATCACTGTGATGATTCCAGGTTGTTCAATTTGTGCGATTTTAACTGAAATATCGGCCATATTGAGTGTTCCAACTACTGAGTACAGATAGGCAACAGTAACAACAAATAATGCTGATGAGATAATATTTACTAGAATATATTTGATTGATTCTCGTAATTGTACTTTCTCGCCTCCGAGAACAATTAACAAATAGGAAGACATCAACAATACTTCAAAGAAAACGAACATATTAAATATATCACCCGTTGTAAAGGCACCATTGACCCCCGTTAGCATAAACAAAATACCTGGATAATAGAAGAAAGACTCTCGTTCTTTCCCTATAGATGAAAAACTGTACCAGACAACAAAAATGGCAATTAATGTGGAAGAAAGGACAAGTAAAATGGAAAGCATATCAGATACCATTGAGATTCCGAAGGGTGCTGGCCAACTTCCTAAAGTAATTGCTTGAATACCATCAGTTTTGACTTTAAAAAGTAAGGTAACAGATGCGATTAATGTAAAACCAAGTGCTAGTAAAGCACCAACTCTTTGTGCCAAAATTTTCTTTGGAAATAACATCAAAATCATGGCAAAGAAGAAGGGTAGTAAGATTGGGAACAAAAGCAAATTAGTCATGGTCTTCAGTTCCTCTCATTAAATTCATATTATCTGTATCAAGCTCTTGATATGAGCGATAAGCGAGCACTAAGAAGAATGCCGTAACGCCAAAGCTAATAACAATAGCCGTTAAAATAAGTGCTTGTGGTAAAGGATCTGCGTAATCAGTGACACCTGGTGACACTACAGGTGGAGCGCCACCATCGAGTCCACCCATGGTTAATAATAGTAAATGTGCACCATGACTGAGTAAGCCAGTACCAATTATGATGCGAAGTAAACTCTTTGAAAGCATTAAATAAACAGCGGCCATAAAAAGGAAGCCAATAACAAAACTCATGACAATCTCCATTAATCATCATCTCCAATCGATTGAATAATGGTCATCGTGACACCTACGACAACTAAGTAAACGCCTGTATCAAACAACATAGCAGTGTGTAGTGACTGCTTTCCTAATAATGGAAGATCAAAATAATCAAATGCATGTGTGAAAAAAGGAACATCAAAAATAATAGAGCCAGCAGCAGTACCTAAAGCGATTAACAAACCTATTGCTGTCATAACCGTGTAATTAATAGGCAGTGCAGTCGTTACGGTTTTGATATCATAAGCCAACAATAATAGAACGATACCACTTGCAGTTAATAGTCCTCCGACGAAACCTCCACCGGGTGCATAGTGACCAGCAAAGAAGATGTGAATCGAAAAGAGAATAATAATGAAAAAGACTAGGTTTGTCGTAGTTTGCAAAATGACATCATTTGTCTTCAAGTCGATTCACCTCTTTCTTCTTCGTTAACCTTAATTTAATCATCGCAATTATGCCTAAAGAAGCGATTGCAAGGACAGCAATTTCAAACAAAGTATCAAATCCACGATAATCCACTAAAATGACGTTTACGATATTTCCCCCACCAGCTTCTGTATAGACGGTTTCCTCATAATAAGAAGATATAGAAGGAACAAGTTTTTGTGAGTGGGCAGAAAGGGCAATGATTGTAATGGTTATTCCTACACCTAGAGCAACTAAAGCATTACCAAATCGGAACTTCATGCGATTTTCGTGCCGATTTAATTTTGGCAAGTGATAAAAAGCAAGTAAGAATAGAGCAACAGATATCGTTTCAATAACAAGTTGAGTAAGAGCTAAATCTGGTGCATTAAAAATAACAAAGAATAAAGCAACCGTGTATCCCACAGCACCTAAAGCAATAATCGACGTTAAACGGGACTTAGCTAACAAAATGGTCACTGTTCCTGCAACTAACACAAGAGCAACAATCAACTCAAAAAACCTAATGGGTGCTAGAGTTTCAAAGCTAACTTCAAATGCATCCTTTATTAATACAGTACTGATGGATAGGAGAATAATCCCCGTAAACATATAAACTAAATACGAGCGCATATATCCCGTCATGTACATTCTAGATAGACGGTTTGTCCCAACTTCGCTTAAGTACATCATGGTGTCATAAAGTCGATTCAAAGAAAAGCCTTCAGGGAATTTACTATATAAAGGCTGCCACTTAGGTAGTGTTCTATATAACAAATAACCAATCAAGACAATACCAATGGTCATCCAAAGTTCAGGTGTTAGACCATGCCAAGCCGATATATGAATGTCAATTTCACTAGGCGAAGTATAAAGGAAAGGTTGAATGGCCATAACAGCAGGTTTAACCAAAGCATCTCCAATTACATTCGGGATGAAGAATATTGCCACGACAAGGGATCCCAATATTGCAGGTGAAATGAGCATTCCAATAGGAGCTTCATGCGCTTGTTTTGGTAATAAATCTGGTTTATGTTTTCCTGTAAACGTACGGAAAACAAAATAGAAACTGTAAACAAAAGTAAAGACACTCGCTATCCACGCTATGAGTGGGAACAAAATGCCCCACGTATCAAAAGCAAAAAGATTAAACTCTGGAATAGACAACATGCCTGTTAAGAACATTTCTTTACTCAAGAAACCGTTAAATGGAGGAAGTCCGGCCATTGAAAAGCTCCCAATAAGGGCAATGGTAAAAGTAATCGGCATTAAACTCATTAGACCGCCAAGTTTACGGATATCACGAGTACCTGTTTCATGATCGATAATTCCAGCAATCATGAACAAACTGCCTTTAAATGTCGCATGATTCACTAAGTGAAAAATGGCTGCAAATGCGGCGTATTTGAAAATGGAATCATCCTCAATACCTGTATGGAATGAAATTGCCCCAGCTCCAAGTAAAGACATGATTAAACCAAGTTGACTTACGGTTGAAAAGGCTAAGATGCCTTTTAAATCGGTTTGTTTCAGGGCAAAGAATGATCCCCAAAATAAGGTTAACAATCCGATACCAGTTACGAGCCAAATCCAATATTCTGAACTTGCATATAGGGGTGTAAAACGTGCAACAATATACAATCCTGCTTTAACCATGGTCGCAGAGTGTAAGTATGCACTAACCGGAGTAGGCGCTTCCATAGCGTCAGGAAGCCAAATATAGAATGGGAATTGAGCTGATTTTGTGAAAGCTCCTAACAACACAAGAACAAGTGACCAAACAAACCACTTATGATTCGCAAGTTCTGGAGCTTGTCCAATTAATTCTCGTATGGAATAAGTGTCACCCATGATTGATAGAAGTACAAATCCACCAAGCATCATAAGTCCGCCAAAGACGGTAATCATCATCGATTTTAATGCGCCAAAGCGGGAGCGGTCTCGCTTATACCAATAACCAATTAACAAGAATGAGGAAATTGAAGTTAACTCCCAGAAGAAATACAAACTAATCAAGTGATCAGATTGAACTACTCCGAGCATCGCAGTCATGAACAACAATAAATACACATAAAAATTATGTAATTGCTCACGAGTTTTATCTAAGTAGAAAATGGAATATAGCACCACGAGTGAGCCAATTCCTGTAATAAGCAGAGAAAATAATAAACTCAACCCATCTATGTACGAAATAAACGAAATGTCTAGTGAAGGAATCCAATCAAATGAAGAACTACGTGATTCTCCTCTTTGGACCATAGGTAACAATGTCGTGTAAAGTCCAAATAAAACGACGGGTACAGCAAGGACAAACCAGCCGGTGTGAATGCCACTAACTTTTTTAAACAAAAAAGGAATCACAAGAGCAGCAAGCATCGGGATGAAAATAAAATAAACAAATGACAAGTTAATCCTCCTTTTTCAAAAAACTACATTTTCTTAACATGAATAAAGTGAAACTATACAGACCATACCTTTGCTTCAGGAGATGTTGTGTCTAGCTTCAAACGCCGCCCGCGAGTTCCTGGGTCAGAAAGGAGAAACTTTCACCTTTTATTCCTCTAGCACCGCCGTCGAGCCAAAACAGCGCTTTACGCTTTTCTTACATAAAGCAATTATAGCGTACATATAGAGTGTTTGCATGGGATACTCCTTACAGCAAAGGGAGTAATCACCTATCTTTGTCCAACTTAATAAATAGGAAGAGACCATATGAATTTATTGATAAATTCATAAAATAGATCCTCATAAAATATAAAAAACGTTTCTCAATTAAGAGAAACGCTTCATATCTAGAAACATTATGCTTGTTGATGTGCTTCTTCGTTTAGTAAAACTTTTTCAAAATCTTGTTCTGGTTTCTTTCGAGTCGAAGTTAACACAAAATAAGAGATTAGGAATAATGCTCCAGTGACGAAGAATACCGAAGAAATACCAATGTAGCCACTGACAATACCACCAAACATGGGGCCAATGATATTACCAAAGAAACGGAAGCTCGTGTTATACCCCATCATTTCTCCCTGTATTTCGATTGGTGATTCACGTCTTATCAAAGCTGTTGTAATAGGAATCAACCCACCGACCGCGATTCCGAACAATAAGCGTAAACCAATTAACTGCCATAACTCCGTAACGAAAGCTTGAGGAATGATGAAGAGAAAAGCCAATATTAGCAATGCACTTAACACTTTCTCATAACCAATTGAATCACCAAGCTGTCCCCATCTTCTGGCAAACAATAAATTTCCGACACCCGCTGCACTGAATGTAATCCCAGCAAGCAAAGCGACTTGAGAAGAATCGGTTAATCCAGAAACATAAAGTGAGAGAAGTGGTTGAATGCTAAAATTCCCAATTTGAATTAACGCAGTAATAATCATAACATGAAATACGAGTCGGTGATGAATGATCCCCGATAAAACAGTTTTACGCGAGTACACATGTGCATCCTCGGAAGGAACTCTTTTCGTTTCTCGAATACCCACCATAACAAGTAGGGCAGCAATGGCAATAACCACTGAAGTGATTACAAATGTATATTGGAAGCCGAATGAATCTGCGAGCAAACCTCCTAATACAGGGCCGAATAATGTACCCGAAACACTCCCCATTTGAAGAGTACCGAGCGTTTTACCAGCAACTTCTTTTGCTGTTTGTGAACTAATAAATGCAAGAGAAGTAGGAATAAAACCTGTGACTACACCCATAAATAGTCGTAAAAAGAAGAATGCTTCAACTGAATGGACAAAGCCCATTAATAAAATACTGATTGAAATACCGAATCCGGTAATTATTAATATGGGTTTGTAACCAAAGCGATCTGCGATACGTCCCCAAATAGGGGACATGAGGAATGCGGAGACAAAAGTTATACCAAATACAAGCCCAGACCATTTCTGTACATAAGCGTCTGAAAAATCACCCATAGTATCTATATAAAGAGACAAAAAAGGCATGATCATTGTTGCCGTTCCTGCAACTAAAAAGTTTGAAATCCACATAATATAAAAATTTCTTTTTTTTCTGTCCAAAAAATCACTTCTTTCATTTTTAAGCAATAAAGAGCCTCTAATTATTCATTATAAAACATTTCGCCTTACGAAGGAAGGGAAGAGACTTAATTACTGAAAATATAAGCTAAATATGATAGACTATTTTAGGGTGAAATGAACATGAAAAAACGAGGATGGCTGTTATTAATTAGTATTATTGTCCTTTTATCAGGATGCGGCACGAAAGAAAGTGTCGAAGTAGAGAAGGATGAAAAACCGAGTGAAGAAACACAAAAAACTACAACTAAGGGAGAGAGCGCTATGTATCCACAATTATCAAATGAAGTTGCTTCAAACGAAGCATTAGTCGTAATGAACACAACTATGGGAGCTATTAAAATCAAATTATTCCCAGAGGTTGCTCCAAAAACTGTTGAAAACTTTATCACACACGCTGAAAACGGCTACTATGACGGTATTATTTTCCACCGCATTATTAAAGATTTCATGATTCAAGGTGGAGATCCAACTGGAACAGGTATGGGCGGAGAAAGCATTTACGGTAAAACGTTTGCAGATGAATTCTCAGATAAAGCATTTAACTTACGTGGTGCACTATCTATGGCTAATGCTGGACCTGGAACAAATGGTAGCCAATTCTTTATCGTTCAAGCAAGTCGTGTAGACTCAAGTATGTTAAGTCAATTGAAAAAAGCTGGATACCCAGAAGAAATCATTGAAGCATATTCTAAAAACGGTGGAACACCTTGGTTAGATAACAAGCATACTGTCTTTGGACAAGTTATCGAAGGACTAGACATCGTTGATAAAATGACGACAGTTAAAAGAAATGGTAGCGATAAACCACTTGAAGACATTAAGATTGAATCAATCGAAGTTCTTCAAAAATAAGTTAGGAAGTGTTCACCGTGAACGCATGGATAGTAAACTTTCTGTATTTTCCAGAAGATAAATCTGCCTATATTCCTGCTGCCTTTCAATTCTTGATTTTTGCAATTCTTTGCGTTTTAGCTTTTCGTTGGATCGTCAAAATTTCCAAAAAGCAAGAAGAAAAAACCAGGGAATTGGAAGAACGTATTTTACGCGAACGTCAATTAGAAAAACAAAAAGATCAACAATAAAAATAAAAAGGCTTAACCAACAACAGTTGGTTAAGCCTTTTTATTATGTTAGAAAGTATAAGTTTTTTAAAAGCTACATTTTTGAACTTGGAGTAGCTATGTCTATCATAAAGGACCAGCTCGCTGGTCCTTTATGGGGTCAGTCAGAAAGACGATTTGCCTTTTATCCTTACTGCGCCGAAATAATAGATTATGGTAACCGATGCCGTTGATTTCCGTTACAACGCCCTTTCATGTTTCGAAGCTAGCGTAGCGATGCAGAAACAGGCGGACGCTTTCCGCGGGCGAGGTCAAGCCTCCTCGGTCGCAAAATGCTCCCTGTGGGGTCTCGACTTTCTCGCTTTTCCCGCTGGAGTCGCCACCTTCCACTGCAATCAAGTAAATGTGTTCACATCGATCATAATACTCTAGCGCATCTTCTAGTCAATGTGTAAACGACATAAAAATAGAAAGTATCTTTCGAAAAAAGTAGCACAAGAGCTCCAGAAATAGTATCTTCAGGAGCTTGTTTTATGAGTATGACAGTTTCTTATCTCGCGTTATCAAAATAGGTGAAAATCTATTTTCTGAAGTTGGAGAAGAGAGACAGACAGACAAAAGCCACAAGATTACCGAAAAAATGAATGGTTTTAACGATCGTTACGCTCTTCAAGAATGCACTGGCTATAATTATGTAGCAATAGTCAGTTCCAAATCCCTAAGAAAACGAAAGAAAGCAGGTTTTGAAACTCTTGTTATGTTAAAGCGGTAATGAAACGCGACACACCATCTTCAAGTGTCTGACGGGGGCAAGCTATATTCATTCTTAGGAAGCCTATACCAGATTCGCCGTATTTTGAACCTGGTTCTAATGCAAGTTTTCCTTTCATTAAAAGCTTGTCCATTATTTCTTTTTCTGTTAATCCCGTATCTCTGTAATCGATCCACAGTAAGTAAGTACCTTGTGGCTTATTGATTTTCACTCCTGCAACAGCATGAGTAATTTTTTCAATTGTATAGTCTATATGGGAAGAGAGAACCTTCAATAATTCATCTAACCAAGGTCCGCCGTCTTCATAAGCAGCCGTTAATGCAGCGGCTGCAAATGGGCTAAGTTCCATTTGACCATGAGCAAGTGCATTTTCTTTTAGCTTTTCCCGTTTTTCAGGATCAGTAGCTATCATGACAGCCGCTTGTACGCCTGCCAAATTAAACGTTTTAGTAGGTGCTACACAAGTGATTATTCTATCTGCTTCTTCACCAGCCAAAGTAACCAGAGGAATGTGCTGATGTCCTGGGAATACTAAATCTCCGTGTATTTCATCGGATAGAATGAGTGTATCGTATTTGGTACACAATCTAATGATTTCTAATAAATTTTCTTTTGACCAAACCATGCCACCAGGATTGTGTGGATTACATAATATAAATAACTTCACACCTTGTTTCAATTGTTCCTCAAATGACTCAAAATCTATTTGATAATTTCCTTTTTCTTCTATTAATATACTTTCTACTATTAGACGGCCTTGTTTTTCAGGAATTGAAAAGAACAATGGGTAAACGGGAGGAGTTATTAAAATACGGTCTCCTTTTTCAGTAAATGCTTCAATTACAGATGCAATTGCAGGGACGACTCCATGGTGAAACAGCATCCATTCATTTTGTGTGTGCCAACCATGTCGCTCTTTTAGCCAGTTTTGTACAGCAGTTTTACACCCCTCACACATATAGGAATAGCCAAACACTGGATGATCAATTCGGCTATGTAATGCATCAGTTACAGCTTTAGGTGCTGCGAAATCCATGTCCGCTACCCACATAGGTAAAATGTCAGAAGCATCTTCAATTCCATATATCATCTCCATTAAATCCCATTTAACTGAGCGAGTTTTATGTCTATCAATAACTTGTTCAAATATAGTCAAGGCAATTCCTTCTTTCCTTTTGTTTATTTTATGTTATCATAGCCTTTATTAAAGAAAAGCAAATAGGTGAAAAATGATGGAAAGTATTGAAATGAATCGAAAAGCAGTTAAGTTACTTCAATTATGGGATCCATTTAACATGGGACCTGAAGCCTATGATACGGAAACAGCTGACGTAGTGGCTGCTCTTCAAGGAATTGATCACCCTTCTGAACTAGCTAAACGCATTCAAGAAGTGTATGAACATTCGTATGAAATGTGGATTCCTCTTGAGCAATGCGTTCAAATTGCTTATAAATTGATTGCTGTTAAATATGAAGCAAAATGTATCGTCTGATTGATTGGAAAAATTTACACCTAGATAAAACAAAAGAGCTTTCACCCAATGGGGGAAGGCTCTTTTGTTTTATGAACTAGTTTGAAGTCCATCCAATAAATTAGAGGCAGGAACTTCGAGTGCGTTTGATAAATTCAAAATGGTCTGTACGGAAGGAATTTCTGTACCAGCTTCATATTGTTCTAATTTCCCCGCACCAATTCGGGTTTTTAAAGATAAATCTTCTAATGACAAATTACGTTCTTCTCGCAATAAGCGAAGTTGAGTGTGAAATTCTTGTTTCATATTCATGCACTCCTTTCCTTCATACAAAGTATGCTTCTTACTATCTTATCATACTGCATACACCGTGATTGTGTGAAACAAGTTGTTCCACATGCAGATGATTACCCTCTAAACGCTGAAATAATAGCGTTAATAAAGACAAGAATGATAGCTACAGGTGCTAGATAACGAACGATAAAATACCACGTGTTAAACGTAACTGGAGAAATATTTAATTCCTCGATTAGTTCTGATTTCTTCACAATGTATCCAGCAAAGATTGATATTAATAAAGCGCCTACAGGTAAACCAATACTGCTTGTTAGGAAATCTGCAAAATCGAAGAATGTTTTTCCAAATATTTTAATATCGGCAAAAACGCCGAAAGATAGAGCACTTGGAATCCCTACTAAGAAAATGACTAAGCCATAAATCCATGCAGCTCGTTTACGCTTATCATATGCATTTTTAATTCCTATAGACACAACTGTTTCTAACATTGAAATCGAAGAAGTTAATGTTGCGAATAATAATAAGATAAAGAACATGAGCATAAAGAATGCACCGAAAGGAAGTTGCTCGAACACGGCTGGTAAAATGATAAATACAAGTCCAGGACCTTCATCTGGTGAATAACCTAAAGCAAAGACTGCAGGGAAAATAACTAAACCTGCCATTAGGGAAATACCGATATTTAACATAGAAACACTGAACGCGGAACTACCTAACTTCTGATCTTTAGGCAAATAGGAAGCATAAGTCATCATTCCAGCCACACCAACACTTAGAGAGAAGAATGCTTGTCCCAATGCCAATAACATGGTTTGTGCATTCAAGTATGACCAATCTGGAACAAACATAAATTTAACGCCTTCCATTGCACCGTCTAATGTTAATGAACGGACAACTAGCACAACAAAGAATATTAATAGAGCGGGCATCATGATGCGACTAGCGCGTTCAATACCGCCTTCGATACCCCCGCGTACAATAATGACTGTCAAAATCATAAAGACTGCTTGACCAATTAATACTTCCCAAGGATTTGAGATAATCGTTCCAAATAACTCTCCGTAATAACTTTCTCCTTTATTATCAAGGCTGAACATTAATGCTCTTCCTAAATAGGATAAAATCCATCCTCCAACCACACTGTAAAAAGATAAAATGATGAATGAAAAGAAAAATCCGGACCAGCCAATTAAGAACCAATTCTTCCCAGGTTTTAACCTTTTAAAACTTGTCACTGCATCTGCTTGGCCTTTACGACCTAGAACAAACTCTGCTAATAAAATCGGTAACCCAATTAACAATGTACCGATAATAAATAATAAGACGAATACACTACCGCCATTTGTTCCAGCCATATATGGAAATTTCCATATCGCCCCAAGTCCAATAGCACTACCTGCTGCTGCGAGAACGAAGCCTATCTTTGATGCGAAATGATCGCGCTTCTCCATTTAACCCAACTCCTATAATCTTTAAAGATTTTTCTAATGTTACACGACAGTTATTAAAAAGAATATAACTTTTTGAAACATTATGAGAAAAAGAAACGTATTACAAATATAGACAGCTAGGAGGGGGCTTCATGCAAGATACAGAAATGGTTAATAGTGCACAAAATGGAAATCTGATTGTATTTGGAGAATTGATTTATCTCCATCATCGGACGGTCGAAAAATTCGCCTTTCAATGTGGAGTGAAAGCAGAAGATATTCATAGTGTGACCCAGGAAGTTTATATTAATTTATATAAAAAATTAGGTGAATTTCAAAATTCTCATTTTCTGACGTGGTTATTCAAAATTACATTAAAGGCCTCTCGTGATTACAGTAATAGAGAAAAACGAGTACAAGACGAAGGACCAGAATTACAGGGGGATTTACCTGGACAATCAAATCGATTACCTCAATCGAGGATTTTACTATTTGACGAAGATAGAGAACTACACGATGCCCTTCAACTAGTAGAAGAGACATACAGAAATCCGCTTATCTTGTTTTATTTCCATGAGCTTGGTTATGAGCAAATTGGTGGCATTTTAAACATCCAACCAGTAGAAGTTGAATCCAGATTGATTAGTTCTAAAGAAAAAATTAAATCGGCGCTGGAAGTATTGGATGATCAACAACTCGAACTGCATTTGAATTTATTAAAAAAATCGTACAAGCGAGTCCCTTCAAAATTTAATGTAGACGAGATTTTACGACGAATAGAATCAGAAAGAGGTAATGGGGAAGATTCACTTTCTCCGAAAAGAGAAAGTAAGTCAAATAAATATAAAGTTAATATTTGGGCAGTAGGATTATCTAGTGTCTTAATAATAGGAATTCTAAGCACTTCCTTATTAAAAAATGATAATGTACAAAGCCACGAGGTTGCCACAGCTGCCGACTCTAACAGTATAGAAACTCTTGAAAAAATTTTTGAAGAGCAAAAGAATACTTATAGAAGTACGCTTGGATTAACCGAAGAAGAATTTAATCAAATAGAATTTGTGAAAATGGCTAATCAATTATTTGCATCTACTATTCAAGAGAATGGCTCTAGCAATATTTCCAATGAAGAACGTTATGAAGAGGTGTTAGATATGTTGAAAATCCCTTCACAGATGGTGAATGACGCGACCGCTGAGGGGATGATGGAAGAAAAAGAAAGTGCGATTTTTATTGATGAGTTGAACACCAAGATCGATTTTTTAATTACCTATTATAATTCGATTTTAGAAAAGCATCGTGAAATATTGAATACAGCAAAAATGAGTGGAAGACTGGATGCTAGTTATTTGCAGGCAAATCGTTCGAAATTGCCTGATGAGGTTGAAAATCTAATAGATCATGCACACACTCAAGGTGTTTCAATCAGAGTTTCTAGGGACAAAAATAGTTATCAAACATTCTTCGAGTTCCCGGATCATTGGCATAAATTGTATGAACATGTACAAGATTCCTCCATTTCTTTTTTATACATTAAACCAATGATTCCTTTTACATATGGCGGCGAGTTAGTCTTAACCCCTCATGAATCTGCTATGTACTTGAATCAGTTAGAACACATTTTACTAAGCACGAAACACCAAAATTCTCTCTACACCATTATGAAATCACAGTATGAAGATTTAGCTTATACATTAATTTTTGGGGCAAGTAATATGGAAGTGATTACGAATGGTCGAGTAAATGAGGAATTCCACTCGGCATGGAATAACTTAAGATACGGTTATGGCGATTCTCCTATGAAATACTTCATTAGACCAATGTTCGAATCCGTAAGCGAAAATAATTGGGAAGTAAACGAAACGTATCGAAGTTTAAACTTTAATGATCTACAGGTAGCCTTTACTCTTGCAGAAAATGGTGACCTAGCAGCCATTATGCCGAAAGAGAACAGTGGGGCAAAATCTGCTACCATTAATTGGCCAAACAGTGAAATACAACAAAAGGTAGAAAAGTCTATTAATGATATTGATACAACACAAGGAATTCAGATTATTGGAATGAGCCCAATTGAAGGTGTTTTATTGTATCATCACGCTCAAGAAGAAAACTTAATGGATATCCAACATTCACTCTTATCATTTATGAATTTTACTGATCACGAGAATATGGACAAGGTTATGAATAGTTGGCTAAACAATAAATTGATTCCGAGAGAAACAACGAGTCTTCGTTATCAAGATGAGGAAACGTTTGAACAGAATGGAAACTTTGTAGGTTCAGTAGATGTAATGAATGGAGAACAAGTGATTCGAACCATTCCCATTACTCGACATTACCAAGGCATGTGGATGATTGATGCAAGTTTAAGTTATCTACTCTATAGTGAGTCACATGTAGAAATGAATGAACAAATACAAACTGATATCCAAGATCTCTATAGTCGTTTTAAAGAACATTACGATTATAACCTGCTAAAAGATGTTGGTGCATCAATGGTAGCCGGAATTTATCTTGAGGCAGCAAATCAAGGAGATTTAAATACGCAATATGAATTATTACTAAAAGGTGAGAATACGAATACTCCTAATAAAGAAAAATTTCTGTCAGGTCCATCTCAAATAGAGACCAATTGGAGAGAGCAGTATAACTCGATGGAATCGCATCAAAGCTATCCTTCAGATGAATCAATCTTTAGCAGTAGGGAAGAGCAACATGAAGAATTTGATGTCACAGTTTGGCTCTATATTAAACCAGAATTAATTAATAATGAATTGTACCGAAATAGTTTCCGAATGCGAAAAACCGTAGAAGGATGGCGCGTTTACTATATGCCTATACAATGACGCTTTTGAGTTATTTACTAGTTTATGTTATAATCTTTTATGGCCTTAAGGTAGATAGGTATATATCCAAGAGTGGGAGAGATTATTATGACTAAGAAGTATCAAGTTGGTGAAGTGGTTTCAGGAAAAGTAACAGGCGTACAGCCATACGGCGCGTTTGTAGCATTAGATGAAGAGACTCAAGGTCTTGTTCACATTTCAGAAATCACATACGGTTATGTAAAAGAAGTAAGCGAATTCTTGTCTGTTGGGCAAGAAATCGAAGTGAAGGTCCTTGAAGTGGATGAAAAGGCAGGGAAAATCAGCCTTTCAATTCGTGCATTACAAGAACGTCCAGCTACTGTACGTAAAGACGAAAAACCTAAAAAATCATTGCAAGCACGCGTTGACGAGCATGATGCAGAAGGTTTCAACTCTTTAAAAGACAAATTGCAAGAATGGATTAATAAATCCGGTCAATGAGAAAAAGCGAGTTAACTCCATGTGAGTTGCTCGCTTTTTTTATTTAACAAATTGTTGAAAACCGCCAAGTTCAAGCAGATTCCCAAATAGAAAAACTCCTATTTTTTCATCTTACGCAAGCGATATTGTAAGTTCTGTCTACTCATTCCTAGAGCTACTGCAGCTTTTGTAACATTGCCCTCAAACATCCCCATTACTTTTTGCAAGTAGTACATTTCTGCTTCTCTCAAATAATCATCTAGAGGTAACAAATCACGATCTGTTTGAACGACGAAGTCTTCTGCTCGCTTCAATGGGTCTCTCATCTCTTGCACCTTCAGTTTAAAATGCAGTGGCAACATTTCAAAGGTAATCATGTCTTCGTCTGTCAACATGGAAGCCATTTCGTCCAATAATATTTCCACTTCTTTTAAATTTCCTGGCCAGTCATACGTATGGAAGATATCGCGAACTTCCTCAGTCAAACCGACAATAGCCGATCCAAAACGAACGCGATGTCGTGCAAAGTAGTCATGAACAAATGGATCGATGTCTTCACGTCTCTCTCTTAAGGGATGGACAACAATGGTCATAGAAGAGAAGAAATAATATAGTTCTTTCAAAAGTTCTCCTGACGCAATTAAATCTACTGGATCGGCACCGACGCTCGCTAAAAATAAATGCTCACATAGAGTTGGATCATTGACCATGGATAAAAGCTGTTCCTGCATCTCAAGTGTAAGTAAATCAACACGTTCGCAAAAAATCGTGCTCGCCTCAAGAGAAACTAAATCGTCTTTTAATTTATTTAGAATCGTTGGGTCAGAGTTGT
Organism: Paenisporosarcina macmurdoensis; assembly: GCF_042658845.1. Lineage (NCBI taxonomy): Bacteria > Bacillati > Bacillota > Bacilli > Caryophanales > Caryophanaceae > Paenisporosarcina > Paenisporosarcina macmurdoensis. The sequence goes on from NZ_JBHSRI010000009.1 coordinate 234,104, forward strand.
GGCAATATAGCGTATAGAAATGGGACAAAGGTGGAGATAATTCATAATGAATTCCTTCAGCAACCAAGTCTTTGCCAGTTCCAGCTTCACCTATTAACAAAACGGATAAACGTGCCGTAGCAGCTTTTTGAGCGGTTGAAATGACTTGTTTCATTGACTCGGAAACGGCTGTAATAACTGAAAATGTAATCGGTTCACCATAGCGGCGCAATGGTTGATAAACCAGGCGCTCTAGAGTAGTGACGTCACGTGCTAATTCGACAGCTCCGATTAACTCCCCATTTTCAAAAACGGGATAGGTATCATTGATTGTTGTAATTTCATGACCATTACGATTCCAATACGTTTGTTTTACATTCAACACGTGTTCTTCACTTTGTAGTACTTTTAAGAGAGTACTTTCTTGTTGATCAAATTGGAATAATTCTAGAAGGGAGCGGTCTGCTACATCGTGTAAATCTAATCCTTCAATATTTTTCATTTTTTCGTTATATAAAATGGTTCGTCCATTTCGGTCAATTGCATGGATACCAACGGAAATATGGTCACTAGCAAAGCGGTAAAACGGTAATAATTGAAGATCTTTCTTGTTCACGGGAGTCACACTCCTAACTTTTTTTGCTAAAATAAGAAATATCACTTGATTAACGCAACAATCTTTTGCATTATTATAGATGTAAACGAAATAAAAGTGCAAATTATTTTTGCACCAAAATAAATTATAGGAGGATTCACATGATTCCTTATAAACACGAAGCATTCACAGATTTCTCAAAAGAAGAAAACAAAAAAGCCATAAAAGCAGGTTATGAAACAGTAGCAGGTTACATGGGGCAAGATTTCCCACTTATTATTGGTGGCGAACGTGTAACAACTGAAGAAAAGATTGTATCTTACAATCCATCAAATAAAACTGAAGTTGTCGGTTCAGTATCTAAAACAAGCCATGAATTAGCTGCAAAAGCTATGGACATTGCTGATGCTACATTTAAAACATGGAAAAAAGTGAAACCAGAAATTCGCGCGGATGTTCTTTTCAAAGCAGCTGCAATTATGCGCCGTCGCAAATTCGAATTCTCAGCATTACTTTCTAAAGAAGCTGGTAAAACATGGATTGAAGCAGACGTTGAAGCGGCTGAAGCAATTGATTTCCTTGAATACTATGCTCGTCAAATGCTTCGTTTGAAAGATGGTCAACCAGTTGAAAGCCGTCCAGGTGAGTATAACCGTTATGACTACATTCCTTTGGGAGTAGCAGTTGTAATTTCTCCTTGGAACTTCCCGTTTGCTATCATGGCAGGGACTGCTGTAGCGAACATTGTAGCGGGTAACACAGTATTACTAAAACCTGCTTCAACTACACCAATCGTAGCTTACAAATTCGTTGAAGTATTAGAAGAAGCAGGAATGCCTGCAGGTGTACTTAACTTCATTCCAGGTTCTGGTGCTGAAGTTGGAGACTTCCTAGTTGATCACCCACGTACTCGATTAATCAGTTTCACTGGTTCACGTGATGTTGGTTTACGTATTTTTGAACGTTCTTCTAAATTAAATGAAGGTCAAATTTGGATCAAACGTGTAATCGCTGAAATGGGCGGTAAAGACACAATCGTTGTTGATAAAGAAGCTGATTTAGAATTAGCTGCTCAAGCAATCGTAAAATCTGCATTTGGCTTCAGTGGTCAAAAATGTTCAGCATGTTCACGTGCTGTAATCGTTGAAGATGTATATGATCAAGTACTTAGCCGTGTAGAAGAGTTAACGAAAGCTTTATCTGTAGGTGTTCCAGAGCAAGATGAGCACTTTGTAGGTCCAGTTATCGATGGCGCTGCATTCAAAAAAATTATGAGCTACATTGAAATTGGTAAAGGGGAAGGTCGCTTAGTTGCGGGTGGAACTGGAGATGACTCAAAAGGATTCTTCATTCAACCAACTGTATTCGCTGACTTGGATCCAAAAGCACGCATCATGCAAGAAGAAATCTTTGGACCAGTAGTTGGTATCTCTAAAGCAAAAGATTTCGATCATGCACTTGAAATTGCAAACAACACGGAGTACGGCTTAACTGGAGCGGTTATTACTAACAACCGTATGAACCAAGAAAAAGCACGTGAAGAATTTCATGTTGGTAACTTGTACTTCAACCGTGGATGTACGGGCGCAATCGTTGGATACCAACCATTCGGTGGATTCAACATGTCAGGTACAGACTCAAAAGCGGGCGGACCTGATTACTTAGGACTGCATTTACAAGCTAAAACAACATCTGAAATGCTATAAGAAAAGTGTAGCAGGGTGTGTTAGGCTGACACCGGCGCTGGAAAAGCCGAATCGGAAATCTTTTTCCGAATGAGGAATTGAAGCTTAGGTGCAGCCTACCCTGCGAAACTAGACACTAAGACTAGCGGGAAACTTGAACGGTAGCTCGACTCCGCCGGTGGAAGAACCGAATCGAAAGCCTGCTTTCGAATGAGTTTCTGAAGCGGTGGTGCGAGCTGGCGCTTGAAGCTAGACACTAAGACTAGCGGGAAACTCGAACGGTAGCTCAACGCCGGCGCTGGAAGGCTCGAATCGAAAGCTTGCTTTCGCATGAGAGACTGAAGCTTAGGTGCGAGCTGGGCTTCGAAGCTAGACACTAAGGCTAGCGGGAAACCCTAGACAGCTAGTGGGAAAATGAAAAACATATAGGCAGGCACATCAGAAGATGCGTCTGCCTTTTTTTACAAATCAGAGGAGGCGAAACATTATGACAGTTTCACAAAACGTTATTGAGCAAACAGAAAAATTTGGTGCTCCAAACTATCATCCACTTCCAATCGTAATTTCTGAAGCACAGGGTGTTTGGGTAAAAGATCCTGAAGGCAATAAATTCATGGATATGTTATCTGCGTATTCAGCAGTAAACCAAGGACATCGTCACCCGAAAATTATTCAAGCACTTAAAGATCAAGCGGACCGAGTTACATTAACTTCACGTGCTTTCCATAATGATCAATTAGGACCATGGTATGAAATGATTTGTGAGTTATCAGGTAAAGAAATGGCACTTCCGATGAATACTGGCGCTGAAGCTGTTGAAACGGCGATTAAAGCTGCACGTCGTTGGTCTTACGATGTTAAAGGGATTGCTGAAAACCAAGCAGAAATTATTGCTTGTAGCGGGAACTTCCACGGTCGTACAATGGCTGCTGTATCTCTTTCTTCTGATCCAGACTACAAACGTGGTTTCGGACCATTGTTACCAGGCATTAACATCATTCCTTATGGTGATATTGAAGCGTTAAAACAAGCTATCACACCTAATACAGCTGCATTCTTAGTTGAACCAATTCAAGGAGAAGCTGGGATTGTTATACCTCCAGCAGGTTACATGAAAGCTGCTCGCGAACTATGTCGCGAAAATAACGTCTTATTCATTGCAGACGAAATTCAAGCTGGATTATGCCGTACTGGTAAAATGTTTGCATGTGAATGGGAAGATGTAGATCCAGATATGTATATTTTAGGTAAAGCACTTGGTGGCGGTGTATTCCCAATCTCTTGTGTTGTTGCAAATAAAGAAATTCTTGAAGTATTTAACCCAGGGTCACACGGTTCTACTTTTGGTGGTAACCCAATGGCATGTGCAGTTTCGATTGCATCCCTAAATGTATTAGTAGATGAAAAATTAGCACAACGTTCTGAAGAACTAGGAAACTATTTCAAAGAAGCATTATCACAAATTAACCATTCTTCAATTAAAGAAGTTCGTGGTCGTGGATTATTTATCGGTATGGAGCTTAACGAAGCAGCTCGTCCATATTGTGAAGAGTTAAAAGAACTTGGTCTTTTATGTAAAGAAACACACGATACAGTCATTCGTTTTGCACCACCGTTGGTAATTACAAAAGAAGAATTAGACTGGGCAATCGAAAAAATTCAAAAAGTATTCAATAAATAATTTTTACTGTTTAAAAATAAACCAAATATGTTACAATAGTTGCGATAGAATCATTATGAATAAAGAGGCGAAAATATAAAATGGCTGAAAATCTAAACCTGTTCACTTCAACGCAAGCTGTAATTCAGGACGCACTGAACAAACTTGGATATGATGAAGGAATGTTTGAACTTTTAAAAGAACCACTACGTATGCTAGAAGTACGTATTCCTATTAAAATGGATGATGGTAAAGTTAAAGTTTACACGGGTTACCGTGCTCAACATAACGATGCTGTTGGTCCTACAAAAGGTGGCGTACGTTTTCATCCTGAGGTTTCTGAAGATGAAATGAAAGCACTATCTATGTGGATGACCTTAAAGTGCGGTATTGTTGATTTACCATACGGTGGAGCTAAAGGTGGAATTATTTGCGATCCACGACAAATGTCAATGGCTGAAATTGAAAAATTAAGTCGTGGTTACGTACGTGCAATTAGTCAATTTGTTGGTCCAACTAAAGATATCCCTGCTCCAGACGTATTTACAAATTCACAAATTATGGCTTGGATGATGGATGAGTATAGCCGAATGGATGAATTTAACTCTCCTGGTTTCATCACAGGTAAACCAATCGTTCTTGGAGGTTCTCAAGGGCGTGAACGTGCAACTGCACAAGGTGTAACAATCTGTGTAGAAGAAGCTGCTAAAAAACGTGGAATCGAAATGAATGGCGCACGTATTGTCATTCAAGGATTCGGTAATGCGGGAAGTTTCTTAGCTAAATTCATGAGTGATGCAGGAGCGAAAGTTATCGGGATTTCTGATGCTTACGGTGCATTACATGATCCAGATGGTTTAGATATTGATTACTTGCTTGATCGTCGAGACAGTTTTGGTACAGTAACGACGTTATTTGAAAATACAATCTCAAATCAAGAATTACTTGAATTGGATTGTGATATTTTAGTGCCAGCTGCCATTGAAAATCAAATTACAGCAGAAAACGCACATAAAATTAAAGCTAGTATTGTAGTAGAAGCAGCAAATGGTCCAACTACTACTGAAGCTACAAAAATATTAACTGATCGTGGAATTCTACTTGTTCCAGACGTACTTGCTAGTGCAGGTGGCGTAACTGTATCCTATTTTGAATGGGTTCAAAATAATCAAGGGTATTACTGGACAGAAGAAGAAGTAAACGACAAACTATACAAAAAAATGATCACTGCTTTCGATAATGTTTATACGGTTGCAACAACACGCAATATTAATATGCGATTAGCTGCATATATGGTGGGCGTACGTAAAACAGCTGAAGCAGCACGTTTCCGTGGTTGGGTTTAAGAAGAATGCGTCTTGTCTCTTGTAGACAAGACGTTTTTTGTGTTTTCTAAGCTCTTTTCTTTGATTTTATTAAGAGTTTTGCACATAATACAATTCATAGGAGCGTGATAAAAGTGAATGCATTTTCATTTTATAACCCTGTCAAATTGATTTTTGGTAAAGGGCAACTTGAGCAAATCAAACAAGAATTACCTAAATACGGCAAAAAAGTATTGGTCGTATATGGTGGTGGAAGTATAAAGAAAAACGGTCTTTATGAAGAAGTCATGACGACATTAAAGGCAGCAGATTTAGAAGTATTTGAACTAAGTGGTGTAGATCCTAATCCACGTATATCAACGGTACGAAGTGGCGTGGAATTGTGCAAAAAAGAAAACATTGATGTAATACTTGCAGTAGGTGGAGGATCAGTAATCGATTGTACAAAACTGATCGCAGCAGGTGCGAAATATGACGGAGATGCTTGGGACTTTGTTAGTCGTAAAGCAGTTCCTGAAGCAGCACTACCATTTGGTACGGTTTTAACTTTAGCAGCAACAGGTTCAGAAATGAATTCAGGTTCTGTCATCACAAACGAAGATACACAAGAAAAATACGGATGGGGAAGCCCACTAGTATTCCCGAAATTCTCTATACTTGATCCGACTTATACATTCTCCGTTCCACAAGATCAAACTGTATACGGAATCGTTGATATGATGACTCATATATTTGAACAGTATTTCAACAACGCAACGAACACACCTGTTCAAGATGAAATGTGTGAAGGTGTTTTACGTGCCATTATGGAAACGGCACCAAAATTATTGAATAACTTACATTCATATGAACACCGTGAAACCATTCTCTTCTCAGGAACAATCGCCTTGAATGGTATGCTTCAAATGGGATACCAAGGAGACTGGGCATCGCATAATATTGAACATTCGGTATCAGCTGTTTATGATATCCCGCACGCAGGTGGGTTAGCTATTCTTTTCCCTCACTGGATGCGTCACAATATTAAAATTGACCCAGAACGTTTTGCTCGTTTAGCAGTGTATGTATTTGGAGTTGAACCTGAAGGCAAAACAGTTGAACAGATTGCCAATGAAGGAATCGATAACTTACGTGCTTATTGGACGTCTCTAGGAGCTCCAGAAACTCTAGCTGATTATGATATTGATGATTCAAATATTGATGTCATGGTCGATAAAGCAATGGTTTACGGACCATTTGGTAATTTTGTTTCTTTAGAATCAGAAGACGTACGCTCAATTCTAAAAGCGTCATTGTAACGATTAAACACTCAACCAACCAGGTTGAGTGTTTTCTTTTCTTACCTACGAATAAAATCGTACTCCTCCTGTCCATTCTATAGAGTAGAAGGAGGTCTTTTATTTGATTGAACTAAATTCTTCAATACAAGGGAAACGGTTTGAAAAAGGTCACTTAGAAGAGTTTTTAACAAGCCAGGGATTTACTGTAGGTGGTGGTTGGGAATATGACCATGCTTATTTTGATTATGTATTTCAAAAAACACCGTATTATGATGTGTTACGAATACCAGTCATTGTAAAGAGCGGTGACTTCGAACAGGCTTCAGCAAAATTGGAGTGCGGTATTCCTTTTTTACTAAGACATTGTTATCAGTATGGTCTGGACGACGAAAAGGATGCTTTATTTGGGATTGGTGGAGGGTTGTTAAATCAATTCCAAAAACCAACGGATCCAGATGCACCGATAAGTGAAAAACTTGTCGTGCAAGGAGTAGAATTACTTAAAGTTTTAGATAGTCGTTTAGTCCAATAAAAAATGCCTCATCCAATGTGAATCCATTGAATGGGGCATTTTTTATAGATTATACAGGTGGTAAAGTTTCAGGACGGTTACTGACATGTTTCCAATGTGTAACGCCATCATCTTCATCAAATGAAATCGTTACATCTTGAACACCTTGCTGATGGAGAATTAAGTCTACTAAATGATCTCGAATATCATCTGCCTGCGCAAAAGATATAGAAGAGTCAACTTCAGCAACAAGTTCAACGTGTAAAAACTCTCCTTCTTTAATTACGGAAAGCTTTTTAATATCTTTCACATCTTTGTGTTCAATTACGAGATGTGCAATATGATTTAACATTTGTTCATCCGTTTCGCCAATTGCGCCACGGGCATTTTCTAAGAACACTCTGCCAACAACATAGAACATCATTAATCCAATCAAAATAGAAGCGATACCTTCTGCTTGTAAAAATCCAGTAAAATGAGCAATTAATACTGCTACAAACGCTAGGATTCCTCCGGCAGTTGCAACTAAATCCTCCATGAATACTAATTTTGTTGCTGGTTTAGCGCGATTTAAATGTACGAAACCTTGTGTTAAAGGCGCCAAGCCTTTAGCAGGTGGCACACCAGCTTCGTGCAACACTTCTTTTCCGGCCTTATAAAGCACAAAAGTCTCTAAAATAATGGCAATTGCTAAAACTCCAAGAGTAATTAATAATCCGCCTGACTTTGTAGGATGTTGAATATGATGCCAACCTTCAACGATCGTTTCATAAGACAAGATGGCAACAATTAATACAGCACCTAGACAAACTAAGTTGACAACTCGACCAAAACCATTTGGAAATCGAGCAGTAGGTGATTTTTTAGAAAGCGCAGATCCAATAAAAACAAAGAACTGATTTGCGGCATCCCCGATTGAGTGCATCATTTCTGCAAACATAGCTACATTTCCTGTGAAAAAGAAAGCAAAACCTTTCAATATTGCGATGATAGTATTTACGATTGCTGCAAGTAAGGAAGGTTTATTTCCTTCTTTAAGTAGTCCGAAAAATTCTTTCATAAATGCCTCCTGTTAAGATAAGATTTCTAGTTCAACTCGATCGATATAAGAAAGAGAATGAACTCTGTTATAAATAGTAAACATGTCGTGTTTAGGTGGTGCTGATAGGCGTATTTCCATTTCGTGTTTAATCCGTTGATCAGAAAGCGGAATGTCTTTAATTCGAAAACTTTCTACCACAATTTCTTCTGAGGTTAAAAAAGATATTAAACTTTTTATATCACCTGTTTCTGAAATCAAAACCTTTAAATAAACTTCTTTCATTCTTAATCGTTTTGGACCGATTTTAGAAAGGAGGGGAGGGAGTAGCTCGATTCCTACTAATACAATTAATACACAAATAGTGGCTTCTATATAGAAGCCAGCTCCTACCGCGATACCAATAGCGCCAGCACCCCAAATCATAGCAGCGGTAGTTAAACCAGTTATACTGTCATTACCTTTTCTTAAGATTACCCCAGCACCTAAGAAACCTATACCACTGACGATTTGCGCCGCAAGCCGTAAAGGATCCATCGTAATATTAACACCTTCTGTAGTTTCAGCCATATAGGCTGATTCAATAGAAATGTAAGTAAGGAGGCAACTGAATGTCGCAATGACTAAACTTGTTTTTAAGCCAACGGGTTTCTTTTTTAATTCCCTTTCAATCCCGATAATTAAACTTAATAATGCTGCTAAGCCTAACTTCAATAATATTTCGGTATGTAAAAAACCCCCAGAAATAAAATCTCCCATTAAAATCCTCCTCAATAAAAGTTAAAAACAAACTTGCACTGCTTGATTAGAAATGAAACAATATGAAGGATTACTTATATAGTACCTTTTTTCGGTTAATATAAACAATTGTTTAGAGGGCAAAGAGAGAAGTGGAATTCATGGAAAAGCGTACAATTCATCCCTACCTACCAATAGCGATTGGGGTCATTGCTGTTTCAATGTCAGCTATTTTTGTGAAACTTGCCAATGCAGATGCGGGAGTCATTGCATTTTACCGTATGTTATTTTCAGTATTGATCATGGCACCCCTCTTTTTTTGGAAGTACACAGCAGAGTTAAAACTTTTAACAAAAAGAGATTGGGCATTTTCGATTATTGCTGGTATCTTTTTAGCTTTTCATTTTATTCTATGGTTTGAATCTTTAAATTACACATCAGTAGCAAGTTCAACAGTGTTGGTAACGTTGCAACCTTTGTTTGCGTTTGCTGGAACATATTTCTTCTTTAAGGAACGACTATCTTTTAAAACCATTCTATCTGGCCTTATTGCAATTGGAGGATGTGTTTTAATTAGTTGGGGAGATTTTCAAATTAGTGGAAGTGCTCTGTATGGAGATATGTTGGCACTTATTGCATGTGCTCTAGTGACAGCCTATTTATTATTTGGACAAGATGTAAGAAAGAGATTGTCGCTCGTTACATACACTTTTGTAGTTTATAGAGTAAGTACTATAACGTTGTTCTTTTATATAGTAGGTAAAGGAGAGTCCTTTGGTCCGTATCCGGCTAGCGATTGGATGTGGTTTTTATTATTAGCAATTATTCCGAACCTTTTAGGACATACATTATTTAACTGGTCTTTAAAGTATGTCTCAACAAATGTTATATCAATCGCGATTTTATTTGAGCCAATTGGAGCAGCCATATTAGCTTTTTATGTTTTTAATGAATATCTAAGTTCTACTCAAGTAATTGGAGGATTCATTGTTATTGTTGGTATAATGCTGTTTGTAATGGACTTTAAACGATTAATTTTACTGTTTCGCAAAAAACCTCTTGATTTATGAATCAAGAGGGTGTATATTAAGTCTTGTCCTTAAGAAGCGAGAAAAAATATTTTGAAATAGTATTGACTTTGATTCTCGATGACGGTATATTAGTAAAGTTGCTGTTACGGCAACGAACAAAATGAACCTTGAAAACTGAACAGCAAAACGTCAACTAACAAGCGGAACGCACTTCGGTGCCGGAAGCACAAACGTTTTCTTACGCCGACACCTGTTGGTATCGAAAACAAACTTGAACTTAACCGT
>NZ_JBHSRI010000010.1:0-32046 GCF_042658845.1 Paenisporosarcina macmurdoensis
TCAAAATGGAGATCTATCTTTTGAACTAAAGGAAGTTATATCTATAGCAAAAGAAACATTAGAAACAATTTCTCCTTTCATAAGGGACTTTAATTTAACTGATTGAAGTGCTTTTCTTATTCAACTCCCATGAAAATTCAATTCCGTTCTGACTTATTTTCATCCTCTGTGGTGTAGTGTTGGTTTTGCGCTACATGGATGGCTAACGGGGCAGTTTAGTACAATAAGATAAAAAATAAATCAATCATTTTGAAAAGGTGAAGAAAATGAAATGTTTAAAATGTGATGGTTTTAATGAGAAAATATCAATAACATCGCTTTACGAATACTTTAATCTTTTAGAACAACTTAAATTAATAATAAGCCAGGGTACACTGGTACTTACCGAAGGGAATTGTGATATAGAAGACTTGAAATCTGGTGGGACTTTCCCGAAGGATTATATTTTCCACGCTTTTAAATGTGTAAAGTGCAGTAGAAAATATCAACTTTCAGTTGAAACTTATCATGGTTCAGGAGGAAAGTGGGATATAAGCGAAAATTTCTAGGTATAGAACTAACGGGTGCGTTGATCCAAGAAGGATTAACGCATTTTTTGTGGAACTTATTGTACTAACGCAGCAGTTTAGTTAAAGAACCAGCCTTTTACCTGGTTTTTGGAATCAAATTGAATACTTTCCAGATCGGGGTTTATGTCAGAAATGAATGTGGAGGGAATTGTATGAAAGTCGTTAAAGTTATTTTAAATATTGTAATTCCATTGGTTTTAATGTGGCTAAGTTTCTCAACTATAATGGGGTAAATAGCTGAAAGTCATTCAGCTATTTATGATTATAAATGGTTAGCCTTAATTCTAAGCTTCGGAGGCTATATCCTTCAGTATTCTAGATTTTTTCTTGGTCAAGCAATTGTCGTTGTTGGCATAGTTCTTTGGTTTGTAATATATTAATATAATTTAATGAGACATATCAGAAAAAACAGGTAGTGGATGAAATTTACCTTCTTCAGCTAACGGGTGCTTCAATAAGTTCTCACTAAATTGGGGAGGTATTTAAATGAAAAAGTTTTTTGATGAATTTCTCATAGGCAGTGTACTGATTATTTGTGGAATCTTACTTCTAATAATTAATTATGGCAAACCCTTTAATCAAGTTGAAGACTCATTAGTCTTCGGCTACATATTTATTTTTGGCGGAATTATATACATACTGTTTAAAGCTATACAGAAACGGTAGCTCTTAATTAATATGTACTTATTCAACTCCCATGAAAATTCAGTTTCGTTCTGCACTTATTTTCATCCTCTGTGGTGTAGCGATGGTTTTTCGCTACATGGATGGCTAACGGGTGCGTTGATCCAAGAAGGATTAACGCTTTTTTTGTTGAACTTATTGAACTACCACAGCAGGTTAGTGCAACAACAAGGTATAATTTTTCCAGGCTAAGTATAGGGGGATTTTGAATGGATTTGTTATTTGTAATATTGCTGTTGGCAGTATTAATTGCAATATATGATTTGATTAGACGAATAAATAATAATGTGCTAAAACAAGCAGAAGAACTAAAGAAACTAAGAGAAGATTTGCATAAAAATAATATTGAAAATTAGTTATTCTTGTTTCACTAACGCAGCAGTTTAGTTGAACAAGTAAAGGAAAATAAAAGGAGTAAGTTATGGAAACTAAAATGTTGTATTATAAAATATTTGAAAAGAAAGTGGAACCTGTCGATTATGTTAATTGGGCTATCAAAATGTTAGAAAATAGTGATACATCTACATCCCTAAGTATTCTTTCTTCCCTAAGTGAACCTCTAAATATTTTTGAGGTAGAAAATTATTTCAATAGAGCAGTAAGAGAATTAGGTATGGAAGAACCCTCGCAGGATGATTGTTCTAAGTATTACTTTTGGTATTTGGTAAAACAAATAACAGATAATGAATCTAATGCAATTAACTATGCATATGAAATTTATCAGGTAGTTCGTGAAGAATTTGTTAGCGAAGAATTAAATGTATGGTATGAGATTAGTGTAATGATAGACGACTATCAATATGGCGATAATGTAGAGGGAATTACAAGGGAAGCTCTAATTACATTGATCGTAAAGGAAGCAAAGAAACAATTAAAATGTAACATCTTATTGAACTAACGGGGCAGTTTAGTTGAACAAAAAAAGAATCTAATAAAATGCAAGGGGGTTCTAGAATGGGATTGTTTTTTGAAAAAAGGGTAAAAAAGAAAAGTTCAAAACCATTTATTATTATAAAAATTTTAATCAGCATAGCATCTTTGTTTATGTTGGTAATGGGCATAGTCAAGGATAATAATTTCTATTTTGTTTGGTTATTCGGCATATTAGGGGTTGGTTCAATTATAGATGGGATTGAAAGTTATTTTCAAAAAGAAGATAAAAGGGTCTATCTTCTGGATTTTGGATTTGGAGTTATATTGTTTATGTTAGCATTTCAATTTTCTTAGTAATTTTTACTAACGGGGGCGTTGATCCAAGAAGGATTAACGCATTTTTTGTTGTACTTATTGTACTAACGAAGCAGATTAGTTTAACAAGGGAAATTTATAGATTGGGGGAGAAAGAATGAAAAGGACAATAATTGGCGGTTTTATAATGTTAGGGGGATTATTTACTACATTAACTATAATTTTGGCGGCAGTAACATATATTCCTAGCATGACTGGTTGGTCTGGTTCACAGTTGTGGTATGCAATTTTTGGAGAAAAGCAATATGGGGATGATGTTGTTCAAAGTTTATTTCTAGGTTTCCCATTTGTTGTAGGATTGTTGATGTCGATTTTAGGGCTAGTAATACTAGTAATGGAGTATTTTGACAAGTCTTTTTTAAAGTGAGTTTTTACTAACGGGTGCGTTGATCCCAGAAGGATTAACGCTTTTTTTGTTGAACTAATTGCACTAACGCAGCAGGTTAGTTCAAATAAGAATACCGAAATTTATTGGATATTATTGAAAGCATCACTCACATATCTAGGGAAGTATTAAGAATTCACAAAACTACTTTGAAAATAAAATTAAGGGAGGAAAAATCATTGAATGAAGAAATTAATCGTTTGGTCAATGTTGATAAAAATGAAATCAATGAGCTAAAACATAATATCTCTAAAGATAAAATTCATATGGTTGAACTTGATGGAAAATGTATTCATTCTTGGATTGATTATATCTCTGCAATGCAAACTAAATTTAAATTTCCAACATCTTGCATGGACAGTTTCGATAGATATCTGGATTGGATAACAGATTTGCATTGGTTAGGCGACAAGGAACAATTGATACTGATAATCCATAACTATAATGAATTTATTAAAGATGATCCTTTGATGAAAAAAAACATAATAACGACACTTGAAGATCATGTTTTACCTTTTTGGGAGGTCGAAGTGGAACATGTTGTTGTTGGGGGAAGAAGAAAGTCTTTTATGGTTTATTTGGTGGAATAAGAGCAGGTCTTTTCACTTGGGAATTGTGATACATATCTGAAAGATCATCTTCAACTAACGCAGCAGGTTAGTTCAATAAGGATTTTTTACTGTTATTGGAACTTCATTGGTTGAATTAACGTATTCATTACAAGAGGATTGAATTTTGAGGTAAGTCTAATAAAAGATATTTGCTTAAAAAGGGGGAATTATGAATTTGAAACATAAAGACGAGGTTGTTGAATATGAGAAAAAGAGATTTTACAGAAATTTATTAAAGGGATTATTAATAGTGGGTTTAGTCTTTGTTTCAGTAGTAGGGTATGGAGTTTACTGGGCATTCTTTGATATGAATAGGTTACCGACAGGCGAATATGTCACAGAAGAAACGTCACCTAATGGAAAATACACTTTAAAAGCTTATGTCACCAATGGGGGAGCAACAACTTCATATTCTGTTCGTGGTGAGTTGGTATTTAATGAAAAAGATAATAAATCCAAAAATATCTATTGGAACTATCGAGAAGATACTGCAAATATTTCTTGGACAGACAATAACACGGTGATAATTAACGGACATACGTTAGATGTGCCAAGTGATAAATTCGATTTTAGAAATCAATAATGACCTTTTTTCTTCAACTAACGTAAGCAGGTTAGTTCAATAAGGGAAATGATGTTATTATATTACGAAGTTTAAGAATGAAGGTGAACTGATGGAAAGTAACGATAAACATTATATAACCTTTGGTGCTGACATAGGAGATGTAAATGCAGGTAAAGTTGTTGGACCTCACCTTTTTGAATTAAGGAAATTAATATATAGGTTTTGCGACAAAATATATTGTGAAGAGATTGATGAAATTGCACCAATTCTCCGCGTAGATGGTGACTTGGCGTACTGGGAGTTTGAAGGTTGTGAGAAATTACGACTTAGTAAAAAATATCGATATATTACAATTGATGTTGGTATGCCACGCTCAAAATGGGAAGGACTTAATGGAATAGAGATTAAAAATTATCTTATTGATAACCTAAAAGAAGCATTAGAATTAATGGTAAAAAGATTAAAAAAAGAAAAATACAAGGTAAATGAAAATGAATTATGGACTGATTTTGCAAAAGTAGAAGGAGAATTCTTATTCGACTAACGAGTGCGTTGATCCAAGAAGGATTAACGCATTTTTTGTTGAACTTATTGAACTAACGCCGCAGGTTACTTCAACAAGGAATTGAATGAACTGCTAACGAATAAAGGTTAATAGGAGGGATTCACTTGGAAGAACTTCCATATGTAATTATAGTTTCCATTGCAACGATTATTAGTTGGATTGATTATAAAAAGAAGGTTAAGAAAGCTGAAAGCGAAGAAGAAATAAGAAAGGCATTAGTTCCTTTTATACTAGTAATGGTTTTATTTCTTATATCTATTTCAATGTTTTTTACTTAAACTAACGAAGTGCTTGAGTTGAAGATCCTTGGGTGTATATAACTCTTTTTCTAATTAAACTAACGCAGCTAGTTTAGTTCAACACCAGTACGTGTTAAACTGAGACAATTTAAAAAATCTAAGCTATATTGCTGTTTAGCAAACAGAAGTGAAAATTATTGATTATTGAAATAGACGGTTATTTACATCAAGCTCTACTTACAGGAAAAAAATGTACTAAAAAGCAATTAAAACAAAAGTATCTTGAAGCAAAAGAACTAACTTATGAAATAAGCGACATCCCCAATGTGTTTTGTAGGCTTCATAATTTTGAACATATTCTTTTTGATAGCAAAATAAAAGTTGATTTTGTTATAGACACCGACACAGATAGAATTTATACACCCTCTTATTAAACTAACGGGTGCGTTACTTAAAGATTCGGAATTCGAATTAAATAACTTTAAAGAGCCTTACTACATAATCGAATGTGGTAAGGCTCTATCTTATAGAAGAAGATTAAATGACTTTATTAATTCTATACAGGTGACAAAGGAACTTTAAAACTACTTCCTGGTAGACAGAAGCACCATGTTTAAGTATAAAGAAGAAAAAAAGTATGCTTTTCAGGTAATAATTTTATTGCTAAATGAGCTTATAGATCGGCATATGTTATATTGATAATGTAAATTAGGTTAGTCGCAATCAGTGTACTGCCTATAGTGGGCAGGTTTGTCCAACTAGAAAATTTTGATAATGAATTAGTAGTCGGTGAGTATGAAAAACAGAATGAAGTGGCTTAAAAATAAAAGGATTAACTATAAACATGAGGATAGGCGCGTGAATCGCTACTAAAGGTGAATAAATGAGACATACCTACTTAGGTGAAACGATACAATTTGGAATCAAGTACAAAAAGCGGGAATCCATGGGGGTTCATATAGACGTCTATGGACATGTTGAAGTCCAGACTCCTAAAGGGACATCCGATGAAAAAGTAATTCAATTACTAGAGCGAAATTGGGAACAAATTCAGCAAAAATCAAAAGAGATGAAAGAAAGAATGCTTGGGCCAAAGGAGAGAGTTTATCATCAAGGTGAGAGCTTTCTTTATTTAGGGAAAACCTATCCTATTCAGATTTTTCAAGATAATACGATTAAGCAAGACCATGTTGATTTTCAAGAGGATATATTACATATATTTGTGAAACAACTAGAGGATGAAAAAATTAAACAAGCTTTAAAAAGATTTTATTTTCAACGCTGTAAAGCTATGGTAGAGAAAAGTGTCAGAAACCATCAAAGTGATTTTAAGATAAAACCGCGCTCTATTCGTATAACTGATAGTAAAAAAACATGGGGCACTTGTGATTCACAACTACAGTTAACATTTAATTGGAGGCTGGCAATGGCCCCTCTAGAAGTGATTGACTATGTGGTCGTTCATGAAATGTGCCATATGGTCCATCTTAATCATGACCGATCCTTCTGGCGTCTTGTTGGGAAGATGAGTCCCAATTTTAAGGAACAAGAAAATTGGTTAGCCCAATCAAGCTGGAAGATGACCGTTTAATCTCGCTTAATCTAAGGTGCCTGTGAACGTGGTAACTGGTGGGAATTGGATTTTGAGGTGTTACAAGTTCGGCGAAGTTGTCGGTAAAGTGAGTAAGGAGTGGTTCACTTGGGGCTAAAGTTACAAGGTTCAAATCTTGAACGAAGAGATGGAGAACCTCATTATTGCAATCGTTGTTGCAATTGATTGTGTGAAGGCGGTTCAAGCAGCTGTGACGTAAATTAAAGAGCTACACATCCAATCATGCCCATACGAATTCTACAGAATTCTTTACAAGAAATGTACCTATACTTGAACGATGGGCTAAATAAAAATTTTCATGAAATCATAATATGAATATAAAAAACTGGAGTCCGAATTTGGACTCCAGTTTTTTGTCATATAAATAAAGCTGGTAATTAGTGGGAAGTTACTTTCAATTTGAATATTGCTAATCGAAGTTATTAAAGAGCTTCCTTAATCACCTTCTTGGAATATAGAACTGACAATAGTCCAAAAATCGAGTACAAAGCTGTGTAAAGTCCCATTACAATGAACATTGGTGCCCAAAGCTCCGTCCCGAACAGGAACCAGCCAGATTGGACCGCAAAGTAGCTATGTACAAGTCCGACAATTAATGGAATGCCGAAATTGAAGAGCTGTTTTAAGCAAATTCCTTTCAGCAAATCGCCTTGCGTGAAACCGAGCTTTCGTAGAATGGTATAGCTAGGCTTTTCTTCATCACTTTCACCCATCTGTTTGAAGTACAGGATACAGCCCGATGTAATTAGGAAAGTGAGTCCGAGGAAGCCGACAATGAACATGACAAGGCCCATTGAATTTTTTTGGTTATTGCTGATGTCTAGTCGTGATTCGTTTAAATAGGGATTGCCATTTTTAGGCTTGATATCCGTGAACAGTTTATTTGCTTGTTCAAGCTGGTCACCATCGGAAATTTTTATACCAGTATAGAGAGTGGAATCCAATTGGATCTCGGGGTCCATATCTTTTTTCAGTTTTTCGAAAAGAGTCTCATCTACGATTGCGGTGGGAAGTCCTCCGTTAGTGAAGTAGGAGGAAACTACGAACTCATCTTCCAGGCCAATGAACTTTTGCGAGATGGATTCATTAGTTCCAATGAGCTCAATATTACCGGAATCTTTGATGGTGATTATTTTTAACAAAATGGAGCTTATTCCAGTGAAAAGAGTTTCATCAGCTGAAACATCCATGTTGACACTTCGTTCACTTATGACCGGAAGCTCCATGTCATATGCAGGTAAATCGGCTAGTTCAGTATCCATAATATCCGAAACATCGAATTTCACCTGGAGAACATCGATTTGTGTTTCTTTATACCTTATATCTGCCCTTTCTAGGGACTGTTTAAATTGATTTGCAGTTGCCGCATCAGTCAGCGCAAAATCTTCTGGTACATAATCCTGTGCAACTTTTTCTGCAGAATAGTAGGAGATGTAACTCAAGGACAGCAGACCAATCGCAAGAGCAGAAACAGCTGTGATGATGGTTAGTAAAAGAGCATTTGATTTCAGACGGAACTGGATGGATGATAGAGATAAGACTTCATGGACCGCCAAATGTCCATCTTTCTTCTTTCTTATCAAATGGGCAATGAAACTGACCGAGCCTTTATAAAAGAGGTAAGTCCCAATAATAACCGAAGCAAGCGTGTAGACCATCGCAATGAGCAGTCCCGTCATTTCAGAGAAATCACCATCGAATAATTTCGATGATACGAAATAGCCTGAAACAATTAAAAGCAACCCGGCGATTCCAATGAGAATTTCCAGCTTGGACGTCTTTTTTACATTGTTTTCAGTTGAAGAGGTCAAATTGAACAACGAGAGAATGCTTTGTTTTCGGATGAATAGGTAGTTCATGACCAGGATCAACAGGTAGATTCCAAGGAAAACAACCAGCGTCTGGATAAACGCCTGAGATGAAAACTGAAGGGAGGCATGCGTATCCACCGCAGTCACTTTGAATAAAATCATCAGGATCAATTTAGAAAAGGAAAATCCGACGAAAATCCCCACCACGATTGAGCCGAAATATAGGATGAGGTTCTCGATACTCAATACTCGGAATATTTTTGCTTTATTCATACCGATCAATTGGAACAATCCGATTTCCTTGCTCCGTCGTTTGATGAAAATCGTATTGGCATACAACACAAATATCGAAACAATCCCGACAAGAAGGATGGAGGCTGCACGAACGGAGGCTCCACCTTTGATAGAACCTTTCGTTGCATCCATTGATGGATCATACTGTAGCGTGACGAAAGAGAAATACAGTGCGACGCTGAAAACGAGGGCAAATACATACAGGTAATAGTTTTTAAGATTCTTTTTCAGGTTGCGGAAGATGAGAATATTAATATTCATTCTGCACGCCTCCCAGCACACCTTGCGTTTTGATGATATCTTCGAAAAAGGTCTTTCTCGATTGATCTCCTTTATGAAGTTGTGTATATACCTGACCATCCTTGATGAAAATAACCCGGCTACAGAAGCTTGCTGCAGTAGGGTCATGTGTTACCATGGCGATTGTTGCAAGGCGCTGCCGGTTCAATTCGCTCAGTTTGTTAAGTAAATCGGAAGCAGATTTTGAATCAAGTGCACCAGTCGGCTCATCCGCAAAAATGATGCTCGGTTCATGGATGAAAGCCCGTGCAGCAGATGTTCGTTGTTTCTGCCCTCCTGAAATTTCATTTGGGTATTTATGCGCGATATCCATTATTCCTAGTTCACGAGCCAATGTAGAGAACTTATCTTCAGCTACTTGTTTTGGCAATTTTGTGATCGATAATGGCAGAAGGATATTCTCCTTCACGGTCAGAGTGTCGAGCAGAGTGTATTCCTGGAAAATGAAACCTAAATGGTTTTTACGGAATTCAGCCAACTTTTTCTCCTTCATCCGTGTCATTTCACTGCCATTGATTTGGATGATGCCTTCGCTTACATGGTCGATGGTGGAAAGAACATTGAGAAGCGTCGTCTTGCCAGAACCAGATGCACCCATAATGCCCACGAATTCACCTTTACGAATACTGATATCAACGCCTTTCAAAACTTCCTGTCTATTTAACTTGTTACCGTAGCTTTTACGGATTTTCGTTGCTTCTAATATGTTCATATGCCCGTACTCCTTTTGTTGTTGTGATAACTTCATTATAAAAAGGAATGGCATGGTAATCCTGCGATTAGCCGAACAAAAAACAAAAGCATGTGACACTTTTGTCACATGCCCTGTAAGTTCACAAATTCATTTTGTTTTGGGAAAGATAGGGTGGCAGTCGTCCCTTGGCCAATCTGAGACTTCACATTGATTTTGATGAGAAGGGGCAATGCCGCTTTTTTCGCCAAATAAAGACCTATACCAGTTGAGACCTGCTCCCGATGATTGGTAGTCGACGTAAACCCTTTGTCAAAAATTCTTGGAAGATCTTTCTGATCGATTCCTCTGCCTTTATCTGTCACATCCAGGCAGATTTGTCCTTCTTTTTCATAGCTCCTAATGAAGATATCGCTTTTTTTACTGTACTTGATGGCATTGGTCAATAGTTGCCTAATAATGAAGGACAACCACTTGGCATCACTCAACACATTGGTACTGTCGAGCTGAATATCAAAGCCGATTCCTTTTTGTATACACCACGATTGCATCGTCTGGATTTCATTGAAAACGATTGATTCGAGATGAATCTGTTCGATATAAAGATCGTTCTCGATAACCGTTAGCCGTTTTTGATGTAGTTGCTGGTCCAAAAGCAAGTGAATCCGCAGCCACTCTTGGTTCAGCTGAGATTTCAGCGTGACGTTTTCGACGCGTCCGATCATTAATTGCATGGCGGTCATCGGCGTCTTCACTTCATGAATCCAGGAGAGAAGATCGTCTTTTTCCTGCTCCAGTTGAATGCGGTTTTCTGACAGCTCCGCTTTCAAAAGGGCAGTTTGCTCCGTGATACTACGCACGACGATTGTTTCAAAAGGACTGACCGGTTCAGCAACTTCCGAAAGGTCGAGACTGCTTTCCCAATCTTGCAGGCTTTTATAAAATCTTGTCTCTTTAAAATAACGGAAGAACAAAAAGACAGCAAAAAGCAGGAAGGATAAGAAAGAAATATAGAGCATGGACGCGAATGGGATGGTCGAGTCAATATAGGCAATGAACAGACTCATGCCTTGCAATGCGACGAACAGGAGAATCCAGCTGATCCGTTCGCTCAAGAAATTACGAATCATAATTGTTATCCTCATCGAGTGCCAAGTATCCCTGGCCAACTTTCGTTTGTATGTATTGTCCAAGTTCCAACTCGTCGAGCCGTTTGCGCAGTCGGTTAACATTAACCGTCAGCGTATTGTCGCTAATAAAGCGCTTGTCGTCCCAAAGGTGGTTCATCAAATCATCCCTGGTAACAATCTTGTTTTTCTGATCGATGAGAAGTTGTAGGATAAAGCTTTCATTCTTTGTCAGTTCAACGGATCCTAACTCATTAGATACCATATTTTGTTCAAAATCAATTGTAGCTCCGCACCATTTTCGGATGCTGCTTGGTTCAGTATTATAGTTATAGGTACGGCGAAGAATCGCCTGGATTTTCGCTATTAAGACCTCGAAATGAAAAGGTTTTTGAACAAAATCATCCGCCCCCAGCTGCATCGACATAACTATGTCCGTGGGATGGTCCCTGGAGGATAGGAAGATAATCGGAACATTCGATTGCGAGCGAATCGTTCGGCACCAATGAAAGCCATCAAATTTGGGCAATTGGATATCAATGATGACCAAATCTGGCTTTACTGAAATAAACTCTTCCATGACATGACTGAAATCACTGATGCCAGCCACGTCGAATGACCACTGCGTGAGCCTGTCCTGGATCTCATCAAACAAGGAAATATCATCTTCAATCAACAATAATTTAAACAAGAATATCACCACTCAGTTGTTTAGTCATACATAAAGTGTATAGCAAATTCTGTCAGTTTGCGAATTGAAATGAACATAGAGATAACGAAAAAAACCAACTTGGGGGCAGTGCTGGAATGTACGTGCATTAATTAAGCAAAAACTAATCTTGTTTATTAAGACCTCCCTCATCTAGAAATCGAATACGCCCCAGTTCTAACTGCCAAAGTGAAAGAATATGCATGTGACCTAAATTAGAAAAAGTTAACTTTAAATAGTGTATTTGCTAGAAAATAGTTACAATGAAAATAACTGGAAAATAATCATGCATGTAAGTTGAGATAAGATGTGGTAAATAAATACTCAATTAAGATTTGAGAAAATCCTGGTGGTGATGAGATTATTGCAACAGCAGAGTAGTATCTCACTAGGAAGGATGACAAATGGTGAATTTAGAATGGTCTATAGAAGGTTTACGCGTTCTCGTAATTTAGTACAAGCGTTGACGTTGGCATAGCAATAATAGACGGCATGAGAGGGAAATCCACTTTAACCTAATCGGAAATCAATAATGGAGGTAGTCATGTGTTTTCCAAACTGAAAGAAGAAGATTTTGAAGTGCTTAAAGGACCTCTAGAGTCAGGCAGGCAGAGTCCTTCTGCGCTGGCGGGTATTCTAATTTTGGCTATATTCTTACAGTCATTACTTTTCTCTATAGAGTATTTTGTGGTAGGGCGTTATTCAGTTTATCCATATAAAGACAATATATTAATAGTACATTTTTGGATAATAGTTATACTTACTGTCTTATCCCTTATTTATGCAATCCCAATAGTATATAAAAAAAGCGAGAGAATACAGTATTTACTCTCCATTTTATTGTCTCAAAACTTATTTTCAATTACTGTGTTAATCACTGTATTATTTACAGTCGGTTACGAAAGGGAAGGCGAGGGAGTAAGCGAAGATTCTCTCATTCTATTCACGTATATCATACTAGGAGTTGGATTATTAATCTTTATCGCTACGTTCATTAGATTTTATATTCTACTGAGAAAAGGACATTATAGAAAAGGTTCTAAAAAAGATAAATTGAGGGGACGTTTTGAAACTTCATCTTATGTGCCTGTTGCAATTATTGCTGGTTTAGGAATTGTTTTTACAATTCAATATATTGCTAGAACAACTGCCATTAACGATATTAACATGATGATGCTCATTGTGATTGGAATTGCTTTATTTTTTGTAATGCAATTTGTTCTGCCAGAGCAACTAGTAATTTTGTATTGTAAGTATCGTTTTAAGAGCTTTAACTTTGATAAGTGAGGTTATTTGAATAGTAAAGATTAATTGAAAGAAAGGATGCTTTCATTGCTCGGAAAACAAATTGAAGATGATTTCGAAGTATTAAGGGCACCACTCGAATCATGGCGACAACGACCAGATGCTTTGGCTGGTACATTATTATTAACTATATTTTTACAAGCACTAATAATTTCAATTGAGTATTTTATGATAAGAGATGCCACAATCTATCCATATAAAGATGAAGTACTTACCATTCATTGATGGATAACGGTTGGATTAATTGGATTATCTCTAATGTATGCCATACCGGCAATCTATAATAGAAGCGGTAGAATTCAATATTTAATATCTATTCTAGTGTCCCAAAATTTATTTTCAATTTCCTTTTTGATCTGTGCATTATTCCTAATAGGCAATGATGATGGAACAGGAGAAATTGTGAGTTCAGAATCTATGCTTAATTTTACGTATATAGTACTAAGTATCGGACTATTAATTTTTATCGTCACGTGTATCCGATTTAATGTTCTATTGCGAAAAGGTAAATATAGAAAAGGATCTAAAAAAGATGAACTTCGGAGACATTTTGAAGCGAAATCTTACATACCTATTGCAAGTATCGTTGGACTTGGATTGGTTTTTGTCATTCAATATATGGCGAGAAGTTCAGTAATTAATGATTTAAACATGATCATTTTTATTGTAATAGCAATAACTCTCTTTTTTATAATGCTGTTCATTTTGCCAGAACAGCTCGTTATTTTGTATTGTAAATATCGCTTTAAGAGCTTCAACTTTAATAAGCAAGGTTATTTGAATAAAAGGGTTTAGCTTGTGGAAAAGGTGGGAGTAAGGATAACGATTGAGTAAAGAAGATTTGGAATGGTCTATAGAAGGTTTTACATGTTCTCTCGTAAGCAACTGTGTATTGACTAGAGCGTTGAGTTTTCATAGCAATACTAGCCGTTTTGATTCTGAACCTACATTCTGAACCACTTAAACTAAACGGTAATCAATAATGGAGGTAGTCATGTGTTTTCCAAACTAAAAGAAGAAGATTTTGAAGTACTTAGAGGTCCTTTAGAATCGGGTAGGCAAAGTCCAGCAAATTTAGGTTTTGTCCTAATTCTAAGTGTTTTTTTGCAAGCGATGCTATTTGCCCTAGAATATTTTATGGCAGCTGATTCTACTATTTTCCCTTATAAAGATGAGATTCTAAACATACATTTTTGGATAACGATTATTCTTATTGTACTTTGTTTAATCTATGCAATTCCCGCAGTTTATAAAAGGAGTGGGAAAATACAGTATTTTCTTTCAATCATTGTTGGCCAAAATATGGCATCTATTCCATTTCTAATTATGGCATTATTTTTAATAGGAAAACCGGAAGAAGGTATGATTGCTACTCCAGAATCTCTTCTTAATTTCACTTATATCTTATTATTTATAGGTCTTCTTATATTCGTAGCTACTTGTATTCGTTTCTATATTTTGTTGCGTAATGGTCATTATAGAAAAGGCTCAAAAAAAGGAGAGTTAAGAGGGAAATTTGAAAAAACTTCTTATATCCCAACAGCGACCATTACAGGAGTAGGGCTTGTTTTTATCATCCAATACATCGCTCGAAATTCAGCAATTGATGATATTAATGTGATGATAGTTATTGTTGGAGGAATTCTTGTATTTTTTGTAATGCTCTTTATATTACCAGAGCAGCTCGTTATTTTGTATTGTAAATATCGTTTCAAGAGCTTTAACTTTGATAAGCGGGGTTATTTGAATAGTAAAGACTAATTTAAAGAGAGGGTGCTTTCATTGCTAGGAATACTAAAGGAAGAAGATTTCAAAGTATTAAGAGCACCACTTGAATCAGGACGACAAAGACCATCTGCATTGGGAGGCGTTCTTGTAATGTCTACCTTCATGCAAGCACTATTATTTGCTCTAGAATATTTTGTTGCAGGAGACTCAACAGTCTATCCGTATAAAGATGAAATTCTCACAGTGCATTTCTGGTTCACAGTGGGACTTATTGTGTTGTCTCTAATTTATGGAATACCAGCTATCTATAATAGAAGTGGTAGAATTCAATATTTGATATCTATTCTAGTATCTCAAAATTTGTTTTCTTTTTGTTTTTTTATAAGTGCACTATTTTTAATGGGGAAAGATGGAGATGAACAAGGGGTTACTTCGGAATCTCTCCTTAAATTCACCTATATTACTCTAGCAATTGGGTTACTTATTTTTATTGTGACTTGTATCCGATTTTATCGATTATTGAAAAAAGGAGAATACCGAAAGGATTCTAAAAAAGGCGAGTTAAGAGCAAATTTTGAAGGTAAATCATACCTCCCAATGGCTAGTATTGTTGGACTAGGCTTCGTTTTTGTCATTCAATATATGGTGAGGCATTTAGCTATTGATGACATAAATATAATGGTAATTATTGTGATAGGTTTTGGTTTATTTTTTGTCATGCTCTTTGTATTGCCGGAGCAACTGGTCATTTTATATTGTAAGTATCGTTTCAAGAGCTTTAACTTTGATAAACGTGGGTATTTGGAACAAGCAGTCATAACTGAAGTTCATTAAATTTTGATGACGTAGCTAAAATTATTGAGAACGGTGGCAAGGTCGCAATGGCCAAGTATGCTTTGCCTGGGATGGCTTGGCAAGGATACTACATGGATACCGAAGGCAACTTGTTTGGAATTCACGAACCCAATGTCAACGCAAAGTAGAATCCATGATAGATGAATAGAAATAAGGAAAGGTGAAATGATCTACCTTTCTTTATTTCTGATGTTTTTTTATCAACATTACTAATTTTTTGTTAATAAACGACTTCGTCTTTACATACATATCAATTAGGAGGGATCCAATTGCATATTAAAGTAGGTATTATCGGATGTGGCTCTATAGCTAGACATCGTCATGCCCCTGAATATAAAGCGAATCCATATGTAAGTGAAATTGTGTTTTTTGACAGAAATCCTGAACGAGCTAAAGGGCTAGCTATGTTGTTTGGTGGAAGTGTAGCTACTTCAGTAGATGATCTTTTAGACGACCCGACTATACAAATCATTAGCGATTGCTCATCTAATGAGTTTCATCATATATTTTCAACGAAATCCCTAGAAGCGGGAAAGCATGTATTATGTGAAAAGCCAATTTCTTTATCCATTGAATTTGCGAACAAAATAGTCCAAGCCCAAAAGAAATCAGGAAAAAAATTGATGGTCGATCATAACCAACGATTTACCCAAGCACATATGAAGGCAAAAGAAATGCTTGAAAACGAAGAACTTGGCAAAGTCCTGACATTCAGAACAACTTTTGGACATGCCGGACCCGAACATTGGGGTGTAAATATGACAAACTCTACGTGGTTCTTTAAACATAATCGCTCTGCTCTTGGAGTGGGTGGTGATTTAGGTATTCATAAAATAGATTTATTGCACTATTTATTGGGTGATGAAATCGAACAAGTTAGCGCATTTCAAG
Organism: Paenisporosarcina macmurdoensis; assembly: GCF_042658845.1. Taxonomy (NCBI): domain Bacteria; kingdom Bacillati; phylum Bacillota; class Bacilli; order Caryophanales; family Caryophanaceae; genus Paenisporosarcina; species Paenisporosarcina macmurdoensis. The sequence continues at coordinate 16,190 of NZ_JBHSRI010000010.1, forward strand.
GTGCACTTGATAAAGTTGACGAAAACGGTAAGCCTATCGAAGTATGCGATAACATTGTATGTAGCCTAAAAACAAAACGAGGATATATTGGGACAGCTTCTTTTTCCTGGACGTACTACGGTGAAGAAGACAATAGTACAATTTTCTATTGTGAAAAGGGAATCATGAAAATTTATCACAGTGATGAATATCAAATTGAAGTGATTACGAAAGATGGGGAAAGAGTAAAATATCAAATAGAATGCATGCAAACTAACGATCACCAAACAAGCAGTGGCGTGATCGATGCGTTCGTTGATAGTATACGACTTGATAAAGAACCTCTTGTTTCAGGAGAAGATGCATTAGCTTCACTGAAAGTCATCTTGGCAATTTTAAAAGCAGCAGAGACGAATACAGTTGTGACTATATAAGAGATAGGTCTTTAAAGGATTTAGAAGTTTCATAACAGACTAATAAATGCGCTTGGAGATCCATTTCTGAGTGCATTTTTCAATACAAAAACAACCAATAACGCTTGATATTTGAAATAGAAATCGATAAACCACTAACATCCATTGAGTTGTCACATCTCCCCGAACAATGTAAAGCAGAAGAAAAGCTTGATTGAGGATGAGTTTAACAAGGACCACGTATCAATACGGTGAAAAATAAAGGAATAGAATATTACCAGATTAAATAAAATGATAAGGGGAAGAAATGAGGTGATTGTATGGTAGAAAAGCTAAGAAAAATGAAGATGAAAAATGCAGTATTAATGGGGCTTTGTTTTTACTTTTTGACCATCTTAATCAATGTACTTATTATTAGCGGAATTATTCCATTCACATGGGTTAATGGTGGACGGTCTGAATCCTTCGCTACTCAGCTACCAATATCTATTATCAATATCATGATCTCTTTTATTGGTGGAGTTTTTACACTAATTGTTGGCGGGAATTTATTATATAAATACAAAAGAGGAATAACCATTATATGTTGGTTTTTTGCTGTACTTTGGTCTTTTGGATTTATCCTACAATTGTTAGGAACACCTTTTGAAAAAATGGTGTGTTCATTCATATTGCTTCTTGGTGTTATCTCGAACTTGCGTATGGCGATTGAAAAAATATAAATGAACACGAAAGATCAAGGGATTCTTACTCGCAAATCTTGATTAATAAAAACCCCGTGTCAGCTAATATTTTCGCTGACACGGGGTTATATTTTTACAATTTAGTTGTTTCCATCAGTAATCTCAACAATGTCTTTATCATTCGCAACAACATTGCCAGATTTCGTGATTTTCACAGCTTGTCCAGCTTCCAAATTCGTAAAGACGATTGGAGTGATAATAGACGGTGCGTTCTTTTCTACATAATCTAAATCTACTTCCATCAAGATTTGACCTTGTTGTACGAGGTCACCTTGTTCAACTCTAGAAGTAAATCCTTCACCTTTCAGCTTAACGGTATCAATCCCGATGTGGATCAGGATTTCTGTGCCGTTATCTGCTACGAGGCCAATCGCATGTTTAGTAGGGAAAACAGTTACGACTTTACCGTTTACAGGTGAAACGACTTTACCATCTGTAGGTTTAATTGCAAACCCGTCGCCTACCATTTTGCCCGAGAACACTTGGTCAGGAACGTCGGTAATTGGTAAGATTTCGCCTGTTAGAGGGCTACTGAACTCAAGTGCAGCCATGTTAACAGCAGCATCTTCAGTTTCGTTTACTTGCTTAACCGTTTTCGGTACGTTTTCTTTCGAACGTGGAGCTTTACCATTCATAATATCTTGCATTTGCCCACGCAGACTGTCTGAAACGGGTCCGAAAATAGCTTGGATATTGTTGCCGACTTCCATAACACCAGAAGCGCCAAGTTTTTTCAATCTCTTTTTATCTACATGTTCTTTATCGTTTACACTGACACGTAGACGTGTGATACATGCATCAAGGTTGGCGATGTTTTCTTTTCCACCCATTGCTGCAAGAATTTCATAAGGAAGATCGTCAATTACTTCGTTCGTATCATCGTCAGCATCGTCTTCTTCACGACCAGGAGTCATCAAGTTGAACTTCTGGATAGCAAAACGGAAACCAAAGTAATAGATGACCGCGAAGACTAGTCCTACAATGATTACCCAGAACCATTCAGTTCTGCCTGGCATAACACCGAAGAGCAGGAAGTCGATTAGACCACCAGAGAAGGTCATACCGATTTTAACGTCAAGTAAGTGCATCGTCATAAACGATAGTCCTGCGAAAACCGCATGGATACCGAATAATACGGGTGCTACAAACAAGAACGAGAATTCAAGTGGTTCAGTAATTCCTGTTAGGAATGAAGTAAGAGCACCAGACGCCATGATACCGCCTACAAGCTTCTTCTTCTCAGGACGAGCAGTATGATAAATAGCAAGTGCTGCTGCAGGAAGACCGAACATCATGAACGGGAATTTACCCGTCATAAAGGTACCAGCAGTGAACTCTGTACCATCTTGTAATTGAGCAAAGAAAATACGTTGGTCGCCACGGAAGATATCTCCTGCAGCATTTGTATACGTACCAAATTCAAACCAAAATGGAGAATAGAAAATATGGTGCAATCCAAATGGGATTAAAGATCGTTCAACTAACCCGAATACGAAAGCTGCAAGTGTGCGGTTTGTTTCCAACATGAAATGTGATAATGTATTCAAGCCACTTTGAGCGAATGGCCAAACCATGAACATCACGATACCAAGTAAAACTGCTGAGAAAGCGGTAACAATTGGGACGAAACGCTTTCCTGCAAAGAATCCAAGGAACTGCGGCAATTGAATATTGTAAAACTTATTGTATAGAAAAGCCGCTAAAACACCGACAATAATACCACCAAAGACACCCGTTTGAAGAGTGGGAGTACCTAAGACGGTGGCATAAGCAGGGGATTCAGTAACCATCTCTGGCGTTATATTGCCAATGGCTTTCATGGTGACATTCATAATCAAATACCCGATAATAGCTGCGAGACCAGCTACACCGTCACCACCTGCCAGTCCGATCGCTACCCCGACAGCAAACAGCAATGGTAGATTATCAAATACGACTCCACCAGCTTGAGCCATGATGTACAACAACTTTTGAATCCAGTCAGCACCCATGAATGGCACTGCTTCAATAAAGGTATCTTGTGCAAAGCTTGTACCAAATGCTAGCAGAATACCTGCTGCAGGCAAAAGGGCTACCGGAAGCATTAACGCTTTTCCGACCTTTTGCATAACGCCAAATAAATTAGATGATTTAGCCGTTTTAGTTGACATGACAATCAATTCCTCCTTTATACATAAGTTTTGATGAGTGAAAGCAAGTATTGAATAAGCGCAAAATAAAAAGGCATGAGTAGAAAAGACAAAGTTAAAAAAGGGAGAAATTCCCCTCGGATTTAACCAGGAATCTTTTCATACTCATGCCTGATCGAATCAGTAACACGTATGGTTGATTTAGGATTTATTTATTAAGCGTTGGAGATGAATCGTCAAATATAGGACTTCAGCTTCATCTACCGGCTTATTCAATTGGTTTTGCATCACTTTTATTAGCTTCCAAGCAAGATTATAGCATACAGGGTATTCGTTTTTCAACAATTCCTCTAGCTTATTCTCTTCTCCAATGGCTTGACCTTGGTGAGCGCGGTCAATAGCTCGGTGCAGGTGCTGAATTAGACGATGATAATCGACATCGTCCTTTTTCAATTGAATCGTAAGGTTTTTTTCGATAATTTCAACGAGTTGTGAAATTAACAGGTTGTAACGGTTGATGTCACGCAATGATTTATCTGAAACCGCACTATGGATATGAAGTGCGATAAAGCCGATTTCCCCATCTGGGAAGGCGATATCCATCCAATCTTCCACTTTTTTTACGACGCCTTTTGCGACTTGATATTCTTTTGGATACAAGGCCTCAATTTCATATATAAACGGATTGGAGAATTGCATGTCTTTTTTCGCTCGGTTGATGGCGAAGGCAAGGTGGTCTGTCAATGCCACATGAATATGCTCATTCAGTTCTTTGCCCATTTGTTCTTCCACAAACAGAAGCAGTTCATGGATAAAGATGATTAAGTTTTCTTCAATATGAGGGAGCAGGTTGACGTATTGTTCCTTTTCTTTTTCATCCTTCAATAAAAACGTTTTATCCGCTTTATCAAAAGAGATAGGATCTCCTTTATTGGTGTTGAACCCTATACCTTTTCCAATCAATACTACTTCTTTATACGTATCATGAACGGCAATTACCACATTATTGTTTAGTACTTTCTCAATGGTCAATATCTGTTTCATGTCAACCTCCATCCGCCGTCTGGTCTCTATTTTCTGCCAGATTGACTTGCGCAAACGGACATTGTTACTTCTACACTCGATATGTTACTTTCATTATATTCAATAAATACGTTTAATCATACTGGGAAGTTGTTGAGAAATAGAACTTTTCACCTTTATCTTTTATTATATAGGTACACTCTCAAAGAGCCGTGCCATTCTATCATTCCACAACAGAAATCAAATTGTAAGTTTTATTATGTTTTTGTGCATTCATTGAGTTTAGAAATAGCTAAGCGTATACTTGCTACATAAATTCGATTTACATTATTAGGAGGAAATATTTTGGTAGTAAAACCTAAAGCGATATTTTTAGACATGGACGGAACCATCTTAAACCATCATAACAAGGTAAGCATTCACACGAAAGAAATCATAGACGACCTGCGAAACGAAGGGATTTTCGTTTTTATTGCGACTGGCAGAAACGCTACGGAATTAAGAGAAATGCTACCTGAAGGATTTGAGGTAGACGCAATTATCACGGCTAACGGCATGGCCGGCTATATCGGAGAAGAAGTAGTATTCGAACATTCACTATCACGTGAACTAGTGGAAACCATCATTGAGAAAGCTCGGGAAAGTGAAGTATATTATGAACTTTTCCCATACGGCGAATCTCGAATGGTGTTACAGCAAGATAAAGATTATGTGTTAAATGAAATGAGAGAGCCAAAACCAGAAAGCGTAGAAATTAATGAGTGGATTTCACGCCAAAAAGCAATTAATGAAGAAATTCAGTGGACAGAAGAAATAACAGGAACTCAATTTTCGAAGTTCTATTTCTTCTCAAGAACTAAAGAGGCAATCAATAACTGGAAAATGGAACTTGAGCAGCTTCAGAAAGAAATTCCATTCACAATGACGCCTTCTTCTAGCCACAATGCTGAAGTGATGGTCGATAATGTCAGTAAAGCATCAGGCATCGAACAAATGTTAGAGCGCTTTGATTTAACTGGCTGTGAAACGTTAGCCATTGGCGACAGTGACAACGATCTGAAAATGTTCGAGTTTGTCAGCCACGCGGTAGCAATGAAAAATGCCCCGGATCACGTTAAAGAAGCTGCTGATGACGTAACGGAATTTACTTGTGATGAAGATGGGGTTTATCATTACCTTAAAACGAATGTCTTGGCGCTGAAAATTTAGTAGTACTATCTACAGTTTCTTTCGTAGGGAAAAACCATCTATTTAGTAGGATCATCGCAGGTATGAAGTGCCGCATGGTTGTTTTCAAGTAAAAGAATTATATATATATAGTAGAACCTCATTCGCTACTGGAATGAGGTTCTACTATACTTAAGGGAAGTACCTGATTGATAGGAATAACTTTGCAGGTTTTATACATAATAAGCCGCTAAAAAAGGAGACAATTAAATGAAGGATGTTTTCAGAAAAACATCAAGTGAAGTCTTAAAGACTTTGGATGTAACAGAAGCGGGTTTAAATACAGATGATGTTCACAAAAGGCGTGAGCAGCATGGCTATAACGAGTTGGAAGAAAGTAAGCGAAAGAGCAGTTTGCAAGTATTTGTTGAGCAACTTAAAGATTTTCTTGTCATCATCTTAATTGTTGCTGCCCTTATTTCTGCTTTTTTAGGTGAAATAGAAAATACAATTGTGATAATGATCGTCGTGATCCTTAATGCAATTCTTGGAACGGTCCAGCATGTCAAGGCGGAGCAAAGTTTAAACAGCTTAAAGGCTCTTTCCTCGCCAACCGCTAAAGTTTTACGTAATGGGATAAAAGAGGAAGTACCTTCTAGAGAAATCGTGGTTGGGGATATTCTTTATCTGGACACGGGTGATTTGGTCAGTGCAGATGGAAGATTGCATGAAAACAATAGCCTTCAGATTAATGAAAGTTCCTTAACAGGCGAATCGCTTAATGCGTCAAAAGATTTGGAGCCAATCGATGAAGATGACGTCTCTATTGGAGACAAAAAGAATATGGTATTCTCGGGAAGCTTTGTTACCTATGGAAGAGGCGTTGTCGTAGTTACAAACACTGGAATGAAGACTGAGATTGGCAAGATTGCCAATCTGCTAGAATCGGCTAAAGAGAAAAAGACACCTCTTCAAGCTAGTCTTGATACATTCGGAAAATACTTAGCGGTTATCATTATTGCGATTGCCGTTTTAATATTTGCGATCGACCTAATTAGAGGAAATGATGTCGTTGATTCGTTTATGTTTGCAGTAGCACTTGCAGTAGCAGCCATTCCAGAAGCTTTAAGTTCCATAGTTACAATTGTGCTTGCTTTTGGTACCCAAAAGATGGCAAAGGAAAATGCAATCGTAAGAAAACTTCATGCCGTTGAAAGCCTCGGAGGCATTTCTGTCATTTGTTCAGATAAGACTGGAACGCTTACCCAAAATAAGATGAGCGTTCAACAGGTTTATGTAGATAATAAGATTGTTGAGCATGACCAACTGGATCTTGAAACGGACATTCAAAACCGAATCCTATTGATGTCGCTTTTATGTAATGATTCGGAAACGGTTGATAATAAGGAAATTGGCGATCCAACTGAAATAGCCCTCGTCAACTTCGGTGATGATTATGATTATGACGAAAAAATCATTAGGGATAAGTATACGCGAGTTGAAGAGCTCCCATTTGATTCAGAACGAAAACTGATGAGCACTGTAAATAAATATGATGATAAATACTATATGGTCACTAAAGGGGCACTGGACGTCCTTATAGACAGGTTAGCGAACATTGAAACCTCTGAAGGAGTTTCACCATTTACCGAAAGTACAAAACAAGAAATAGAGAAGGTAAATAAAGAGTTTTCAATGAATGGTCTTAGAGTGCTCGGATTTGCCTATAAGGAAATAGCTGAAGGCGAAAATATTGATTTTAAAGATGAAAATGACTTAACCTTTATCGGTTTAATTTCTATGATGGATCCGCCACGAACTGAATCTGCGGATGCAGTTGCAGCATGTATTGCCGCGGGTATTAAACCGGTCATGATAACAGGAGATCATAAAATTACCGCTTCAGCTATTGCGAAAAAGATTGGGATATTGAAGCATGAGTCGGAAGCAGTCGAAGGTTTTGAAATCGAAAAGTGGAGTGACGATGAACTCAAGGAAAAAGTGGCCAATATTTCGGTCTATGCCAGAGTATCACCTGAGCATAAGATTAGGATTGTTAGGGCATGGCAAGAAAAAGGAAATGTGGTTGCCATGACTGGTGATGGCGTCAATGATGGGCCAGCTTTAAAGCAAGCTGATATTGGGGTTGCCATGGGAATTACCGGTACAGAAGTAGCCAAAGAAGCATCTGCCATTGTATTGACTGATGATAACTTCTCGACAATTGTCAAAGCCATATCAAATGGTAGGAGCATCTACGCCAATATCCAGAATTCGATCAAGTTTTTGTTAGCAGGAAATACAGGTGGGGTTTTGGCTGTCCTATATGCGTCCATATTAGCATTGCCGGTACCTTTTGCAGCTGTTCATTTGTTATTCATCAACTTGCTAACCGATAGCTTGCCTGCAATTGCGGTTGGACTTGAACCACATGATAAAGACATCATGAAAGAAAAACCAAGGGGTATCAACACACCATTGCTGAACAAAAGCTTCGCCTTACGAGTTCTATCAGAAGGGCTAATCATCGCAATTGCAACCTTGATTGCCTTCCATATTGGGTTATCAACGGGAGACCACATGGTAGCGAGCACAATGGCGTTCTCTACTTTATGTTTAGCAAGATTGTTCCATGGATTTAATGCTAGAAGCAATCAGTCGTTATTTAAGATTGGGCTATTCACAAACAAGTACCTATGGTTTGCTGTCATTCTCGGTGTAGTCTTGCTGCACATCGTACTATTGCTACCAGCACTTCAGGGAATATTTAAAATTGCTCCACTCAACGCAGCACAATTCGGTACAATTTACGCGATGTCTCTAATGCCACTCGTAGTAATCCAGTTGTACAAAGTACTAGTTGGGAAAGTGAATTTAGTTAAATAGAGAGTGCCTGATTCCTTTAGAGAGATAGAGGAATCAGGTTCTTTTTTTATGAATAGCCATGAAAATGAGACACGCGTGCCAAGTTTTTGAGCCACTTCGGACAAAAAACAGAGCCACCTCAGCCATATATCAAGGGCTCTTGAGAAAGATTTGAGGAGCAGTACAGTGTGACATCCAAGCTAAGTGTTGATTGAATTTCACTTAATCTAGTAGGAAACCATCGTTGAGAAAGCACGGGAAAATAAAGTATATTATGAACTTTTCCCATACGGCGAATCTCGAATGGTATTACAGCAAGATAAAGATTATGTGTTAAATGAAATAAGAGAGCTAAAACCAGAAAGCGTAGAAATTATTGAGTGGATTTCACGCCAAAAAGTAATTAATGAAGAAATTGAATGGACAGAAGAAATAACAGGAACTCATTTTTCGAAGCTCTATTTCTTCTCAAGAACCAAAGAGGAAATTCCATTCCCAATGACTCCTTCTTCTAGCCACAGTACAGAAGTAATGGTCGTAAATGTCAGCAAAGCATCAGGAATCGCACAAATGCTGCTAGCAATTTAATTTAACTGGGTGTGAAACGTTAGTCATTGACGACAGTGACAACGATTTGAAAATGTTCGAGTTTGTTCAGTCACGCCGTAGCTATGAAAAATGCACCGGATCAAATTAAAGCAGTAGTGGATGAAGTGACGGAATTTAATTGTGATGAAGATAGAGTTTATCAGTACCTTAAGCTAATCTGTTGGGTTAAAACAGTAGTAATGCCTTCAGATAATTACGATGGTGGTTTCTTGCAGAAAAAACTGTAAAGCTGTGTCATAGTAGTTATTAAAAATGATGGGTTAATTTTAGCTTCAAAATTTATTTTGGATTTGGAGTTTTTTGTATTATTTAAAAGCACATAAACTATTAGAATACTGGATGTTTGTTGTATTGGTGTAAAACCATTTGTGAAATTCCATTTTGTTTTATTGCAGAAAGATGTGATTCCAGCATCACAATTGCAAGTAGTACAGTAAGTATTTGAATCGAACATTTTTCATGACAGATGGGTTTTAAAGTAAGCATATGATTTAGTAGAAGGCTTGAAAAAGAGCTGTGGTTGGCTGATGGAATCAATTAATGGCCAGGACATTGAACGAATGTTGGAGCGAGGGCGGAATTGAAAAATTAGTTGTAAAGGAAAGGAAGCCCTCGAATCAGTTTCAGATACGCGGGCTCTTTTTATATCTTATAATGTTGAGAATATATGTGTTAATTTCTGAGGGAAATAAAAATTTATCCTATTCGACATATTCCTACAAAAAAATTAGAATTATTGTGTTATTTTACAAGAAAATAAACTAATTAAAACTTGAGAAAATTAAGATTGAGAAATTTTGGGTAATTAATCTATTCCATATTAAGGAGCTAAATAAAAATGCAATGTTATATAAGTTGGAGCTCGGAATTTGATAAAAAAAATATTAATTTCCTGAGGGATATTTTACAAAAACATAACGTAAAACCGATAGATGCATATGACTTACCAATTTCAGATGTAATCCATGAAGAACTAGAATTAAAAATTTCTAGGTCAGACTTTGTGATTGCATCAATTCATAATCTTTCACCGAATACTTTTTATGAAATCGGAATTGCTAGAGGATTAAATAAACCAATTTTTATTATTGTCTCAGAAAATATTTCTCATGTTCCAAGTTTTATTAGTGATTATTTATATGTAAAGACTGATTCAAATAATTTTGAAGTTATAATATTCCCATTAATACAATTTATCAAAAACTTGCCTAAACGAAAAAAGAAAAAAGAATCAAAAATTTCAAGAAAAAATATAGAACTTCCTAATTCATGGGACTTTAATCTATCAATGTTAAGATCAGTCGGAAATGAAAGGGAAGTAGAAAACTTCTTATTTAAAATATTTAATATTATGAATCCTGTTTCAAAAAATGCTTTACATGATAAGGGTGTAGATTTTGTATTGTGGCTGGATCAATCCACCACAATATTAGGTAATGCTTTATTCGTTGAATTGAAAATGGGAAACATTAATACACAAATACTTAATCAAGGTGAAAAAAAATTAAAAGATATGCTTCAAAATTCCAATAACAATGCAGGTTTGTTGCTTTATTTAGACAAAGAAGGAAAAAGATTTCCTTTGGGTGAATCACTAAATCCTTTAATTATTCGAATGGATATTGAAGATTTTCTCTCTGAAATAAATAAGAAAAAAAGTTTAATTGATGTAATACATGGTTGCAGAAATAATATGGCTCATGGAAAGGGTAATTAAAAATGACTAATTATTCCTCTTCTAGAATAAATAAGTATTTTTTAGACAGTGATAATTCACAATTAGCACATGAGAAAGGAAAAATTTTTGAAGATTTATCCTGCTATATCTTTGAAAAAGTTCCCGGAATATCAATCACAATGAGAAATGCAATGAATACGTTCGACACTGAAGAGATAGATGTAGCTTTATGGAATAACAGGATTCGAAAAGGACTTCATTTCTTACCATACATTATATTGGTTGAATGCAAAAATTGGAGTTCTGCCGTTTCAAGTATTGAAGTCAATTGGTTTGCAAGCAAACTAGAAGATAGGGGATTGGATTTTGGAATTTTAATAGCAGCAAACGGAATTACTGGAAATAATGATGAGATTAATAGAGCACATTTTATAGTAGCTCGACACCTAGCAGCAGGAAGAAGAATTATTATTATTAAGCGAACAGAAATAGAGCAACTTCAAAACACAGACCAATTTGTACTACTTATACAGACAAAGCTATGTGAACTAGCAGTAGCGGGTGTAGCTTTTCAATAACAAGAAAGTCTAAAGATATTTAGCTAGAACAAGCGATTGGGATATCTTCATACTTGAAGATTAATAGAATGATTAATAGAAGTGTTTAATAGGATAAATAGATTATTTATAAAGTGGTAAATTTTTATGTGTAAAAAAATGTAGTGTCAGGAGAATTTATGATAAAAGAAATTAAATTTAATAAAATTATAAAAGAAACAATTTTTTGTGAAGATTTTATAGACTTTAATGTAAATAATAGTATTAAATTTTCAAACCAAGGAATTGCGGTGTTGTATGGACCAAATGGTACTGGAAAGACAAGTTTAGCGAAAGTTTTGAATAGCGATAACAACGGTGAATATCATGCAGTTATTGAGGGCCAAAAATTCACTGAAAAAAACATAGATATTTTCCATGTTATAGCTGATCAAAATACTAGAAATATAATTAAAGGAAATACTAAAGATTTTTTACTGGGAGACAATATTAGAAAAGAATATGAACTACAGGAATTTATTAATTCCTCATTTGAAGAATTAATTCAAAAAAACTTGATTGGGGAATTGAAAAATAATTTTAAGATTAGCAAAAAGACTCATTATATTTTAGAAACCTTTCCAAATTATCAACTTAAAGGAATTATTGAGGATATTGTAAATACTAAATCTAAGGGAAAGAAGATTGATAAAGAAGACTTTTTCAAATATACATTTGAACTAAAAGAAAATGAATTAGAAGAATATGAACAAAGTAAGTTTGATTATATAATAGAATATATTGATCAAAAAGATTCCGCATTAAGAAACGTGCTCAAAATGAAACTTGGGAATTTTAATAGAAATGAACAAGTAAAAGAAATAGAAGAAAATAGTTTTGCATTAAAGGTATTGAATAAATTTTCTTATAAAGAAGATTGTGTTGTGTGTGATCATGAGAATATCAATGTTATTCAATTAATTAGTAAAAAAGAAGAAAACAAGGCTTTAGTTATCGGATCATTAAATAAAGAAACTCAAAAGATATTTGAAGGGCTGGATATATTAGAGTTTTCAAATGACCCTTTTTTAATTAAAGAAAAAATAATTAAAGCTGTTGAAGATGGTGAAATACAAATTGTTATAGAGTTACAAGAAGATGTGAGAAAATATATTAAAGTTATTCAAGAAAAATTAAGCAATTTGTTTGCAAATTGTGTATCAAAGGAATTGTTTGACAAGTACAATGAATATTTAGTGCTTATTAATGATAAACCTTTATTTAGTGATGAAGATATTTTATTTATTGAAAAAGTCGTTAGTGAAAATATAGGAAAAGATATTGTATTAAAGCGGGACGATAATAAAAATTTAATACTTCTATTAGATAATAAGGAATTTTTAAATAAAGATCGGGACAGTTTGCACTTAAGCAACGGTGAACAAAACTTTATTTCATTAGCATTTGAATTTTTAAAAGCAAAGAACTCATCATCTAAAATTGTAATTCTAGATGACCCAATTTCAAGTTTTGATTCTATTTTTAAGAATAAAATAGCTTTTTCAATAGTCAAACTTTTAGAAGGGAAAAATCAAATTGTTTTAACCCATAACACAGATTTAATAAAGTTATTAGAGCATCAGCTTAAACAATGTTTTAACCTGTATATTTTTAATAATACACCTGATGAAGAAAATGGTTTTCTAAATATTAATAGGGATGAACAAGACATTTTATTACATTTAAATAAATTGTTAGATTTTTTTAGAAGCAAAGTCTTTTATGAAATAGCAAATAAGGAACACTTTTTATTATCAATGATTCCATTTATGAGAGGGTATGCTCAAATAATTAACTTGCCAAATGAAAAAAATCAATTAACTCAATTAATGCATGGATATAATGATATAAAAATAGACTTAGTAAAAATTTTCAACAGTTTATTCGTAACAAGCTGTTCTTTGATTGGTAAATTTGAAATAACAGCAAAAGATATTTCTGATTTTGAAATAGATAATTTAAGTGTATTTCATACTACCACCTTGTGTAATGCATAATAAAAGTACAGAACTTTGCAATGAATTTGTACAGAGTTATGCATGAGAACTTCATGTAAATAAAAAAAGGACTTGCTAGCCACCCAAGTCAACCTCTACTGTTAAAGTGCGAACTCAAAACAGGTGGAGGTTTGAAAGGAATGCTAACAATGTCCGATATTAATTGTATCAAACACTTACGAAATGAAAAAGGACTTTCAATCGATGCGATTGCTAATACACTAACTATAAATTGGCGAACTGCTAAGAAATATGCAGATGAAAATGAACTCCCCTCGTCAATCATCAAACCACGCAAAGGTATGATGTATCAGGAAAAATGGGGAATGATGGTATCGGATTGGTTATTTGAGGATACGAAAGAAAAGAAAAAACTGAGAAGAAATAATTTGCAGATATTTAAAGAATTACAGAACTACGATTTCAAAGGCTCCTATAGAACGGTTTGTAATTTCATTGAAGAATGGAAAGTCCAAAATGATCGAACAGATCAGGATAAAGGGACTGAAAGATTAGAACACCCCTCGGGTGAAGCACAAGTGGATTTTGGTGTTATGGAAGCTGTAGAAGAAGGAAAAACTCGAGATATTCGCTTACTTATCATGTCATTTCCATTTAGTAATGTCGCTTTTTATGAACCGATGCCTTCAGAGAATCAAGAATGCTTATTAGAAGGTCTTAAAAAGTTGTTTATAAAAGCTGAGGGTGTTCCTAGAAAAATTAGAATAGATAACCTAACGCCAGCTGTCAAAAAGACAAAAAGTAAAACAGAGGATGCACAGTTAACGGATGAGTTTTTAAAATTCCAGATGTTTTATGGTTTTGAAACTCAAGTATGTAATGTACGCAGTGGTAACGAGAAAGGCCATGTAGAGAGAAAAGTTGGCTATATTCGATATAATCTTTTCAGTGTCCCCCCTGTCATCACAGGGTTGGAAGATCTTTCTGGAAAACTATTGGCATTCTCTATAGAAGATCAATATCGTAAACATTATCGCAAAGAAATTGAAATTAACGCACTTTGGGAAGACGAAAAAAAATCACTAAAGAAGCTTCCCAATCCGGGATATCCTGTGCGCAAAGAACAGTTAATAAAAGTAAATGCTTACAATGAAATAAAATTAGATAATACGGTATTACACATTCCTAAAGGAAAGAATCATATACAGCTGTTCTTAGTTTCAACGTGGAATGAATTCAAAGTGGTAACACAAGATGGAGAAATCATTGCCGAAGGTCCACGACCTTATATGAGTAAGCGAAAGTTGCTTCCATGGAAAGCAGTCTTCAAATCTTGGATTCTAAAACCTCGTGTTGTGGAATATTCAAGATACCGTCAATACTTGCCAGGCAGAATAAAAGATTATCTAGACATACCTTCTAATCATGTCCGAAAGCAGCGACTTGAACAAATATTATCATTACTTACACGATTTCAACTAGAAGAAATCAACGATGATTTTTACAAGCATATGGTGATGGATCAACCCATTGAACAGAATCATCCCTTTGATGTGAATTGGAATGAATATGACCAATTAGCACAGCAAGGAGGGTCGAACGATGCCAGAGAATCTACGAAATCTTTGTAAGCAACTTAGACTAGCTTATGTAGCTGATTCGTTTGAAAAAGTTGAATTTACTTCTCCCCATGAATATTTAGTAAATGTATTCGAGCAAGAAATCGAGATGCGAGAATTTGCAAAAGTGGAGAGGAATTTAAAAAAGGCGCGATTTTTAGAAAATAAATCTTTAGAAGCTTATCAATGGACAGCTGCTATTCGTTTACCTCAAACATTAAATAAAGACCAGCTAGAGAACTTAGATTTTATTAGGGATCATCAGAATATAGTTCTCGTAGGAGCTCCCGGGACGGGAAAAACACACCTCGCTTCTGCTTTAGGAAGAAGGGCCTGTGAAAGGGGTTATGAGGTGAGGTTTTATCGAGTTTCGCATTTGGTTGAGGAGCTTGAAACTGCCCACAGAAACGGGAAATTGAGCGCATTTCGAAAGAAATTTGATGATGTTCAACTCTTGATTTTAGATGAAATGGGTTATGTACCATTTAGCAAAGAAGGTGCAGAGATTCTATTCCAATTAATAACCGAGTTTTATGAGAAAAAAAGTTTGATTGTCACTTCGAACCTGGAATTTAGTCAATGGAATCGAATCTTTATTGATAGTAGATTAACCGCAGCCTTGGTCGATCGACTCATTCATCATGCCCATATCATAACGTACAGCGGAGAAAGTTATCGATTAACGAATGCATTATCACGTATCAACTGAACAAAATCTTTGGTGGCAATACTCTGTAAAAAAGATTGCAAATCTATGTACTTTTTTCTTGCAAAATACACACCTCTTATAAATTGCTAAATAAGACATTAAAGCATACATTTATGTATTTATATCTTCGATTAAATGTAGAGAGAACTTTGGTCGAAATATTTAAGATAAACACAAAAAGACATGATATGTTAACAAGCATTATTTTTCAAGCATTTAAAGGATCTTCTCAAGAAAATCAATATGGATAGTCAACACTAAATCATACAATTTTTTTAAGGGCTAAGTTTCTATAAGCTACCGGACTTAAATAGCTTAAAGAGCTATGCGAACGGCTATTGTTGTACCAATTAACGTAATCAAAAAGTT
>NZ_JBHSRI010000011.1:0-56199 GCF_042658845.1 Paenisporosarcina macmurdoensis
AGTGATAATGGCAAAGAGGTCACACCCGTTCCCATACCGAACACGGAAGTTAAGCTCTTTAGCGCCAATGGTAGTTGGGGGTCTCCCCCTGCAAGAGTAGGACGTCGCTAGGCAAATAGAAAACCGGTACCTGTTAAAGGGTATCGGTTTTTTTGTGTTCCAATAAATTGAAGTTGAAGAAATAGATGATCAATAAATAGTCCTATGGTACAAAGGAAAGGTATTGACTATATTGCATGTAATTTTCTATTGATTCGAAGATGGGCGAGAAAGAGGAGGACCAGAGAGTTCGAGGAAACAATTGTACTTTAACAATCAAATTACTTCTCTAATGTGTTGCTCACCCAACAGCAGCGTAGCGAAAACCAAACAAAACCAAACAAAATGGCCCTCCTCGAATAGACCCTCGAGGAGGTTTTCTGTGGGAGAATATGGGTGAATCGGAATAAATTATGGATCAAGCCGAATAAATCATCAATGAAACCGAATAAATCAACCATCAAGCGGAATAAATCTTACCTTGGCCAATACGTTGAACAGCATCTTCTGAAATTTGTTCAATGATTATAGCCCCTGTAAGGGTAGGACGTCGCTAGGTAAATAAAAAGCCGGTACCTGTTAAAAGTTGTTGGTTTTTTGCGTTGAATCTAAGGAAGTAAGAGAGAAAGAGGAACAAAGAAAAGAGGTTTTCTGGCTCTTTTCTGTTAGATAGTGTTTTTATGCAGGAGATAAATCGTATCTCTTGCAAGGCCAAAATCAAATGTAAAATGACTTAACAGCAAATAGGGACAAGATCACTAAAATGTTATTCATATTGTTGTATAATAAGGTCATATTGAAGGTGCGAGGGATTAGCAAATGGATAAACGACCAATTGTAGAAGCGATGCAACGTTTTTATGAAAACCAAAACATATCGTTTCATGTGCCAGGCCATAAGCATGGAGCATTGTCTGAATTGCCGCGTGCGTTTATAGATGTGATGAAATTTGATTATACTGAGCTTGCGGGTCTCGATGATTACCATCACCCTGAAGGTATTATAGAAGAAGCTCAAGTTTTACTTGCAAAAACTTATGGTGCTCAGCATAGTTATTTTCTGGTCAATGGTTCTACTGTAGGGAATTTAGCAATGGTGTATGCGACATGCAGAGAAGGCGACCGAGTATTGGTTCAACGCAATGCACATAAGTCAGTTTTTCATGCGCTCGAGTTAGTTGGTGCAGATCCAATATTTTTAACTCCAGAATGGGATGAAGTGACACATTCGGCTACACATGTAAGTTTGGCAACTGTTACAGCGGCAATAGAACAATATGCTGATGCCAAAGCAATACTATTAACGCATCCAACCTATTACGGGGTGACAAATCCCACTATGGGCGAAGCGATTCGGATAGCACATTCACATGGAATTCCGGTGCTAGTTGATGAGGCACACGGTGCACACTTTATAGCAACAGATGAGTTTCCAATGTCTGCGCTTGAAATGGGGGCAGATGTAGTTGTACAATCTGCCCATAAAACGTTACCTGCAATGACGATGGGTTCTTATTTACATATTCAATCAAATCTTGTTTCTAAAGAAGAAGTGAACCGTTACTTGAGAATGCTTCAATCTAGTAGTCCATCGTATGTATTACTCGCCTCACTCGATGATGCAAGACATTTCATTGGAACATATGAGCAGGAAGATTATCAGTTATTTGCCAAGACTCGAAAGCAATTTATAGATAGTTTAAGAACAATTGGATCTCTTGAAGTAGTTGAGGTTGATGATCCATTGAAATTACTTTTACGGGTCCCTAAATTTACTGGTTATAGTTTGCAAAAGCAAATGGAGCGTGAAGGTGTTTACGCGGAGTTAGCGGATCCTGAACAAGTCCTATTGATATTACCGTTGTTAAAGGCAAGGCACCAATTCCCATTTGCGGAAATACGCATGAAGATTAAG
This sequence comes from Paenisporosarcina macmurdoensis, assembly GCF_042658845.1. NCBI lineage: Bacteria > Bacillati > Bacillota > Bacilli > Caryophanales > Caryophanaceae > Paenisporosarcina > Paenisporosarcina macmurdoensis. The sequence continues at coordinate 1,954 of NZ_JBHSRI010000011.1, forward strand.
AACGCCGTAGAAAAATGCTTAAAACAACAAAGAGACAAAGTAGATATCGATTACTCACATGAATTACAAGCTCTTTCCACTTTAGCTGTTTCGTACAAGGAATTACAGAGTGCAGAAAGTGAATGGATCTTATACACAAAAGCAGCGAGAAGAATTTGTGCGGGAATGGTTATTCCTTATCCACCAGGCATCCCCTTATTCGTTCGTGGAGAACAAATTACAACGACTAAATTAGAAATGCTTGCGGACTATTTAGCGAGGGGAGCAATGATTCAAGGTGAGCATGATTTGGGTCGAAAACAGTTGCTCGTTTTGAAGGAGGAAAAAACATGAACAACCAAGGATTTTTCATTACGATTGAAGGACCAGAAGGCGCAGGAAAGACAACTGTTATGAGTGATGTGGTCGCACAATTGACGGCTGAAGGATACGATATTGTCTCAACACGTGAGCCTGGTGGAATTCGGATTTCGGAACATATACGAGAAGTAATCTTAAATAACACATATACTGAGATGGACGGTCGTACAGAAGCCCTTTTATATGCAGCGGCGAGACGTCAACATTTGGTTGAGAAGATAGCTCCAGCACTGAAAGATAATAAAATTGTTTTATGTGATCGCTTTATAGATGCTTCCCTTGCTTACCAGGGATATGCACGCGGACTAGGAATAGACGAAGTTCTTTCCATTAATGAGTTTGCTATCGGAAAATTAATGCCAGACCTTACATTATTATTCGATCTGGAGCCGTCAATCGGACTAAATAGAATTGCAAAGCACGATGATAGAGAGAAGAATCGACTCGACGTTGAAAGTTTGGCATTCCATGAATCCGTTAGAGAAGGATATCAAGAAGTCGTTAAGCGTTATCCTCACCGTATTCACGTGATCGATGCGTCTAAATCACAAGAACAAGTGACAAAAAATGTACTTGAGGTTCTAAGAAAATCTCTTCAGTCACGCATGAAATGATCCGTCTTTTCATGTTATAATATTAGGAAGAACTTCCGGAAAAGGGGTTGAGCTGATGAAACTTATCGTGGCTGTTGTCCAAGATCAAGATAGTAGTCGTTTATCTAGTGCACTGACAAAAGGTGATTTTCGTGCAACTAAGTTAGCGAGTACTGGTGGGTTTTTACGTTCAGGAAATACAACGTTTTTAATCGGTACAGAGGATGATTTAGTATCTAATGCACTTGATTTAATTCGAGATAATTGCCGTTCTCGTGAGCAAATGGTAGCTCCTGTATCTCCTATGGGAGGCAATGCGGATTCATACATTCCTTACCCAGTTGAAGTTGAAGTTGGTGGCGCGACAGTATTTGTGCTTCCAATTGAACAGTTCCATCATTTTTAACCGATTTATTCGCCATTAATTTTATGTAGCCATACACGAAAATCCCGTGTTTTCCGGATATCCGGAGCACGGTTTTTTTTGAAAGAGAGGGTGAGCAACGAAATGAATGCAAACCTAAAGGACGTAAGAAAATTACAACCTGTTGTTATGAAGCAACTTTCAACGGTTTTTCAAAAAAATCGAGTTGCTCACGCATATCTTTTTGAAGGAGCAAAAGGCACTGGTAAAGTTGCAGTGATGCGATCTTTTGTGAAATTATTGTTATGTGAACAACCGATTGAAAATGTTTCATGTGAAACATGTCGCGGCTGTAGGAGATTTGAGTCAGGCAATCATCCGAATTTTATTCAGATTGAGCCAGACGGTCAAGATATTAAAAAAGATCAAATGTTACAACTGATTTTTGAGATGAATAAAACGGCTCTAGAAGCGGGTCGTAAAATATATGTATTACACAGGGCAGACCGATTAAATGCTTCGGCTGCAAATACCTTACTGAAATTTTTAGAAGAACCTGAAGGATTGGTTACTGCTATCTTATTGACGGAAAAAGCACATGCGATTTTACCAACGATTCGATCCCGTAGTCAAATTGTTTCTTTTCCATCGATTCCTCTTGATGAACGAGTTAAAGTAATGTTAGATGAAGGTCTTACAGCATCGATGGCGGCAACCGTTACTATGGTAACTAATGATTTGGAAGAGTCATTACGATTGGCAAAAGATGAGCAATTTGCACAGGTTCGAAAAACAGTGTTAAAATTGGTAGAGGCAGTTGAAACGAATGTGCATGAAGCGATGCTAACAGTACATGAGGATTGGTTACCTTTGTTAAAAGAAAAAGAAGAAACAGAACAAGCATTGGATTTACTTTTATTCGCATACCGCGATTTAGTGGCAGTTAAGGCGAATAGTAATGCAACATATACGTATCCGGATTTCTTGCCATTTTATCAACAACGCGCTCTTCACATTACGTATGAGCAGTTGTCAAATAAAATTGAGGCCATATTAAAAGCGAAGCAACAATTGCATCGCAATATGAATCGGACGCTGTTAATGGAGCAGTTAATGCTGAATTTGCAGGGGGGATATTCATTTGTATAATGTGGTAGGTGTCCGCTTCAAAAAAGCGGGTAAAATATATTATTTTGATCCAATTGATTTTCCTTTGGAAAAGGATCAGTATGTTATTGTAGAGACAGCACGAGGGATAGAGTATGGCAAGGTTGTAGTTGCCATTAAACAAGTTGAGGAACACGATGTGGTTTTGCCACTTAAACAAGTCGTACGTCCAGCAGATGAACGTGATCGTCATCAAGTAAAAGAAAACAAACTAGAATCCCAGCATGCATTTGATCTTGGAACAGAAAAGATCGTCGAACACACGTTAGACATGAAGCTAGTGGATGTAGAATATACGTTTGACCGCAATAAAATCATCTTTTATTTTACAGCTGAAGGTCGAGTGGACTTCCGTGATTTGGTAAAAGATTTAGCTTCTGTCTTTAGAACACGAATTGAGCTTCGTCAAATTGGTGTAAGAGATGAAGCGAAAATGCTAGGCGGAATTGGTCCATGTGGACGAATGCTGTGTTGTTCTACATTTTTAGGTGATTTTGAACCGGTTTCAATTAAAATGGCGAAGGATCAAAACTTGTCTCTAAATCCTTCGAAAATTTCAGGTTTATGTGGACGATTAATGTGCTGTCTTAAATACGAAAATGATGAGTATGAAACAGCAAAAGAGTTAATGCCTGATATGGGCGCACGTATATCAACACCTGATGGTAAAGGTAAGGTAGTAGGAATTAACTTGTTAGAACGCGTGATGCAAGTAGAAATAGCTGACCAACAACGTGTGCTTGATTATACATTAGAAGAAATACAACAATATGCAGAAACCCAGGTGTAATGGACTGAACAATGAGGTGATTTATGTGAAAGATCGTAATTTCTTGGATACGGTCATGGAGTTTGAACAGCAACTAGAATCATTGCAAGGACAGTTCCATGCACTTAAAGAATTCGTAGCATTTATGATGGAGGAACATCAGTCTTTGCAACAAGAGAATTTTCTTCTTCGCCAACGGTTAGATGAAATTCATGCTGCTGAAGAGGAAGTTTTAAAACAGTCCGAACTGAATGCGAAAAAATTAAGCCGTCTTGATATTGGAGAAGGTTATGATAATTTAGCGCGATTATATCAAGAAGGTTTCCATGTGTGCCATGTGCATTTTGGAAGCTCACGCAAAGGTGAAGATTGCTTATTTTGCCTTGCCTTCTTAAATAAACAAAACGGGTGATGAAAGGCTGAGTCCACTGTAAGTTAGTGGATGTCGGTCTTTTGTTGCGCTGATAGGAAGAAAGAATATTTCGGATATCAGCATATAAAAGGTAGCAGCTTCCACCAATATGGGTGAAAGCTGTGTTTTTCTAATGTTGGAGGGAATAGCAAATGGACTTACACTTACAAGACGATGAGCGATTGGACTATTTGCTAGCAGAAGAACTTCGTATCATTCAAAGTCCGTCGGTTTTTTCTTTTTCACTCGATGCCGTATTACTTGCTAAGTTTACATATGTACCGATCAAACAAGGCGCTATTGTGGATTTATGTTCAGGAAATGGGGTCATCCCATTATTTTTAAGTGCTAGAACTCAGGCGAAAATTATTGGAGTTGAATTGCAACAGCGGTTAGCTGATATGGCTGTGCGAAGTGTGCATTACAATCAATTACACGAACAAATTACCATTATTGAAGGTGATGTTAAAACAATTCCGAAACAACTGGGGTTTGAAAAGTTTGATGTAGTTACGTGCAATCCTCCTTATTTCCCTGCGCATGAAGCAAGTAATAAAAACTTAAAAGAACATATGGCCATTGCTAGACATGAACTGCATTTAACTTTAGATGAAGCGGTGCAATCAGCAAGTCAATTACTGAAGCAAGGTGGAAAAGCGGCATTTGTCCATCGTCCGGGACGGTTGTTAGATATCGTAACAGCGATGAGAGCCAATCGATTGGAGCCTAAACGTATTCGCTTCGTTTACCCAAAAGAAGGAAAAGAAGCGAATACGTTATTAATAGAAGGAATTAAAGATGGCAAACCTGATTTAAAGATTCTTCCCCCCCTATATGTCTATGATCAACATGGCGAATACACAGAAGAAGTGCGAGAGATGTTATATGGAAAGAACTAATGACCATACTTTTTATGTGTTGGAATGTGTAGACGGGTCGTACTATGCTGGTTACACCAATGATTTGAGCAAGCGGGTGAGTGTTCATAATAGTGGTAAAGGGGCAAAGTATACACGAGCGAGACTCCCTGTAGCATGTATTTATCAAGAAGTTCATGAAACGAAACAACTCGCTATGAAAGCAGAATATGCATTCAAACAGTTAACGAAGATTAAGAAAACAGATTATATAGCAAATGGATCGAGAGGTGAACAATGATGAAGACACAAAAAAGCTTTTCAGGACAATCAACAACTGGGATATTGTATTTGGTTGCTACTCCAATAGGAAATCTAGAGGATATGACAATTCGTGCGATTCGTCTTATGAAAGAAGCCGATTATATCGCTGCTGAAGACACTCGAAATACGAAGAGGCTGTGTAACTACTTTGAAATTGATACACCGCTCATCAGTTATCATGAACATAATCTAGAATATGGTGGAGATAAACTTCTTGAGCTACTTCGAGCAGGAAAGAATATTGCTCTTGTTAGTGATGCGGGTTTACCTTGTATTTCAGATCCAGGAGCAGATATTGTTGCTAAAGCGGTGGCTGAACATTTATCTGTGGTACCAATTCCAGGGGCAAACGCGGCATTAAGTGCATTAATTTCATCGGGTCTATCGACGTTGTCATTTACTTTTTACGGCTTTTTACCGAGACAAAAAAAGGATCGAAAAGCTGCACTCGAAGCTATTCAATATCATAAAGAGACCATGATTTTTTATGAAGCTCCACATCGATTAAAAGATACTTTGCGGGATGCGCAACAAATATTGGGGGCATCTAGAAAAGTAGTGTTGGCACGAGAAGTGACGAAAAAGTTTGAAGAATTTGTTAGAGGTACTTTGGAAGAAGCTGTCTCTTGGGCGGAAAACGAAGATATCCGAGGCGAGTTTGTCTTAGTATTTGCTGGTTCTACTGAAGAAAACCCTTTGGAAAGTGAGAAATGGTGGATGGATTTATCTATTATTGATCATGTGAATCAGGTAATTGAAAAACAATCACTGACGTCTAAAGAGGCGATAAAAGTGGTGGCGGTAGAACGGGATTTACCAAAGAGAGAAGTCTATCAAGAATTTCATATTCAAGAATAAAAAAATCCGGAGAGACAAAATGTCGCTCCGGATTTTGAACTTATTTACTTTGGTTTGTTTGAATTTCTTTTACTAACAAATCTGCGCCTTCTGGGCTTAAGATTAATTTTCCGCCAACTAAACGGAAGTTATCATCTGAAACTTCACCAGTAACAACACAAGTCATGTTTGGTAAATATTTTTTTAAGATGATTTTATCTTCATCAACATATATTTCTAATGCGTCTTTTTCTGCAATTCCTAAAGTACGGCGAAGTTCTATTGGAATAACTACGCGTCCTAATTCATCAACTTTACGTACGATACCTGTAGATTTCATAAAAACACTCCTCTCGAATTATAAAGCTAATTCGTCAAATTTCGACATTTATTGCTGTCTGTTATTTATCATACCAACTACTGACAAATCCGTCAATAATTATTCTTGCCAATTGAAAGTAATATTTGTTAAAATTATGATATTTTATAGATAATTTATAATATATTTGATTCTATTATTAAAATATGTCTATTGAATGGCAAAAAATGAAAATAAATGGGAGAAATTTAACGCGAATATTATTCGACATTTTTCGCTAACCTTCTATCATTGAAACAAAAGAAAGACTCAGATAGAATAGAATTACTACTTTATAGGAACGAAAGGGCGAATCTACGTGAACAACCAAAAAAATTCATTTTATATTACGACTCCTATTTATTATCCAAGTGGAAAATTCCATATTGGAACAGCTTATACAACTGTAGCTTCAGATGCTATGGCTCGATACAAGCGATTACGTGGATTTGACGTTCATTTTTTAACAGGAATGGATGAGCATGGTCAAAAGATTCAAGAAAAAGCTCAAGAAGCGGGGAAAGACCCGCAGTCCTATGTAGATGAAATTGCAGAAGCTGCCAAACAAGTTTGGGAATTAATGGACATTTCATATGACGATTTTATTCAAACTACTGAACAACGTCATAAAGATGGCGTGGAAAAGATTTTCCAACTGTTTTTAGATAACGGTGACATTTATAAAGGCGAATACGAAGGGTGGTACTGTACACCTTGTGAATCTTATTTCACAGAAAGCCAATTAGACGATGGCAAATGTCCAGACTGTGGACGTCAAGTAAACAAAGTCAAAGAAGAATCGTATTTCTTCAATATGAAGAAGTATGCAGATCGATTGGTTAAATATTATGATGAGCACTTAGAATTTATAGAACCTGAATCTAGAAAAAATGAAATGATTAACAACTTCATCAAACCAGGGTTAGAAGATTTGTCTGTGTCACGTACTTCATTTGATTGGGGAATTCGAGTGCCAGGCGATGCAAAACACGTTATTTATGTGTGGGTAGATGCATTATCGAATTACATTACTGCACTTGGGTATAAATCGGATGATGAATCTTTATTCAATAAGTTTTGGCCAGCAGATGTACATGTTGTTGGTAAAGACATTGTGCGTTTCCATACGATTTACTGGCCAATCTTCTGTATGGCATTGAACTTACCATTACCTAAAAAAGTGTTTGCACACGGCTTTATCATGATGAAAGACGGTAAAATGTCGAAGTCTAAAGGCAATGTTGTCACACCAGAACTATTAGTTGATCGTTATGGTTTAGATGCAACTCGTTATTTCTTATTGCGTGAGCTGCCGTTTGGAGCTGATGGAGTCTTTTCACCAGAATCCTTTGTGGAACGCACGAATTTTGACTTAGCAAATGACTTAGGAAATTTATTGAATCGTACTGTTTCAATGATGAACAAGTATTTTGATGGTGTCATTCCAACACAGCATAACGAACCAACTGAATTTGATGAGATATTACATGCTCATGCTAGAGAAGTGAAGGAAAAGTATGAAACAAATATGGAAAAAATGCAGTTTAGTATCGTCTTAAGTGACTTATGGTCTCTCGTTTCACGCACAAATAAATATATTGACGAGACACAACCATGGGTCTTAGCAAAAGAACAATCTGACAAGCCAAAACTGGGCTCAGTTATGTGGAATTTGGCTGAAAGTCTTCGTCAAATTGCCGTTTACTTGCAACCATTTATGACAAACGCACCGAAGCAGATTGCGCAACAACTTGGTTTAACTCCAGATACATTAACGTGGGAATCTTTAGAAAATACTTCAAGCATTGCTATTGGAACAAAAGTTATTGAAAAAGGAATTCCGATTTTCCCAAGACTGGATGTAGAATCTGAAATTGCTTATATTCAAGAACACATGCGTGGTTCAGTAACAAAAGAAGAGCCAATCATAGTAAAAGAAGAGACGCCTGAAGAAGTACCCGAAATTACAATTGATCAGTTTTTAAATGTAGATTTACGTGTAGCGACAGTGACGGCTTGCGAGGCTATGCCAAAAGCAGATAAATTGCTAAAACTTCAATTAGATTTAGGCTACGAGCAGCGCCAAGTAGTTTCTGGTATTGCCAAAAGTTATAAACCTGAGGAACTAGTGGGACAAAAAGTAATTGTTGTGGCCAACTTAAAACCCGTAAAACTTCGTGGGGAGTTATCTCAAGGGATGATTCTTGCTGGAGAAAAAGACGGTTACTTGACTCTTGCAACAGTTGATGAAAAGCTTGAAAATGGAGCGAAAGTAAAATAAAAACCTTCTAATAAGCCTGTTTAGCATCCGCTGAGCAGGCTTATTTCTTGTTATAAAGAATCTTAACATGTTATTCTTTAGGGCAATTGTATGATGACGATGCTGTTTTTTAGAAAGAGTATTATTATAATTAGGGCAATTGAACTGATTGACATATAAAAAACATGACTTTGTCATCAAATTGTTACAACCGTGAGATGTTAGGAATCCGAATAATAACTAAAATAGATAATATGTGAGGCGATTGTAGATGTATATAGATACACATGTTCATTTAAATGCAGATCAATATGACGAAGATATAAAAGAAGTAATAGATAGAGCTCTAAAAGCAAAAGTAGAGCATATGGTAGTTGTAGGATTTGATCGTAAAACGATAAAACGAGCAATCTCATTAGCAGAACAATATGAATTTATTTATGCCGTTGTAGGATGGCATCCTGTTGATGCGATTGATTGTACAGACGAAGATTTACTATGGATTGAAGAGTTAGCTGCACATCCGAAAGTTGTAGCAATTGGTGAAACCGGACTGGATTATCACTGGGACAAATCCCCGCATGATGTACAACAAGAGTTATTTAGGAAGCAAATTCGTTTAGCACAAAAAGTCGACTTACCCATCGTCATCCACAATCGAGATGCTACGGAAGACGTCGTTCGTATTTTACAAGAAGAACATGCCGAGAAAACGGGCGGAGTCATGCATTGTTATGGCGGCAGTGTCGAAACTGCACAAATTTGCATCGACTTAAATTTCATGATTTCACTAGGAGGTCCAGTGACATTTAAAAATGCGAAGAAGCCTAAAGAAGTGGCCACTGAGATACCATTAGATTACTTAATGATTGAAACGGATGCTCCGTATTTAGCTCCTCACCCGCACAGAGGGAAACGTAATGAACCAGCACTTGTTGTACTAGTAGCGGAAGAAATTGCCCGATTGAAAAACATCACAGTTGAAGAAGTAGCAAAAGCGACAACTGACAATGCGATGAAATTTTATGGAATTCCTGTATAAAATATGGTCTCCTATCCAATACTTGGATATTAAGACTTTTTTCAGCCAGAATAATTAGACTAATCCCGAATGGTTGACAGTCATTTTTGTAATCTATATAATCACACGAGTGATAAGGAGGCGTTTTTCATGTCAAATAATACCATGAAAACCCTGTTCACCTCATTGAGGAACAAACAAACAGGAATTGCAGTAATTGCAGTTATCTTGTTTATTTCAGTACTATCAGCCGTTCTTTTCGTTGGAACGAAAAAAACTGTCGCTTTGACGGTTAATGGTAAACAACAAGAAATTCATACCCATGCAGATACAGTCAGAGATTTATTAAGTGAACAAAACGTTCAATTCTCTGATGCTGATTTAGTAGTACCCTCATTGAACACATCGATTGAAAATGGAATTGCGGTCGAGTGGGAACAGGCAAAGAAAATGACGATTACAGTTGATGGGGAAGAACAAACCATCCACACAACTTCAGATCAAGTAAGTGAAGTTTTAGCAGAGGCTAAAATTAATGTGACTGAGCATGATAAGTTATTACCTGAGCTAAATGCAAAGGTTGGATCTGATTCGAATATTAATATTGAAAAAGCGTTTCAAGTTACGCTTATAGATGGTGTTAATGAAAAGAAAATTTGGTCCACTTCGACTACGGTCGCTGACTTTTTAAACCAACAAGCGATTAAAATGAATGAATTAGATCGTGTCGAGCAAAGAATGGAAGATGTATTGATTCCAAACGCTGTTATACAAGTCGTTCGAATAGAAAAAGTCACCGATGTAGTGGAAGCAACAACTAATTTCGCTGTAGAAACACGAAAAGATAAAGATTTGCTTAAGGGCAAAGAAAAAGTGGTCCAAGAAGGTAAAAAAGGACTAATTAAACGTACGTATGAAACGATTTCTAAGAATGGCAAGCCTGCACTTCGTATTTTAAAGAGTGAAAAAGTAGTAAATGTCCCTACTAAGAAAGTCATAGCTGTAGGAACTAAAGTCATAACAGCTAGCGTTTCGCGTGGTGCAACAAGTTCTAAAGATACAACTTCACCAGCTACAGTTAAAGCTAAAACTTCAACTTCTAATTCGTCAGCTGCCCCATCAGGTGGGAAAGAGTTTTATGTGTCAGCGACGGCATATACGGCGCACTGTAATGGTTGTTCAGGTATTACGGCCACAGGTATTAATCTTCGTTCAAATCCAGAATTAAAAGTGATTGCGGTAGATCCTAGTGTTATTCCGCTTGGCTCTAAGGTTTGGGTAGAAGGCTATGGTTATGCTGTTGCTGGCGATACTGGTGGAGCGATTAAAGGAATGAAAATTGACTTGTTTATGCCAAATACGGATCAAGCCTTTGGATTTGGTCGCAAACAAGTTAGAGTCAAAGTGCTAAACTAATTCAAGCTAAGCTTTCCCTTACATTTCGGGAAGGCTTTTTGTCTTTACATAAGAAAAATAGAATGTGTGAACTTAAGCGTTTCCGCCTCGCTAGAATTGGCTGCTCAGCTTTTCTGTGTATACATAAAGTCTTGGCGCAAGTAGAATAGTTACAGAACCATTTGGAAAAGAGGCATTGAATCGTGTTTATTGAAGAGGTTATTGTGGTGGAAGGAAAAGATGATACGACAGCTATTAAACGTGCTGTTCGAGCAGATACTATCGAAACAAATGGATCTGCTATATCGGCAGAAACTATTCGTCGAATCCAGCATGCTCAGAACAAAAGAGGCGTTATCGTATTTACGGACCCCGACTACCCAGGACGACGGATTCGTGCCATTATTGAGGATCAAGTGCAAGGTGTCAAGCACGCATTTTTATCAAAAGAAAAAACCATTGCTAAAAATGGCAAAGGTTTAGGAATTGAGCATGCTGCGGATGAAGATATTCGCTCAGCACTACAAAATGTCTACACACCTAGAAACCCATTAAATCAGACTGAAGAAATTTCACTTCACATATTGATGAAATCAAAATTGATTGGTCACCCTGACTCAAAAATGCGTCGTGATCGACTCGGTGAATTATTACAAATTGGCTATACTAATGGCAAGCAACTTCAAAAAAGATTATCAATGTTCCAAATTGAAATCGAGCAATTTGAAAAAGCCTTAGCACAACTGGACCAGGAGGATCTTACATGACTAAAGATATTGCAACGCCAAAACGCACACAAGAAATATTAAAAAAATACGGTTTTTCATTTAAAAAGAGTTTAGGACAAAACTTTTTAATTGACCCGAATGTTCTTCATAACATTGTAAGCCATGCGGATTTAACTGAAGAATCGGCAGCTATTGAAATTGGACCAGGAATCGGTGCATTAACGGAGCATTTAGCACGGAAAGCAGGTCATGTAGTTGCGTTTGAAATTGATCAACGCCTTTTACCTGTCCTTGAAGATACACTTTCACCATACTATAACGTAGAAATTATCCATTCAGATATCTTAAAGGTCAACGTATCAGAGATGATGAAAGAGAAACTGGCCGATTACAAAGATGTTATGGTCGTTGCTAACTTACCGTATTATGTAACAACCCCTATATTAACTAAATTGTTAATGGAAAAACTCCCGATCCGCGGAATGATTGTCATGATGCAAAAAGAAGTGGCAGATCGAATAACGGCAAAACCGAGTACGAAAGCATACGGTTCATTGTCGATTGCTATTCAATATTATATGAAGGCTGAAATTGCCATGATGGTTCCTAAAACTGTATTTATTCCTCAACCAAATGTTGATTCTGCAGTAATTAAATTAACACGTTATGAGACAGCTCCTGTTTCTGTTTTAGACGAGGATTTTCTATTCTTTGTTTGTCGCTCGTCCTTTGCTCAACGCAGAAAAACAATCATAAACAATCTACAATCCCAACTGCCACACGGGAAAGAGAAGAAAGAATTGATTTTAGCTGCACTTGCAGAAGCAAGTATCGATCCAACTCGTCGAGGCGAAACTTTAACGATTCAAGAGTTTGGGAACTTAGCGAACTTATTGCTTCCAAATTTCAAAGAAACACCCGAATTGTAACAAAAACATCACATTTTTTTTTGAAAAAGAAGAATTATTTGGACGAAATTGATTGACAAGTAGTTTGGTTAATTGTTAAAATGTTTAATTCGGTTGACAAATGTTTTTAGCTATGGTATGCTGATGTTTAAGTGAGGTGTAAGCGAAATGCCAAAAACTTTAGCAGATATTAAGAAGTCTTTAGATTGTCATTTGGGTAAACGTTTGCAATTGAAAGCAAACGGTGGTCGCAAGAAAACGATTGAACGAGCGGGCGTTTTACGTGAAACGTATCATGCAGTGTTCGTAGTGGATCTTGATCAGGACGAAAACGCTTTTGAGCGTGTGTCTTACAGCTACACAGATATTTTAACTGAAGCAGTAGAAATTACAATTGTTGACGGAATGCAAGAACTTGTAGTCGTCAAATAATCTTACGTATTATTGAACTTATTTTACTTTATTAAAAACACTCATGGATGTAATTATCCGTGAGTGTTTTTTTGTTTTTAGTACATACTACTTTTGTCAGTCCTCATGAGGAGGAAAAACATGTCACGTAACCGTGTAATGTCAAATCATCTAAAAGAGGAAATTGCGAAAGAACTTGGATTTTATGATGTCGTTGAGCGTGACGGTTGGGGAGGCATAACATCTCGTAATGCCGGCAACATGGTAAAGCGAGCGGTTGAAATGGCACAAACCGGATTAATGAACGGACAAAATCACTACAAGAAGTAGTAGCAATCTTTTCTGCGACGAGTAACCGCAGGAGCAATCACTTTGTTCTTGTTGTTGCGACGAGTAACCGCAGGAGCAAACTCTTTGTTCTTGTTGTTGCGACGAGTAACCGCAGGAGCAAACTCTTTGTTCTTGTTGTTGCGACGAGTAACCGCAGGAGCAAACTCTTTGTTCTTGTTGTTGCGACGAGTAACCGCAGGAGCAAAATCTTTTTTTCTTTGCAAGTTGCGACGAGTAACGGCAAGAGGAAGTTCATACGGGGCTGACAAGGCGGAGAAATCCGCCTTTTATTGTGTTCATTTCTTCAACCTTTTCATCATCATAAGCTGTGGTAAAATAGGGAACAGCAATAAACAGATAAAGGAGGCATTTTTATGCTTTATGTGAAAGCGCCCGCAAAAATCAATCTGACACTGGATGTCCTACACAAAAGACCGGATGGATACCATGAAGTCGAAATGATTATGACAACGGTGGATTTAGCAGATCGAATTGGATTAGAACGGCGTACAGATGGTCAAATCCGCATCATTTCAGCAGACCGCTATGTTCCAGACGACCATCGAAACTTAGCCTATCAAGCGGCAAGATTATTAAGAGATACATATGGGATTAAAGAAGGTGTAACCATTACATTAGAGAAAAAAATTCCTGTCGCTGCTGGCCTTGCTGGCGGAAGTAGTGATGCAGCTGCAACGTTAAAGGGATTAAATTATTTATGGGATTTAAAGTTAACGTCTGATCAATTAGCTGTACACGGTGCTAAAATCGGTTCAGATGTGTCGTTTTGTGTGTACGGGGGAACAGCTCTCGCAACAGGTAGAGGAGAACTTATTCAGGAATTACCTGCACCACCAAACTGTTGGATTATTTTAGCTAAACCCTCTATCGGTGTATCGACGGCTGATGTGTATGGTGGCTTAAAAATAAATGAAGTCATTCATCCGAAAACGAAAGACATGATCCGTGCGATTCACGAGAAAGATTATGAATTAATGTGTGAGGCGATGGGGAATGCTTTAGAAGCTGTAACTTTAAAATTGCATCCTGAAGTCTCGATGATTAAGGAACAAATGATGAAATTTGGGGCAGACGCAGTATTAATGAGCGGAAGTGGTCCCACCGTATTCGGGATTGTCCAACATGAATCGAGAGTAAACCGAATCTATAATGGCTTACGTGGTTTTTGTGACGAAGTTTATGCGGTAAGATTGTTAGGAGAACGGGATCCACTTGCCTAAAACCGTATATTTGTTTAAACTTACGTATAAATCATTCGTGTTTAGGAGTGTGACCGATGAAGTGGAAACGCAGTGAGCGTCTCGTTGATATGACCCATTATTTGTTAGACCATCCTCAACAGTTAATCCCATTAACTTTGTTTGCGGATATGTACCAGTCTGCTAAATCCTCAATAAGTGAGGACTTAACCATTATAAAAGAAACATTTGAAGAAAAAGGGATCGGATTATTAATGACTGTTCCCGGAGCAGCGGGCGGAGTTAAGTATATGCCTAAAATGCGAGATGAAGCCGTTCGTGAATTGATTCACGATTTGATGGAAGAGCTGGGTCACTCAGACCGCTTGTTACCTGGTGGATATTTGTATATGACGGATTTACTTGGCAACCCTGAAATGATGAACCGTGTAGGTAAAGTATTTGCTTCTGCGTTTGCGAAAGAACCGATTGATGTCATCATGACGGTGGCGACAAAAGGTATTTCGATAGCACATGCAATCGCTCGTCACCTAAATGTGCCAGTAGTGGTGGTAAGAAGAGATAGCAAAGTAACTGAAGGATCTACGGTTAGTATTAATTATGTGTCAGGCTCATCTCGTCGTATTCAAACGATGGTGTTGTCGAAGCGCAGTATGAAGAGTGGCCAACGCGTGCTTATTACAGATGACTTTATGAAAGTCGGAGGCACGATGAATGGCATGAAAAATCTACTTGAGGAATTTAATTGTCAATTAGCAGGTGTCGCGGTGTTGGTTGAAACAGAACACGCTGACGAGCAATTAATTGAAAATTATCTTTCACTTGTTAAATTGCACGAAGTGAATGAAAAAGAGCGCACAATCGCTTTAACAGAAGGTAATTATTTTTCGAAAGGTGGAAAAGAATAATGAAAGCAGTATCGACAACGAATGCCCCAGCGGCGATTGGTCCATATGTCCAAGGAATGATTGTAAACGGTATGTTTTATAGTTCGGGTCAAATTCCATTAACAGCTGAAGGCAACATGGTGGAAGGTTCAATTACTGAACAAACACATCAAGTTTTTACAAACTTGAAAGCTGTACTAGAAGAAGCGGGCTCTTCTTTGCATCAAGTTGTGAAGACTACTGTATTTATTAAAGATATGAACGACTTTGTTACGTTTAATGAAATTTATGGTCAACATTTTGGAGATCATAAACCAGCGCGTTCGACAGTGGAAGTTGCACGACTACCTAAAGACGCGCAAGTTGAAATAGAAGTTATAGCCGTTATTGCCTAAAATTCCGAAAAAACCATAGAGCTTTTCTCTATGGTTTTTTTGTATATATTTTTAATTTTTAAAATATTCCATTAAAAAGAAGGAAAAATATGATAAATGTAGAATATAGTTGTCAGAGTCTGTAAATCATCTATGAAGAAAGGTGGGTAAAAGAATGGAAGTAACTGATGTTAGATTACGTCGAGTACAAACTGATGGCCGCATGCGCGCCATTGCTTCCATCACACTAGACAGCGAGTTTGTCGTACATGATATTCGGGTCATTGACGGCAACGCAGGGCTATTTGTGGCAATGCCAAGTAAACGAACGCCAGATGGAGAATTTCGAGATATCGCACATCCGATTAATACTGGAACGCGTACGAAAATTCAAGAGGCGGTATTACATGCATACCATGAGTCTAGCGAAGAAGATGTTATTTCATATGAAGAAGCTGGCGCTTAATAGAGAACAATTGAGAGACTTGTCATATCCGTGATAGGTTTCTTTTTTTTTAATAAAACAGCGTGGAATTTTGGAGCTGCAATACTAGTAACGATAGCGCCTGTTGTGCCTCTTTTTTTAATTTTAATGAAAGGCTATGTTAAAGGGTGCTGTTGCTATTAAACGAAAATCCAAAGTGTCCATTCTTGTTGACTCATGCGGCTAGCGCATTTGGACAATAAGTAACCGTAAAGTTAATCAAATAGCACATTGTAACTCGCCAATCCGACACGGGTGTTGTATAAGTTGAAGTAGAAACATATTCTACTAAAAAAGAGGTGTTCCATGTGAACTTTTTAACCAAATTTAGTTTGAAAAATGCAGCAGCGGTATTTATTATTTCTTTCTTACTCATTGTCCTTGGTCTTTATTCCTTTAGTCGTTTGAAAATTGATTTGTTACCAAACATCGAATTCCCTCAATTATCGGTACAGGTAGTGTATCCAGGTGCTTCACCGGAAGATGTAGACGACCTAATCATCACTCCGATTGAAGAAAAGTTGGAAGGAATTGAAGGAGCCACTGAAATTCAGAGCGTTTCCTATGAAACAATAGGCATCATTAATTTACAGTTTCCTTTTGATACGGATTTAGATCGTGCAGAACAACAAACGGAAACGGCTATTCGTGGACTTGAATTACCGGAAGGTGCCGAAACGGAAATTAGCCGCTTATCATTTGGTTCTTTCCCCATCTTCAATATTTCTCTTTTTGGCAAAGGCCAAGAAAACATTGAAGAACTGTTGAATAAAGAAGTCATTCCAGAGTTAAATAAAATTCCTGGCATCAATTCGGTGTCTGTAGGTGGTTTGCAAGAAGAATTATTACAAATCACTGTCAATCAAGATAAAGCGGCGGAAGCGGGACTTTCCCTCAGCCAGATAAAAGAACAAATTGATCAACAAATCTTTTCATTCCCAGCTGGAACCGTCAATGATAATGATATTAATATTCCAGTTCGCGTAGAAGAGAAGCTAGAGTCGATTGAGAAGTTACAATCCCTGAGACTCAGGTCTTCATTTAATTCACAGGGACCACCAGTAGAGCTACAAGATATCGCTACAATCGAAGAAGTATCCAAACAAAGTGAGATTACTCGCTATAACCAAGAAGATGCATTGTCGATGGCGGTAACGAAAAAACAAGATGCCAACACAGTGGAAGTAGCCAATCGAGTGATTGAAGTGTTAAATCAATACGATGATCGTCTCAAATACGCAGTCGGTTTTGATTCGGCGGATGGAATTGAAAAATCAGTAGAAACCTTAGTAAAAGAAGGGTTACTTGGCGCTTTATTCGCATCACTTGCCGTGTTGATTTTCTTGCGTAATTTCCGGGCAACGATTATCGCGATCATTTCCATTCCATTATCATTGCTGATTGCAGCTATTTTCTTAGCTCAACTCGATATCAGTTTGAACATCATGACACTGGGCGGGATGGCCGTTGCAGTTGGTCGAGTTGTCGACGATAGTATTGTGGTGATAGAAAATATCTTCCGTCGTTTGCGAAAATCAAATGAACCAATGTCGAATGAATTAGTAGCGTCGTCAACCAAAGAAATTTTACGTGCCATCACGTCATCAACCTTGACCACGATAGTCGTGTTTTTACCAATTGGTTTCGTCAGTGGCATTACCGGGGAGTTTTTCTTACCGTTTGCTTTAACGGTTATTTTCTCACTAGCAGCTTCGTTGCTCGTCGCGGTAACCATTGTGCCGATTTTAGCGCGGTTTGCATTTAAGAAAGTGAAACAAGAAGAAAAAGAAGATGCGATGCAACGCTTCTATGAACGTGTTATTTTATGGTCGTTAAACCGCAAAGTGGTTATTTTAGTATTGTCCGTATTGCTCCTTGGCGGCTCATTTGCGCTTGTCCCAGGGTTAGGCTTCACCTTTATTCCAAATGAAGAAACAAAGCTCGTCCAAGCGAGTGTAGAGCTTCCTGCGTCTACATCACTTGAACGGACAAACGAAGTATCTCTTGAAGTAGAAAAACTATTAGCAGAATTAGAAGATATTAAAGATGTCACAACCGCAGTAGGCTCTCGTGATTTTGGAACAGGAATTAAACTTGAGAATCGTGCCGGTTATATTTTGACGTTAAATGAAAATGTAGATGTCTCTGACTTCGTGGAGTCATTAGAGGAAGATATGGAAGCTGTCATTGCAGATATTTCTCCGGATTCCACCATTTCAGTTTCAGAGCTTTCAACTGGTGGACCTCCTACGAATAACAATGTGTCAGTAGATTTATTTGCAAGCGACTTAGAAGCTCTGTCAAAAGCTGCTTCGGATGTTGAAGCTTACATGAATACAGTAGATTCATTAAAATATGTCTCGAATAATTTCTCGGAAAAGCAACAACAATTAGTCATTCAAATTGATTCGGCTAAAGCCGACGAATTAGGAGTATCTGGCTTCCAACTACTGGGTGCAATTGCTGATCAAACAAAGCCAGTTTCTGTTGGCAACTTAACGCTTGATAATATTGATCGTTCTGTTCAATTATCGTACGACGAATCACTAAAGAGTATTGACGAAATTCGAACACTACCGATTTTTACAGCTAGCGGTCCTGTCGAAGTGCAAGACGTTGCTACAATAGAAGAAATTGATTCAGTCACAGCTATACAAAAACTAGACGGAAAAGTATTTGCACGGATCGAAGCACAAATCGATGCGGAGAACATACAAAAAGTTTCATCTGAAGTAGCAGAAGGAGTAAAAGCGAACGTGGACTTGCCGGAAGGGGTCAGTTTAGAAAGTGGTGGAGGAAGTGATGACACGGTTGAAATCTTCCAACAACTCGGACTCGCCATTGCAAGTGCAATTGGACTCGTGTATTTAACGATGCTCATTACATTCGGGCAAGCGCGTATTCCGTTCATTATCTTGTCTTCACTTATTTTCGTACCAATTGGTGCTTTGATTGGATTAGTTATTGCACGTGAGCCATTGTCAGTTAGCGTCATGATTGGATTCTTGATGCTCATCGGAATTGTCACTACGAACGCCATCGTTTTGGTGGATCGTATTAACCAAAACAGGAATGACAAAGGGATGCTCATTCGAGAAGCACTTGTCGAAGCGGGTAAAACGCGTTTACGACCAATTTTAATGACGGCTTTTGCAACGATTGCAGCGCTCATTCCACTTGCGCTCACGACTTCGTCAGGGACGTTAATTTCAAAAGGGTTAGCAGTAACGGTAATTGGTGGGTTAACTTCATCTACCTTGCTAACGTTGGTAATTATTCCCGTAATGTACGAAATCTTTTATGCTCGTCAAGCGAAACGTGAAAAACAAGTGAATTAACAGGTTAAGGACTTCCACCATTTGGGTGTGAAGTCCTTTTTATTGGAAAATGATTAATCATAATGGTTTTGTCACTATTTTGTCAAGCGAGATTTCCTTGAATTACGGTTGTATTTCGGCTATAGTCAAAAGAGTAAATTGAACATATTGGAGGACTTACTTAATGGCACATACATACGCAGTGGTTTTAGCTGCAGGTCAAGGTACACGTATGAAGTCCAAATTATATAAAGTTTTACACCCCGTTTGTGGCAAACCTATGGTTGAACATGTGGTTGATCATATTCAAGCAATTGGTGTAGAGCGTATTGTGACCATCGTAGGTCATGGTGCTGAAAAGGTAAAAGACCAGCTTGGGAGTCGTAGTGAATATGCGCTTCAAGAACAACAACTCGGAACGGCACACGCTGTATTACAGGCAAATGCAGCTTTAGGGAAGTTAGCTGGGACAACACTAGTTATTTGTGGAGACACCCCACTAATTCGACCAGAAACGATGAAAGCTTTACTTGCACATCATCAAGAAACTTCGGCTAAGGCGACGATTCTTACTGGAATTCCTGAAGATCCTACAGGTTACGGTCGCATTCTTCGTAATGCTGAAGGCCGTGTTGAACGCATTGTAGAGCAAAAAGATGCATCGGCTGACGAACAACAAGTGAAAGAGATTAACTCTGGCACATACTGCTTTGATAATGAAGCTTTATTTGCAGCGTTAAAGCTTGTGAAAAATGATAATTCACAAGGTGAATTCTATTTGCCAGATGTGATTGAAATCTTGAAATCTCAAGGTAATATTGTTTCTGCTTTCGCAACAGATGATTTTGAAGAAACGCTTGGTGTTAACGATCGTGTAGCACTTTCGCAAGCTGAAACGTTGATGCGTAAACGCATTATCGAAAAACATATGCGAAACGGTGTAACGATTATCAACCCAGCTAATACTTACATTAGCTCGGATGCAATTATTGGCTCTGATACGGTGTTGCAACCAGGTGTTATGATTGAAGGGGCTAGTGAAGTAGGCGAAGATTGTTTAATTGGCCCAAATAGCCAAATTACAAATAGTAAAATTGGCCATCGTACAACTGTACATTCATCTGTCGTTACTGAAAGTGTTATTGGCGAAGATACAGCGGTTGGTCCATTTGCTCATATTCGTCCAAATTCAGAAATTGGCAATGAAGCGAAAATCGGTAATTTTGTCGAAATTAAAAAAACAAAATTAGGTAACCAATCGAAAGTATCACATTTAAGCTATATTGGAGATGCTGATGTTGGGGAACGTGTAAATATTGGTTGTGGCACGATTACTGTGAATTATGATGGTAAAAATAAATTCTTAACGACGATAGAGGACGATTCCTTTGTCGGATGTAATTCAAACTTAGTCGCTCCTGTAAAGATTGGTCAAGGGGCGTATGTCGCAGCTGGATCGACCATTACCAAAGATGTACCTGCACAATCTTTATCGATTGCACGCGCTCGACAAGAGAACAAAGAGGGATACGCTCAAAAACTAAAATTAAAATAACAGGAGGAACATCATGTCTTACCAATATGCAGACACGAAATTAAAAATTTTCTCATTAAACTCAAACGAGTCTCTTGCTAGAGAAATAGCAGAAGAAGTGGGCCTTCCACTTGGTAAAATTTCTGTTAACCGTTTTAGCGATGGTGAAGTTCAAATTAACATTGAAGAAAGTATTCGTGGGTGTGATGTCTTCATCATTCAGTCAACTTCTTCTCCTGTAAACGAAAACTTAATGGAACTTTTAATTATGGTAGACGCTGTGAAACGTGCTTCTGCGCGCACAGTAAACGTTGTTCTTCCTTACTATGGTTATGCTCGTCAAGACCGTAAAGCACGCGCTCGTGAACCAATTACAGCGAAACTCGTGGCTAATTTACTAGAAACTGCTGGTGCAACGCGTGCCATCGTATTAGATTTACATGCTCCTCAAATTCAAGGGTTCTTTGATATTTTGATTGACCACTTAATCGCAGTGCCGATTTTGTCCGATTATTTCTTAGAGAAAAATATCGACCCTTCTGACATTGTGATTGTTTCACCTGATCATGGCGGAGTTACGCGTGCACGTAAAATGGCGGATCGATTAAAAGCACCTATTGCTATAATCGATAAGCGTCGTCCTCGTCCTAATGTGGCGGAAGTCATGAATATTGTTGGTAATGTAGATGGAAAAATATGTATTTTAATTGATGATATTATTGATACTGCAGGTACAATTACAATTGCAGCTAACGCTCTTGTAGAAAGTGGAGCAAAAGAAGTGTATGCTTGTTGTACACATCCGGTATTGTCAGGGCCGGCAATTGAACGTATCGACAACTCTGTTATTAAAGAATTAGTGATTACGAACTCGATTGAATTACCAGCAGAAAAAAGTTCTCCGAAGATTCTACAATTGTCAGTTGCTCATCTTTTAGCAGAAGCCATTGTACGTGTATTCGAAGAAAAATCAGTTAGTACGTTATTTGATTGATATTCCTAGGTTTTATTTACTAGGCAATTGGGTAAACATAGAAACAGAAAAGACTTACACAGGAGAGTGAATCTACATGTCAACAACAGTAAAAACACAAGTACGTGAAAAAGGTCAACATTCTAATTTAACTAAATTACGCGGTGAAGGTTTCGTACCTGCAGTCGTTTATGGTTATAAAACAGGTACATCTTCAATCGCAGTAAGCGAAAAAGATTTACTTAAAACATTACGTGAAGTTGGTCGTAACGGTGTTATGAAATTAGAACTTGAAGGAAAAAAACTTAATGTTGTATTAAGTGATTACCAAATGGACGTTTTAAAAGGCAGAGTTGTTCATGCAGACTTCTTAGCAATTAACATGTCTGATGAATTAGAAGTTAGCGTTACAGTTGTACCAACAGGAGATTCTGTAGGCGTAAGCGAAGGCGGAGTCTTGAATCAATCAAACCGTGAAGTAACGATTAAAGTAAAACCATCTGCAATCCCAGAAGTAATTGAAGTAGATGTTACTGAACTTGCTGTTGGTGATACATTAACAGTTGGCGATATTCGTGAAAAAACAGAGTTCCATATTTTGAACGAAGATGATTTCGCATTAGTATCAGTTTCTGCTCCACGTTCAGATGAAGAATTGGAAACTACAGCTGACGAACCAGCAGTAGCTGAAGATGAAAACGCTGAAGAAAACACTGAAAAAGCAACTGAAACAAAAGAATAAGATATTTTCAAAAAGGGATTGTCATTTGACAGTCCTTTTTTTTATGGAATCTATTCTTTGTGGTAAAATGAGAAGTATTCAGTAAGTAAAGGACGTATCGTTTATGAAAATGATAATCGGACTCGGGAATCCCGGGAAACCGTATGAACACACAAGACATAATATTGGGTTTGATGTAATAGATGAGTTATCAAAACGGTTCAATTCACCATTAAACCAAATGAAGTTTAAAGGGATGTACACAATTATTCATCGACCAGAAGGCAAGTTCTTGCTCGTAAAACCGCTCACATATATGAATTTGTCGGGTGAATGTATCGTGCCCATGATGAATTATTTCGATGTAGCGGAAGAGGATATCGTGGTCATTTATGATGATTTGGATCTGGCAGTTGGCAAATTAAGACTTCGTCAAAAAGGCAGTGCAGGTGGTCATAATGGGATCAAGTCCATGATTCAACACCTAGGGACACAGGAGTTTAATCGCATTCGTGTGGGAGTTGATCGTCCACCAGCTGGTATGAAAGTACCCGATTATGTATTGTCTAGGTTTAAATCTGACGAAAAACCTTTGATGAATGAGGCGATAACTAAAAGTGCTGATGCATGTGAAGTTTGGTTATCCTCCCCATTTCTAGAAGTAATGAACCGTTTTAATGGTGCATAAGGAATAATTTTAGTCCGTCCGGTCTATACTTTGAAAAAGGAGGCCGGTCCGTATTATGGCAATTCGTGTAAAGTGTCGGCATTGCAAGACAGACATGGGGCATCTATCAGGCCAATCAGCTCTGCAACATGGTCGAGTAAAGCAAATGAGAGAAGAATTTGCAGAAGAGTTTATTACAGAAGATGAAGAGGGAACACTAACAGTAACCAGTATTTGTGAGCATTGTGAAAAATCTTTACGGGACAATCCAAATTACTATGCTATACAAAAGTGGATACAATAAGAATTAGCTTTGGCGCGGGTTTCGCGCACAAAGCCTTTTTCTGTTTTTCTAGGGCATAGACTATAATTTATCGTGTCTAGCTCTGAAGCCTAGCTCGCACCTCCGCTTCAGAAACTCATTCGAAAACAGCTTTTCGAATGAGTTTCATCCGCCGTCGGAGTCAAGCTAGAGTAGGCTTCTGCACTTTTCTTACAAGGAGGTTCACATATGGAACCATTACATCAATTATTAATGAAAGATCATCATATAACGACGTTGCTTTCAGATATTCAAAAAGGTAACGACCAGCAACTCGTGACAGGCCTCGTTGGAGGAGCACGTCCACTTTTCATCCAGTCGATAGCAAAAGAGATGGAGAGACCAATTTTAATAGTTTCACCAAATTTGCTACAGGCTCAGCGACTATTTGAAGATATGGTTAAGCTACTGGGCGAAGATCAAGTGCGATTATATCCAGCCGATGAATTGATTGCAGCGGATTTGTCAGCATCAAGTCCTGAACTTCGAGCAGAGCGTATTGAGACGCTTGAATTTATGCATTCTCAGAAGCGTGGAGTCGTTATTACGCCAATTGCAGGGCTTCGTCGCCATATGCCAAACTTACAGCAATGGAGAGCGAGTCGTCTTGAAACGGCTCTCGGAGAACAAGTAGTGATGGACGACTGGCTCGATCAATTGGTAGCAATGGGCTACTCTAGGCAAGCGATGGTTACTGCACCTGGAGAGTTTGCATTACGTGGAGGTATTCTAGATATTTACCCCATCTATTTGCAACATCCAGTGCGACTTGAATTTTTCGATACAGAGGTCGATTCTATTCGTACCTTTTCCGCGGAAGATCAACGTTCGATTGAAAAGCTAAAAGAAGTCTGTATCCTTCCAGCAACAGAATTTGTGTGGACGCGACACCAACTTCTCATTCTTGCTGAAAAATTAGAAGATTCATTGGCTGCTAGTTTGAAGAAATTGAAGAAGCCCGAAACAAAGGAACTGCTGCTGCAACATATCAATCATGACATCGAACTGTTGAAGCAAGGTGATGTACCTGAACAAATGACCAAGTATATCTCCATACTAGAAGATCACCCTACTTTCTTAGGCGATTATTTCGCGCAAGATGGTTTGGTGTTATTTGACGAGCTTGGACGAATCCAAGAAACAACGGATTCACTAGAACGCGAAGAAAAAGATTGGTATATTTCTTTACTTGAAGAAGGAAAAACCGTTCATGATGTGAAATTGTCATTTAGTTTTAAAGAAATAATGGGCATGTTAAATCAGCGGAAAGTGTATTTATCTTTGTTTGCACGTACATTCTCCGGCCTTAAAATAAAGAAATCAATCGCGTTTTCATGTAAACAGATGCAACATTTTCACGGGCAAATGAACCTGTTGAAAAGTGAAATGGAACGTTTTGTTTCGGGTAAATTTTTTGTCTTTATCTTGGCTGATGGAAAAGAACGACAGAAAAAAGTGAAAGATGTTCTCGAAGATTACGGTATGACCAGTCATGTTTTAGTGGAACAGGATGCACCTGAACTCCCTGGTATTTATATCGTAGAAGGTGACATGTCGAGTGGTTTTGAATTGCCTCTTCAGCGCTTAGCGGTTCTGACGGATGAAGAACTATTTAAACAACGTCCGAAAAAGAAAGCACGTCCACAAAAAATGACGAATGCTGAGCGTATTAAAAGTTATTCTGAAATCAAACCTGGCGATCATATCGTTCATATACATCATGGTATTGGGAAGTATATTGGTATTGAGACGCTTGAAATCAACGGGATTCATAAAGACTACTTACACATTCGCTACCGTGCAGAAGATAAATTATTTGTCCCAGTTGATCAAATTGACCAAATTCAAAAATACGTCGCGTCTGAAGAAAAAGAGCCAAAGCTACATAAACTAGGCGGCGCCGAGTGGAAGAAAACAAAAATTAAAGTAACAGCTGCGGTGCAAGATATTGCAGACGATTTAATTAAACTGTATGCAAAACGCGAGTCTGAAAAAGGGCATGCTTTTGAGCCGGACCAAGATATGCAACAAGCATTTGAATCAGCCTTTGCATATGAAGAAACAGATGATCAATTGCGTTCAATTGAAGAAGTTAAGCGTGATATGGAAAAAGAACGACCAATGGATCGCTTGATTTGTGGGGACGTTGGGTACGGTAAGACGGAAGTGGCAATTCGAGCTGCCTTTAAAGCTGTGCAAGAGAGTAAACAAGTAGCTTTCCTGGTACCAACGACCATTTTAGCGCAACAACATTACGAAACCATGAAAGAACGATTTGCTGATTTTCCAGTCGAAGTCGGCTTGCTAAGTCGTTTCCGTTCAAAAAAAGAGCAAACTGAAACAACTAAAGGATTAAAAGCAGGCGTAATTGATGTCGTCGTTGGGACACATCGTTTATTATCAAAAGACATTGTCTATCATGATTTAGGATTACTTATTGTCGATGAAGAACAGCGATTTGGTGTAACACATAAAGAGAAAATTAAACAGTTAAAAACGAATGTCGATGTCTTAACATTGACTGCTACTCCTATTCCGAGAACTCTTCATATGTCGATGATCGGAGTTCGTGATTTATCTATTATTGAAACGCCTCCAGCCAATCGTTTTCCGGTTCAAACATATGTCATGGAACAAAATCCATCTCTAGTCCGAGAAGCAATTGAACGTGAAATGGCTCGGGGAGGACAATCATTTTATTTGTATAACCGAGTAGAAGATATGGCACGGAAAGTGGATGAAATTCAAATGCTTGTTCCTGAAGCGCGTGTAGGTTTTGCGCACGGGCAAATGGCGGAACGAGAGCTGGAATCCGTCATTCTGTCATTTTTAGAAGGGGACTATGATGTACTCGTAACTACGACCATTATCGAAACTGGGATTGATATTCCTAATGTGAATACGCTAATTGTTCAAAATGCAGATCGTATGGGGCTGTCACAATTGTATCAATTAAGAGGACGTGTAGGTCGGTCAAACCGCGTGGCTTATGCGTACTTCATGTATCAACGTGACAAAGTGTTAACGGACGTTGCTGAGAAACGATTGCAAGCCATTAAAGAATTTACAGAACTGGGTTCAGGATTTAAAATTGCCATGCGCGATTTATCAATCCGTGGAGCAGGAAACTTACTAGGCTCACAACAACATGGCTTTATCGATTCAGTCGGCTTTGACTTGTATGCTCAAATGTTACAAGAAGCGATTGATGAAAGACAAAGTGGCATCAAAAAAGATGAAATCTTCGAAGTCGAAATTTCGATACCGTATGACGCGTATTTGCCAGATGCTTACATTCCAGATGGATTCCAAAAAATTCAGATGTATAAACGAATTAAAGCAGTGGAGAATGAGAAAGATTACGAAGATTTAGTGGATGAATTAATTGACCGTTTTGGGAATATGCCAATTGAGGCAGAACGGTTAATGCGAATTTCTCGAATGAAAGTTTGGGCAAAATTAGCGAGCGTTGAATCCATTAAAGAACAACATAAACAATTGATTGTGAAATTTTCGAAAAACGGCACACAAACAACCAACGGTGCCGTGTTAGTGGAGTCGTCCATGGTTTACGGGCGAGCAGTAGGTTTCCAGATGAATGCCAATCAACAATTGCTGTTATCTATTGATGAAAAGAAAACAGGTACACATCATCCGTTTGATGTTTTAGAAGCTATGATGAAGGTTTTACCTGATGCGCAAAAAGAAGTTGATTCCTTTATTGGTGAGCAATGACGAACCTGCATAATTTGTCCAATCTTGATGCATACTAAGTTTGAAATCAAAGAAATTTGAATTCTGTCGAAAGTGAGGCAACAAGGATGAAAGCAACAGGTATCGTCAGACGAATTGATGACCTCGGCCGTGTCGTCATTCCAAAAGAAATAAGAAGAACACTTCGCATCCGCGAAGGGGACCCGCTAGAAATTTTTACGGACCGAGATGGCGAAGTCATTTTAAAAAAGTACTCCCCAATTAATGAACTTGGTAGTTTTGCGCAAGAGTATGCAGAAACACTGTATGCGACACTGGGCACACCCGCTTTTATCAGCGACCGAGATGAAATGATCGCAGTAGCAGGCGTATCAAAAAAAGATTATATTAATCGTCGATTATCCTCTCAAGCAGAAGAAATTTTGCAAACGCGATCGATTATTTCGGAAAAAATGGAAAAATCGGTTGAATGGGTTCCAGGTCAAGTTGAGCAAGTGAAATCGTATTGTGTCGCGCCAATTATTGTTGATGGCAACCCAATCGGAGCTGTTTACTTGATTTCAAAAGTTCATTTCATCGGAGAAACAGAAACAAAAGCAGTAGAAACAGCAGCCCACTTTTTAGCCAAACAAATGGAACACTGAAAAGCGAAGAAGGCCACGCTAGACCGACTCCGACGTTGGAGGAACCGAATCGAAACTCGTTTTCGAGTGAGGTTGTGAAACGGAGGTGCGGTCTGGCCTTCGAAGCTAGACACTGAAAAGTGCAGTACGCCGTTTAGACCGACACCGGTGCTGGAAGGAAGAAAGGTGGAAATCCGCCTTTCTGACCCTAAAAGGTCCACGAGGTCTGGCGTAAGGAACTAGATATAGCAGAGAAGCGTCTTCTTATTCACATAAGAAGACGTTTTTTTCGTGTTATAATGGAAATCATAAAAAGTGGATACGTCCGCGCTAGCTATGGATTGATTGGAATGAGGAACAAACTATGACCAATGATTGGACGATGCAAAAATTTATGAAAGGTGCTGTATTATTGACGATCGCCGCCTTAATCGTCAAAGCCTTAAGTGCAGTGTATCGTATTCCTTTTCAAAATATCGTAGGAGATCAAGGGTTTTACATATATCAGCAAGTATACCCATTTATTGGGGTTCTGACCGTTTGGACCTCATATGGATTTGCGGTCGCTATTTCAAAACTCTTAGCAGATGCACATGAGCAGTCACACCCAAATCAACGCTCGACCATCTTACGTATTGCATTTATCTATTTAAGTATTATCTCGATTATCAGTTTTGCGTTGTTGTTTACAGGAGCGGATGTATTAGCACAATGGATGGGTGATGAAGAACTTGCTCAACTTCTCCGCACCGGCTCGTTTGTGGTGTTATTAATGCCTATGCTTGCGCTACTAAAAGGTTCATTTCAATCAGAGGGACGAATGGAACCCGTTGCATATGGACAAGTTGTTGAACAGATGGTGCGTGTAACCGTTATTTTAGTAGGTACATATTTTGTCGTGAAGACAGGCGCATCTTTATATACGGCAGGGAGTGCGGCATTATTGGGTGCCATCGTTGGCGAAATCGCTGGTATTGTATTGCTTCTTCTCTTTGTACGAAAACAATTTTCAATTGAATTATTGAAGAAAGGACCAAACACAGTTGCGGTTGGTCCAATTATTAAGGATTTGACCATCATTAGCTTAAGTGTCAGTATGAGTTCTCTTATCTTGTTATTTTTCCAACTGGTCGACTCTTTTACCGTTTTTAGTAGTTTAACTGAAACGGGAATGAATCGGCTAACCGCAATGGAAACGAAAGGCACCTATGACCGAGGATTACCCCTTGTTCAAATGGGGATTCTAATCGCTTCTACATTGTCCCTTTCTATCGTCCCGTTAATTGCACATACTACGAAAAAAAAGACCGGTAGAAATGCTGTCCCTTACGCACAATTAACGTTTCGGATTGCCCTTTTATTTGGAACTGCAGCGACGCTAGGTTTGATTTTAGTATTGCCGCCAGTTAATGAAATGTTGTTTGAAACAAGAGATTTATCGGCAACTTTAATGGTTTTTTGTATCCAAATCTTTTGGCTATCGTTAATTTTAACTATGACGTCTGTGCTGCAAGGGTTAGGAAAAGTGATTCTTCCGGCCATCTTGCTAATCACTGGACTTATTCTTAAATGGCTATGCAATGCTTGGTTACTTCCTAAGTATGGAATAATGGGAGCAGCGATAGCTAGTAATGTTGGATTTGCCTTTATCACCATAAGTTTATACCTGTATTTATATTCAATTTGGAAGATTCGTTTTGCGACAGTCAGATTTTATGGCCATTTAGTGGTAGCATCGCTACTAATGATTGTTACCGTGCTGACGTGGGGCATTGTCGCAGACAGTTGGGTATTTGATGGACTGTCAAGCCGCTTAAGCGCCATGTTTACAGCTCTCACTAGTGTAGGTTTAGGTGCGACTGTCTTTTTACTTTATATAGCAAAGAGTCGAATTATTGCAGAAAAAGAATGGTTTTTATTGCCACTAGGGCGAAGAATGGCCATGATTCAATTATGGCTACATATTGAAGAGAGAAAGGGGTGACGCTTG
The DNA here is from genome assembly GCF_042658845.1 of Paenisporosarcina macmurdoensis. Taxonomy (NCBI): domain Bacteria; kingdom Bacillati; phylum Bacillota; class Bacilli; order Caryophanales; family Caryophanaceae; genus Paenisporosarcina; species Paenisporosarcina macmurdoensis. The sequence continues at coordinate 31,874 of NZ_JBHSRI010000011.1, forward strand.
TGAATACGATTACAGTGCTAGGATTAGGAGCGGGAGATTTAGAGCAGTTACCGCTAGGTGTATACAAAAAATTAGTGAAAGCACAACGCCTTTATGTGCGGACAGCTGAACATCCGGTGTTACAAGAATTAGTGAATGAAGGAATTTCATTTGAAAGTTTTGATGCAATATATGAAAAACACGATGCCTTTGAAGCGGTTTATAAAGAAATTGTTGAAACATTAATCACATTAGCACAATCAGATTCTATATTTTATGCAGTTCCAGGTCATCCTTTAGTTGCGGAACAAACTGTTCAGTGGTTAGTACAAGCAGAAAAAGAGGGACGCATTCAACTTGAAATTATTGGTGGGCAAAGCTTTTTAGATCCAATTTTTAATGCATTACGTATTGATCCAATTGAAGGTTTTCAATTGCTTGATGGGACGATGTTCAAAAGAGATGATGTTCAGATGTCTCAACACGTCTTAATTGCCCAAGTATATGATGGCTACAGTGCGTCGGATGTGAAGTTAACGTTAATGGAGAAGTATCCAGCAGATTATCCAGTAACCATAGTCACTGCTGCTGGTTCGGCCGAGGAGGTATTGAGAGTTGTCCCTCTATTCGAACTCGACCGTGCTGCGGAACTAAACAATTTGACGACGATTTATGTGCCGCCGACAAGTAAGCGGGAAGATCGATTAAAAGAATGGTCAACATTCAGAGAGATTATTGCTATGCTTCGTGCACCTGAAGGGTGTCCGTGGGATCGTGAACAAACACATGAGACCTTAAAAAAATACTTAATAGAAGAAGTGCATGAATTTTTACAAGCTGTAAACGATCAAGATGATGAAGGTATGATTGAAGAACTCGGGGACGTTTTACTTCAAGTGTTCTTACATGCTCAAATCGGAGAAGATGATGGATACTTTAGTTTAGAAGATGTGCTAGAAAGCGTTTCTTCTAAAATGATTCACAGACATCCACATGTCTTTGGTGACGTGAAAGTTGAAAGTTCAGATGATGTATTGCGCAATTGGCAGCAATTGAAATCTGCTGAAAAAGGCAATCAAAACAAACGCATTCTAGATGGACAAGAACGCTCAGAGTCATCGCTTTTGACATCATATAACTTCCAAAAAGAGGCAGCTAAAGTTGGTTTTGACTGGCCGAATGCGGAAGGTGCATGGTTGAAATTTGAAGAAGAGTGGCAAGAATTTAAACAAGAAATTAGTGAAGGCACTACAGAATCACAGCTTGATGAACTAGGCGATGTGCTATTTACAATTGTCAATGTAGCTCGTTTTTATGGTCTATCGCCAGAAGAAGCCATGATACATGCAAATAGAAAATTTAAAAACCGCTTTCACTTTGTTGAAGATAGTGTAGTACAAGGCAAGGGTGAGTTTAGTGGCTATACACTAGAGGAACTCGAAGCATTTTGGCAACAAGCCAAACAATTAAAAGGGGATGAATGACATGAGATTAGATAAATTTTTAAAAGTTTCACGTTTAATTAAACGACGTACACTCGCAAAAGAAGTAGCAGATCAAGGTCGTATTACGGTCAATGGCAAAGTAAGTAAAGCCAGTTCGGTCATTAAAGTAGGCGACGAATTAGCTATTCGTTTCGGTCAAAAGGTTGTAACAGCACGTATCGAGATGCTAAAAGAGGCTGTAAAAAAAGAAGAGTCAACGTTGATGTATACCATTTTAAAAGAAGAGAGACTTGAAAAGGTTGATCCTGAGTTTGTTGATGATGAAGATTAATTAATTGATGGGCATGGCCAAAAAATGGTCATGCTTTTTTGTTTGGCTGCATATAGTTAATGGACTGGACAAGTAAAGGAGGAATTTTATGCAATATCAAGCCGAACATGCATCCATCACGATTCCATCAGGAGATCACGTAGTTAGTTTACGAAATCGTAAGCGTATGGACTTAACATCTGTCAAATCCATTGAGCGTTTTGACGCAGAAGAGTTTGTAGTAAGAACTTCACAAGGACATTTAAATATTAAAGGTGAAGAGTTACGCATTGTTCATTTAGATGTGGACAAAGGGTTACTGACACTCGAAGGTCTTGTACGAACATTCCAATACGATGATGAAGATCGTGAACCTAGCCGTAATTTCCTGCATAAATTGTTTGGATGACGATTTCATATCAATTCTTAAGTCTGTTGGCCATGATTTTAAGTGGCGTGGCCACAGGTTTTCTAGTTGAAAGTTTTCGCGACAGTTGCCAAGCTCTCCGTCCAGGTGCATTACTCAGGCGTTACCAAAGGTTTTTTGAAATTTTTTTATGGGTAGGACTCGGAATCGCGAGTTTTTACTTATTATTTCATATAAGAGATGGAACTTGGAGAATATATGACCCGTGTGCTCAAATTATAGGAATCATTAGTTATGAATTGTGGTTTCGCAAGCCAATGCTCTTAGGGAGACATGTATTTATGCGATTAATCGCTCAGCCCATATGGTGGATTCTACATGTAATTGTGACAATTATTCGTACTATTTTGCGCATCATTATTAAAATATGTATGACTATACTATGGCCATTAATAAAAGTATTTGAAAAAATAATTGAAAAAATACCCCGAAGGTCCCTTCAAAAAAAGTAATTTATCAGTTATAATAGCAACTACTAATTAGTTGACAAATTATGGCTGGGAGTGAACAACATGGGTGTGAATAACCGTAAAAATGAAGAAAATCGTAATGTTTCATCCATTAATAAGGATTATGTCCGCTCGGTAGAACGCCAAGAGAAGCGTGAAAAAGCACATAAAATTCGTTTGTTTAGACGATTGAGTGCTTTTGCTGTCATCGTAGTCCTGGTTATGGGTTGGCTAACTCTTACAATGTTTGATAAATCACAAGCACTAGCTGCTAAAGAAAGCAAAAAGTCAGAAGTTCTTCAATCGCTAGAACAAGTTCAAGATGAACAAGACATGTTGAAATCTCAAATTTTAAAATTAAATGATGATGACTATATTGCGAAGCTTGCAAGAAAAGAATACTTCCTTTCAGATGATAACGAAATAATTTTTGCTATCCCTGAAAATGAAGGAAATGACGACAAAAACATTGATTCAAAAGAGTAGTCTTATTGACACTCTTTTTTTGTTGGCTATAATTAAGAGTGGAGATCTTTATTTTCGGATCCGATTTTACTATTACAAGGCTTCTAAAGGAGCCGGCTTAATTTCTAAGGAGGAGCATTTTTTTTATGTCAATTGAAGTAGGCAGCAAGGTACAAGGTAAAGTAACAGGAATCACAAATTTCGGCGCATTCGTAGAACTACCAGGTGGCTCAACGGGTCTTGTTCATATCAGTGAAGTCGCTGACAACTATGTAAAAGATATCAACGAGCATTTGAAAGTCGGCGATATGGTTGAAGTTAAAGTGATGAATGTGGAAGCTGACGGCAAAATCGGCTTATCTATTCGTAAAGCCAAGCCACAAGCTGAGCGACCAGAACGTCCTCAACGTCCACGCCCGAATAGTCGTCCAAACGATCGAGATCGTCCGTTTAAAGAGAATTTTGAACAAAAAATGGCACGTTTCTTAAAAGACAGTGAAGAACGTTTGACCACTTTAAAACGTGCCACTGAAACGAAACGTGGCGGTCGCGGCGCGAAACGAGGATAATTGCTGGCTGTTTTGATCGTAGAAAAAGTGTTTTTACAACATCCCTGCTGATATGCAGGGATGTTTTTTTGTTGTTATAAGAAATTTCATTTTTATTTGAACTACTTTCATCGTCCACTCAACTTGGCTTATCGTCCATTCAACTTGAGTTTCCGTCCACTCAATTGAGGTTATCGTCCATTTAATTTGATTATCGTCCACTCGCGTAACGTAATCGTCCATTCGCTTGCAGAAGGACACCATTCTTCCCCAGATGGACAGCGGTCTCTATGAGTGACTTAGTTATTTTAACAAGATAAGAAAGTGTATAATTTTAGTTCCATAAATCCAGTGTTTCAGGGACAAAAGATTGATTCATTAATAGTGTTGATTTCCGTTTCAAGCGGACGCTTTCCGAGGGGCGGGCGGTGAGCCTCCTCGGTCGCTTCGCGATCTGCGGGGTCTCACCTGTCCCGCTGATCCCGCCGGAGTCGCCGCCTTCCACTACAATCAATGAAGTGAGTAGTAAACAGCAAGAAAATCTATCAATAGCTTATTGCTAAGACACGAATAAATGATTCTAAGTTAAGCTAGAGATAGAACCAACCTATAATCCAAGTTGCCATCAACAGGCTACTATGGTTACTCTTATTAAAAGGATAGGGCGCACTTTTTGCCCGGTTTTTCTTAGTAGTCTCAGCATGATAATTTCATTTCTGGATAAAGGAAATCTGTCATATGCGAAGCGTACGGAAGACCGAAAAATCTCAACGCTCATTAAAATAAAGAATAATAAACTTTTTGCAATGGCTGGTCTAAGGTTATCTTGGAAGTCACCGAACTGGGAGCTTGGTCCGTTGTGGAATAAAGGGATTGATAGCTGTAGTAGCGAAAAATAACAGAAAGGGGTGTGGGTTATGAGTAAACAACAAATTTTAAGAACACATAAAAATTATCAAATGTGGTTGGATTCTTTAAAAGAACTAACACCTGAACAAGCAATGAGTCCATACATGCCAGGAAAATGGTCACCAAATGAGATTATTATGCATTTGGCGGAATGGGATCGCTTCACTACGGAAGAGAGACTTCCTGAAATGAAAGAAGGGGGTAAACTTGAAAGTTTTCCAGCATTCGAAGAGTTTAATGCAAAAGCTGCAGCACGTGCTGCTGAACAAACATTTGAAGAAACCATTGCTTATGCGAAAAGTGAACGTCAGCGTATTACGCAAAAACTTCAAGAAGTAGATGAAAGTGAATGGGACAAAGAATTTCAAATTGGTCATCACACTTTGTCGATTACGAGCTATTTCACTGATTTTTGGGAGCATGATGAACATCACAAACGACAAATTGAGCGTGTAAGAAGTAGATAAACGAAGATTTTGTAGGTATGCAAATAAAAAAACTCACAAGAGAATATTCTCTTGTGAGTTTTTTTGGATGACCCCTACGGGATTCGAACCCGTGTTACCGCCGTGAAAGGGCGGTGTCTTAACCGCTTGACCAAGGGGCCGAGGAAAAGCGTTTTGCCGCACTTTTCAATGCGCATATGCGCTTTTCTGTAATGGCGGCCGAGGGGATCGAACCCCCGACCTCACGGGTATGAACCGTACGCTCTAGCCAGCTGAGCTAGGCCGCCGTCTTTAAAGAACATTTATAATAATACAAGTGAACATGTGGTAGTGTCAAGCGGTCTTTTAAAAGTTTATCCCGTATCTTCTGATATTTCGTCGAAATGTTTTTGTTCCGCACTGTCAAGAATTGACAAACTTTAAACAACCCTTCTCCTATAATGAAAATTATCGTAAGGGAAGGGATTGGTTTCATGAAGTCACTAACAACTGATGGTATGAAGAAAATACCCGTTTGGAGCAGGTGGATGCTCTTAGTAAAAAAGAAAAAGTTAAAAATCATGCTATCTGCCTTAATCTTATTCTTTGCATTCTTCTTATCAAAAGCGGTGTTATTTGAAGCAGCCGTGCCATTCTTTTTACCTGTTTGGGCCATCGTGGCCAGAAGGTATCCACGTTATCTACCGTTTGTTTGGATTGGGGGGATCAGTGGGAGCTTAACGCTCGGAATAGGTCAGGCAGTTCTCCATGTATTGCAAATAGGTGGCTATCAAGCAGTAAGCCAAGTTCTAAAAAATAAAAAGTTCATACCATTTCAAGTTGCTATGGTGATCTTGCTTGTCCAGTTTGGCTGGCAGTGGGTATCATACGGCGGAGACATACCATTGTCGGTGTCTTTACTCGTTATGTATGAAAGCATCTTATCAGCGATTATGACGGTCTTTTTATTCCAATTATTTGTTCCCATGCACGCTTTAACGACAGCGAAATGGACGTTTGAACGAATAGGTGCAGCGGTTATGGTGAGTGCTTTGATGTTAACTGGGATGGGAGGGTTGTTATTTGGTCTCATTTCAGTACCTCTTGTGCTAGTCCATATTGTACTATTTGGAGCGGTGAGTGTAGGTGGAGTTTTCGTGGGAACAGCTGTTGCTACGATTATGGGAACTATTCTTAGTTTATCCCAACTATCGTTTAGCGGCATGATTGCGGTTTATGCCTTATCGGGTTTATGTGCCGGGCTGTTTCAAAATAAAAACCGATTATGGATTGCTAGCGGTTCTTTCGGAGCTGCGTTATTCTTCACTGTATACGACACAACCTTACCGCTTGATAAAGTTTATTTTGCTTCACTCGCTTGTGCGAGCATGATTTATTTTATATTACCAACTACTTGGATAAACTATGCTCAGAATCAGTTTTTCCCAAAACCATCATCAGTTCTTTTTAAAAGACAACAATGGCTAACAGATAAAGTGAATACACAATTATTCGACTTCCAACAGTTTGTTGAATTTATTACTCAACTTGTAAACGATCGCTTTCCTACACATAAAGAAACTGCTTCAACTAGCCAATCACCCGATTATTCTGTATGTGGAACTTGCTTTAGGCAAGATAAGTGCTGGGGTGCTGCAGGTAAAGGGATGTATCCAGTGGTTGAAGAATGGAAAGAAATGAGAGCCCATACGAAGTCAGGGGTTCGTTATCGCTTAAATGATCGGATTCAAGAAAAATGTGTGCGTTCGAACGGCTTGGTTGATGCACTTGAAGAAGAGTACGCAAACAACAAACTCGCTGGACATTATGCTCATGGGAAAAAGATGCTTGCCTACCAATTGCGTGACATGAGTCAACATGTCAGTGATCTTATGGCGGATCTTCAGATGAATGAAGCAAATCATGAATCGGAAGAAGAGAAAATTTCAAGACGTTTAGATGATGCCAAAATTGCGCATTTTCAAATTGATATGCTTTCCGAAGAACAAGGAGCAAGAAAAATTGTTTGTTGTTTACCAATCAAACAAGCAGAGTGGGAAACGAATCAAATGATAGGTGAGCGACTTATCATGCCGATTCTCCATGAATTATATGATGAACCATTTGAAATTAGTCGTACTTCTGAAATTCAGGATCCATTTCCACATCTTCAAATCACTTTTCAATCGGCTGTTAGATTTTCGTATGATTATGGGGTATTTACGAGATCGTACCAGAATACGGTATATTCAGGGGATGCCCATAGTGTCATTCCGTTGCATAGTGGACTCGTTGCATTCGTATTATCAGATGGTATGGGTCAAAACATGGAAGCGTATCATGAAAGTAGAAAAGTCATTCGCTTATTACGAGAATGTTTGCAACATCAAATGAATCCGGAAACAGCGATGCATACGCTACATTACGTCATGTCTCTCAAACACCATTCAGATTTATATGCAACAGTGGATTTAGCGCTACTTGATTTACAGCAAGGTAAACTATGGTCATTTAAAGCAGGAAGCATGTCAACGTATTTACTCAGAGGAAAAGATTGTGTGAAAATCGATAGTCAAAGTGTGCCAATTGGGTTCTTGCCAACCATGTCAGTGGACGCAGAAGAACGTATTGTAAAAGACGGAGATATTTTAGTTATGTTGTCAGACGGAATGTTTTCACCAGACTACTCATTAGAGGAACAAGAAAACGAACTGATTCGTTTAATGAGAAAGTATGAATCGACACCAACTAGTTCACTCGCCGATGTATTGGCTGCTGAATTTAACAATAAATACCCAGCTGCTGAAGATGATCGAACGTTATTTGTGGTCAAAGTAAAGCACGCTGTCCCAGAATGGTCACTCTTTTCACCATCTAATCGAAATATTTCCCGGGAAAGAATGATAAAATAGAATCAAAGCTAGGAGGTGACAAGAAGTTGGACTTTCGTAATGACGTATTTTCTTATATTCAAAAAGACAACTTAATAAGCAAAGGAGATCGACTTCTTGTTGCATGTTCTGGGGGCGCAGATTCAATTGCGCTCCTCACTTTTTTGCACAAACAAAAAGATTCTCTCGCAATCGAGATTGGTTGTATTCATGCTAATCATGGTCTTAGAGGGGAAGAGTCAGACGTAGATGAACGTTTTGTAAAGTCTGTGTGCGACAATTGGAACATTCCCTTTCATAGTACAACGCTAGCTATACAAAGCATCCTCCTTCGTGAAAATGGAAACCTACAAGATATATGTCGCCGTGAACGTTATCACTTTTTTGAACAAGTGATGGAGGAATGTAATTACAGCAAACTTGTAGTAGCACATCACGCCGATGACCAAGTAGAATCTGTATTGATGGGTTTAACGAGGGGAACAAGATCGAATGGGATGTATGCGAAGCGTCAATTTGGTACCGGTAAATTAATTCGTCCGTTTTTATCTGTCACACGAAAACAAATAGAACAATATTTAAATGAACAACACATTACATATCGTGAAGATTCGAGTAATAAAAAGGATACATATACGCGTAATCGATTCCGCCACCATATCGTACCGCTTGTCCAAGAAGAAAACCCGAATGTATCAGTGGCTATTACCAAATGGACACAGCAACAGCAACAAGATGAGCAATTGCTGGATAAGCTCGCCGTGACGGAATATGAAAAAATCATTCGTTCATCGGCCACTCATTCACTGACAATAGACCTAGAACAATTTCAAGGTATCGAGGTTGCTTTACAAAAAAGAGTAGTTCTACTACTATTAAACTATCTATACCCTACTGAAAGTTTATGGTTAAGCCATTCACTTATTGATCAAATCCATAACCAGTGTCTCGAACGTGATGGTTCAAGTGAGATTCATCTTCCAAATGGAAGAAAAGGTTTCCGCCACTACTCGACGATGCGGTTTTCTTTGGATGAAGCAAGCACACCGACAACCCCTACTGAAAGTGTTATTGTCATGGGGGAGTGGGTAACTGTCGGCTTGGACTTACGGATAAAGATGATTAATCGAGAAGCTGCGATTAATAGGGACAACGGATGGTATGTAACACTTAATCTAAGTGAACTACCTATTCATGTTCGGGGAAGACAACCGGGAGACCGATTGCTACTCAAAGGAATGGAAGAATCTAAGCGTTTGTCGCGTTTAATGATTGATGAAAAAGTTCCTCGACATAACCGTCAGGCTGTTCAATTGCTTGTCACACATCAAGGAGAGATAATTGGTGTACCAGGCGTGCGATTAGGTTCGCGTTTTACTAAACAGCCACATGAAGGTTGGACGCATCAGTTCATGATTGAAAAAGAGAGCCACTAAGCTCAAGGAGGAACCAATATGTTAGAAAAAGATATTCAAGAAGTATTGATTTCTGAAGAACAGCTACAAACAAAGATTCGTGAATTAGGAGAAGTGTTAACGGCTGATTACAACGATAAATTCCCACTCGCAATTGGCGTATTAAAAGGCGCTATGCCATTTATGGCAGATCTTATGAAACGTATGGATATTTACATGGAAATTGATTTCATGGACGTTTCAAGTTACGGAAATGCCACAGTTTCTTCAGGCGAAGTGAAAATTGTAAAAGATTTAAACACAAGTGTTGAGGGCCGTGACGTGTTGATTCTAGAAGATATTATCGACAGCGGGTTAACACTTAGCTATTTAGTGGACCTTTTTAAATACCGTAAAGCAAAATCGATTAAAGTCGTGACATTACTAGACAAACCAACGGGTCGTAAAGTAGATTTACAAGCTGATTACGTTGGATTTATTGTGCCTGATGCTTTTGTTGTAGGGTACGGATTAGACTACATGGAAAAATATCGTAACTTACCTTATGTAGGCGTATTGAAGAAAGAAGTTTACTCGTTTTAATAGAGTGGGTAGAATTTCTGACATAAATTAAAGAATAACGTGTAAAAGGCAAGGCATATCGTTGTACCCTTTTTTCTACGTATGATAAGATTATCAATAGTTTTTCTGTATATTTCTTGAGGGGGTTCATGATGAATCGAATATTTCGATACACCATATTTTATTTATTAATTTTCCTCGTAATTATTGGGATTTTTGGTACGTTTAACAGCGGGAAAGACCCAACCAAAGAAGTCAATTACGGCGAGTTTCTTACTGCGTTAGAAAGTGGCAAGGTTACTGAGTTCTCAATGCAACCAGATCAAGGGGTGTATGAAGTTCGAGGTAAAATGGAAGGTTATAAAAAAGACGAAGAGTTCATCACTGCCATTACGATGGATGATCCTACAGTCTTAACGACCATTCGCGAAGCTGCCAAAACGAATGATGTAAAAGTTTTACCAGCACCTGAAACAAGCGGATGGGTGCAATTCTTTACCGGCTTAATTCCATTCATCATTATCTTTATCTTGTTCTTCTTCTTGTTGAACCAAGCTCAAGGTGGCGGTAATAAAGTAATGAGTTTCGGTAAGAGCAAAGCAAAATTATATGATAATGAAAAGAAAAAAGTTCGTTTTGACGATGTTGCTGGAGCAGACGAAGAGAAACAAGAACTTGTAGAAGTGGTTGAATTCTTAAAAGACCCTCGCAAATTCGATGCCATTGGTGCTCGTATTCCTAAAGGGATTCTTCTAGTCGGTCCTCCAGGTACTGGTAAAACGTTGCTTGCTCGTGCTGTTGCAGGCGAATCAGGCGTTCCATTCTTCTCAATCAGTGGTTCAGACTTTGTTGAAATGTTTGTTGGGGTTGGTGCATCTCGTGTGCGTGACCTTTTCGAAAATGCAAAGAAAAATGCGCCATGTATCATTTTCATCGATGAAATTGATGCAGTTGGTCGTCAACGTGGAGCAGGTCTTGGTGGTGGACACGATGAGCGTGAACAAACCTTGAACCAATTACTTGTTGAAATGGATGGTTTCGGAGCGAACGAAGGTATTATTATCGTCGCAGCAACGAACCGACCAGATATTTTAGATCCAGCTCTTCTTCGTCCAGGTCGTTTTGACCGTCAAATCACGGTTGGTCGCCCAGACGTTAAAGGTCGTGAAGCTGTACTAAGAGTACACGCACGTAACAAACCTTTAGAAGATGAAGTAGATTTCAAAGCGATTGCACAACGTACTCCAGGATTTTCTGGTGCGGATTTAGAAAATCTTCTGAACGAAGCAGCTTTAGTTGCTGCTCGTAGTAACAAGAAGAAGATTGATATGCTAGATATTGATGAAGCGACTGACCGTGTCATTGCAGGTCCTGCTAAAACGGGTAAAGTCATTTCTAAAAAAGAACGTAATATTGTTGCCTACCACGAAGCGGGACACGTAGTAATTGGATTAACTTTAGATGATGCAGAAATTGTACATAAAGTAACCATCGTTCCACGTGGTCAAGCAGGCGGTTATGCGGTTATGTTACCAAAAGAAGATCGTTACTTTATGACTAAACCAGAGTTACTTGATAAAATTTCTGGTTTACTTGGTGGACGTGTAGCTGAGGATGTTGTCTTCGGTGAAGTCTCAACCGGTGCTCATAATGACTTCCAACGTGCGACGAGTATTGCTCGAAGCATGGTGACAGAATACGGAATGAGCGATAAACTCGGACCGATGCAGTTTGGTCAAGCGCAAGGCGGTAACGTCTTCTTAGGTCGTGACTTTAACTCTGAACAAAACTATTCAGATGCGATTGCTTACGAAATTGACCAAGAAATGCAAATTATGATTAAAGAGCAATACGCCCGTACAAAAGAAATTTTGACGGAAAAACGTGAATTGCTTGAGCTCATTGCAACTACACTTCTTGAAGTGGAAACATTAGATGCTGGGCAAATTATGCACTTAAAAGAGCATGGTACTTTACCGGTTCGCCCGGTTAAGCAACCAATACTTGAAGAAGCAGATGTGGCAACGGCAAAGGTTGACGAAGTAACACCAGATGTTACAGGCGCACCAAACGACCCATCTACAGCCAATTTACCGAAGGAAGAAACGACAGTTGAACCTTCGCGTGACATTAAAGAAGATCGTAAATAACGCATAATACACAAAAAGCTGATTGACCTCCCTTTGCGGAAGTCAATCAGCTTTTTTATGCATAGATAATTGTGGTATGATGACTTACAGAAAAGCAGAGGTTTGAACTGGCTCTGGTAGACGCTGAAAAGTCTTGAAAGCCAGGATAGGCAGACTGGCATGCAGAAGCAATCGATAAATAGAATTTGTGAGGTACAATAATGATACTCGTTTTAGATACTGGAAATACGAATATTGTGCTGGGTGTTTATCATTCAGATGAATTAATTCATCATTGGCGCATGGAAACCGATCGTTACAAAACGGAAGACGAATACGGCATGCAAGTTAAGTCCTTATTTACTCATGCGGGTATCGAGTTTAGTCAAATTCATGGCATCATCATTTCGTCCGTTGTTCCGTCGATCATGTTCTCGTTAGAGCGCATGTGTCAAAAATACTTTGGCCTCAAACCGCTTGTCGTTGGTCCGGGTGTAAAAACAGGGTTGAATATTAAATATGAAAACCCTCGCGAGGTTGGAGCTGACCGCATTGTCAACGCCGTGGCAGCGATAGAAGAATATGGACCACCCCTTATTATTGTGGATTTTGGAACAGCCACAACCTATTGTTATATAAATGAAAAAGGTGAATATATGGGAGGCGCGATTGCTCCTGGTATTGGGATATCAACCGAAGCGTTATTTACTAAAGCATCCAAATTGCCACGAATTGAATTAACAAAACCAGAAAATGTAGTTGGAAAAAATACAGTTTCGGCTATGCAAGCTGGTATTGTTTATGGCTACGTCGGGCAAGTTGAAGGTATTGTATCGCGTATGAAAGCACAAAGTAAAGAGCAGCCAACGGTCATTGCGACTGGTGGAATGGCTAATTTAATTGCGTCGGAATCGACAGTAATTGATAAAATTGATCCGTATTTAACTTTAAAAGGACTGCACATCATATACGAACGTAACCAATAAGAAAAGAGGTACCAAAAAATGAATGATTATTTAGTAAGAGCTTTAGCGTTTGATGGAAAAGTGAGAGCTTTTTCTGTCCGTACAACAGATACAATAAGTGAAGCACAGCAGCGTCATGCAACATGGCCAACTGCATCAGCGGCACTCGGTCGATCGATGACTGCAGGTGTCATGATGGGTGCCATGTTAAAAGGTGAAGATAAACTGACGGTTAAGGTAGAAGGAAAAGGTCCAATTGGTGCCATTGTCGTCGATAGTAACTCAAAAGGAGAAGTACGTGGGTATGTTTCACAACCACAAACGCACTTTGATTTAAATGAACACGGCAAACTGGATGTGAAACGGGCTGTAGGAACTGATGGTATGTTGACGATTGTCAAAGATCTAGGCATGCGCGATTTCTTTACAGGGTCAGTACCGCTTGTATCAGGTGAATTAGGCGAAGATTTCACTTATTATTTTGCATCGTCTGAACAAGTTCCGTCTTCCGTGGGGTTAGGCGTGTTAGTTAATCCGGATAATACAATTTTGGCATCAGGCGGATTTATCATTCAGTTAATGCCAGGAATTGAAGATGACACAATTTCTATTATTGAAGAAAAACTAAGCTCGATGGAGCCTGTTTCTACATTAATTGCAAAAGGGTTATCTCCTGAAGAATTATTGGAAGAAATTTTAGGTAAAGAAAATGTCCGAGTACTAGATAAAATGCCGGTTTCATTTGAATGTAATTGTTCGAAGGACCGTTTTGGTACAGCGATTTTAGCGTTAGGTGCAGATGAAATCCAAGAAATGATTGACGATGACGGCAAAGCAGAAGCACAATGTCATTTCTGTATGGAAACATATGATTATTCTCAACAAGAACTGGAATCATATATAGATGAAATCAAATCATAACCATATAGGTCGTTCTCATGATGAGCGACCTGCTCAGAAAAAATTGAAAACAAAGCCAGTTCTTATTGTGTTGGGTATATTATTGCTCGGCAACTTGTTGTGGTTCATCGCATGGTTGATTCCAAACGGACCAACTAATGAGAATGAAGTTGTAGCGTCAGTTGGGAAAGAGCAAATTTTCCGTGAAGACTGGATGGTCGCGATGGAAGAGCAGTATGGAAAAGAGACACTACTTGAAATGGTAAACGCTCAAGTAATGAACACGGCTGCTAATAAATACGAAATAAAAGTAACGGATAAAGAAATAGATTTAGAACTTTCCTTAATCCGAACTGCTCAAGATAGTACGGGATCACAAGGTCAGTCTTTGAACAGTGAGATGCAACGTCAAAAAATACGCGGCCAATTAATACTAGACAAAGTGTTAACAAAAGACGTGGTGATTGAAGACGAGCAAATCAAAGCATTTTATAATGAAAACCAGGCTCTATACAATATTCCTACTACGTATCAAGCGAGTTTGATTGTTTTACAGACAATATCAGATGCGCAGGAGGCTGTAAATGAACTTGACAATGGTTCTTCATTTGATGTGTTAGCGCGTGAACGCTCAGTGGATACTTCTTCGGCAAGTCTTGGTGGGGATATCGGATTTATTTCGGAAGGTCAAGAGAATGTTGATGCTTCAGTTGTGGAAGCAGCTAGCAAACTAGAAGTAGACCAATGGAGTAGTCCCGTTTCACTGGCAGACGATCGATATGGTGTCGTTTATTTGAAAGATATTGCAGAAGGTCAAGAATTCACATATGAAGATGTCAAAAATCATATTAAGCGTGAATTGGCGTTGGAACAATTACCACAATCCGTTTCTCCAGAAGCATTTTGGAATGAATTTGACACACAATGGTTTTATGGTGAATGACCCGAAATGCTGAAAACGCCACTCTAGCTCGACTCCATGAAATGTGGAACAGGCTACTCTAATCCGTCTCTGGCGCTGGAGCGACTGAATCGAAAACGTGTTTTCGAATGAAGGTGCGAAGCTTAAGAGTGGATTGGCCTGTGCAACTGGACATCGACGGTGGAAGAAACGAATCGAAAACCCGTTTTCGAATGAGTTTCTGAAGCGGAGGTGCGAGCTGGCGTTTGAAGCTGGACACCGAAATGCTGAAAACGCCACTCTAGCTCGACTCCGACGGTGGAAGAAACGAATCGAAAACCCGTTTTCGAATGAGTTTCTGAAGCGGAGGTGCGAGCTGGCGTTTGAAGCTAGACACCGAAATGCTGAAAACACCCAAACGTTGGAATAATTCATAAAAATACGTGAAGTTACGTATGATAGCGGTATACCCAAGCAGTTTTCTGATTCGTTCAGGTGGCTGCTTTTTGTTTGCGAAAAGTCAGAAAAATTGGTAGGATTAAGAGGATAAAAAAACCAATTGAACTACTAGGGATTAGGAGTGAGAAAATGACGCGAGTAGGTAATTCAGTAGCAGATTTAGTAGGAAAAACACCGATTGTGAAATTAAACCGTCTGACAGGACCTGAAGATGCAGAGGTTTATTTAAAGTTAGAATTCTTCAACCCAAGTAGTAGTGTGAAAGATCGTATTGCTCTTTCAATGGTTGAAGCGGCTGAACGTGATGGAAAGTTAAAACAAGGTGATACGATTATTGAACCGACGAGCGGTAACACGGGAATAGGACTTGCAATGATCGCTGCAGCGAAAGGCTACAAATCTGTACTCGTTATGCCTGAAACGATGAGTATGGAGCGACGTAATTTGTTACGTGCATATGGCGCAGAATTAGTGTTAACTCCTGGGCCAGACGGAATGAAGGGCGCTATAGCGAAAGCAACTGAACTAGCAGAAGAAAAAGGCTGGTATATGCCTCAACAATTTAACAATTTAGCAAATCCAGAAGTACATCGTTTAACAACTGGACCGGAAATTGTAGAAGCGATGGATCAACTAGATGCTTTTATTTCAGGTATTGGTACAGGTGGAACGATAACGGGTGCTGGCGAAGTATTGAAAAAGCACTTCCCAGGCATTGAAATTGTAGCAGTTGAGCCAAAAGATTCGGCTATTTTATCAGGTGGTCAACCAGGACCTCATAAAATCCAAGGAATTGGAGCCGGTTTTGTGCCTGAAGTGTTGAACACTGACATTTACGATAGCATCATTCAAGTGTCGAATGAAGAAGCATATGAAACAGCACGAAAAGTAGCACGTGAAGAAGGCATTCTTGGTGGTGTTTCGTCAGGAGCCGCTGTGCATGCTGCATTAGAAGTAGCGCGCAGACTGGGTAAAGGCAAAAAAGTTTTAGCTATTCTTCCTTCAAATGGAGAGCGCTATTTAAGTACACCACTGTATCAATTTGATGACTAACCATACTAGATGAAGAGAGAGCGGAGACGTTCTCTCTTTTTTGTGGCGTTTAACTAGTCATTCACGATAAGATGAAAGCGAGAATTGTTTTCAGGGGGAGAATGGACATGCGTGATGTTCAATTACATACAACAAAGATTTCATTAAATAAAGATGAATTTTATTATGCTTATAAAGAGTTAAGTCAATTTGAAACTCACCACATCTTGATGGAAAGTGGACGTGGGGGACAATTCAGTGTGGCGGCATGGAATCCATTAGCCATTATCGAATCAACAGAAAGTGGCTTGCGTATTAAGTGGCGTGATGGAAAAGTAGAAGAAAGACACGGCGAAGCTCTGCAATTAGTCGAAAAGTTAGTGGAAGAATATCAATTTGCACATATCGCAGATTTACCAGATTTCCAAGGCGGTGCGGCAGGGTTCATTACGTACGACTATGCTCGACAAATTGAAACGATGCCTAACGATACGGAAGATGATATGCATATTCCTGACTTGTTTTTCTACTTGCTTGATCAATGGGCAGTTTTAGACATTGACAAAGAACAAGTGCATATCATGCATATATCGACAGCTGATGTTGATTTGCCAGCCGAAAGTGAAAAATGGAGACAAGCTGCTAAGAAAGGTTTAGAGACTCGAGTGTTTACCGCGGGCGGTGCGACAGAAGTGCCTGACGACCAGACTGAGCTACATGTCTCGATGACTGGGGACGTTTTTGAAGAAGCGGTGCGTAGCATTCAGGCGTATATTAGCCAAGGGGATGTGTTCCAAGTAAACTTGTCCGTCCGTCAATCGAAGGAGCTAAGCGTTTCTCCAGTGACGTATTATGAAGCTTTGCGTTCGTTTAATCCTTCGCCTTACATGGCATTTATTCAATCTCCGGAGTTTGCAGTTGTGTCAGGTTCACCTGAGTTACTAGTGAAGAAAAAAGGCGACGAATTATCGACTCGTCCAATCGCTGGTACACGTCCTCGCGGGGAAAATGAACAGGAAGATGAGCGTCTTGCCAAAGAATTAATTGATAATGAAAAAGAACGCGCAGAACATGTCATGTTGGTTGATTTAGAACGCAATGATTTAGGGCGTGTTTCGGCGTATGGTTCTGTTGAAGTAAATGAATTCATGGTTATCGAAAAATATTCACACGTCATGCATATTGTGTCAAACGTTAGAGGAACACTAGCTGCAGATACGTCGAACGCTGAAGTTATTCGCGCGGTGTTTCCTGGGGGAACCATTACAGGAGCGCCGAAAATCCGAACAATGGAAATTATTGAAGAACTTGAACCGGTCAGACGTGGTTTATATACAGGTTCAATCGGTTGGCTCGGTTACACAGGCGATTTGGAATTCAATATCGTTATTCGTACAGCGTTTGTAAAAGACGGAATCGCACATATTCAAGCAGGAGCGGGTATTGTTATTGACTCCAGTCCGGAAAATGAGTACATCGAATCGTTAAATAAAGCAAAAGCACTGTGGCAAGCAAAATCAATGGCGGAGGGAGTGGGGAACAAATGATTTTAATGATCGATAACTACGATTCATTTACCTATAACTTAGTTCAATATTTTGGTGAACTTGGAAAAGACTTAGTCGTTAAGCGCAATGATGAATTGACGATTGCTAATATTGAATCGTTAAAACCTGAAATGATTGTTGTTTCTCCAGGACCTTGTACGCCGAATGATGCAGGCATCAGCCTAAATGTTATCACTCACTTTGCCGGAAAGATTCCGATTTTTGGTGTCTGTCTGGGTCATCAATCGATTGGACAAGCATTCGGTGGGAACGTTATTCGAGCGGAGCGCTTAATGCATGGCAAAACATCGCCGGTTCATCACGATGGAAAAGGTGTAAATACAGGAATGCCCAACCCATTTCAAGCAACTCGTTATCATTCGTTAATTGTTGAAAAAGAATCGTTTCCCGATTGTTTAGAAGTGACGTCTTGGACCGCTGAAGGCGAGATCATGGGTCTTCGTCATCGGGAGTTTGCTATTGAAGGCGTTCAGTATCATCCTGAATCAATCATGACTGAAGAAGGCAAACAGTTACTTCGTAATTTTATTCAGACGTATTGCCAGCCGGCGAAGAAGCAGGAAGTGTAATGTGGGCTTGGATGAATGGAGAGTTTGTGAAAGCAGATGAGTTGCGTATCTCGCCTTTTGACCACGGGTTTTTATATGGTTTAGGCTTTTTCGAAACATTTCGTACGTATGAAGGACAACCTTTCTTACTCGAAGAACATATAGAACGTTTGCGAAAGGCGCTCGATGAATTTCGGATTGATGTCGAATTGGATGTAGATAAACTGACGGCAATTATATGTGAATTAAATGCGCGAAGTGGTGGAGAAGACGGTTATTTTCGACTGAATGTATCTGCTGGCGTGCATGATATTGGGTTAGCACCATCTGTTTATGAAAAACCAACAGTGATTTTGTTCAGAAAAAACTTACCGCCATTGACGCGTGGGAAAGAAAAATCAGCTGTGTGGTTAAAAACTCGACGCAATACACCAGAAAGTGAACAACGCTATAAATCGCATCATTATGCAAATAATGTCCTGGCGCGCTTAGAGTTGCCATCACTTGCCGAACAGGAAGGCTTCTTTTTAACAGGCGAAGGGCATGTAGCGGAAGGCATCACTTCCAATATTTTTTGGGTGAAAGACGGGGGTTTGTATACTCCTGCCCTCGAAACGGGAATATTAGCTGGAATTACACGCGACTGGGTGATTTGGGAAGCACACTCACTTGGAATTAATGTGGTGGAAGGCTTATTTACTCCTGATAAGCTAGAAGCGGCTGAAGAAGTATTTGTGACAAATGCCGTACAAGAGTTGGTACCCATTCTTCAACTTGGATCAAGTCGGTTCGCCGGAAGAAATGGAATGCTTTACACAAAGTTACACGAACTTTATGTGAAACAAGTGGAACAGACAAGCAAGGAGCGATAAAGGTGAATTTAACAAACTATACAAAAGCGTTAGAAGTGAATGGGACGGTTTTTGATTTTCATAAAGAAACTATGGTTATGGGGATATTAAATGTAACCCCTGACTCATTCTCCGATGGCGGCCGATATGATGCGGTAGAAGCGGCAGTCATTCATGCAAAGAAAATGGTTGCTGACGGAGCGAAAATAATTGATGTCGGTGGAGAATCAACTCGACCAGGGCACGCTGCTGTCGGTCTTGAAGAAGAACTCGCGCGTGTCATTCCAGTTATACAGGCTTTATCTAGGGAACTCGATGTTGCCATATCGATTGATACATATAAAGCAGAAGTGGCGGAAGCTGCCATACTAGCTGGTGCTCATATTATTAATGATGTTTGGGGTGCTAAGCGTGAACCTGCTATAGCAGAAGTGGCAGCAAGACTCGGTGTGCCGATTTTATTGATGCATAACCGTGATAACACGGACTACACTGATTTCTGGCCGGACGTACGCAAGGATTTAGAAGAAAGTATCCAAATTGCCAAAGACGCAGGCGTTCCAAACCATCATATTTGGCTAGATCCAGGCATTGGATTTGCTAAAACAACACAACAAAATATTTTGATGATGCAACATGTACAAGATGTTGTCGACATGGGATATCCCGTGTTGCTAGGAACATCTCGCAAGTCTACAATTGGCAAAGTCTTAAATCTGCCGGTTAATGAGCGTTTAGAAGGAACTGCAGCAACGGTTTCCTTTGGTATTATGCATGGATGTCACATGATGCGAGTTCATGACGTCAAAGAAATTGTTCGTACTGTTCGCATGATGGATGTATTGACGGGCAAACAACTATATATAGAAAGTTAAGGGTGAATGAAATGGATTATATTCATGTGAACGACATGGAATTTTGGGGAAATCATGGTGTATTTGCTGAAGAAACGAAACTAGGCCAACGATTCCGCGTAACACTTTCTCTAGCTGTTGATTTACAAGAAGCTGGTCAAACGGACAATTTAGACAAAACCGTTAACTATGCCGAAGCGTTCTTCATTTGCCAAAAGATTGTTGAAGGTCAACCGGTTAAGTTAGTGGAGGCTGTGGCAGAGCGTATTGCAACAGAAATTTTAACGACTTTCAAAGATCGCGTTAAAGGCTGTAAAGTAATCGTTATTAAACCAGACCCGCCAATTCCTGGTCATTATCGATCGATATCTGTTGAAATCACGAGAGGCGATTATGTATGAACACCGCATATCTTTCGTTAGGTTCGAATCTCGGAAATCGTTTTGAGATGTTGCAAGATGCTATTCGAATGTTGCAGGAAAAACCCGCGGTAAAAGTAACTCGTGTTTCTTCTGTTTATGAAACCGACCCTGTAGGATACACTGAACAAGCAACGTTTTTAAATGTAGTCGTCGAAATAAAGAGTAATTTGTCCGCAGAAGAAATCCTTTTTATTTGCTTAGATACTGAGCAAACTCTAGGGAGAATTCGTGAATTCCGCTGGGGACCTAGGTGTATAGACCTTGACATTTTGCTCTATAATGACGAAAATATGGAGTCAGAGAGCTTAACAGTACCTCATCCGCGTATGCATGAGAGAGGATTCGTTCTCATTCCGTTAATTGAATTGGTACCTAATGGTATTCATCCAGTAACGGGTGTGTCTTTTAGCGAGTATGCAAAAGGACAGAAAGAAGGCGTTCACGTATGGAAAACAATCGATGGGGTCGACGCATTCGTGCGTTCAGAAAACTAAAAGGGATGAAGCAACTCGACTTTGCCGGAAAGATAGGCATGTCAACATCGATTTTAGGTCAAATCGAACGTGGTACTCGAATACCAACAATAGAACAACTAGATACTATGGCATTAGTGCTTCATATAGAGGTAAAAGAGTTAATGGGTGAAACGAATTCACAAGGAAAGGAGGGTTAACAATGACAAAGATGAGTGATAAGCCATTTCAAATTGGTAAGCATGTAATGGATAACCGAGTAGTTTTAGCACCAATGGCTGGTATTTGTAACTCGGCATTCCGTTTAACGGTCAAGGAATTCGGTGCAGGTCTCGTTTATGCAGAGATGATTAGTGATAAAGGCATTGTGCAGAAAAACGAAAAGACGATGAACATGTTATATATTGACGACAGAGAAAACCCATTGTCATTACAAATTTTTGGTGGAGACAAAGATACACTTGTGGAAGCTGCGAAATATGTAGACCAAAACACGACAGCAGATATTATCGATATTAACATGGGATGCCCAGTATCGAAAATTATCAAATGTGAAGCGGGCGCGAAGTTATTACTAGATCCAGAAAAAATTTACGAAATGGTTGCCGCAGTTGTCGACAACGTTAAAAAACCAGTAAGTGTGAAAATGCGTACTGGATGGGATCTTGATCATTTATATGCAGTTCAAAACGCACAAGCAGTTGAACGTGCGGGCGGATCAGCGGTTGCTGTTCACGGTCGTACGCGTGTACAAATGTATGAAGGTCACGCTGACTGGGATATCATTCGCCAAGTGAAAGAGAATGTTAAGATTCCGGTTATTGGTAACGGGGATGTAGAAACGCCTCAAGATGCGAAGCGTATGTTAGAAGAAACAGGCGTGGATGCTGTCATGATCGGTCGCGCAGCTTTAGGTGACCCTTGGATGATTTACCGCACAGTTGAATACTTGGAGTCTGGTGAATTAAAACCGGAACCATCTGTTCGCGAGAAAATGGATGTATGCTTACTTCACTTCGAACGTTTAATGGCACTTAAAGGTGAACATGTTGCTGTTCGAGAAATGCGTAAACATGCATCATGGTACTTAAAAGGCATCCGTGGAAACGGTAAAGCGCGTAATTTGATTAACCAAACTGAATCTGCACTAGAACTACGCACATTCATTAACAACTTTGCGGAAGAGCAAATGGCTTTAGGTCGTGAACTAGAAACAAGCATTATGTAAAACAAGGAGAGCTGTCACTTTCGTGATAGCTCTTTTATATATAGAAGAAACTTTTCAGAATTATAGAAATATCTATAGATTTAACCGAAAAATGCGATAAGACGTGAAGACGATTGTGAAATTGTGTACAATAGGTTCATTATGAATGGCTAGCTACTACGAACAAATTGTATTTTTCATTCGATTTTTTCTAAATCGAATGTAGTCTAATGAGTTCTACTTAGCTTTCCGTTAAATGGTTAAACGGAGCTATCAAAAGAAAAGGGAGTGAAATGAATATGTCACATTTAGATGAAACAGAAACAAATGATCAACTTTTGGTGAGACGCCAAAAGATGACTTCGATAAGTGAAAGTGGACTGGATCCATTTGGTGGGCGTTATGAACGTACACATTTGTCTACAGGAATTCATGAAGAGTTTGAGCAGTTTTCAAAAGAACAATTAGAAGAAGAACCACGTGAAGTAACGATTGCTGGAAGAATCATGACAAAGCGCGGAAAAGGGAAAGCTGGATTTGCGCATCTTCAAGACTTCGGCGGTCAAGTTCAAATTTATGTACGTAAAGATGCAATTGGCGATGATGCTTACCATTTGTTTACTACGGCTGACTTAGGTGATATTGTCGGCGTTCGAGGGAATCTTTTCCGTACACAAGTAGGCGAGCTTTCGGTAAAAGCAATTGAATTTACCTTCCTAACAAAAGCACTACGTCCGATGCCGGAAAAATTCCACGGCTTAAAAGATGTGGAACAACGTTACCGTCAACGCTACCTAGACTTACTTACTAGTCAAGAAAGCAAAAATACATTTATTACACGTAGCCGTATCATTCAATCGATGCGTCGTTACTTAGATGCACAAGGTTTCTTGGAAGTGGAAACACCACTTATGCACGCAATAGCGGGTGGAGCGACAGCGCGTCCGTTTATTACACATCATAACGCCTTAGACATGACGTTATATATGCGTATTGCAATTGAGCTACACTTGAAACGATTAATCGTGGGCGGCTTAGAAAAAGTATATGAAATCGGACGCGTATTCCGAAATGAAGGAATTTCAACGAGACACAACCCGGAATTTACAATGCTTGAGTTGTATGAAGCGTATGCAGATTACAACGACATCATGGCGTTAACTGAAAACGTAATCGCACACGTAGCACAAGATGTACTTGGAACTACGAAAGTGATGTACGGAGAAGATGAGATTGATTTATCTCCTGGTTGGAAACGTCTACACATGGCAGATGCAGTTAAAGAAACAACTGGCGTTGATTTCTGGGTAGAGATGACGAAAGAACAAGCTCACGCGTTTGCGAATGAGCACGGCGTGGATGTTAAACCTTCTATGGAAGCGGGACATGTACTAAATGAATTCTTTGAACAAAAAGTCGAAGAGTCATTAGTTCAACCTACATTCATTTATGGTCACCCGGTGGAAATCTCACCATTAGCTAAGAAAAATCCACAAGACGGTCGTTTCACAGATCGCTTTGAGTTATTTATTGTTCGTCGTGAACACGCAAATGCTTTTACTGAATTAAACGACCCAATCGATCAACGTGAACGTTTCGAAGCTCAACTTGTCGAAAAAGAAGCAGGTAATGATGAAGCACATGAAATGGATGATGATTTTATCGAAGCTTTAGAATACGGAATGCCTCCAACTGGCGGACTAGGTATCGGTATCGATCGTTTAATTATGCTATTAACGAATTCACCATCGATTCGCGATGTGCTATTATTCCCACAAATGCGTCACCGTGACTAATACAATTAGAAAAAGCTAGAAGCGATTCTAGCTTTTTCTTTTTTATTTCATAAAAGGCTTGCCTCGTCCAATAGATGGTGGTATATTAATCAAGTTGCTAATTTAAGTGCGACAAAGTGAATGAAAATAGCAAAACTTTTTGTTGACATGACAAACGGAATTTGTTATGATATAAAAGTTGTCGTCGCGAGAGTGACCAACTAATGAACCTTGAAAACTGAACAGCAAAACGTCAACTAACAAGCGGAACGCACTTCGGTGCCGGAAGCACAAACGTTTTCTTACGCCGACACCTGTTGGTATTGAAAACAAACTTGAACTTAACCGTTCATTATAAACGTCAAATTTTTGACGCCAGCAACAAAGTCGAGCTAATCGACTCACCTATTATGGAGAG
>NZ_JBHSRI010000012.1:0-33060 GCF_042658845.1 Paenisporosarcina macmurdoensis
GTTCCCATACCGAACACGGAAGTTAAGCTCTTTAGCGCCAATGGTAGTTGGGGGTCTCCCCCTGCAAGAGTAGGACGTCGCTAGGCAAATAGAAAACCGATACCTGTTAAAGGGTATCGGTTTTTTTGTGTCTTTTTTTATTTCATAGTGAAGTTGAAGAAAAACTTTCACTCTTTATTAATCTAGATATTGATTAACAGATCGTCTTGCCACTAAAAAATCTTAATCACCATACAACGATATGAATAGTTTCATCACTAAACAGCAGCGTAGCGAAAACCAAACCAAACCAAACAAAATGGCCCTCCTCGAACAGACCCTCGAGGAGATTTTTTGTGGGAAAATATGGGTAAATCGGAATAAATCATGGTTCAAGCCGATTAAATGGGTCGTGAAGCGGAGTAAATAATATCATTCAAGAAGGAGATTGGCACGCTTTTATAAAAGAACGTGGACCTAAAACTTAATCTTCAATATTTAATTTTTTTGTGCAATTAGGATTATATATTGTTTTTGCTTATTATTTATAGCTATTAATCTATCAGAAAATACGTAGTAACATTCTTCACTTTACCAATTCGAAAGGAATTCCTAGAATAATTTTATTTTTATCGTTATAAAATGTTAGGGTTATACGATATTTTCCAGGAGGTAGTTTTTCTTTTAAAATACTTAGCGAAAAGCTTTCTTTCTTTTTTGAATTACTATTTATTCCCTGTTCAATAGCATTAACAGCAAGATCTTTTTTGTACGATATTTTATCCCACTTTCCATCAATATTTTTTTCAATAGAAGGTAATAAACCGTAATTAAAGCTGCTATTATTATTATTTTCCATGATGATAACGATTTCGTCAGCAGAAACTGGATATTGCGTCTTTTCTGTTTTTATCGAAATCCCTTCGTTTGAATTTGGAACTGCTTCAGACGCGTTGTCTTTGTCAGTTTTTTGCTGACACCCTAATAAACCAATTAACAAAAAAATAACAGTGAGAGTCAAACTAATTTTCGCCAAACTAAACACCACCTTATGTAAAGTTAGACGAACTATTTCAATTTTCGATACATGTATATCCAAATAACAGAACTTAATCATGTTACCTGGGGGCAGTATTCCCTTATGCTCTTTCTTTCAATAAACGCTAGTATCAATATGCTTTTTGGGGGTGAAATCAATCCAATTACTTGTACATTTCAATGAAACTCGCTATGTTAAAGTTATAGATTGCAAAAAGAAGGGAAGTTATTCTGATGAGTAAAATTTATGATTTCGCTGCAACAAAAGCAAATGGTGAAGAAGTTTCATTAAGTACATATAAAGAGCATCCGATGATTATTGTAAATACGGCTAGTAAATGTGGCTTCGTCAATCAGTTTCAAGAGTTACAGGAATTGCATGAAGAATACAAAGATCAAGGACTTGTCGTTTTAGGGTTTCCTTGTGGGCAGTTCAGTGATCAAGAGTTTAATGATATGAATGAAACCATGGAATTTTGCCAATTGAATTATGGGGTATCTTTTCAAATGTTTGAAAAGGTCGATGTAAAAGGGGATAATGCTCATCCTTTATTCCAATTCTTAGTCTCTCAGAAAAAAGGTCTTTTAACTGAAGATATTAAGTGGAACTTCACGAAGTTTTTAGTTGATCCTGATGGGAATGTTGTGAAACGCTATGCGCCTCAGTCGTCTCCTAAAAAAATTGAAGATGATTTGTTGAAATATATTTAAGGAAAAATCCGAATAGTCTTTCTTCTCCTCTGCTCCTTGACAGTCCTTGTAGCCGCTGATAACCTTATCAATAATATTCATGAGGACATAGGAGGAATTAGAGATTATGTGGGAATCAAAATTTGTCAAAGAAGGCTTAACGTTTGATGATGTATTACTTGTACCAGCGAAGTCTGATATATTACCGAAAGATGTAAGTTTATCTGTGCAGTTGACGTCAAAGGTTAAGTTAAATATTCCGATAATAAGTGCAGGAATGGATACTGTAACAGAATCTTCTATGGCGATTTCGATGGCTCGTCAAGGCGGTCTTGGTGTAATTCATAAAAACATGAGCATTGAAGAACAAGCTGAACAAGTCCTTACTGTAAAACGTTCTGAAAATGGCGTTATTACTGATCCATTTTACCTTACTCCTACTCATCAAGTATACGATGCAGAACATCTAATGGGGAAATATCGTATTTCAGGTGTACCGATCGTTAATAATAAAGAAGAATTAAAGTTGGTCGGGATTATTACAAACCGTGACCTTCGTTTTATTCAAGATTATTCACTAGCAATTGAGGATGTTATGACTAAAGAAGAATTAGTTACTGCTTCAGTTGGGACAACTCTTGCAGATGCGGAGAAAATTTTGCAACAATATAAAATTGAAAAACTTCCGATTGTCGATGAAAACGGTGTACTAAAAGGATTAATTACGATTAAAGATATTGAAAAAGTAATTGAGTTCCCAAATGCTGCGAAAGATCATCATGGTCGTTTGTTAGTGGGTGCTGCCGTTGGTGTTACTTCTGATACGATGAAACGTGTTGAGCATCTTGTAAAGGCGCACGTAGACGTAATTGTAATTGATACTGCTCACGGTCATTCACAAGGCGTGCTTGATACTGTGAGTCAGATTCGCAAAGTCTATCCAGACTTGGATATCATTGCAGGGAATGTGGCAACTGCTGAAGGTACAGCAGCACTATTTAACGCAGGTGTTGATGTAGTGAAAGTGGGCATTGGTCCAGGGTCGATTTGTACGACACGTGTAGTTGCAGGTGTTGGAGTTCCACAAATTACTGCTATCTACGATTGTGCGACGGAAGCACGTAAACATGGTAAAACGATTATCGCAGACGGTGGAATTAAGTATTCTGGAGATATCGTAAAAGCATTAGCCGCAGGAGGACATGTAGTCATGCTAGGCAGTTTATTAGCAGGAACTTCAGAAAGTCCTGGAGATACAGAAATCTTCCAAGGCCGTCGATTTAAAGTGTACCGTGGTATGGGATCAATCGGTGCGATGGAAAAAGGTTCGAAAGATCGATACTTCCAAGACGATGCGAAAAAATTAGTTCCAGAAGGTATTGAAGGTCGTCTTCCTTATAAAGGACCACTTTCAGATACAATTCACCAACTTTTGGGTGGTATTCGTGCAGGCATGGGATACTGTGGTACGAAAGATTTACAAATTCTTCGTGAGAATTCACAGTTCATCCGTATGACTGGTGCAGGACTTCGTGAGAGTCATCCACACGATGTTCAAATTACAAAAGAATCACCAAACTACTCAATTTAATGAAAAACCGAAACTTTAGCACCTATTCTGCGTCTTTTTCTTAGGCAGAATGGGTGCTTTTTTCTTAGAGCGTCCCGAATTTCTGTTTTTTATGATAAAATAAGCAAGGGAAATTAAAAAGAGAATGGCGGAGGTTCTAGAGTGAAGAGTGCATGGAATAAGGCGCTAGTGCGCTGGTTACTCCTTCCGGTTCTGATGGTAAGCATGGTTGTTACACAACCAGTTTCTACAGAAGCTGAAGCGAGTTTAAATTTATTAGTTGATGGTGCGATATTAATTGACGCGGATACAGGAAAAATTTTATATGAAAAGAATGCAGATACAGCTTTAGGAATAGCAAGTATGACAAAAATGATGACAGAGTATTTGTTGTTTGAAGCAATTGAAAAAGGACAAGTTACATGGGATCAACAATACTCAGTAACAGATTACACGTACAAAATATCACAAGATCGTCGTTTAAGTAACGTACCACTTCGTCAAGATGGTTCTTATAGCATACAAGAGTTGTATGAAGCTATGGCGATATACTCTGCTAATGCTGCAACAATAGCGATTGCTGAAACTATTGCTGGAACAGAGTCTGAGTTTGTGAATATGATGAACAAAAAAGCAGAAGAATTAGGATTAGTTGATTATAAATTTGTGAATTCAACTGGTTTAAATAATGCTGATTTACAAGGTATGCATCCTCAAGGTACCGAGGCAAAAGATGAAAATGTAATGCCGGCAAAATCAGTTGCGAAATTGGCTTTCCAATTAATGAAAGACTACCCACAAGTGCTTGAAACGACAAGTATCCCTTCTAAAATATTCCGTGAGGGCACAGCAGATGCAATTAAAATGGATAACTGGAACTTCATGCTTCCGGAACTTGTTTATGCATATAAAGGTGC
This sequence comes from Paenisporosarcina macmurdoensis, assembly GCF_042658845.1. Lineage (NCBI taxonomy): Bacteria > Bacillati > Bacillota > Bacilli > Caryophanales > Caryophanaceae > Paenisporosarcina > Paenisporosarcina macmurdoensis. The sequence goes on from NZ_JBHSRI010000012.1 coordinate 4,195, forward strand.
TAAAGTGGATGGATTAAAAACTGGAACAACAGATTTCGCAGGTCATTGTTTCACTGGAACAGCTGAAAAGGATGGTCTTCGTGTGATTGCTGTCGTTATGAAGGCTGTTGATAGCGAAGGTGATGGATCATATAAGGCACGTTTTGATGCAACAGCTGCGTTATTCAATTATGGTTTTGCCCAATTTGCAAAAGCAGAAATTGTACCAGGTGGATACGAATTTAAAGAACAAAAAGATATTACTGTAATTAAAGGTAAAGAAGATAAAGTCGGCATTACTGTAAAAGAGCCGATTGAAATGGTGATTAAAACTAGTGAAAAAGAGTTATATACTCCTAAATTAGTGTTAGATGAGAAAAAAGTAAAAGATGGCTCTTTAGAAGCTGCTATAAAAAAAGATGAAGTGGTTGGTCATGTAGAACTTGTTAAGTCTGAAGGAACAGATTATGGATACATTAATGGCACTCAAAAATCATCTGAAGTGGTGACGACTGAAGCTGTTGAACGTGCAAATTGGTTTTCCCTTGGCTTACAAGCAGTAGGACATTTCTTTGGAAATATCTGGAGTGGCGCAACTGATTTTGTCGGTGGTCTATTTAAATAAAATAAAAACCGTAATTTCTTCAATTGAAGAAATTACGGTTTTTTAATAGTCCAAGCTTTCATTAAAGCTTTCACAGCCGGTTCTATCGCTGCTTCTACGAACCCACCAAAGCCAATTAACACTTGAGGTTTACTATAAATATTTTCAGTTGATTGGTGATACTCAGATAAGGCGTATACTCGAATGTCGGCCTGTTTTGCCAGCTCAACTAACTGAAGGTCAGTCAATTGACTATCTACTGTCAAAACAATGTGCATGCCTGCTTGTTCACCTGATATAAGAACAGTTGGTTTATAGTCATCTAAAGCACGCGTTAATTTTTCGAGTTTTTTTCGATATAACTTCCGCATACGATTTAAATGTTTAGAAAAATGCCCATCTTGCATAAACTGTGCAAGTACATGTTGATCGAGTCTTGGAACTGTCGAAGAGTAGTAAGGGAATGTACGGCGATATGCTTGTAATAAGTGTTTCGGTAATACAAAGTAGGCGATGCGTAAGGAAGGCATCAATGATTTAGAAAACGTACTAATATAGATGACGCGCTCACGTTGATCCATTCCTTGGAGGGAGGGAATCGGTCTACCCACGTAGCGAAACTCACTGTCATAGTCATCTTCAATGATATAGCGTCCTTCTTTATTAGATGCCCAGTTCAGCAATTGTACTCGTCTAGATGCTGATAAAATAGCACCTGTAGGGAACTGGTGTGAGGGGGTTACATAGGCAACTGTTGCTGGCTGATTTTCAAGTTCAGACACTTTCATCCCTTCTTCATCCACGGAGACAGCTACGATTTTTCTATCGTTATTGGCAAATATATGATGGGTCATCGGATAGCCAGGATTTTCAATCGCAAATATGGCTTGTTTACCGAGAAGATGAATAAGCAGCGGCATTAACTGTTCAGTTCCTGATCCAATCACTACTTGTTGTGCCGTACAAATAACACCGCGAGATGAGTAAAGATAACTAGCTATTTCTTGTCTTAATTCTACATCTCCTTGAGGATGGCCAAGCAACAATAAATCTCGTGACGTTTCATCCAGTACCTCTTTCGCATACTTTCGCCATTGGTTAAATGGGAAGGCAGTAGTATCGATTCGACCAGAGTTGAAATCAATGTTGTAGTTGCGCTTTACGGATTCGGTTTGTATAAGTTCATCACGTGCCTCTTCCACATAAGCAAGTTCTTCTACTTGTTCAACGTAATATCCACTTCGAGCGACTGCAGTAATAAAGCCTTCAGCAACAAGTTGACCGTACGCTAGTTCTATCGTTGTTTGACTAATGGTTAGAAATTCAGCTAGCTTTCGTTTAGAAGGTAACTTTGTACCAACAGCTAAGTCACCACGAATTATACGTTCTTTCATTTCGCGATAAAGTTGTTCATAAAGGGGCGTTGAAGAAGATTTATCAATCTGACTTAACCACATGTTCATTGTAATGCTCCTAACTGACCTTATCAAATAGTGATAAACTGACACTTTTAATATGGTCATACTGAATTATACTAATAATCATAGTTGAAATGGAGGCTACATACAATGACTCAACAATTTACAGGTACGGATCGTGTGAAACGTGGTATGGCAGAAATGCAAAAAGGTGGCGTCATTATGGACGTTATCAATGCAGAACAAGCTCGTATTGCTGAAGCAGCAGGAGCAGTCGCAGTAATGGCTTTGGAACGTGTACCATCTGACATTCGTGCAGCTGGTGGAGTAGCTCGTATGGCTGATCCACGTATTACAGAAGAAGTAATGAATGCCGTAACAATTCCAGTTATGGCGAAAGCACGTATTGGTCATATTTCTGAAGCTAGAATGTTAGAAGCAATGGGCGTTGACTATATTGATGAATCTGAAGTATTAACACCGGCAGATGAAGAGTACCATTTAATTAAGAGTAATTTCACAGTTCCTTTTGTATGTGGGAATAAAGATTTAGGAGAAGCAGCTCGTCGAATTGGTGAAGGTGCTTCAATGCTTCGTACAAAAGGTGAACCTGGTACAGGGAACGTTGTAGAAGCAGTAAGACATTTACGTAAATTACATGCTCAAGTCCGTAAAATTATTCATATGAATGATGATGAATTAATGACAGAAGCGAAAATTTTAGGCGCACCTTACCATGTGTTACTAGAAATTAAACACTTAGGGAGACTTCCAGTCGTAAACTTTGCTGCAGGTGGAATAGCAACTCCAGCAGATGCAGCATTAATGATGGAACTTGGAGCAGATGGCGTGTTCGTGGGATCTGGTATCTTTAAATCGGATAATCCAGCAAAATTTGCACGGGCAATTGTTGAAGCTACAACACATTATCAAGATTATAAATTACTTGTTGAAATTTCAAAGGACCTTGGCGTTCCGATGAAGGGTATTGAAATTTCTCGTTTAGAAGCGAAAGATCGTATGCAGGATCGAGTATTATAAGATGGTGAAAATAGGCGTACTAGCTTTACAAGGAGCTGTTCGGGAACACATCAAGTCGATTGAGGCGAGCGGAGCACAAGCAGTTGTTGTTAAACACGCGGAAGATTTGGCTGGAATTGATGGTCTAATTTTACCGGGTGGTGAAAGCACGACGATGCGCCGCCTTATTGATTTATATGGGATGATGGAGCCTTTACGTGCATATGCAAAAGCGGGACATCCGATGTTTGGTACCTGCGCAGGACTTATATTGCTTGCTGAATCACTAGTGGGCTATGATCAATCTCATATTGGTGTAATGGACGTGACGGTTGAACGAAACTCATTTGGTCGTCAAGTCGATAGTTTCGAAGCTCATCTTTCAATCAAAGGTGTAGCAGAAGATTTTCCCGCTGTTTTTATACGTGCCCCTCATATCACTGAGGTAGGCTCAAAAACTGATATTCTTTGTGAACATAATGGGCGAATTGTGATGGCGCAACAAGGTCAATACCTTGGGTGCTCATTTCATCCAGAGTTAACAGATGATCATCGGATAACAGCTTACTTTGTTCACCAAGTTGAAAACTTTATCAATCAAACAGCGTAATAACATGGAGCTTGCCATTGTGCAGGCTTTTTCTTTTGTCCAAATTCCTAGCTTGTCGAAATTTGTAGAGTTTATTGATGAATACTATCTAATTATTACGAATATTGTATAATTATAGTCATTAATACCTATTTAATTTTAGGCAATAGAGGAATATAATATCAATTAATATATATATATAGACGAAAGGTCTACTTTAAATTGAAATAATTAGGTTAAAAGTAATATCTATTAATGCGTTGTTTTTATAAAAAATTAACCTAAGGAGTGGTTAATGGCTTTTACAAGTACAGAAATGGAATTTATTACTTTCGATACCTGCTAGTCTGTTTCATTTTAAAATTTGAAACATAACTTGTCGCTTCCAGTCACGGGTTTTTGGGTTTTGCTACCTGAATTAACTACGAGATAAGGGAGTGGCAAGTTTTTTTATTACATGGGTTCTTCTCGAAAATAAAATGACGTTCAGGAGGTGCTTTTTTATGAATATTTTAGTTACAGGTGGCTATGGATTCATTGGTTCATTTATTGCGGAACGGTTTTATAAAGAAAATCATTCTATTTTCATTCTTGATAATCTGTCCTCCGGCAAAAAGGGGCATGTAGACTTTAAACACAAATCGATTATAGCCAATATTGAAGATGAGCAGTGTGAACAATTTTTTAAATCTCACTCATTTGACGTGGTGATTCATTGTGCGGCGCAGACACATGTGCAACAGTCCATTGATCAGCCCCTTGTCGATTCGTCAACCAATATTCTCGGGCTCATCAATATGCTTAATCTATCTAAGAAATATGGAGTGAAGAAATTTGTTTTTTCATCATCAGCTGCAATTTACGGCAATAATCTTAACTTACCGTTGAAAGAAGTTGAAGAAGCAAAACCGATATCTCCATATGGCATGAATAAAATGATTGGAGAGACATATTGCGAAAAGTGGGGAGAAATGTATGGTTTATCGTCGTTGATTTTTCGTTTTTCAAATGTCTATGGTCCGCGTCAAGATCGCAGTGAAGAAAGTGGAGTCATTGCCATTTTCACAAATCACATGATTGTTAATCAACCGTTAATCATATATGGAGATGGCGAGCAAACGCGAGATTTCATATATGTTGGAGATGTAGCTGAAGCAATTTACCGTGGGGTCATAAGTAATCTATCTGGTACTTATAATTTATCGTCGAACACGGAAACGAGCATTAATTCGCTCATTGACATACTTTCTGAATTTCATTCGACACCTGAAATAAAGCGAATGGCTAGTAGGTCGAGTGATATTTTGCAGTCAAGACTGGATAATACGGCGATTAAATCCGATTTAGACTGGGTACCAAAATATACACTTCATGAAGGCATAAATAAAACGCTTTCTTACTATGAAAATCATTTATTTGAACCTATTGAAGAAGGAACGGTTAAACCTGATACAGGTAAAAGTCCATTGTTAGCTTTTTTTGAGAACATGGTATTGTTTCTCATTTTCCTTGCTGCCACCTCATTTTTAAGTCCTGTAGTTGAGACAGTGGATATTTGGCTCATTTATATTTTATTGGCTGCATTATTATTTGGCAAAATGCAGACCATTATTGCTTCCATCTTAGCAATTGGTGTGAATGTCTTTGTATTGGCGTCACAGGGGCGTGAATGGACCTCTCTTTTGGTAGATAACTCAGTCTTGGCAACCTTTACGATTTATTTGCTCGTGGGATTAGTTGTCAGTTACGTTGTAGACCGACGGAAGATTGAATCCCAATTCACACAAGATGAACTGGAGTCGTCACAATCGAAGTATCAGTTTTTATCTACTATTTATGAAGATACTCGTGTGATAAAAGAACAACTTCACGAACAAATTTTGCGTTCAGAAGATGGCATTGGAAAGGTTTATCAAGCAACAAAAGAATTGGAAAGTCTTGAACCAGAAGCATTGTTCAAAGGAGCCATTCGTGTATTGGAGCAGACGTTGAACGCACGTCAAGTTGTAATTTATTTGGTAAATCCAAATGGCTATTTACGTCTTGCAGCTAAATCTGGAGATGAGGGGTTCTATCCAGGGTCGTCCATTAGAATTCCTTCTGATTCTTTAATAGAACAGGCCATTACGAGCAAGCAAATCAAATACAATGTAGGGCTTCATTTAAATGAACCACTGTTTGTATCACCGATTGTGCAAAATGGAAATACAGTGGCTGTGATTGTTTGCTATCAGGTAGAATTTGATCGAATCACATTGTCTTACAGAAATCTTGTCGATGTTGTCAGCCGTTTGATTAGCGCTTCGCTTGGACAAGCCTATGATTATGTGAATGAAATTAGTCATGAACGATATGTAGAAGGTACAACCGCTTTAAAACCTGTTTATTTCCAACGAATTCTAGACAATAAAAGAAAGTCGTTCAGTGAATTGCACATTCCTTTTGTGAAGTTGGAAGTTTTATCAAATGCCTATACACCGGATATGCTTCGTCAAATTGGAGCTTTGTTACGAACAAATGATTATTTAGGATTTGACGATAAAGATCAACTGTATATTTTACTTTCTAATGCTAAAAGAAATGATGCTCACTTTGTAATGGAACGTCTTCAAAGTAAGGGACTAATGACAAAACCGGATGAGGAGAATGTGCTCTATGGTACTTAATATTGTACTAACTTACTATCTGTTGTCTCTGATTTATGTAATCGTTCTTGTCGTTTTACGAAAAAGAGGGGTTGGACTTCAAGCGATGATTCTGATTGCCTGTCCATTTCTTAGCTTGCTTATACTATACGCAATGTCGAAAAAGCCAAATCGAAATGGTGAACTGCCCGATTGGTTGCTGAGAAGGGAACAATATGAAGATTTTGCTCTTCGTTCTCCAGATATTGATAAGGAAATCAATATTGTCCCTTTTGACGATGCCTTAATGCTAAACGATAACAAAACAAAACGAAAAATGTTGATGGATTTATTAAAAGGTGAATTTATGCAACATGTGGATGCACTGGAACACGCCTTGCAAAACGAAGATTCAGAGACATCCCATTATGCAGCGACTGCGGTTCAAAAAGCTAAAAGTGATTTACTTAAAAACATGAGGAGTATTGAATTGAATTTGGCGAAGAAAGAAGTGGATTATGATTTACTTGCTTCGTATAGAGACGTCTTGGATCAATATATCAAAATCGAATTTTTGGATAAGTATAATCAAAAAAAATATGCCTATACGTATCTTCACACACTCGATCAACTGATTCAATTGTCTCCAAAACGGGATGCTGGCAATTATCAAAATAAAATTCGTGTAGCACTTACTCTTGGCGAACATGGTAAAGCAGCCGACGCAGCCACTCAATTTTTAGCTACTTTTCCAAATGATGAAAACGCATATTTTAGCGCTATGAGTGTTCATTATAAAATGTACAATGAACCTGATTTTAAACAAGTACTGAACCGACTGACGTCATCCGGTATTCGCCTCTCACCCAATAGACTAAATCAGCTACGGTTCTGGATTCAGGGTGATCCAAATGAACAGCAAATTTAATATAGAAAAAAACATTTATTTTATGGCTATCTTCATTGCGCTTATTGGTTTATTTCTTATCGTGATTCGCTCAGACCGTTTTCTTGAATTTCGTTACTTTACTGATTCTGCAAATGCACAAGTATTGTCACAATCGACGGAGAAGCTTAATGAATTATATGAACGTCCCTCTTTTTTAATGTTGGTACACGAAGATGATCAAAGTCTGGCTACCTCGATAAAAGGAATGTTAGAGCGATTAGATAAGGAAGTGATTGAGCAATCCATTGAAGAACCACTTTCTCTAACGGCCAACTATAACGGAATAATCATTGCTACTGAAAATTTAGATGCTCTACCAGATAAAGAGTTGCTCATCGAGTATGCGACTTCAGGAGGATCTATCTTTTTTGCGACACGCCCTTCACCGGGTCCGTCACTGTCGTCGTTATATCAGCAACTGGGCATTGTGGAAATAGGTAATTTTATTGAGAATAATGGAATTGAATTAAGTCACTCTTTTTTTGATTCTTCTTTTAGTCAATCCTTTCTGTCACAGCAAATTCGAAATTCTTCACTGGCAGTTAGACTGGATGTTAAGACTCGGCTGTATGCAAATGCTTCTGATGGAACACCCCTTTTATGGACAGTGCCTCTTGGAAGCGGGAAAATTATCGTTTTCAATGGGTCCATGTTTTCAAATTCTGCACAAGGCGCATTATTTATAAAAGGTGTTCAGTTGATGTTGCCAACTTTTATTTACCCAGTAATGAATGCTAAAGTGACCGCACTTGAAGGGTTTCCATTCCCAATAGCCTCAGGTCGTCATGAAGACGGGGTAACGAATGAAGAGTATTATCGACAAAATTTTTGGCCCAATATGGAGCGTCTTGAAGCTAAGTATGATTTAAATTACACCGCTTCCTATGTCGCTACATTTGAAGATGATGTCATTGATTTTAATTCAAACGATTTGTCATCGTCTCAAGAAAATACGGATTTTTATGGTCGTGAACTAATCCGTATGGGTGGTGAGCTTGCTATCCAAGGCTATAATCATTTTCCTATTAATAGACTAGCTGAGGAAGAAATCCTTAGTCAGATGCAAAATGTTGCACAGCGCATCAATCATGCTCTTCCAAATTATCAAGTGCAGTCCTATATTCCAGTGAAACAAAGCACCCCACTTGATCCAGTGCCTACAATGCAACTGGTTTTGCCAGAGCTACAAGCAGTTCTAGTAAATGTAGATCATCCAACCATGCAGGTTGACGGGGTGGCAGTGTTGCCAAAAACAATGAGCGGATTTACATCTACTGAATTTACGGATTGGCTAGTATTTAATCAAGTAGCAATATCAGGTTATTTCTCACAATCAATCATGCCACAAAGTTTTCTAACAAACACCTCACTGGAAGCGGACATGCAAGATTTTGGAGCTTTTCAAAAACAACTTAAAAAAGATGTTCCTTGGTTGCGTGGAATGACCTTGTCTTCCGCTGCTGAAACCGTTAAACACTATACATTTAGCCATATTTACGAAGAACCTACAGAAAACGGTATTACATTTCACTTGGATAGTTTGTCACAGCCAAGTTATTTTTACTTTTCAACCGAACGTTCCATTACAGATACTAAAAATTGCGAAATCCAAAAAATAGGTGAGGACTTATATTTGGTAGAAGTAAACGATTTAACATTTGAAATCGGATTGGATGGATGATGATGAGAATATGCTTACTTGCAGAAGGTGCGTATCCATATGTAACTGGTGGTGTATCAAGTTGGATTCAATCATTGATGACTCAAATGCCCGAACATGAATTTATCATTTTCTCAATTTCGGCCAAAGATCATCAAGGCGCTGTCAAATACCCTGCGCCATCCAATTTACTCGAAGTAAGGGACATACAACTAGGGACATTTTTAACAGACAAAATTATTCCTGGAAAACGCTACACTATATCGGAAGAAGAGAAGGAAGCATTTTTATCGGTTATTGGTGGCGGGAAAGAAACGAACTGGCCATTGTTGTTTGATTTAATTGTGAGTGATCGAATCGACTCCATTTTAAACTTTTTAGCCAGTAAAGACTTTTTTGATATTGTTCAGACTTTGTGTAGGGAACGTTTCGTCCATGTACCGTTTACAGATATGTTTTGGGCGATTCGTTCAATGGTACTGCCACTCTTCTTATGTATTGATCAAAAAATGCCGGAAGCTGATTTATACCACAGTGTGTCGACGGGGTATGCCGGGGTACTTGGAGCACTCGGAAAACACCAGTACAATAAACCATTTCTTTTAACTGAACATGGAATTTATACACGTGAACGGGAAGAAGAAATTATTAAGGCTAGCTGGATTAAAGGGTATTTCAAAGACATTTGGATTGATTACTTTTATAACTTATCAAATTGTGCCTATGAGTATGCGGATGAAGTAACATCTCTCTTTGAGCGTAGCCGAGAAATTCAAGTTGAGATTGGGTGTGCACGAGAGAAAACATCTGTTATTCCAAATGGCATAGATGTCAACCGCTTCAAGCCTGAAAATCGCTCTCGGAAACTCGGTATTCATATTGGAGCAGTCGTACGTGTTGTCCCTATTAAAGATATCAAAACGATGCTTCAAAGCTTTGCACTCGTTCAGGAAGCCTTGCCAAGTGCTCAATTTTATATGATTGGTCCCTATGATGAGGATGAAGAATACTATTCGGAGTGTTTGGAATTAGTGGAGAGTCTTCACTTGAAAAACATAGTCTTTACAGGCGAAGCCAATGTGATGGATTATCTATCCTTCCTGGACGTCCTTGTTCTATCGAGTATTAGTGAAGGCCAGCCCCTGGTAATTCTGGAAGGGTTAGCGATGGGCATTCCTTATGTTACGACCGACGTAGGAAGTTGTTCGGAGTTGATCATGGGTCCAAACGATGCTTTTGGTCTAGCAGGCAGTGTGGTCCCTGTAATGCATTTCCACCGTCTTGCCAAAGAAATCATTGCGCTTGCTCGTAATGAGAATCTGCGATTGGTTTACGGCGAAAACGGTCGGAAACGAGTGCAAGAACTTTATACGCTTCCATTGATGGTTAATCGTTATGAATCTCGCTATGAAAGGTGGGGACAAGCAGTATGGCAGGAATCGGTTTTCAATTAAAACCTCTGTATGAGCAATCTCATTTTTTGAGCCAGCTTAGAGCCTATGGGTATTCCGCAATTACGGCAGTAGGTCCTATGTTTTTAACGATCTTGCTAGTAATTGCTTGTCGCGAATGGCTGCTATATTTGGAAGCCCCTACAAATGAAATCAATGTATTTATGGCGGCCGTGCAATATGCGTTTATTTTCTCTCAAGTGTTAATTGGTGGATTTCTATTTGTTATTTCTCGTTATGTAGCGGATCAGGCATTTATGGAAAAAGAAGAGAATGTCTTGTCTTCTATGTATGGAACCATCGGAGTTACAGTTTTTGTCGGATTCATTGCGGCGGTCCTATTTTACTGGTCATCACCACTACCGTTTATCTTTAAATTACTCAGTTATTTATTTTTTACGGAATTAAGCATCATTTGGGTGTTATCTATGTATGTTTCGGCATTAAAAGATTATAAAAAAATCGTGAAAAGCTATTTATTTGGGACCATATTGGCTGCCTTCCTTATCTGGATGCTGACAACTGTGTTCAATCAAATGACAGCCAGTGCTGTTTTTATCAGTTTGACCATCGGATTCTTGGTCATCATCGTGCTACTGATGCGAAATATATTCCATTACTTTCAATTGAATAATAAACAATATTTTCACTTCTTGACGTACATTGAAAAATATCCTGCCTTATTTGCAATTGGCTTGTTTTATTATCTTGGCTTGTATGGTCATAATATGGCTGTTTGGATAGGAGACCGGGGGATTGTCGTGGCAGATACATTTATGATGGCGCCTTATTACGATACACCAGTCTTCTACGCATATTTAAGCATCTTGCCTGCGTTGATTTTATTTATGGTGACGGTGGAAACTACTTTTTATGCTGTCTATAAGAAGTATTACGGCCGCATTTTAAATGGCTTTCCGTTACAAGATATTGAAAGCGCAAAACAGGAAATGTACAGGGTGTTAAGACTAGAAATTCTATTTCTTGCTCAAGTACAGTTACTCGTAACGATTCTCTTTTTATTTGTGGGGGTTCGTTTTCTCCCAAGCTTAGGATTAACTCAAGATCAAATAGATATTTTTATGGTTGTCGTATTGGGTAGTTGGTTTTTAAGTTTGATGATTACCATTTTTCTGGTACTTCTCTATTTTAATGAAAAGAAAGCCGCTTTTCTTTTGACTGGTGTATATGCAGTGTTAAGTGTTTCATTGACTTTCCTTTTCATGAATTTTTTCAATCAGTATGGAGGAGGCATGTTCATAGCCGCCTTAATTTCATTAATTTTTGGCAGTCGATTGCTTGTATCAAGACTGAATGACTTGGATTATACAACATTTTGCTATCAGCCAATTGTTCAAAAGACTGCCATCACGAAAACAGAATGGCTACTTAAAAAAATCGGAAGCCTAGATTGATCGAATAAGGAGGGAGCATCGTGAAGATACCGCCGTATTCAAAAGCCGCCATTTCCTTAGCCGCTATGTTTGCGGTGCTCTTACTTATCAAATCGGCCGGTGACACACCTCTTTCAGAAACCGTAACGGTACTACCTGAACCTGCCCAAGTAACCGCATCTGCAGAAACTAAAGAAGAGAGCGGTCTTAAAGAAGATAAAAGAGTTTATGACGGACATAACTCGCTTCAAGTCGAACACGTCTATGTCACCATTTTTGATCAAAGCAGTGTTCCTGAAAATGATATAACCTTGTATGAATTGAACGAATCTTATAAGCAATATAGCAATCTAGTGTCTGGACCCAAGCTTGACGTTTTATTTCAAACAGGAACTTCACAAGGACCAGAGCAAAATGGTTTTGGTGACCTTGGTGAAAAGAATCCAAATGCAACCATCGAACTGCGTGGCCGATCAAGTCGTCTCGAAGCACAAAAATCATATAAAATTAAACTTTATGATAATGGAGGGCTTTGGTACGGACAAAATGTTCTGAATTTAAATAAGCATGCCGATGACCGGACTCGTGTTCGCAATAAACTAGCGTTCGACTATTTTAGAGAAATTCCTGATTTAATAAGTTTGCGAACGAATTTTGTTCAACTATATGTGAAAGATCTGACCAACCCAGAATCGAATGGAGATTTTGAAAATTACGGGCTCTACACCCATATTGAACAATTGAATGAGCGTGCGCTTTCTGCACGGGGGTTAAATCCTGACGGTCATTTATACAAAGCAGAGAACTTTGAATTTTATCGGTATGCAGACAAATTAAAACGGTCGGATGATTCTACCTACGATAAAAAAACATTTGAATCTATTCTAAAAATCAATGGAGTTGAAAATCACGAAGAACTCCTTACCATGCTAGATGATGTTAACGATATGTCTAAATCTTTCTCTTCCGTTTTTGAAAAGTACTTTGATGAAGAAAATTATTTAACTTGGGTCGCAGTCAATCTTCTTTTCGGGAATTACGACACGATGTCCACTAACTATTATTTATACAGTCCTCTTAATTCATCAAAATGGTACTTTATTCCGTGGGATTTTGACAAAGCACTTGGCCGTGATGCGGAACGAAAAGGTGTACTGCCTTCTTGGCAACAGGGACTTCAACGCTACTGGGGAACGGTGCTCCATAAACGGTATTTCCGAGACCCCCAAAATGTTGAAAAACTGACAGCTAAAATAAGTGAGCTTTCCAACATTATTAATGAGGACACGACAAGAAGAATGATGAATAGCTATTATCCAATCGTTAAACCTTATGCCACGTCGGAGCCGGATTTAAAGTATTTAAGTATTGAAGCGACGCAATTCGATACGTATTACAACCAACTTGCAACCGTTTCAACACGTTACAAAAAACAATACATGGAATCCATCGAATTTCCGATGCCGATTTTCTTGCATTATGAACGGACAGATAATCGGGATGTATTTGCGTGGGAGACATCTCATGATCTCCAAGGAGATACACTCACGTATGAATTTCAATTGAGTTCTGTTCCCACTTTTACAACCATGATCAGGGAGGGGAACGCGAAGAATTTCACACTAAATTTGAATGCTTTACCTTCAGGTCGATATTATTGGCGTGTACTGATTCATGACGGAAATGGACATACACAAATTCCTTTTGACTTTTTTAAAGATGACAACAACATTGTTTACTGGGGAGTACAAGAGATTATTGTGCCAAAAGGAGGAGGGCAATGAAAAAATTCCGGCATGAACTAAAATTTTATATTACGGAAAATGATTATTTGGTTCTTCGCCAAAAACTAAAACTTGTTTTGCGTCAAGACCATCATTCGGTAAACGAACAAGGTTATCTCATTCGCAGTCTTTATTTCGATAACGTACATGATCATGACTTACATCATAAAAATAACGGTGTTTTCTTACGTAAAAAGTTCCGAATCAGAATTTATAATCATCAAGATGATGTAATCAAGTTAGAGAAAAAGAGTCGCCAAGGAGAATATATTCTAAAAGCATCAGCTCCCCTTAATAAAGAAGAATATAACAAGCTACTAAACTGGGACTACGAATTTTTAAAGGAAAAGAATCATGCCCTTTTTTTAGAGTTTTACCATTATTTATACGGAGAGTTCTTGCGACCTCGCGTGATTGTTGATTATGTCAGGGAAGCCTATATTGGTGATATTAGCAATGTGAGGATTACGTTTGATAAAGAGCTCAGTTTTGTTACGAATTCGCTAGATTTATTCGATTCTCATACTATTTCTGAGGAAGTATTAGCGCATCCGCTGATGATTTTGGAAGTCAAATACGACGAATTTTTACCAACGTATCTTCGGCAACTCATCCAGCTTGATGCTCATAACCGGTCTGCCATTTCAAAATATGTATTGTGCAGGATGGCGTCCATTCAATATCATGGCATGTAAAGGGGGGCTTTGAGTTGGACAGAGTGACGAATTTTAACGATATATTAAAGAATAGTTTTCTGAATGAATATATGTTCGGGACGCTCTCAGTTGTGGATATTTCTCTCAGCCTATTAACAGCCTTCATGACGGGATCTTTTATTTATTTGGTGTACAAGTTTACGTATCGAGGGGTATTGTATAGCCCTAGTTTCAATGCCACTTTACTAATTATGACGATGATAACTTCACTCGTTATCATGACGATAAGTACCAATGTTGTGTTATCTCTAGGGATGGTTGGTGCCTTAAGTATCGTCCGTTTTAGAACAGCGATTAAAGATCCGATGGATATTGTCTTTATGTTTTGGTCAATTGCCATGGGAATTGCAAGTGGTGCCGGACTTTATTTCCTATCATTTTTCGGAGCATTTAGTATTGGAGTTGTCATTGCGGTCTTATCGCGTAAAAAGCATACGGATAAGGTATATTTGTTGGTCATCCATTATACAGAAGGAGCACATGAAGCGGTTAAGCGGGAATTGGACAAACTGGAGTACACGTTGAAATCAAAAATCGTCAGACACCAAACCATTGAATTGACTGCCGAAATACGGTTGAAGATTGATAATACTTCCTTTATGAAAACACTAGGAGATATTGAAGGAGTGAAGGATGTTTCGCTTGTCCAATACAATGGGGATTATGCCGTTTAAAAAAGCTAGATTAGTAGTGCAAACCAAGGCATTGGTTTGCACTACTTTTTTTATATAGTTGAAGTGAGGTATAGACTGTGGCAGCTTTATTTTTGATACGTATCTCCTTTTCGAATAAATGCAGGAAAATTTTCTGTTTCGCTCATTTTTCGGCTTTCTTCATCAGATACAACCGTTAATATGCGAACTCGGCCCCACCTTTGTTCCTTTTTAAAGTATGTCAGCCAATTTTTTGCCCATTTACTCTGTGTCATGTCTTGTGCATCAAAACCTTCCCACAAGACCCCATCCACATATTTCCTTGAGGTGGCATCATATGTCTCAAACCCTCGATTTTGAATCACTAGCAAGTCCGGGTGGAGCTGCTGTAATTGTTTCAGCAAATCTAGATAACCTGCTCTCATGCCATTCAATACCTCAGGATCATCTCTAAAATAATAATCCAAGTCATCTACTGTATCGAAAAATACTCCTTGAAGACCACGCTCTGTTACCATTTTTTCTACTTTCCAGAGAAGTACTTCCCGGTAGTGTTTCTCGCGTATATCCATCACATAGGTATCCCACTCTTTGACATAGATTTTCTGCCCATCTACAAGAGCGAAGTCTGATTCATTTATTTGTGCTGTAAGTGGGTCATTCCAATTTTCTAATTGCATTAAGCTAACATAGCCAAACAGAAGAGTGCCTTGTTCTTTTATTGCATCAATTTCGCCGTTAGAAAAGGTAGTGGATTCAATAATTGCCGCATCTTTCTTACCGATTTCTTCTAAATGGGATTCGGAGGGACTGCCATACAAAATATGAAAGGTCTTTACTTGATAAAGCGGGCTATACCAAAACATAGGAACCAATCCTTTCACGATAAATAATACGGAAATAAGAAGGATCAACCACAGGAACCATTTTTTCATATTTGATGCCTCCACTTCATCCATTTAACCTACTTGTTAGTTCTACTATAAACAGATTGATATCAGATGGAAAATTTAAGAGTTTTCTACAATTGGAAAGATAGCCTAATAAGGTAGGAGAAATACAGGGGTCATTAAAAACGATAATATATCTTTTGGTTCATCTAGTAGGGATGAAGTACATCTAAAGGCTATTTTCGAGTGATTATTGTCATTGGAAGAACAGGAAAATAAACCCGTATATATCCAAATAAAAACAGTTATAGTTACCTATTTATTCTGAATAGTAAATTATATAGAATACAAGTTAGCCGAATAGATTCGGAATTTTCAGAAACCAAGGAGTGAAGTTGAGTGAAAAAGAGAAAAGTAGTGAGTATGAGTTTAGCCGCAACAGTTGCGTTATCTGCAGCTATTGCCCCGGTGCATGCTGCACCAAATAATGCGAATTCTGAAAAAGTACATGTAAATGAAAAAAGTAAGGCGCCTGACTTCATTTCTGGTAAACTGACGGCTCCATCAACAAAATCAGCAAAAGACATCGTATTTAATTATTTAGCACAAAAACAAGAACTCTATAAATTTAGTAATGATCCTTTTACGAGTTTCAAAGTAGTAGAGGAGTCAAAAGATGAACTTGGCTTTACTAATTTGAAATTACAACAAATCTTTAAAGGCGTACCCGTTTTCGGCTCGGTTGTAACAGCGCATGTAGATAGCCAAGGCGTGTTAACAGCTGTTTCAGGAGAAGTCGCTCCGGAACTCGATAAAAAACAGGCACTAAAAAGTGGAGCGAAAATCAAACGTTCAGACGCAGTTAATACAGCTTCGGCAGATTTAGCAGCAAAATTAGGACAAGCACCTGTACTCGAGCATGAAGCTAAACCTGAATTCGTGGTGGTTAATGCAAGAGATGGAGAAGCTAGGTTTGCCTATGCAGTAGAGTTCGAATTTTTATCTCCTGAGCCAGGTAACTATCAATACTTCGTCGATGCACAAACAGGTGATATTTTAAATTCATATAATCAAATTCATGAAGCTAAAGGATCACCTGGTGTAACATCTCCAACAGGAACAAACTCAGTTGGTACAGGTAAAGGCGTTTTAGGTGATACCAAATCATTCAATACCGTAACAAATAGCAACGGCTCATACTTAGTAGACCGTACGCGTGGAAACGGTATTTTTACCTACAATGGTAAAAACCGCACACAAACACCGGGTACTCTTTGGTTGGATGCTGATAATGTGTTAAATGCAGCTTTCGATGCTCCTGCAGTTGATGCACACACATATGCAGCACAAACATTTGATTACTATAATAACGTCCATAATCGTAATAGTTATGATGGTAATGGGGCACAATTAATATCGACGGTACATTACGGTCGTAATTACAATAATGCCTTTTGGAGTGGTTCACAAATGGTTTATGGTGATGGTGATGGCACTACGTTTATCCCATTATCAGGAGCACTTGATGTTATTGCGCACGAGTTAACCCATGCGGTTACGGATACTACTGCAGATTTAGTCTATCAAAATGAATCTGGTGCAATCAATGAATCAATGTCTGATATTTTTGGAACATTAACAGAATATCATTTTAATAACAATCCAGATTGGTTAATTGGAGAAGATATTTATACACCTGGTACAGCGGGAGATGCACTGCGTTCAATGGCTGATCCAACAACACAAGGGGATCCAGATCATTATTCTGTTCGCTACACAGGTACAGGTGATTACGGCGGCGTTCATATTAACTCTGGGATCAGTAATAAAGCTGCATTCTTATTATCCAACGGAGGGACTCATTACGGCGTAAGTGTTGCAGGTATTGGCAATGAAAAAATGGGTAAAATTTTCTACCGTACTTTAACACAATACTTAACACCTAACTCGACTTTCGGTCAGTACCGTGTGGCTTCTGTTCAAGCAGCAACCGACCTTTACGGTGCTAGTAGCAGTGAAGTTTCAAGCGTAAAAGCAGCATTTTCAGCTGTGGGTGTTAATTAAGAAAAAAGTGTAGCATTTTCATAAGTTAGGGGGTCAGCATGCACTAGAAATGGTGCATGCTGATTATTTTTGAAATGAATGGTAACTTGCCAAAATTCACAGCCTGTAGTAAAGTATGGTTAATTTCACATATGAAACGATGATGGGAAGTAGTAACAAGTTGAGTTTTTTCTAGAGAGCCGGCGGGTGGTGCAAGTCGGTAAAAACCCTTGTGAATCCGTCCTGGAGTTGCGCAACTGAAAATTAGTAAGTTGTAGCCGGTTGAAAAGCCGTTATGAGACAAGTGGATTTGTTCGCATGGACAAATCAATCAGGGTGGCAACGCGGGTAGCTCTCGTCCCTTTCCAAGGGGGATTGAGGGCTTTTTTTGTTGTCCAGCTCCGCTTTTCTATCTTGTCTAGCTACAAGCGCCAGCTCGCACCTAAGCTTCAGAAACTCATTCGGAAACAGGTTTCCGATTCGATGTGCTCCTGCGGTTACTCGTCGCAAAGGGAACCTTTCTTCCAGCGCCGGTGTCGAGCTAGATTGGCGCTTTCCACTTTTCTGTCTTGCCCATCATCAAATTAGAGGAGGAAATACCACATGTTAGATGTAAAACGTGTTAGAGCCAATTATGAAGAAATCAAAGAGAAACTTGAAAAACGTGGCGAAGATTTAGGGAACTTTAATCAATTTGCTGAGTTTGATTCAAAGCGTCGTGAGTTAATCGGAAAAGCTGAAGTATTAAAAGCTGAACGTAATGAAGCTTCTGAGAAAATAGCAGGTATGAAGCGCAATAAAGAAAATGCGGATGATGTGATCCTGCGTATGCGTCAAGTGGGCGATGAAATCAAAGTGTTAGATGATGAACTTCGTGAAGTCGAAGAGAAGTTTGATGATATGATGATGCGTTTGCCGAATATTCCACATGACAGCGTGCCTGTTGGGGATTCTGAAGATGACAATGTAGAAGATCGTACATGGGGAGAAATCCGTGAGTTTGATTTTGAACCAAAACCACACTGGGATCTTGGAACAGATTTAAATATCATCGATTTTGAACG
Source organism: Paenisporosarcina macmurdoensis (assembly GCF_042658845.1). Taxonomy (NCBI): domain Bacteria; kingdom Bacillati; phylum Bacillota; class Bacilli; order Caryophanales; family Caryophanaceae; genus Paenisporosarcina; species Paenisporosarcina macmurdoensis. Next base: position 23,033 of record NZ_JBHSRI010000012.1, read on the forward strand.
TGCTGCAAAAACGACGGGTAGTAGATTCGTTTTTTATCGTGGTTTAGGTGCTCGTCTAGAGCGTGCCTTGATGAACTTTATGATTGATCTTCATACAGATGAGCATGGTTACGAAGAAATGTTACCTCCATATTTAGCAAACCGCGCAAGCCTTACAGGTACTGGGCAATTGCCGAAGTTTGAAGAAGATGCATTTTTAATTGAAAAAGAAGATTTCTTCTTAATCCCAACATCTGAAGTTACTGTAACAAACTTCTACCGTGATGAAATTTTAACGAAAGAAGCTTTGCCACAAGGATTTGCTGCATATAGTGCATGTTTCCGTTCAGAAGCGGGTTCTGCAGGTCGTGATACACGTGGTTTGATTCGTCAACATCAGTTCAACAAAGTGGAACTTGTTCGTTTTGTAAATCCGGAAGACTCTTACAATGAACTGGAGAAATTGACTGGACACGCGGAAAAAGTTCTACAATTATTAGGGTTACCTTATCGAGTATTGAAAATGTGTACAGCAGATTTAGGATTTACGGCTGCGAAAAAATACGATATCGAAGTATGGATTCCAACTCAAGGTGTCTATCGTGAGATTTCTTCTTGCAGTAACTTCGAGGATTTCCAAGCGCGTCGTGCTAACATCCGTTTCCGCCGTGAACCGAATGCTAAACCGGAATTTGTCCATACCTTAAATGGTAGTGGTTTAGCACTTGGTCGAACAGTTGCAGCCATTTTGGAAAATTACCAACAACAAGACGGTTCTGTTATCATTCCTGAAGTACTACGTCCTTACATGGGTGGAAAAGAAGTCATCAGTAAATAAAGGCTCAGTTAAATAAACTGTTGTTTATCGCACATTTCTTAAACACAGAAAGCTACATAGAAAAGTTGATACTTTTTTATATAGCTTGTTCGTCGCAAATGTACTCATTTGTTTTTTTCCAATATCAGCATCCTTCATAACATAGCCTAATAAAAGAAAACCGGAAATGAACTTAGTTAAGTTCGTTTCCGGTTCTTTTTTTGTTCACGCAGGTTGCGGAAAAATCGAGTAAGGATACCGCCGCACTCATCAGCTAAAATCCCTTCAGTTACTTCGCATTCGTGATTAAATCGAGGATCATTGAGCAATCGATAGAGTGAATCGACGCAACCAGCTTTGACGTCACGCGCACCATAAACTACACGGGGGATACGGGATTGTAAAATTGCTCCAGCACACATCGGGCATGGTTCAAGTGTGACATAAAGGGTCATATCTTCTAAACGCCAATTGCCGATTTTAGCACACGCTTGTTGTATTGCCAGTAGTTCTGCATGAGTTGTTGCATTTTGGGTCGTTTCGCGTAAATTATGTGCACGTGCAATGATTTCGTTTTGATAAACAATAACTGCACCAATCGGAACTTCCCCTAATATTGCAGCTTTTTCTGCTTCGACTAATGCTTCTAACATATAGGTCTGATCTTTTTTAAATACGTCCATCACGCATCGCTCCTTAATGTAAGTGTAGCATGTTTTGATTGTTCTACGCATAGCATAAAAGAGATGTGGAACAAGGAGGTTTTAGATGATTTATGTAGTGGAACCAGGGGATAGCCTATTTTCAATTGCTAAAGAATACAATACAACGACTGCAATACTAACTCAGGTTAATGAGTTAGATAATCCAGATGTTTTAGTTGTAGGTCAAACTATTATAATTCCAGGTACACCTAATCCCAATCGACCAACGATTGATTCTAACGGTTATGTTGAATATTATACAGAAGCTCCATCGCAAACCCTGTTAGATGAAGTGAAGAAACGAGGACCGTTATTAACTTATATGATGCCATTTTCATATGATGTGAAGCGTGACGGATCTTTGGTCCCTTTAAACTGGGGAGGTCTTGAGAAGATTGCGGTTGATGAGAATATTATCTCGGCAATTGTGGTTTCAAACATTGAAGACGGTGCATTTAGTGATACGTTAGCACAAGAGATTTTTGCCAGTAAAGATGTTCAAGATAAGTTAATTGCGAACATATTAGCAGAAGCAAAAGCTAAGAATGCCAAAGATATTCATTTTGATTTTGAATATTTACGAAGTGAAGACCGACAAGCGTATGTTGATTTTTTAAAACGTGTAAAAGCAGCTGCGAGTGGATTAACATTATCCGCTGCTCTTGCGCCTAAAACGTCTGCTACCCAAGCAGGAAAATGGTATGAAGGGCATGACTACAAACAAATTGCTGAAGTAGTCGACTTTGTCGTAATCATGACATACGAATGGGGGTATAGTGGAGGTCCGCCAATGGCTGTGTCGCCTATAGGGCCTGTCAGACAAGTATTGGAATATGCATTAACAGAAATGCCTGCGTCAAAAATATTGATGGGTCAAAATTTGTACGGATATGATTGGACATTACCGTTTAAACCTGGAAACCCTCAAGCGCAAGCAATCAGTTCTCAACGTGCAATTGAACTAGCACGCGAGCGTAATGCTGCAATACTGTATGATAATACAGCGCAAGCACCATATTACAATTACTGGCGAGATGGGAAAGAACATGTGGTGTGGTTTGAGGATGCTCGTTCCATGCAAGCAAAATTTAATTTAATAAAAGAATTAAAGTTAAGAGGGATTAGCTACTGGCATATGGGCTTTAAATTCCCGCAAAATTGGACCCTTCTAAATGAGGTATTTCAAGTTAAAAAAAGATAGAGCTAAAACCCTTTTCCTCTTTGGAAAAGTGGTTTTAGCTCTATTTTTCATTTTCAAGCTGTGATAGAATAGGGGGCATTGAATGATTGAGAACGAGTAGGAGGATTCTAATGCCGATTCCATTTATCACGGTTGAAGGCCCAATTGGTGTTGGAAAGACGTCACTATCAAAGGCCATTGCTGACGCAAATAAATTTCAATTATTAAAAGAAATTGTGGATGAAAATCCATTTTTAAATAAGTTTTACGAAGACATTGAAGAGTGGAGTTTCCAAACGGAAATGTTTTTCCTTTGCAATCGTTACAAACAATTAAGTGATATTCAAAAGAAATACATTGCTAAGAGTGAACCTGTTGTGGCAGATTATCACATCTTTAAAAACTTAATTTTCGCGAAGCGTACACTGCCGGCAGAAGAATACGTAAAATATGAATCCATTTACCGTATTTTGACTCAAGATATGCCTCGACCGAACATGGTCATTTACTTGCATGCTAGTTTAGATACATTGATGAAGCGCATTGCTCTTCGTGGTCGTGAATTCGAAAAAATGATAAGCGCAGACTATATGAAACAACTTTCAGATGACTATCACACGTTTATTCAACATTTTGAAGAAACACATCCAGAAATTCCTGTTCTTCGTTTTAATGGAGATGAAATGGATTTTGTTGAAAATGAATCTGATTTAAACTGGATCTTAAAAAAAGTAGATGAAACGCTACAACAAAGGAGTCTCCATGTATGAACTTACGTGAAAAATATGGCATCCCTCAGAATGCTGTCATTACAATAGCTGGAACAGTAGGTGTCGGGAAATCAACGATGACCAAAGCACTTGCAGACGCACTGAATTTCCGTACATCTTTTGAAAAAGTTGACTCAAACCCATACTTGGATCGCTTTTATGATGACTTTGAAAAATGGAGCTTTCATTTACAAATTTACTTTTTAGCTGAGCGCTTTAAAGAACAAAAACGTATTTTTGAGTACGGTGGTGGATTTATTCAAGATCGTTCTATTTATGAAGATACAGGCATCTTTGCCAAAATGCATGTGGAAAAAGGCACAATGAACCTAACTGATTACGAAACATACACCAGTCTCTTTGATGCAATGGTTATGACGCCATATTTCCCACATCCAGATTTACTCATCTATTTAGATGGGTCGATTGAAGATATTTTAAGTCGTATTCAAGAACGCGGACGTCCAATGGAACAATCCACACCAGTAGAGTACTGGTACGAAATGCATGAGCGCTATGAAAACTGGATTAATACTTTCAATGCTTGCCCAGTACTGCGTTTGAATATTAATGATTATGATTTAATGAAAAATCCAGATACTGTGGAACAAGTTGTTGAACGTGTAGGTCACTTTATCCAACAAACTTCAGTGTTACGTAAATAGATTCAACGAACCTTCAGCGAAAGCTGGAGGTTTTTATTTATTCTGTCCGTAACTTGAGTCCATTACCTAATTCATAAAACTGGATGTAAACATGAACATGACCGAAATTCTTAACAAAATCAAAGGAATACACTTCAACTAGTCGGGTATCATTCATCAAAAGGTCATCGCTGAGAAGATTAATGATGACGTTTGGTAATAAGATAGCTGCAAAATGCAAGGATAGGAAAAATAGCCAATAGACCAATAAGTATAGTGTGAAAATTCATATTCATACCTAAAAATGAGCTTTGAATAGTGTTGCCAGCATATTTGCCATCCTGAATCGCTTTTACGTAATGACCATTCCCATCTTCAATGGCAATAGCGTCCTCTGTACTAACGTCTACTATTGAAAAATACTTAGTACCCTTACGATAAGTATTTGAAAAATTTCCTGAATACGTTCCCTCCATATCGGAATACCTAGTCACTTCCCCAATTTCTCGATCTACTTGCCCGACCACTTCATCACTAACTACGTAAATAAACCCATCCCATACTACAAACGAATAAGCCCAATCTGCAGAAGATTTGTTTGCCCAAAAAAATGATGACCCTAAGAATAAAAATAAGAGTGCAAGCAAAAATGATTTACTTTTCATTGGATTCCTCCTTATTTCTTCCATTTGACGATTGTGGTTTTGTTTAAGTTTCAGGATGAGAGAAATCTTCATTAGAGGATAAATGTATCTTATTTAGAAATTTATAAGAGTAAATAACATTTCAAAAAGGAAGTGAGTCAATGGAATGTCAAATTCGCAAAGCAGCACTAGAAGATGTGGAAGGTATTGCTAAAGTACATATTAATTCATGGAATTCAACCTATAAAGGAATTATTTCAGATGATTTTTTGAAAAAATTGACTATCGAAAGTGGAATAAAGAGATGGAGGGAAAGATTAGAGAATCCTTCAGAAAAATATCGAATACTAATAGCAGAAGATGATAAACAACAAATAATAGGGTTCATAGATGGTGGTGAAAATAGGGGAGAAGCAGATAAATACGACGCCGAACTGTATTCGTTTTATTTACTCGAGGAAGTTCAAAATAAGGAATAGGTCGTGAAATGCTGAAGGCATTTGCAGAAGAACTAAAAAACGAGGGATTTTCCAACATGATTGTATGGGTCTTGAAAGACAACCCAGCAAGAACGTTTTACGAAATAATGGGAGGAATTTACTTGGACGCTAAATGCATAGAAGAATTATCAGTAGAGGAAGTTTCCTATGGATGGAAAGACCTCCAAGTATTATGAGAAATGGACGAGCTGATATCAAAAAAGACGACTCAAGTGAGCCGCCTTCTTAATATTCAAACTATTTATGTTAGAAGAAAATTCGTTACGTTAGTAACGAATTACAATCTCCATCTATATGCGCGTGTTTGTTGAAAAAATGGAGGAGGTAGAGGGATTCGAACCCCCGCGGGATTTTACTCCCCTGTCGGTTTTCAAGACCGATCCCTTCAGCCAAACTTGGGTATACCTCCGTGTCAACAGACTATAATTTATCATGTCCAAAAAACAAAGTCAACAAGAACATCGGATAAAATTAAAGTTTAAATATTGCATCTTTTATCAGATACACAATCAGAGTTTAGCACTTAAACTTAAAATGCCAGGAGCATTAACTTTATAAATTAAAGAGGGAATTTGATTTTTTCAATTAAAAAATTGTCTATAACTTAGACAGTACCACTCTGAATAAACACGTTTGTTACTAGTAGACCAACAACATTTTAAAGGAATCTTTAAGTTTATCAAAAAGTACCATTTGATTTTTGAGTGCAAAGTAAGTATACTTATAAATGCCGTGCTAGGTGGGGAGTTAGCGGTGTCTTGTAACTCGCAATCCGCTCTAGCGAGACTGAACTCCTTCTCTAAGGCTGTTTATATGTAGGGTCTGACTTTTGCACGTAGTGTTGACGTCTGGGTCTTGCGCAATGGGTACCCGTGAATCAGGTCAGGTCCGGAAGGAAGCAGCCTTAAGTGGAATTACTCATGTGCCGCAGGGTTGCCTAAACTGAGCTAACGACAGAGGTTCCGCTTATGTATGTCAGTCGAAGGAAGGTGCACGGCATACATATTTCTATTCAGGTGTTTGTTCGCTATTCATGCGAACAAACACCTTTTTTGTTCGACAATCTTTCAGTTTTCAAAGAGCTTGAGGAATCACATTATGTTATAATTAAAGGACTGTTTAAAATCACACAATAAGGGGAGAAATCAGTTGGCGTATCAAGCTTTTTATCGTGTTTACCGACCGCAATCATTTGCGGAAATGTCGGGTCAAGCACATGTGAAACAAACCCTTCAAAATGCTCTCCTTTATAATAAAACAACACATGCGTATTTGTTTAATGGACCAAGGGGAACTGGTAAAACAAGTGCGGCAAAAATCTTTGCGAAAGCATTAAATTGTGAACGAGGACCTGCTTCAGAACCATGTAATGAATGCGAAACGTGTAAAAGTATTACAAATGGTTCAAATACAGATGTAATAGAATTTGATGCTGCATCCAATTCGCGTGTAGAAGAAATTCGCGATATTATTGAAAAAGTTCGATTTGCTCCTGCAAATTCACGCTATAAAGTGTATATCATCGATGAGGTGCATATGCTGTCTAATAGTGCTTTTAATGCATTGTTGAAAACACTTGAAGAACCACCGTCACATGTAGTGTTTATTTTAGCAACAACTGAGCCTCATAAATTACCCTTGACGATTATTTCTAGATGCCAACGTTTTGACTTTAAGCGAATTACGGCTACGGATATTGTAGACCGTATGAATGTAGTGCTAACTGATTCAGGAATTCCAGCAAATGATCAAGCGTTAAAAGTCATTGCGCAAGCAGCATCTGGTGGAATGCGTGATGCGCTAAGTATGCTTGATCAAGTCGTGTCATTTAGTGGGGAAGAGATGACAGTTGAAGACGCGCTTCTGGTGACGGGTTCAATTGGTCAAGAAATCTTCTATCAATTAGCAGAGTCATTACTATCAAAAGATGTTGGTAAAGTATTGACTCTTTTAGAAGAGTTAATGAAGGAAGGCAAAGATGCGGTTCGTTTAACGGAAGATTTAATCACTTTCTTCCGTGACTTACTATTAATGAACACAGCTCCTTCACTTGATGAATTATTAGAACTTGCATCAAGTGAAGAGAAATTTAAAGAACTTGCACATCAGTTCCCAGTAGATAAGCTGTATCGTTACATCGAAATCCTTGCTGCTACTCAACAAGAAATGCGCTACTCCAATCACGCAAAAGTCTATTTAGAGACAGCATTATTAAAAATGTCACAAGTAAAAGTAAGCAACTCTCAACAAGTGGTTGATTTAAGTCATTTTGAAGAGAAAATTGCGCATCTAGAACAAATGGTAGTGGCACTTGAACAACAAGTTAAGCAGGGAGTTACATCTAATGGTGGACAAACCCCGCAAGCTAGTGAATCTCAAAAACGCCAACGCTTAAGAACACAAACAGGTTACAAGCCACCATCTGGGCGAATCCAAGAAGTATTGAAAACTGCGACGAAACAAGATATTCAACTAATCAAGTCACACTGGACTACGATTATGAATCAGTTGCAAAAATCACACGCCGCTCTTTTAAATGAGGCAGAACCAGTTGCAGCATCTGATAGTGCATTTGTGTTAAAATTTAAATATGATATTCATTGCCAAATGGCAGCTGATAATCAGACTTTCTCTAGTGCCTTTTCTCAATTATTAATGAACTTAACAGGGAAAATGTATGAGATTTTGTTTGTTCCAGAAGAACCTTGGATTACTATCCGTGAAGAGTTTATTCGTCACAAAGGATTGAAGACAACGGATTCAAATTCGGATGTACCATCTGAAATGAATGAGACAGAACACGCAGCAGAAGAAATGTTGAGTTTCATGAAAGAAGAGAAAGCGGCTACTGAAGACCCTTTGATAGTAGAAGCAGAAAAGCTGTTTGGTAAAGAATTTGTAGAAATACATGATGATTAGGGAGGAAAATTAATATGCGTGGAATGGGAAATATGCAAGGTATGATGAAACAAATGCAAAAAATGCAAAAGCAAATGGCTGAGGCTCAAGAAGAATTGGGAACTCAACATTTTGAAGGTATTGCTGGCGGAGGGATGGTTAAAGTAACTGTCTCTGGACACAAAGAAGTAGTTAATGTAGCACTAGATGTAACTGTCGTTGATCCTGAAGATATTGAAATGTTACAAGATTTAATCGTTATCGCAACAAACGATGCAATGAAAAAAGCGGAAGAAACAACGAACTCCACGATGGGACAATTCACGAAAGGATTGAACCTCCCTGGCATGTTCTAGGAGGAAATCACATGCATTATCCTGAACCGATATCGAAATTGATTGATAGTTTCATGAAATTGCCAGGTATTGGGCCAAAAACTGCGGCCCGTCTGGCATTTTTCGTGCTAACTATGAAGGAAGACACAGTACTCGAATTTGCAAAAGCACTAGTAGATGCTAAACGAAATTTAAGTTACTGCTCAATATGTGGTCACATTACAGATATCGATCCTTGCCATATTTGCCAAGATACACAACGCGATGACACGGTTATTTGTGTGGTCCAAGATACGAAAGACGTCATTGCTTTGGAAAAAATGAGAGATTACAAAGGGTTGTATCATGTGCTTCATGGTGCTATCTCTCCAATGGATGGAATAGGACCTGAAGATATCAACGTGCCACCTTTGTTGAAGAGATTACAAAACGAACGAGTGGAAGAATTAATTTTGGCAACTAATCCTACGATTGAAGGCGAAGCAACTGCTATGTATATTTCAAGGCTTGTAAAGCCGTCGGGGATTCGTACAACACGAATTGCACACGGGCTTCCAGTAGGCGGAGATTTAGAATATGCAGATGAAGTCACTTTGTCTAAAGCGCTAGAAGGCCGACGTGAGTTTTAAAGAGGAGGCCTAGCTGTCCGATGTTTTTCAAAAAGGCAAAGCTAAAAAAAGACTTCGATGCGAAGTTTGTTTCTTTAATGAAAGAAACAAAAGAAGAATGGCAGCAAGCGCAGAACATTGAAGCGTTAATAGATGACTACGATTTGACGATTATTGTGCAACGTAAAATTGCTGAAAGTAAGCACTTCTTTCTATATAAAGAAGCACGAATACGAAAAATCCTTCTGAAATGAAGTATATGTTATACCAATCCCTTCATATAGTTAGAGATAACTTATTATGAGAGGTGGAGAAGCTACATGAAATTGGCTCTTTATTTGATTGGTATAACAGTACTTCTTTTTTTATTACTTAATAAAGCATCAAAAGGACGAGTAATCGAGGCGATCTCTATTTGGTGGTTTAGAGTGGCGTTTGCTTTTGTTATCTTGTTTGCAATCAATCTGATTGCAAGTCAATTCGGTTTATTCGTACCAATCAACATCGTATCTGGTTTGCTCATTGCCTTCTTAGGAGTGCCAGGAATAGCTAGTGTCATAACCATTTCTATATTCCTATAACTTTATTTGAAAATAGTGTTGACTTATATAAGCCAGACTGATATATTTATTAAGTTGCTGATTTAAGCGCAACGAAGTAAATGAATAAGCAAAACTTCTTGTTGACATAACAATGAAGATTTGATATGATATAAGAGTTGCTGTTGAAACAGTGACGCAAACACATGAACCTTGAAAACTGAACAGCAAAACGTCAACTAACAAGCGGAACGCACTTCGGTGCCGGAAGCACAAACGTTTTTTTACGCCGACACCTGTTGGTATCGAAAACAAACTTGAACTTAACTGTTCATTATAAACGTCAAATTTTTGACGCCAGCAACAAAGTCGAGCTAATCGACTCACCTATTATGGAGAGTTTGATCCTG
>NZ_JBHSRI010000013.1:0-1649 GCF_042658845.1 Paenisporosarcina macmurdoensis
AGGAGGAAGTCACCCCTGCACTCACCCTCGGAGAGCACACCTTTACGCATGTAAAGTATAGTGTGTTATACTTTTCTTGGAAGTGTTGCCGGTAAATCTCGTGATCGGAGGGAATCGAATGAGCTTTGTAGTCGCTCGAATGGTGAAGATAAAATCACATGATGTGAAGGGAATTCAATTTCATAATCAACGAGAAAAAGAGAGTCGAACCAACCCCGATATTGATCCAGCTAATCGGCATTTAAATTACGATTTGGTGAACGCGGAAAAGATTGATTACAACAAGCGAGTCAAAGAAATTATTGGGTCACAAAAAATAGGGGAACGAAAAACACGAAAAGATGCGGTCTTGGTCAATGAGTTATTGATTACCAGTGATACCGTTTTTTTCGACAAGCTGACTCCGGATAAACAAAAACAATTTTTCGAGGAGAGCTGCACCTTGTTTTCGGAACGATACGGAAAACAAAATGTAGCGTATGCCACGGTACATAATGACGAGCGCACCCCCCATCTTCACTTAGGCATCGTCCCGATGCGGGACGGGAAGTTACAAGGCAAAAACATATTCAACAGACAAGAGCTGCTTTGGATTCAAGATGAGTTTCCCAAACACATGCAAAAGCTTGGATTTGACATCGAGCGTGGCGAAAAAGGTTCGAAGCGTGAACACATTGAAACACAGAAATTCAAGGCAAATACGCTGGATCAGCAAGTCAAAGACCTGGAAACCAAGTTACAAGACGTGACGAAAGTGTACGAGGTCGAGCAACAAGTTGATAGCATCCCTGTAAAAGACAAGCGTGACCTCAAAGCGAAGATGGGTTTAAATGGCGCTAGAACCATCGAAATTTCGTCGGAAGACTATGAAACGATTAAATCCCTCGCTAAAGGATCAGAGGGGCTTAAAAGGGAAAATAAGGGTCTTTTACGCAAGGTTGAAAAGTTAGAGGTTCGCATCGACATGTTGAACGAACGAAATTCAACCCTTGTCGAGCAAAAAAAGCGATTGATGGATGAAAATAGGCAATTAAAACAGGCGATCAACACCTATGAAAAACTCGTCGATTATTTAAAAATGACTCTCGAAGCGATTAAATTCAACGCTACCAAGGGTTTGGGAATGGCCAAGGAAAAGATGCAAGCGTATGTAGGCCATGTTCGAACCGGTGTGTTGGAACAGACATTTGGTCCGGATGTTTTGAAAAAAGAACAATTTGACCAGTACATACCAGATGATGAACGTCCAGGCGCTGAGGGCATGAGAGAAACACTCCAACAAAAAAGAGAACAAGAAAAATCGATTAATCGCGGTAAGAAACAAGAGTTGGATTTAGAGAGATAGGTCTCGAAATACTGGAAAAGTGGCTACGAAATCCGTTTTTGATTACCAGCATATATCGATTACATTCCACAACCTCTAAAAAGCCGTACAAGCTCTTTTAAGGTAGTTATAATGATTGTGCTTACAAATTCCAATAAAAACGATTAAAAACGATTCTAGGTATCATAGAATCGTTTTTAGGCACATTCAGAATCATAGAAGACTGATAGTTTTGTAGAGAGTCCTGAGAGGGGCTTTTTCTTTTGGAAAAGTTTTTAATGAATTTCATTTTCCACCACCACCAGTTTCTCGCGCACGTTGTTTG
>NZ_JBHSRI010000014.1:0-2073 GCF_042658845.1 Paenisporosarcina macmurdoensis
AGGCACATTCAGAATCATAGAAGACTGATAGTTTTGTAGAGAGTCCTGAGAGGGGCTTTTTCTTTTGGAAAAGTTTTTAATGAATTTCATTTTCCACCACCACCAGTTTCTCGCGCACGTTGTTTGTTGTTGTTTTTATATCTTTTGTTTAAAGTACTTTGTTTTAACTGTTTTAGGCAGCCCTTGAGGCATTGGTATGACTGGTTTTTTGAGGTCTAACTATTACATTTTCGATTCAAACTATTACATTTTCGATTCGAACTATTACATTTTCGATTCCTTAACTATTACATTTTCGATTCAAACTATTACATTTTCGATTCGAACTATTACTTCGATTGATAATAGCGTAATAAATAACTTTACACAGTGTGTTTGAGTGGTTTATATTGATAGTAGTATTACAAATACATAAGTCTAGTAATAAAAGGATGGGGAGATTTTATTTGCAAGGAAATTATATGGTTACACAATCTAATAATCTGATTGAAGCTCGTCATTTGAAGCCATTAACGGCAAGAGAACAAAAAATAGTACTGACTATGGTGAGTATGATTCAACCGACTGACAAAGACTTCATGGATTATCGCATTTCGATTCGTGAATTTCATGAGTTGTTAGGGCTTTCTGGTCGAGAACATTACACTGAAATAAAAGAAATCGCGAAAGAACTTATGTCAAAGAGCATTGAGATCCCTAAAGATGATGGAGGTTGGATACTGGCGAATTGGATTTCAAGTGCTGACTATATCAAAGGAGAAGGCGTTATTGCTTTGTCTTTTTCACCAAAACTTTTGCCGTACCTCTTACAATTAAAAAACGCATTTACGTCTTATCGGTTGAGTAATATTCTGTCTCTGAAAAGTACCTATTCCATTCGTTTGTACGAATTGATGAAGAAATGGCAACATCTTGGATATTGGGAATGTCCAGTAGAAAGTTTGCGTGAAAAATTAGGGGCAACAACGAAAACATATAGTCTTTACGGGAATTTCAAACACAGGGTGTTATCTTTTGCTATTAACGAAATTAACGAAAAAACAGACTTACATATTACTATCAAGGAACTTAAAAAAGGACGGAAAGTAGATAAAATAGAGTTTTCCATTCAGCATTTCAAAGAAAAAGAAATTCGATTACCTGAAAAGCCAAAGAAAGAACTACAGGCACCTTCCATAAATGAAATTCGCGAACGACTGAATGGCTCAACAAAAAGCTACAAATTTGATAAAGCTTACTTTGCTGATATTTACGCAACTGCACTTACAGTTTGGCAAGAACAGGCTGAATATGAACTGAGTTTGCTCGTGAAATACGTCAATAATGATTCAACTGTCAGTAATCCCTTAGGTTTTATTAGAGCAAAACTTAAATTAGCATTACAGCAACATGTTTCGGGCGATAAGATTAGTTTTAATGAATTACAAAAAGGCAGCCGATCAACTGGAAGACAAGAAGTTATTCCTAATTGGTTTCACGAAAGGAATACATCTAAAGAAGAGACAGTTGCAACCGTAGTGACTGAAGAATATCAAGAAAAGAAACGCGCATTGCTCGAAAGTCTTGGTAAGTCTCCTGAAGAAATTGAAGAGGAAATGAACGGGTGAATAGCGAACAGTAAGAAAAGTCCTCCACGAAATAAGAGGACTTTTTTATTTGGAGTAGCAGCATCCGATTCAAGTGAGAGTGCCCATTTACACACCCTGAGAAAATCGGTTGTTTTTGGGCGACTTCCAGTCGTAAATAATGCGATGCATTGGACCTGCAGGGGCTGCGATATCATCGGCCATACTTGGAAGACCTTATTCAACTAACGAAGAAGGTTAGTTGAACAAGATAAATTAGCAAATGGAAAGAGAGATGTCTTAATTTATGGGGAAATTTTTAAACATCTTTGTGTTTATTATGTACTTTTATGTTTTTTATACGTTGTCTGAGGAGTACTTTGGTTGGATTACGAGTCCTGATCACAATTTACTGTTACAGCTTATGTATCCACTTAGTATTGTTATGGTTGCAATCATTGCTACTGTGATATCAATTAAATACATAAAGAGAAATCAAAAATGATCA